>DATAWK010000058.1:0-2642 GCA_036267255.1 Acidobacteriaceae bacterium | reverse complement strand
TGCCCGATTCCGGCGGCTGGCCCGCGATTACGAACGGCTGGCAACCACCCTCGGCGCTTTTCACTTCCTTGCCTGCGCCTGCCTCATGCTTGCCACTCTGTTCAGAATCCTCGCTGCAGGTTAATAACAGGCTCTAGGAATCCTTGCCCATAGGTAGGAGGAAAGAGTGAAGATATCCGCGTTCTCAATGCGAGCACTGTGCGCATTATTGAATATGGCGGTGATCGCTGTATTGGCGACCGCACTTAGTGCCTACGCAACAGCACAACTGGTAAGCGTGCAATTCATTAGTGGGAGAAGTGGAAGAGTAGTTAAGAAAGGAGTGAGGGTATGGGTGCATTTCGACAATGGGAAAGGCCGCGAGATTCTTGACTTACGTACGGACAGTCAAGGGGTTATTCAGTTCGATGCTGGTGGAGCAACGACGTTCCAGGTAAGTGCAGTGGGCTTTGTTCCTTGCGGAGAGCAGCCTATAGGAGTTCCCGCCCGCAATTATTCAGTCGAAGACGTGCTCAAGCATGGATTGCTGACGAAGAACGAGTGTGGCACTTTGCATTCCGAGCCTCTCCGTGGCCGATTATCATATTTTGTCAGGCCGGCAACGTGGTGGGAGTTGTTCAAGAACTGATTGTGATCGAGTACGACGCTGGGAGGGCACGGCATAGGGCACAGCCTGCATGTACCGGCACCCGGCGGAGCCGATCCGTCAACTTATGGGACCGGGGCAAATGGCGCGTTTACCTTCACAACCCACATGGACACGGCGTACTCGACCTGGCACACTCCAGCCGGTGCACTGACCCATTGGTGGGTGGATGTGCGAGATAAGGGCGCTCACCGAAAGCCTTGCGGCGGGGCTCGATGAGGAGGGATAACGCGATGGCATTCAGAAAAAAAGGTCTGTTCCTTTTGCTGGGTTTAATCGGAATAGGAACGGCTGCGATGGGACAAGACAAGCAAATCGTTGTGCAGGCTGTGGACGGACGAAATGGCAAGCCGATTGCGAACCAACATATGCTTGTGTTCGGCGGCGACTCCCCGGAGGCTGTGAAGCAGCACAAAAGCCAGTACGAGCTTACGACCGATAAGGATGGGTTGGCTGCTCTGACGCTTGCAACTGGAACTGAGTGGCTCCAAGTCTGGATGGACTGGCATGTTCTCTGCCAAAGCGAACCCAACAGCAAAAGTTTTCCGGTAAGGGACATCCTGATCTCTGGCCTGAGCACTCCGAACAATTGCAGCTCAGTATCAGAGAAAGCCGCGCCAGGCCATCTAGTAGTGTTTGCACGTCCGGCACACTTTTGGGAAAAGATGCGGCAGTAATATATAGCCGTGCGCGGCAGCTTCGTAGCCGTGGGCGGCGCGTGGTTCCGTGCCAGCGTCAGCGTCCCAAGAACGTCGCTGCCTACGGCATCGGCTGAACCTATGACACGGCAACGTAGGCCATGCGGTTGTTGAGCAGGTCTTTGGCCTCCAGCTCGGTATCGACGTGGATCAGCGCCCGGTCGGCGGTCTGCCCCCTGGCTGAAATGACCTGTGACCGCGTAGCTGCCCTGCCGTAGCCTGTGAAGGCCGCCGCAAATCCCTTGCCGGCCTCCTTCAGCACTGAAGAGAATATAGTAAATCTTGTATACTTGCGTCAATTGAGCTACCATCGGTGTGATGGAAGCCAGAGAAGAAGCCCCGCCAGACCCCGACTCCACTTTGAAGGGGACTCGCTGGAGGTGCTGTCGGGCTTTCCCGATGAGGTCAGACGGACGCTCGGATTCTCGCTGCGGCAGCTTCAAATCGGCAGGGAGCCGACCTCGCAAACGCGCAGCATGAGTTCCATTGGTTCCGGTGTCTACGAACTGAACTGAAAGAGGCCGATGAACGCGCGTGGTACCGGGCTATCTACCTGTCGAAGGTGGGGAACACGATTTAGGTGTTGCACTGCTTTGAGAAGGAGAGCCGCAAGACTGACCGGAGAGACATTGAGGTTGCCAGGCAGCGCCTCAAGCTGGTCAGGCAACGATTGCAGGAGCAGAGAGCACATGAAAAGCGCAGCGGGAAATAAGCCGACCCATATCGTCAAGGGGAACATCTTCGACGCCCTGGGCTTCTCCGCGTCGGAAGCCAGCGCGCTGAAAATCAAGGCGGAGATTTTGTCCGCGCTCCTTGAGCATGTGCGGGCCAAGGGCTACACACAGGCGCAGCTTGTAGACATTCTGGACGAGTACCAGCCGTCAGTGAGCAGCCTGCTCAAGGGTCGAATCTCCCAGGTGAGCATCGAGAAGCTGTTACGCTATGCCGACCGGCTGCATTTGCAGACGAGCATCGCAGTACGGCCCATCGAGGGCCGAGGCCGCGTGTGAGCGTCCGGGCCACGGGAAGCGCGGGACGCCCAGCGCGAAAACTCGCAGCGGCAGTTTAGCAACTCGCATAGTGCCGGGGTTTCACGTGCAAATCCCCTGTAGTTCTGGTGATACTTTTGGGGATACTTTCTCCCCGATTTCTATGCGTTTCCATGCAGCCCCATGCGCAGGCAATATTCCTCTTAAGGCGCTGCAATAAAATGACTTATGCATGTGAATGCGCCCGAGTGCATTCCTGTGCAAAATGTGCAAAAATGGGACTCATAATCCCTTGGTTGGGGGTTCGAA
>DATAWK010000057.1:0-1661 GCA_036267255.1 Acidobacteriaceae bacterium | reverse complement strand
CGAGCCTGTGTGAAAACTCCGGGCGGGATTGAGGGTTGAAGCATCCCATTGGAAAAACGTTTTGCGGTGCGAAAGTATTCTTCTTCCGTTTGAAGGTTCCTCTCCCGGTGTGTTACCGCTCCGCTCAGAACCCATCCTTGAGTTTTCCGCGGCCAAGAGGCCACCGCCTGCCTTTTATCCGACCGCTGCCATCAACTTTTCAAAGTTCACCAGGTTTAACACGCGCTTGAGATTGTAAACCAACGTGATCAAACTCCATTCCACCCGCACTTTCTCCAATCCTTTCAACAAAAAGTGCGTATAGCCGAAACTTCGCTTGATGGTCCCGAAGGGATGTTCGGCCAGTTGCTTCCTCAATTTAAATTTCCACCGCTCGCGTTGCATCCGCCCGGCCATCGCTTCCATCAAATGCTCGTTGGCTTCCCGCGTGATCGTCCGGTTGGCTTTGTTCCGGGTGCATTGCTTTTTTAACGCGCAGTCTTTGCAGCCTGTGGCACGGTAGTATCTCAATTCGCGTCCCAACTCATGTGTGCTGAACCGATAACTCAACACTCCGCCCGCCGGACATATGTAAAGGTCTTTCTGCGCGTCAAACTTAAATTTGCTTTTGCCATACAGCCCCAGCTTCGTGTTGGCGCTGGTGTCGGCTTTGGGGATCAGCGGTTGAATGTTTTGCTCCACGCAACGGCTCACTTCACTCGCGTTGTAATATCCCGCATCAGCCACCACTTCGGTTCGTTTCAACTCCAGGTTCGCCTTGGCCTCCAGCGCCATGTCGGCCAATTGATTCAAATCCGTCACGTCGTTGGTTACGTCAGCGGCCGCAATCAGTTTATGTTTGGCGTCCACCGCCAACTGCGCATTGTAACCAACCTGATTGCCTTGCGCCGTGGGCATCCGGCGCGTGTCCGGATCCGTCACCGAGATTTGCTTTTGCTCTTCATCCAACTGCGCCAGCAACTCCTCGTGCCAATCTTTCCTGTCCTGCAACGCCGCGATTTTCTCGGCCAACTCCGCCTTGCTTACTCCCTTCCTACCCGCTTCCTCCCTATCCGCAGCGTCCAGTTCTTTCAAATACTCCGCCAATCGCGCGTCGGCGGCGGCGATGAGTTCCTTGAGTTTGTTCTCATTGAAGTTTTTATCCCGGGCATTGACCGCCTTGAATTTGCTGCCGTCAATGGCCAGCAACTCCCCGCCGAACAACTCCAGCTTGCGGCATAAGAGGGTGAACTGCCGGCACACCGCCCGCAGCGGCTTCAAGTTGTCCTTGCGAAAATCGGCGATGGTTTTGAAATCGGGAGTTAATTTCCCGAGCAGCCAGATGACTTCCACGTTCCGGTGACATTCCGCTTCCAGCAACCGCGAGGAGCGAATCCGATGCAGATAGCCATAGAGATACAACTTGAGCAGCGCCCCCGGCGCGTACGGCGGACGGCCCGTTTCGGCGCACTGCGCTTTCATAAAGGATAGCAACGCTAAATCCAGCGAGCCAACGAAGGCATCCAGGAAGCGCACCGGATTTTCCGGCGCGACATATTCCTCAAGCGATTCAGGAAAGAGGAGCGTTTGGGAGCGGTCCAGACCGGTGCGATGTTTCATGCTTGTTTAAGACGCAGCCCAGGCGTAGAAGTTTCAACAGGATCGGGTTTTCACACAGGCTC
>DATAWK010000056.1:0-11496 GCA_036267255.1 Acidobacteriaceae bacterium | reverse complement strand
TCCTGCTGTCCACAGAGCCGTTCGTTTGGTTCACACAGGCCGACGCGCTCCATCGTGCGTATCCAGCGACGCGCAAACCCGCATGTTTATTGACTCCAGCGAGGTGTAGCACTATGTCACTGCTCTCTGCCGCGCAATGGCGACGATGTTGCCAAAGCTGTAATTGTGGAACCGCGCCATCGCAGACAGATACGCGGTCAATGTCTCGCTCTTGCCCGCTTCTACCTGCTGGATGAGGAAATCCACGGCCTGCTTGATGATGAGTTGGGTTGGATTGTCTTTCTGCGCCGTCCGCCCCTGATAGGGCGAATCGCTGCGGTTGCGCTGCGCCGCATTTGTTCTGTGCGGCGTGGCGTTGCGGCTGGTGGTTGCGCCGTTGCTGGCGGTGGTGGCAGTGTTGTTGCTGT
The DNA here is from genome assembly GCA_036267255.1 of Acidobacteriaceae bacterium. Taxonomy (GTDB): domain Bacteria; phylum Acidobacteriota; class Terriglobia; order Terriglobales; family Acidobacteriaceae; genus DATAWK01. Next base: position 11,089 of record DATAWK010000056.1, on the reverse strand, counting down.
TGAGATAAGACATGGTGTGCTCTCCTGTGCTGCCCGCGTGGGGCGAGATTCTGAAGGAGGGCTTTTCGCCTGTTGCTCTCAACCAAATTTCTTTTGTTGAGTGCCCCCGCTTCATGTCTTGCGCGGCGGGCAGAGGCGAGGCGGGTTCGGTCAAGGCCGGGCGTTTTGTGCCCGTTCATCGCAGCGCCAGCGGAGAGCCTTGACGGGTTCCGACCGGCTCTGCCATAAAGCCGCATGAAGCGGGGGCACTTGATAAAAGAAGAAATTTCGGAACCTTCCGAATGGTTTTACGCGCGTCAGGGAGGGCGTTGCGGGAGGGAACGGCCCGAGGGAATGGGTCGCGGAAGGTGCCGGCACCATCGGCGGCCGGAGAGAGGGAAGGGCCTCCTTCCTTCTCTTAAACCTTCAGAGGCTACTTTTTTTGGGCAGGCATCGAATCCTGATCCAGAAATCGATCCGCTTGAGGGTTTATCAGGAAGATTTGAAGAACGGAGGCCGCCTTATTAAGTGGCCGATATGATCGCTCTCCTAAAGGACGATGAAGCTGGGTTCACAACCGAAGCCATAGGGGTTTTGTCCTAAGTTCCATGATGTGATCAGGTTTCATTGCAGGAGTCTCAGACAGGCTGCTGCCCTTGTCTTAATCCGTTCACTCAATCGCGTGATCGTCACATGCGACAGACCCTCTTCTTCTATTTGTTTTTGAACGGTAGTTGCTTGGTCGGGGATGGCCAGCGCCATCGTTCTGATTTCGTCGATGAGCTTGGCATCGTCCAAGCGCAACTCCGTTGCGAGCCTTTGCCAGTGACGTAACCTGATGTTCCGCAAGCGGTATTCTCCGCCGATCTTCATAGCGAGTTTCGTTTTGCGGAGATCTACCTGACGATATGGAAGTATGCTCGCTAAGTCGTACAGCGGCGCGAGGCGCACAACAGCGTTTTGACCCAAAAGTAGCGAATAGTTTTTCGCGTGGGCATCCGTTCCCGCGATGAGCCAATTGAACGCGATGGCATCCAGGAATGCTTGAACGTCCTGATCTGGGCTACTGGACTGATCCCTGAGCAGTTCCACGATTGTCCGCACTCCCGGTCCACCGTCGCTTTCATACTTGCGCGTGGGGTGAAGGCCGAGAGCCTGGCACATATCCTCCTGATGAATACGCGACCATTTAGTCCCGGCGCGTGCGCGATCGTACCGCTCAACCACGATTGCGATCTCGTCTTTGAAATGCAGGACGCTGGAGTTGGGAACGATGAGACCGAGAGCGCGCGCCAGTCGCAGGGAGAAATGCTCATTTTCTGCGTGGCCATCCCATTCTCCTGTAGGAGGTTTCAGGATATGAGTGGTTGGAACGCGGCCGGATGGAACTCCCCAGCGCTTGCGCTCGAAGAGGAGGGCGGTTTTTGGTTGCGCACCTGCGAGGCTGAATTGGCCAGTGTCACGCGCTTCGCGCCACGCAGAATGGTCAGCGCGCAAGGTGCGTAGCCGCTCGGCCACATCGGTTTCCGTGAGCCATGCAGTTTCCTTTGCCATAGGCTCTGTGAGCAACTTTTCCAATCGTTCTGGGCGGATGAATTGAACGGCTCCGGCGCAATCCTCGCCTACATTAGCGATCAGGCGAAAGACATTTTTGGGCGATACCTGAAAGCGCCTACCCCAATTCTGGAGAACCCGGTCATTATCAGGTAGTAATCCCCATAGGAATGCTTCGATTCGTGCATGGCCATGAGTCGCTGAGCCGAGTGGCATAGAGAGCGAGAGTGGATACGCACCTGGATCATTCCTCCAGGTGTCGTTGTAGGTGAACGAGAGTCTGGCGTTCTTGTAATGGACTGTTCCGACCTCTCGACCATCTAAAAGGGCGATGAGTTGATTTGTCATGGGCGTTTCTTCAATGAATCGAGAATGTTGTTGATGTCTATATTCGTGGGCTTGCCAGTGGTGGACGCTTTAGGCGTGCCATCGGCGGTAATAGCGATGGAAACGCCAAGAGTCTTGAGGGTGCGCAGAATTAGGCCGATTTCGGCACGCGGCTTGCCCTGTTCCACTTCTACAACCCACTTGCGGCTTGTTCCGGCCTTCTCCGCGAGGGCGCTTTGATCCATTCCGAGCTTGGTACGGCGCTCCCGGATGAAGGCACCTAAATCGGTAGCTGTTCTTATCCGCATCGCTAAAACCTCCATACATGACTTCACGATAGTAACCGAACGGTGACATTATGTAAAGAGAGCGAACGGTGACATTGCGTGAAGGGAGCGAACGGTGACATTGTCGGAAGTGACCGGACGGTGACAAAGTGAGACCGGTTCGCGAAGCTCAATCCAATTAGGCGACGACGTGATAGGAAGATCGCCAAAGGCGGAAAAGTGACTGTCCAAACAATGGTCGCCAAAACAGAGGCGGAGGCATACTGGCGGAAAGAGGAAGAATTTGCTCGATCTCACGCCCCAGGAAGGGGTTATGACTCGTTCAGGTTACGCACGTCGTGAGCGTTGATATTGTTTGGCGCGGCGGGCCTGCAGATCAACGCCGGTGGCGTTAATGCGGAACCGAAACATCGCCGGACTCACGCCATATTCTGCGGTGATCTCGTCATCGGTGAGTCCGCGGTGCCGAATGTGTACCAAGGCGTCGCGCGGCAAGAGTATGCAGCCGGCAAGCCAATTGGCTTCATCTTCCTGGTCCTTGTTGTAGGTGCGCAGCGATACTCCACTTTGCGGTGTAACGAACATCATCGACGGTTCATGGCTTAGGATCACATGGGCGATTTCGTGCGCTAGGCTGCTATTCGTTCGTGTTGGCGCATGCGTCGGGTTGAGGACGATGAGGTGCTTGTTTCCGTCCGAAACTGTGATTGCAGACCAGGCATCCGAGTGATCTCGCATGAGACGGAGGCGAATCTCGTCCGGCAATTCGCTGAGTTCCTTGAGTAAGAGGACCGGGATAGCCAACAATCGCGCTATGGCTCCGGGATCGACAGGGGCGTGCGGCGCAAGCTCCAGCTTGCGCCGAATCTTCAGCGCGGTTTCCTCAGAAGAAGTCTTAAAACCACGACGAAACATCGGATCGTTGCTCCCGCAATCTGCGCGCAAGTTCCCGTTGTGCAATCAAAATCAGCTGTGCGAGATCATTCGCCGCTTCAGGAGTGAGGAGTACATCTGCCCGCAAATGCACAGCAGCCATCGGAGCCGAGGCTGATTCTTCTGACATTTCCAAGATTTCCGCCGGGTCCACCTTCAGCCAAGCGCAGAGTTTTCGAAAGGTAAGCAGATCAGGCAGCTTTCCGGTCTCTACCCGTGAAAGCGTTGCCGGGCTCACGCCGATCTCGGTCGCCACGTCCCGTACCCCGCGGCCGCCTCTTCGTTCCCGCAGCAAGTTGCTCAGGCGAAGAAGGGACATAGATGCCTCCCTGTTTCACACGTAAGGATTAATTTGACACACGAATTCCGTGGAGCTACCATAGTTTCGCATCACCGGTAAGACTAACACTCACCCGTGATGGTTGCCAGAGTCAGAAAGAAACGGAACCAGCAGAGGCAAGGGATGGAAGCAAAGATCAAACATCTCGAGTTCATTCAAGCTGCGATCAATCGCATGGCAGGCAATTCGTTCCTGCTGAAGGGCTGGACGGTGACGTTGACCGGCGGCCTCCTGGCGCTGACGTTTAAGCAGATCGACCGGCGCTACCTGTACATCTCCTTTGTGGTATTGCTCCTGTTCTGGTTCCTGGACGGCTACTACTTGTCACGCGAACGGCGGTTCATAGCGCTGTACGACGACGTTCGAGCAAAGGTCGAGGAGCAGATTGATTTTTCGATGCAGACGCGCCCTTTCGGCAAATCTTGCCATTGGATCATTTGTACAGTATCGAGAACCCTACTGTTGTTCTACGGCGGCTTGCTCGTAGTGCATTTTGCAATAACGCTGTTTCTTTAAGGAGGATTTACCTTGGCTCGGCAAACATTTTTTAGCTTCCATTACGAGCGGGACGCATGGCGGGCCGGACAGGTCCGAAATTGCAACTTGCTCCCCACGAACGATCAACACGGATTCATCGATTCTGTAAATTGGGAATCGATCAAGCGGCAGGGCGATGATGCCATCAAGCGCTGGATCAACAAGCAACTCGACTATACCTCGGTTACCGTTGTTCTGATTGGAACGGAGACGGCTGGGCGCCCCTGGGTCCAGCACGAGACCATTCAGAGCTGGGGTCGCGGCAATGGCCTTGTCGGCGTCTGGATTCACAATATCAAGGATCAGGATCGGAACACCGACATCGCTGGTCGCAACCCGTTCGACCAGTTCAAGCTGTCAGACGGTACGCTGCTGTCTTCGATTTGCAAAACCTACGATTGGGTCCTTGGCGACGGGCGGAACAACCTGGGAACCTGGATTGAGGAGGCGTTCCAAGAACGGTCGAAGTATGGCACGGACCATCTCGCTTACACGAACGAAAACAGGCAAAAAGTTCCGTCGTCGAGCGTAGTCGGGAACACCGCTGCCTCCGCGCCGTTTATGCCCCGCTCTCCCTGGTGTGCCGACAATGCTGAAACCCGCCGATGAGGAGTGGCTCAGCGAGACACACTCGGGCTTGGCTCTGGTTGATGGTGCTGTCCGAGGCACGATAGAGTTCGAGGCTACCTACGACGCGGCACGCAATCTTTTCCAAGTCCTCGACGCCTATGTGCACGCGCAAACCGATGGTGTTGCCTTGGCAGGTAGGTTCACGGTTCGTATCGAGGAGAGGACTGTCAAAGCATTCTCTTCGTTGCCGGCGCTCTTTGTCGAAGAGATTGAGCCGATTTCAGATCGTCATTTCGGTGCAGACAAGAGCGCTTGCTTATGCAGTCCTCTCGAAGAAGGTGAGTTCCTTACTCCTACTTTTGAGATCAGACCTTTTATCGAGAGACTTGTTATTCCCTTCCTGTATGGACAACTCTTCTATTCGGCGAATCAGCGGTGGCCGTGGTCGGAATACGCCCATTTTGCCACCGGCCTGTTGGAGGCGTATGGCGAGCATCCTGATACGACAAAGATCGATGGGCTTCTCCAGACCTTGGCGCGCTATTTCGATACATGGCCTGCTATAAGAGCAGTATTGCAGCGGAAGGACTACATTAGGGGTCACACGCCCTGTTTTTGCCCCAAGAAAGATCAGATGAGAAGGTGCCACCCGAAGGCGTTACGCGGAATTCAACAGCTTCATTCTGACATCCGGGGGCTAAAAATCGGCCTGCCGTGAAATGGCAGTTGCAGCATCGAACCTTAACCTGCTAATTTTTCAATCGCCTACTGCACAACTGGAGGATCTGCGATGAGCGGCTCGGGATCACCTGGATACAAACCAACTGCCCCGGCGAACCCGTGCGCACGTTTGTCGTTTCAGGCGGCGGTTAATTCGCCTAAGCCGGATGTCGTTAGCCATCTGACTGTGGGCGACGTGCTAAATGTCGTTTTAAATCCTCAAGGTCAGGGTGTGGTTCTGGAGCACAATGGACAGCTTGCCGGTTCAATAATCGGCTCTCACGTAGCCCAGCTTGTTAACTGCATCAACTCAGGATTTGATTTCCAGGCCACGGTAGTGCAGCTTAATGGCGGTCATTGTGTCGTGCGGATTGAACCCAAATGAATCCATCCATCACCGTAGTTGGAGGATGCTACGCTGAAGACTGCTCGTTCCCGCGCTCGACGATCTACCGAGGCAGCGGTATGCGTGCAGCGTGTATTCTGGCTGGGTTTGGCAGTGCTATTACGCTCTCCACAGTAACCGGTCCTGGTTTGACCGGGGATTTCGAGGACATCGCAAGAAGAAAAGGCATCACGCTAGAATCCAAGCCTGGTTCTGTTGATATTTGGTTCCGCTACCGGCACCCGCTTGCGAAGCCGGATGTTTACCCTGCACTTGTTCCTCCGACGACCTATCAAAGTGATGTAGTTGCAGAGCACGCTCTCGTTTTCGGCATGTTGGAGGGCCGTCCAAAGGTTTCTGCAAAGCGAGCTGTTTACGACCCTCAAGATGGTTTCCGGGCGCGACCATTTCATGAAAATGGTTCGACAGCTGAAGAATTACTCATCATCGCTTCGTTGTCCGAAGGTCGCGCATTGACTGCCGAAGAAGAACCAGAAAAAGTAGCCGCGGCTCTCCAAGGGAGTGGGAAATGTGTTGGAGTGATTATCAAATGCGGACCGCAAGGGGCGTTGGTAGCGACGGCAACTTCGCAACTGTGGATTAGGCCGTTTCCCAGCAAGCGGGTGTGGAAGATTGGTTCGGGAGATGTGTTTTCTGCTGCATTCACCCGTGCTTGGCTTCAAGAGGGCATTTCTATCTTGGACGCTGCTTGGTTTGCGTCTCGCACTGTAGCAGAGTATGTGGGGACACGAGCAGAGAGTTTCGATCCAGATTGCCTACAGCGTATTCGGGAGGATGCCAAAGCCGCTGCCGGAAAGACAACAACCACCGTTCGGGCAATCCCCGACGCGAGCATTTATCTCGCGGGTCCATTTTTTACAACGAATGAACAGTGGCTTGTTGATGAAGCGCGTTTTGCATTGCGCGAAATGGGGTTCAAAGTATTTTCGCCGATTCACGAAATCGGCGAGGGACCGCCCGACATAGTGGCTCCGGCTGATATTTTCGCCCTAGAAAACTGCAAGTTGGTCTTCGCTTTGCTGAACGGGCTGGACCCCGGAACTCTGTTTGAGGTCGGATATGCTCGGGCTCTCGGTATTCCGGTTGTAGGTCTCGCCGAGGCCGTGGACGAAAGACCATTGACGATGCTGCTTGGTTCCGGGTGTGCAATTTCAGATGATTTCGCAACCAGTATCTATGCGGCCTGCTGGCAATTAATGGGCGATGTCTGATCTGCTTTTACTTTCGGGTGGCATTGATTCCACAGCGATCGCGGCCTGGTGTCGGCCAGCATGTTGCTTGACGATTGACTATGGGCAACGGCCGGCATCTGCCGAAATTGATTCAGCAGCAGAGGTTAGTCGCCGGCTCGGATTGGTACACGATGTGATTCAGGTGCCGATCAGCCAACTGGGGTCTGGCGTTTTGGCCGGACAGCCTACTTCCGACTTCTCACCTCATGAGGAGTTTTGGCCGTTTCGCAATCAGTTCTTGCTCACAGTAGGCGCGATGTATGCAGCATCGCGCTCCTTGCAGCGAGTATTGATCGGTACCGTGCGAAACGATAACAGACACTCTGATGGCAGCACTGCATTCCTTGCTCAAATTGCTCATTTGGTTGCTCAGCAGGAAGGTCACATCACAATCTTGGCGCCAGCCATCGACCTCACCACCGTTGAATTGGTGAAGATTTCCAATATAGATCAATCTATCCTGGGGTGGGCGCACTCTTGCCATACCTCAGTTTTTGCTTGCGGGCATTGTCCAGGATGCAATAAGCATTCTGAAACAATGAGAGACCTCGGCTGGAATCCATGATTCACTGCCCTATAGTCGTAGTTGCATTTGAATTGTTCTAGGTTGGCGATATACGTCTTCTTTGCCAGCAGAGGACTGGTGCTCAATCTCATTGAGGATGTCGATGGGTAAGGAACCAGCCGCTCGCATTTCATCCCAAATGAGACAGTCGAGGACGGCAGGCCGCAGCTGTAGTGCACGCGAAAACGAGAGAAAGCGTTGCTCCATATTCAGGTAGTCATGCTGAACCTTGTCGTTTCTTGAATAAAGCCCGCAGAGACGCCCGGCGCGTATGAGATGTACATCCAAAATTGCAACGTCATCGCTATCCAGAACATTGCGTACAACCCAACTTGCCGTCTTATAACCAACTCCGTCAATTTCGAGCAATTGATTTCTTAGCGTTAGCGGCGAGTCAAGACGAAACGGGTGCTCTTTGACGCACGCCATTGCCGCCGCAAGAAATTTGGCCTTTTGGTTTGGGTAACGATATTTGATGAGCCGCTCATTGACCATGAAGCGCTTGGTTAACTGGGTGAGCCACACCTCTGTACGAGTCTCAAACCGATCAAATAGTCCCGCATCTCTGCAACGCACGAAAGCGGCTGACGCAAGTTCAGCAGTTATTCCGAAGCCTCCTAGCATGCAAAAGCCAAGTTCATTAACCAGATCTCCCTTTGTGCAATATCTGCTAGTCGTGGCGCGGTCGGCCTGAGTCATCCACGCCTGCGCGAGCCAATATGCTGGCGTGAATAAGCTCCACGGGTCTCCCCAAGGCACTCCCGGTAACAACTCGTCATGAGCCTCAGGCATTTCGCGTTGCACTAATTGCTCTCCGATAATAAGGCTGATGACACGATTCATAATGGGTCCTCCAGTTGTTGGCGGAGCCAAGTGAATAAGCTGTGTTGTTCAATTGGAGATAGGCTCTCAATGCGGGATTGCAGCCTGAACTGGCGTCTTTTGATGACTTCTCGCTCCCGAAAATTGCGGCCAAAATAGGAGCTGTCGTGTAGTTGCGCCGGGGCATCGAAATTGATCCAGACTGATTCCTCACGGACACCAGTGTGCGTTTTCGCCTGGAAGACGATCCGATCCCATCCGCTTAATGCGGATCTGTACATCTCATTGTCGTAGCCGGATAACATTACCATGCACGACTTGGAATGTAGGCATTCGATCAGGCGCTTGTGGTCAGCGTCGGTGTAGTCGAATCTGTAAACACGAGATCGTTTCCGAGTAGTGCGGACATAAGGTGGATCTGCGTAAATCAGTGTTTGCGCATCGACCTCGATTTCATCGAGATATTGCACAGCGTCGGCACACACAATTTCGCAAGGACGCTGCGGCATGTTTTGCCACCTTGCGATGACAGCGGGATCGATGTCGATTCCGATCTGACGCTGGGCGGCGCGCTTATGCCTCATGACCGCGCCGCCACCAAGATGCGACTCAATATAGGTACGGTGTGGCGGCATGAGGTTAAGAAGATGCGGATAACTCTTCCCTTTGCCTCCTGAAAAATGCATATACGGAATCATCGCCATATTTGGCGATGATGTCAATAGGCTGCGCTTGTCAGCGTTGAAGAATTCTTCACGTACCCAAAAACGCTTCCGTCGTCCTGCTCTCACGCCGACATACCTCTTGGTTTGAGGTGGAGGTGCACGGCCGATGGAAATTGCCACGCGACCGAACGCGACACCGGCGACCCTATCGAAGCCACACGTCGTCAGGATGAACAGCCGAGCCCTAAGCCGTCGGCGCGTCGCGGCTACAGCCCAACACCGTTTTCTTTCCGCGATGAATTCATCGCGGTCTCATTGAATCGCTGGCCTAGAGACTGATGCCGAACTCCTCCAAATTGATTTCAGGCGAGGATGGTCCGGCGGTGCTGCTCACCTTGGGTAAGAGTCCGCCCAGGGTTGCCCCAATCTCCGCCCCGGATGCGGTCTTTTCCATAGCAAAAGCGGAACTATCGGAGGTATAAAGGGCAAGATCGCGGATGTGCGGCGAGAGATGTGTAAGCACTTCCCGCTGTCTGGCAAGCTGTTGGGCGCCTCCTGTCACGAGAATGCGGTCAACAGACACATGTTGAGCAGTCCCGACGACATAGCCATATTCGATATGCCGGGCCTCGTCGCAGTCCAACTTGACGGTTTTTCCGCTATCGAGGCGGACAGAGAGCATTTTGTCCTCCCCGATCCGCTCCACGGTAGCGAAGTCGCCGGAACGAATGTGGGCCTCGCGGTCAGACGCAGTAAACAGGATGCGCTCGCCCACAGCAAGGTCGCGCTGCTCTTCGCGGTAGACCGTACTCTGCCCGGTCTGCTTCTTCAGGAGCGCCGGGTTGTAGGAAACCTCGTTACCGTCGCGGGTCGAGACGGTCAGTATGTTGGCACGGGCATCGACGGAGAGGACCGTGGCAGTGCTGTTATCCGCGATCCCATGCTCGGCAGGGCTCCCAGATTTGTAATGAATTGCGTCACCCGGTACGTGGTTTGCTGCGAGACGCGGGTTGACGAAATGCTGTTCCACCAGAATCGGGACAGCGCGGCTTTCCGGTGTGAGCCGTCCCCGTTGTTGCAGCTCATCCCGAACGAGTTGGGTCAACTCCTGCCGTTCGGCAGCATCGAGCGCGACGATGACAGCGCGATCTTCCTGGGCAGTGTACGCGAGCGCAACCGCCGCGAGGCGATGTACGGGATCGGCATACTCATGAACTCGTCCTTGTTTCTGAAGCGTTGCCGCACCAGTCGCAGGATCGTTCGTGCGAAACGCGATAACGGCCGTCTGTACTTCGGTCATCGAACTCGGGGGCCGGAAGTCCACGGCGGTGGTCTTCGAGATGTCGGTTGCCAGCCGCGCTCCAAGGGTTTCGGCATTGTTGGTGTACACACGCACGTTCTCCGAGGCGCGAGATATGGCGACGTAAGCCAGCCGGGTGTTGATTAGGCTGCGCGAGCTGTCGGTATCGAAGTGAACTAGAACACGTGCGGCAGTGAGTCCCTGGGCGCTGTGCGAGGTCACGGCATAGCCATGATCGAACTGCCGGAAGGCAGATGGATTAAACGTAATCGTGCGTTGCTTCCTGCCGTCCATACGCACGCTCATCTGGTTGTCTTTGATTTCCGTGATGGTGCCAAGGTCACGATTGGCGACACCGAGTTCTTTATTGGGCGCGGTCAGTTGAATGCGGTCGCCGGTAGCGAACTCACGCTCGATTTCACGAAAGACATTGACGCCGCGCAACCGTCGCGGGTCATACGTGACGGTCGATCCATTCGCCAACTCCACCGTGAGCGTATTGGCGCGAGCATCGACGGCGCGGATAGTGGCGAAGCTATGACGCTCGATTCCTTCGGCCTTGCTGCCGGTGGTGTACTGGAGCATGTCGCCGGCGTTGTATCGCGCCGCCCAAGTGCGGTCGGCTCCGGTCATATCGGAGCGATGCGAGAGAGTACGAAACTGCTTGCTGTCCTCTGCCAACACGCCTTTCCGAAGCAGCTCGGTACGGACGGCTTCGTTGATTTGCTGACGGCTCCGATTGTCGGGCGAAACAACGATGGTATTGTCAGGACGCGCAGCATAGTCTTTGGCGATGGCGGCAATGCGTTCGAGTCTGTCGGGGATCTCGCTGATACGTCCCTGGCTGGCGAG
>DATAWK010000055.1:0-1744 GCA_036267255.1 Acidobacteriaceae bacterium | reverse complement strand
CACGACGCCATCCGGCCAGCGCATCTCTTGGATGTATTTGAGGCAGTCTTCGTCAGAACCGAACCGTGCAGAGAGCTTGATTACGCTAGGCATGGACGAATAGTAGGCTCATTCTAGCTTTGTGTCAAGTGAATAATCTCGATTGTCTTGTAACCTCCGAAGGCCGAAAATCTTAGTACGAGCACGAACGGGAAGGGAATAGCGCCGTCGTGTTACCTGCGTAACCTAGGCAGTGGTTACCTGCATTGCATCATAATGGTGAGTTGTGAAAGAAACACTCCAATCCGAAGAGCGCGCCGTTGCCGATATCGTCCAGCGCATTGAGCGCCAGGTGGATGCCGTCATCGCCAAGCTGAAACGCCGCACGCCACAATCCCACGGCACCCCTCTGTGCGCTCCTGTGGAATACCAGTCCAAAACCCCATAAACACTGATACGACAGATACGAACGATTTTTCTTGACATCGTATCATCGCTCACGTATCTTCCGTACTCATGGCTGGAAAGAAAAAGCGATTCTGTAAGTACGGCCACAAACTCATCAAAGAGAATGTGTATCGGCACAAAGATGGTACGCGCGAGTGTCGCCAGTGTTCGCGCCTGCGGGCAGCAATCCAAAAAAATCCTAGTCTGAAGGCTGGAAAGGGGGCAGAGAGACTATTGGAGCGTTTCGCCGTTGAAATGGCCCACGTCCGATAACAGGTAAAGTGTCTCTCGCATGCTGATTGTCGTTCGCCTCGCTTTCTACCGTTAAAGTCGGCAATTCCCGCGAATTCGTTCAGGCCAATCTTTGCGCCAGCGCATTGACCATCGAAAGCGCTTCCCCCAGGAAGCCGCCGCAGTCCGTTCGCGACAGGAACAAAAACAATCGCCAGCGTGGCCAGGCCATTTTGGAGGCCGCCGTCATGCTGCCCATCTTGGTTTTCATCGCTCTGGCCATGATCGACATGCAGTGGGCCTTGAGCGATGCGGGGACGCTCGACTACATCGTGAGCGAAGCGGCTCGCTGCGAAGCACTGTCCGCATTGCCGTGCACGGCGGGAAACAATGCGGGAACGTACGCCACCACGCTCGCGGCCAATCTGAAGTTAACCGCCAGCCGATTTTCGGTTGTCTCCTATAGCTGTGATCCGATGGTCGGCTCCTGCACCGTCACGGCGACCTACAACTACCCGCCCATTGGAGTGTGGTTTCCCAGCATTTTGATTTCGAGAACCGGCACAGCGGCAGTCACCACTGCGCCTTAAGGGGAGTGAGTTATGCAACTCGATTTCCTGATACCAGCCGAACACGCTGCCGTTTTGATCGAAGTCTCCGGCAGTCGCGAAGATGCCTACAAAATCGCGTTGGTGAATTTGACCAACGGAACCCTAGACCCTGAAGAGTGCGCCTACTGGAAGAAAGTGGCCAGCGTGCTCAGTCCGGAGATGGCCCATGCGGCATAAGCCCACGGATACCGAACTCCTTCATGTCGCGTTTGACGAGTGGAAGCGCGAGAACGGCATGGGTCCGATGATCGGACTCGGGGACATTGACAACAAGATCCTGGGCGACGTGTTGCGCCGCGCCCAGGCAATGAAGCTGCGAGCGCAGGAACAGAAAACTGCATAAGGAGCGACGTTCCATGGCGGAAATCAGTATCACGATCACCATTCCCACGGAGCAAATCAGCACGTTTCTCAGCGATATCGCGGGCCTGATGGAGAAACACAAACTCGCAGAGATCACGGCAAAAGAATCGAGC
>DATAWK010000054.1:0-1714 GCA_036267255.1 Acidobacteriaceae bacterium | reverse complement strand
CTCGGACTCCCTACCGTTTGTCAAGGGAGTCTCCCGGCGATTTTTCCAGGAGGAATAGACTTTCTCAAATGGGGGAATCCTCCCCCAAACCCCCTGGGATTTATCGCTTTCCGGCAGACTGGAGCGAGACCGGAGCGGCAGCAACCGCCCCGGCCAGTCCGCGCTCACAGCAGCGCTCAGGTCGCATCCCTGCGTTGCCCTATCCTCTGTGCGAGTGTCCATGAGTATCGCAATGATTGCCATAATTAGTGTGAAGCGGCCACACGCCGAGCCGGATCATAAGTCGTGCCGGAAGCAAGCATGGCGACTAACACTGCGAGGAGTCGATCGGCAACGCCGCGCAACGCTCTTCCGTGCCTATGCCCCTTGGCTCGCAGTTCTGCATAATGAGCTTTGCTCCGTTCGTCAGTCTGCGTACTCACTCGTGACCAGTGGTACAGCACCTCGCGAAGCCTTTCATTGCAACTCCGGCGCATGAGTACACGTTTGCTCTTACCGCTGCTGCGCGTTATAGGTGCCGTGCCGCCATAGTTGCGCAATGCATGGTAGTCTCGTTCAGCAAGAAGCTGCGAAGCTTCCGCGAGCATCGTGGCGCTGATCACCCGGCCCACTCCCGGCAAGGAAAGCAGGACGACCACGTCTCGATGCCCGCTAAATTGCCCCTCTGTGCTCATTTCCTCGAGCAACGCTGCTATGCGCCGTTCCAGGTCTTTTTTCTGTTGCAGCAATAGGCGCAGTAGCGGCAGAAGTAACAACGCATGTTCGCTGGCAGCCTCAGCCGCACCAGGTGCGAGTTTCAACGCCGGCACGCTTAGCGCATGTTGAACGGCGTCCGCATCCAGTCGCCGAATGCGATTTGCGCGCAATAACTTTTCGAGTTTTGACTTCGATAAGCTGGTTGCTTCGGCAGGTAACGGAGCCATCTCGATCAAGTCCCAAATCCAGGACTCATCCGCTGCTGGGCATAGGCTGAGTAACTGCGGATAATAACGATTCAGCAAATCCCCCAGCTGGTTGGCGACACGCATCTGATCGTGCTGCATCGCCTCCTCGGTTCTCGATAACTCACGAATCCGTATGATTAGCGGGTCGTCCAATCGCACTTGGCGGAATAGAGGACGGTCAGTGCTCAGCGCGTCGGCTAGGACCAACGCATCCAGTTGGTCGTCCTTGGCACCCGCTACGCTATGCCGGTCGCGGAACCGGTCCATCTGTTTGGGGTTGAGCGAGTACACTGCAAATCCACGCTCCACCAACGTCTCGACCACGGCGCCGCGCGGTGTCTCGATTGAAACAGCCACGCATTCCGGATGACCATCGGACAACTTTACAAGCAGATCAGCCAGCCGTCGCAGCCCCTCTCCGCTGTGTTTAAACGCACCGCGCTCGATCTGCCTGCGGTCCGAGTCCAGCACGCAAACAGTATGTTCGTCTTTCGCCCAGTCGATGCCTGCAAACAGGCGATATGGTTCGCTCATACCTCCTCCTTTTAATCGGGTGTTCGTTTTCTGGCCTGCCGTGACGCCTCAACATCCCTGTACTGGCGCTTCGTGCGCAAAACTCCCCACGGGTCGTGCTTCACGTCCGCGTCGGTGAGGCGCAGGTCCGAGGTTGGCGCTCTGTCGCCGGGTTATGTCGGCACTCTCACTGACATGGCCATCCTCCACGGAATACCTCCGCAGAGAACTGCTTCCAAGGGTACAGGGGGTTATGT
>DATAWK010000053.1:0-369656 GCA_036267255.1 Acidobacteriaceae bacterium | reverse complement strand
CGTCACCGGCAGCAAAGACGAGGTGACGGAGCTTCTCAAGCTGCCCTTCGACTTCATCTTCTTCACCGGCAGCGTCAAGGTTGGCAAGATCGTCATGGAGGCGGCCGCAAAGAATCTGACTCCCGTTCTCCTCGAACTCGGCGGTCAGAATCCGGCTTTTGTTGACGCGACCGCAAATATTCCGGATGCAGCCAAGAAGATCGCCTGGGGTGCGACGGCTTGGGGCGGCCAATGGTGCACCTCGCCCGGATACGCCTATGTACACGAATCAATTGCAGAGGAGTTCGTTGCAGAGTGCAAGAAAGCTATGGTTGAGCTGTATGGGACCGACCCTAAGAGCAGGCCCGACGACTATTCCCGCATTATCAGCCCAAAAGCCACCGAACGCTTGGCGGGCCTCATCGATCAAAAAAAAGTCGTCATAGGCGGGGCCTCCGACCCGGAGGCACGCTATCTCGATCCCACGGTCATCTATCCAGTGACTTGGGACGATCCGATCATGGAGGACGAGATCTTTGGGCCGCTTCTCCCAATCCTCACCTACAAGGATATGGATGCGGCCATTCGCGAGGTGAAGAAGCATCCGAAGCCTCTTTCCGGCTTCCTCTTTAGCCGAGACCAGCAGGCGATCGATCACTTCCTCGCAAGCTTGTCCTTCGGCGGCGGCGCAATCAATCAGGTAAACATTCACCTGTTTATCGAAACCATGCCCTTTGGCGGCATCGGAGATTCCGGTATCGGTCACTACTACGGCAAGGCCGGATTTGACGCTCTCACGCACGCGAAATCAGTTCTGATTTCGCCGCCCGACGTAGCCATAGAGCACTTGTTCCCGCCGTATACGGAGGAGAAGGTCAAAGCGCTCAGCCAGTGGTTTGAATACTAGGGCACAAGATCCCCGACAGAAGCGACCCCAAAGGAGCATAGAGATGAAAGGGAACGCGAAAGACTACGTATCGACCGCCCAACGGATATTCGAGCCTCTCAATGAGTGCGTTAGCCTGTTGGCGACAGTTCAAATAGTGAACCGCGGGATTGCGAGTCATTCATTCCCTCTTGGGGAATGAATGCCCCAGCTAACGGACCCGGGGGCGTCTTCGATTCTGTGAAGACTTCAAGTTCTGCACCAACACCTCATTGATGATGGCGCCAAGTCGCTCGATGCCTGCACTTGTTGCCTTCCGTCGAGTATGCAGCGTCACAGGGAATGAACCTAATGTGGGAAGGTTCAACAATGTCCTGTCGGATGCCAGTCTGGCGGGTAATCCAAGGGAAGTCCGAGCGGTGATGCCCAATCCTCCGATGGCGGAGGCCCACAACCCAGCCAAGCTTGGACTTACTGCCGCAATGCGCCAGGGAATGCTCGCTTCATCGAGCTTTTCAATCGCTTTTTTGCGGAAGGCGCATTGGGGGCCGAGCAGCACGAGCGGAAGCGGTTGACCAGATCGTGCCGTGAAATCCTGACCGGCTATCCAAACCAACTCCAACTCTCCGATAAGCTGGGCCGTGGGACGATCTTCTTGTCCAACGGCAAGAGCCATATCCAATTCGCCTTTCTGCACCGCTTCAACGAGTTGCGCATTTCCCTCGATGCGTACTTCCATGAGAACGAGGGGATAGAGCTTCGTGAACTTGGACAACACGGCAGGCAAGACGGTCTCAGCGAAGTCTTGCGAGAAGCCCAGCTTCACGCTGCCGGCCAGGCTTGCGCCACGGACGGTGTCCAGCAACTCGTCATTGAGTGCGAGCATTCGCCGTCCATAGTGAAGGGCGATTTCTCCGGCCTCTGTGAGCGCCGTCCCTCTTCCGTCTTTGCGAAACAGAGTTGCCCCAACGTCTTCCTGTAGCCGTTTCATTTGCAGACTAATGGCCGAGGGAGTTCGACTAAGGCGTTTCGCCGCTTGTCGGTAGCCGCCTAGATCGTTGGCGACGATGAGCGTTCGTACGGTATCCAAGTCCAGATTGGTCAGATCCATTGTTTGGCAGTTATCACCTTTCAGGTAAATATTATGAACTTGTGTACAGTATTGCTCAACTATATCCTGAGCCCATCATGTTTGGCGCGCACAAAAGAAAAGTTCGTCCCGCAACGGGTCGTCAAGAAATCCAGAAACTTTCAACGAGGGATCGGAGAGCCTTTCCAATGAATATCGATTCGACAAATAACAACCAACAGCCCAGGAGAATGGCAATGAAGAAGATATTTGAGGCAGTGTTGAGCAGTTTGCTCTGCCTGATGCTGATTACAACCACTGGTGAACTGATGGCGCAGTCTTCTATGTCGTCTTCTGCGGTAAACGCCTCCTCACTAGTGGGGACTTGGACGCTCACTGCGGCAGACAATCTTCAGCCGGACGGTTCGCGCGTCCACGCTTACGGGCCCAGCCCGCAAGGCATCCTGGTATTCGGAGCAGACGGACGATACACACTGCAAATCTTCCGTGCAGATCGTATGAAGTTTGCCTCCGGCGACAGACACCACGGTACGCCCGAGGAATACAAAGATGCTTCGCTGGGCATGAGTTGCCACTTTGGCCGCTACACCGTCGATTCCGCAAAGGGCACGATCACCTTCCAGATCGAACAAGCCTCCTATCCCAACTGGGACGGCGCCACACAAACGCGTCCCTTCACCCTCGTAGGCGATGATCTGGAGTGGCGTGTACCGGCCACACCCGATGGCAAGATTCCGATCTCAGCCTGGCGTCGCGTGCGGTGATCTCAATTTTGTCTGCGCTGAATGAATTTAGTTCTCAATACCGCTCCAGCTCAAGAAAGGATTGATGCGCACTGGACCAATTCCGCACAGGGTTGGGCTTACAACTCCTCATGGAGATTTATTCTTGTTTGCATGCGCTGATGCGCTGTTGGAAGAACTGATGCTCCGGCTTATTGCGCGCTAACGCAAGAGCGGCGCCGAAGTGTTCGCGGGCGATCACACATTGGCCGCGACGAAGTTCAAGCTCGCCCATCGCGGCAGGATAAAACGGATACGAAGCGAGGCGATCACGATTTGCAATCGAGCTGAGTTCTTTAAGACCAACCTCAGGGCCATCTATCTGTGCGATAGCAATGGCGCGGTTGAGTGCGACAATCGGAGTGGGATTGATTGTCATTAGCGTGTCATAGAGGGAAACAATGGTTTTCCAGTCTGTTTCCTCCATCCGGTGGGCGCACGCATGTGCTGCAGCGATCGCAGCCTCGATGTGATACTCGGTGAATTTGGGACCGGTTGCAGAGAGCTCCATCAGTTCGAATCCTTCAGCCAACAGCTTTTGATCCCACTGCGACCGATCCTGATCATAGAGCGAGCTTAAGTTACCTGAAGCATCGATACGGCCAGGTACGCGGGCCGCATGGAGACACATCAAAGCGGCAAGTGCGTATGTCGCGGGCGTCTTGCCCAGCGGATGTTTCAAGAGGATTGCCATGAGACGCATTGCCTCACGGTAGAGTTCGTGGCGCACTGCCGATTCGGTGGAGGCCCCGTGGTACCCCTCATTGAAGAGCAGGTAAAGGGCACGATGAACGGCCGGTAGCCGTGCAGAAAAATCAGCGGGGACGGTTACATCAAACAGTTTCTTCGATGCAGCCAATCCCTTTTTTGCTCGTGTAATTCGTTTCTCAACAGCAGCGTGAGTGTTGAGAAAGGCACTTGCAATCTCGTCCACGCTAAAGCCGCATAAGATATTGAGAATAAGCGCAATCTGCGCTTCCTCTGCCAACCGCGCATGGCAGCAGGAAAACATCATGCGAAGCAGATCGTCTTCGATCGCTTTGGGCGAAAAAAGCTCTTCAATTGTCGGGATCAGGGTCCATTCACTATCGAATAACTGTCCCAATTCAGGAGCGAAGGTCCGCGCCGTGCGTTCGCGTCTTAGAACGTCGAGCGCACGGTTTTTTGCAGTAGCCATCAGCCATGCCGAAGGATTTTCCGGGACGCCGCGGAACTTCCACACTTCCAATGCACGGCAGAAAGCTTCCTGAACGACATCCTCCGCCAGCGCGAGGTTATGCACCCCGAATATTCGCGTTAAAGCAGCGACCATACGGCCCGACTCGCGCCGGAAGAGGTGATCAACGGTGTCCATTTTTATAATTTAAAGGCTTGAACAGGGCGCACCTCCACAGAACCTCCGGCGTCAAAGATCGGGCAATCTTTTGAGAGCTCCAGCGCCTGGGCGATGTCTTTGGCTTCAACGATGGTGTACCCACCAACGACGTCTTTCGCTTCAGCATACGGACCATCGGTAATCACCTTCTGTTTCCCCTTGACGACCTTGCCGGTAGGCTCCAGAGGATTCCCGAGGTCTTTGAGATGACCTGTGGCGCCGAGATCCTTAAACCATGCGACCCATTTTTCCATGCTTTTCTGCATCTGTTCGGGAGAGGCGGGTATGTCTCCGCCGCGAAATAGATACATAAATTCACTCATAGTTTTTTCCTTTATGTTGATTTGGAATACTTAACCTTAAATTTTTTAACTCTGCAATGCCATAAAGATGTTAGTCATCGAGGGCGCCCATGGTCAGATTAACGGTCGTTCCCGTCATCCCACTTGCCTTGTCGGACGCCATGAAGACCGCCATGTTTGCCACCTCTTCAAGCACCATGACCCGTTGTGTGTGGGGGCCTGCAAGATAACCCTGCCACTGCTCCCAGGTCACACCCATTGCCTTACCTTTAATATCGAAGATTTCCCTCAGCGTGCCTGTCTCCGGTATGGCACTTGCCCGCAGGCCGACCACGCGGATGCCATGCGGCGCGAGTTCTGCGGATAGGTCGCGGGTAAGCGCTTCCTTGACAGCCTGCGACGGACCATACCCCCCGTTCCCCGAATGGCCCTTGCGCGAGGTAAGCGCGGTGACCGTCATGATAACCCCAGATTTATTTTGAACCATGCGCCTTGCAGCCAGGCGCGCAGTCAGAAAGTAGGATCTTGCATAACTTGCAATGGGCAGGAAGAACTTCTCGGCATCCATCTCGGTCAGCGGGGCGCCCGCGACTTTCTCAATGGGGACGTCGATCGCATTGAACGAGATATCGACGCGGCCCGCCCTGTCGATCACAGACTGCAGATGATTATCCACCGCTTTCTCATCAAGAGCGTCTACCTCTGCCACCTCGGCCGATCCGCCAGACGATTCGATTTCCTTGGCGACCACTTCCAGGGGCGCACGCTGCCGCCCGGTAAGAAAAAGCTTTGCTCCCTCGAGTGCAAAAGCGCGCGCGACAGCGCCCCCAATTGCGCCTCCGGCTCCGTAAATGACCGCAACCTTGTTTTTCAGCAACATCTTCGTTTCTCCTTGGTTAATTGAGACCACCTAACCTTAGGTGGTCTACCCTATAACGTTTGATGAACAACGCAGCGGACATATGTTTCTGGAAATTATTAGACAAGGAACAAATGTTGCGTAGGAAATAGGGAGTAATGCAAGCGTGGCTAGGATTCTCAGACATTTTTGCGCTTGCCGAATTCATAGTTTCTCTGTTTTTCCATCGGCAAACATTGTTTGCTGTCTCAGTAGTTGCACGGCTACCGTCAACAGACATACGCAGATAACCAAATAAAAGAGAAACGGCGGCATATAGAAAAAGCGAAGAGAGAGATAAGCGCCGATTAAGCAGCTCGCGGAGATGACTCCAGTAATGACGCCCACGGGTCGCGGGGCAAGACGGGCAAGATCCGGCAAAAACCAGAGGATAATTGCCAATGTCAGCAGAGAAACCCCCATCCAGAGACCCCATCCAAAATAAAGACTCCAATAGGAGGAATGCTCTCCCATGAATACAAATTGGAGAGATTTCATCGAATCGACGAGTTGTGTTTCCTGGAGGCCGTGGGTCGACCAAGGATATGCCGACATATGTCCGACCATCAATAAAACAAGCAGAATGGAGCTGAGGCGAAGCAATACAACTGGTGAGAGGAGAAAGGCTAATGGTCGGTTGTTGATTGATTTGTTTTCGGACATCGAAGATTCCTCTCTGCTAATAGTCTCGTCATCTTTCATCTGCTCCCCGTATCAAGAGGTGCAGCGATCGCTGATTTCGTGCTTCTAAACTCAAGACGTTTGAACAGCGCAAAACCGGACATAAATCATCGCAGGGATTCCGTCGCTGCAAGCTCTAGGTCTCAGTACTACGGCTCATACATGAGCTTGACGATCTTCGAGAAGCTCTTGGTCGCTGTTCGATCTCCACCTGCATGTGCTCAACGTAACCCGGAAATATGCGACCCGCTGGTGCAAATTTGTCCCTCGGGGTGCGGATTCCACACCAGCGACTGAAATGCATAACAGGTTTCGTAGAAGGTTGGGCCATCAGGAGCTTAAATGGCAAATCGCGGCCAGCACGGTGCGGTATCGATCATAGGAACGCGAGTGAAGAAATGGGTGGGCCGATACCGCATCTACTTTCAGGATGCGGAGACCCAGGAGGAAGATTCGAAGTCAACTGCGTCCAACTGTGCCCTAGTTGTGAATCGGAAGCATCGTAAATCTTTGAGAAGATTGGCTCCTCAGGTAGGACTCGAACCTACAACCCTTCGGTTAACAGCCGAATGCTCTGCCATTGAGCTACTGAGGAGTGTGTGCGGAGGTTGATCTCTATGTAAGTTAGCAAATGCGCCTGGAAAGGTCAAAAGTCTCTTCGAGACTCTCAAGGCCCGCGTTTTCCAGTCGTCGGGCATCTTGAGAAAAGCAGGAATGCATTTTTCTTTTATGCCAATCCAATCTCTATATGTAGGGCCGTAATTCATGCCGCACTCTTCTCCGCTGCTTGGTATTTTGCATATTCTGTTTGCAACATTCCTCCAGCGCAATCTGCAAACATAGCATGGATTTTCTTCGTTTAACTATTTGGATTCTTGAATTTGCATCCTTGCTTCCTTTTTCATGCATGGGGAGTGAGCCTATCGGTAAACCCGATTGCTATGATAAAAGCTGGTACGAATTATGCCTAAAATTTCACGTCTCACTCGCAATCAAGTCACCCCGGAAACGGGAGAAATTTACGATCGCTACATGCGCCAGCGCGGCAATGTACCAAACATGTTCCGCACCGTGGCCCACCGTCCGGAAATTTTCCAAACCATGATTGCGCACTTTGAAGCCATCCTGAACACCGGAACGTTGCCGAAAAAGCTGAAAGAGCTGGTCATTGTGCGCACATCGCAAATGAACCGCTGCGAATATTGCCTGGCCTCTCACAGCTTGATCGCCACCAAACTGGGATGGAGCACCGATCAACTGGATCACTTGGCAGAGTATGGGTCGCGAACAGACTTTACTGCTGCAGAGAAATCTGCCCTATGGCTGGCGGAAAAAATGACGCTGAACGAACGGCC
The DNA here is from genome assembly GCA_036267255.1 of Acidobacteriaceae bacterium. Taxonomy (GTDB): domain Bacteria; phylum Acidobacteriota; class Terriglobia; order Terriglobales; family Acidobacteriaceae; genus DATAWK01. The sequence continues at coordinate 362,308 of DATAWK010000053.1, read as the reverse complement.
TTTGTCTGACGAAGAACTGGCAAGTCTCCGCGAGCATTATTCTGAAGGTGAAATTATCGAGTTGATGGCTGCGATCGGTCTATTTAATTACTTCAATCGCTTCAACAATCTGTTGCAGATGGAACCGACCAAGTCCGGCGCACCAACTCAATAAAGCAGAATAATGATGTGATACGCCGTGAATCCCCCACTGGTATTTGGACTGCAGGCCCCTACAGCACCAGAGCGGAGGTGGCTGGAGACGATACGGTCCTTTACCAGCTGCGGCAGCAACTGCAGATTCGGCGTTGTGTAATTCATAATCAAGCGTGGCAGCGGATGTACGCGCTTTGGGGTATCGCCACAATAGGTGCGCGCGATGGTGGGATCGGCCTGCAGCGTTACTCCCTGTCTAACCAGAACGGTCGCGACTTGCTGCTCCTGTTGCTCTCGCGTTAACCCGGCAAGCTCAGTTGCAAAATCCTCGACGGCAAATAATTGGCCATTCTGTTTTACGATGCCAAAGCCCACAGCGTTCAAACGAGGGTCGAGTATGTTTGCGCGATGCAGCGGAGAGTGCATCCACTCCTGATGAAGCTGCTCAGCACTGGTTCCCACAGCAACATTCTCCGCCACGGTTGTCAGAGCAACGCCCTGTTTTTGAACACGCTGCAACAGTTCCGGCTCACCGGGAAATTGATGAGAGATAGCGTTGGCATCAGCCATACGCTGGGCATGCTGTTGTGCTGCTGCGTTGAGAGCTGGATCAAGCCGCAGAGGTTGCACCCCGTGGGCCTCGCGCGCTCGATTGACAGATTGGAACAGTATTCCTGCGGCTTTATACTCCGCATCGGACTGTGCATATGTGAGCGGTAACGCAGAAATGCAAAGAAAGCCTAAAAGCAAGATCAACGAAATGGGTCGGCAAAATTTCATCTGTTCTAGATAAACCCTTAAAATTTAATTTTTACTCATTTCGCTTCCAGTCGCTTCGCAATATTTATTCAAAGCATGGCTTTCACTGCCGCATACGTGCGACGAATTCCCTCTTCCAATGCTGTTTGCGCTCGCCATCCAAGAGAATGCATGCGTCGGACGTCTAAAAGTTTGCGTGGCGTACCGTCGGGTCGCGTCGTATCGAAGACAAGCTCGCCATCATATTCCAGTACGCGGCAAATCGTCTCTGCCAACTCACGGATTGTTACATCTTCACCTACTCCGATGTTAATTAAGGGTGGTTCCACCCGCGACAACAGGGGCTGATATTTCTGTTGCGGAAGACGCAACAGCAAAACGCAGGCTTCCGCGAGATCGTCGCAATAGAGAAATTCCCTTCGTGGCGTTCCAGTACCCCATACGACGATCTGTTTTCGGCCAGCAGATTTTGCCTCGGCAACTTTGCGTATCAGCGCTGGCAGAACGTGCGAATTTTCCAGATCGAAATTGTCTCCCGGACCATAAAGGTTTGTCGGCATGGCGGCAAGATACTGCGTTCCATGTTGCCGGTTGTAGGCCCAGCACTGCTCGATGCCGGCAATCTTTGCCAGTGCATAGGGGCGATTGGTTGGCTCCAGTGGTCCAGTCAGCAGATATTCTTCTCGCATCGGCTGGGGACATTCTCGCGGATAGATGCAGCTGGAGCCTAGAAACAGCAATCGCTGCACGTCATGCTGAAAGCACGCATCAATAACATTGCACTGAATCAGAAGGTTCTCGCGGATAAAATCTGCGGGATATGCATCGTTGGCATGAATGCCTCCCACCTTGGCCGCTGCCAGAAAAACAAACTCCGGCTTCGTGTCATGAAAGTAGCACATCACATCCTCGCGCCGTGTCAGATCCAGCTCGCTACGTGCTGCCAGCAAAAGATGCGTGCAACCATCAGTCTCCAGCTTGCGACGAATCGCAGATCCAACCAGGCCGCGATGGCCGGCAACATAAATTCTGCTGTCCCGTTGCAAGGCGCCGTTCTCTTTATCTTTACTGCTCATGACGCTCATAGGTGTCATATCCATGCTGGCGAACCAGCGCTTCCCGCTCAGCTGCTTTTAGATCTTCACGCACCATCTCTTCCACCAGTTCGTGGAAACTGGTATGCGGCTGCCAGCCCAGTTCTTCACGAGCGCGCGTTGCGTCTCCCTGCAGCGTATCTACCTCAGCGGGACGAAAATACCTTCGATCGACAGCAACAATCGCTTCACCCTGTGCATTCAAGGCCTTTTCGTCTACACCTGAACCTTCCCATTGCAGCGGCATTTTCAGCAGCTCCGCAGCGAGTATGACAAAGTCGCGTACACTGTGCTGCTGCCCTGTCGCAATCACGTAGTCGCGTGCCTCCAGCTGTTGCAGCATCCGCCATTGTGCTTCCACATAATCCCGCGCATGTCCCCAGTCGCGTTGCGCACTTAGATTTCCCAGGTACAACCGCTGCTGCAATCCCAGTTTGATGCGCGTGAGCGCGCGCGTGATTTTGCGCGTAACAAATGTCTCTCCACGTACCGGCGATTCGTGATTGAACAAAATCCCATTGCAGGCGTACAGACCATAAGATTCCCGATAGTTCACGGTGATCCAGTAGGCATATAACTTAGCCACCCCATAGGGCGAGCGCGGGTAGAAGGGTGTCGTTTCCCGCTGCGGTGTTTCCCGCACCATGCCAAACATCTCCGACGTCGAAGCCTGATAGAAACGCGTTTTCTTTTCCAGGCCGAGAATGCGGATGGCCTCCAGCAAACGCAGCGTACCCAATCCGTCTGCATTCGCCGTATATTCCGGCTCCTCAAAGGAAACCATCACGTGGCTTTGCGCGGCCAGATTATAAATCTCATCCGGCTGCACCTGCTGCACAATGTGGATCAGGCTGGTAGCATCCGTCAGGTCGCCATAATGAAGAATCAGCCGACGGCTTTCCACATGCGGATCTTGATAGAGGTGATCGATACGGTCCGTATTGAGCAGTGAGGAGCGGCGTTTGATGCCATGGACTTCATAACCCTGCTTCAGCAAAAACTCCGCGAGGTAGGCGCCATCTTGTCCGGTAATACCAGTGACGAGAGCTTTCTTCAAACCGTGCCACTCCTTAACGGGTTTGCAGGCCAAGGGTACCATTGCCGGCCTGTCATCGGAGCCGGCTCCACGCGATGATCAGGAAATATTTTGCAGGAGCCTGCTTGTGCCGTGCATGATTGTGTCCTGTTATGCATGAAAATCCTCCGGCGCATCCTGTTTCCAGTCAGCAAATGCCTGTTCCAACGTGTAATGCCATTGGTATCCTGCTTCGCGTAGACGCTTTGGCTCTATATTGGTGGAGCGAAAAATCTTGCGCATGCGAACCGGATTTACCGGCTGCTGGATACCGAAAATATGCGCAATGGCGTCGATGGGATACGAAACACCCACAAGCATGCTGCGGGATATGGAAATCGGTCGCCGCTTCAGGCCGGTCACGTTGCAAATGGCCCGGACGAATGCTTCCAATGTCGGCGGAGGATCCATTGAGACATTCCACAACAGCTGCGGCTGCCGGTTGTCCTTTTGATATTCCAAAGCGAATTGCATTACGCGGCACAGTTCCTTCACGTAGACTCCGGCCTTACGCGTCCTTCTGTTCCCGGTGTAGACGAAATACCCTTTCACCAAACTGCGCACCAGTCGTGCGACGTTGGCATGCTCTCCCGGACCGAAAACCACCCCGGGGCGAAGGATCACCAATCCTCGCGATGGATCCGCCTGTTGCCATGCAAGATGAATTTTTTCTGCGACTAACTTGGATCCTCCGTAAGGAGTATCCGGAATCGGCAATGTATCCTCATTTTTTTCTGCTTCACTGGATCCGTAAGGAGAAATGCTGCTGGTAAAAAGTATCTGCGATGCACCGGCGGCGCTGGCATAGGCGCAGACATTTTCTGCTCCGGGAATGTTCGTCTTGTAGTATTCCTGGGCCGGATGGCCTGGCTCTCGATGGGTCGCGGCGAGATTGATGATCAGATCACAACGCGCTGGTAATTCTTTCGCCGTGATGGGCTGGCGCACATCCTGTAGTACATAGACGACGCGACCCTCCTGCAAACCCTGCTGCAAGCGGCGTGCGTACTTGTCTTTGCACGGTGCCTGCAAGTCAGCCAGATAGATGCGCTCAAAATCTGCGTGCTCCAGCAAATACTGGGCTGCCTGCGTTCCAATGCAGCCGCTTCCACCGAAGATCACGCATGTTTTCTGATTCATGCATTTCCTCTCGCCGACGGCTGCACAACACCAAATATCAGGTGCACAAGATTTTCGACGGTAAAACGCGACATTAAAGGTTGCGCCTGCCGCTGCCGCTCCGCTGCAGATACTTTATTTGTCTTGTCGAGTGCTTCTTCCAACCGCAGCAAAAACAATCCCTCATCCCATCGCTCTACGATGGTGCCGGTACCGGCTTCGTGCAACAGGCGCGCCACTTCACTCTCCGGCGATGTGATGGCGACAACGAAAACGCCTGCAGCCAGCAGATTGGGCAACTTCGATGGCAACGCACCTGCTTCTGTCCTTTCTGCTTGAGGAATTAGTTGGATCGTCGAGCGAGCATACAATTCCTCCAGATCGCTCTCTTTCACCAGAGGATGAAAATGCACGCCCGGCTCTGGATAGTCTTCATAACGGTTGCACAATCTGTCAAAGATGGGGCCACCAGAAAAAACATGGAAATGCACCGCTGGAAATCGCAAGGCAGCCGCCTGCATCAGCGTCACAAACTGTTCCGGATTCTGCTTCAGGCCCAATGCTCCGGAGTACACCACATGCGTCTTTCCGGATGGAAGAATCGCTTCAAGTTTGTCTGCTGGTACACCATCGCCGCTTCGACTCGACTGGATGGTCACGAAAGGATATTGCACGGCGATACGCGATGCATCCAGGCTGTAGGATTTCTGCGCTTCGTTCGCCATATCCGTTGAGAAAAAGATACACAGGTCCCGCTGGCGAAACACACGAGACTCTACGGTATGAACCAACCGGGTAATCATGCGCCGCACAGCATTCTCCCGCTGCCCAGCCAAAACACCTTGCAAATCATGGATCACGGCAATCCGCCGCACCTGCCGGGGTAACAAAAAGTGCGTGTAAAGCGAAAACAGACTCGGTGGATATACGCCAACGACGGTATCAATCTGCCCGCGCAACTGCCAGGCATGCCACGCGGCATATAAGGCAAACCAGCCTTCTAAAACAATACGCCGCAGCGACACACGCTTGGAGTAGCGCATCCAAGCCCCACCCCGCAGGATCGTCACGCCTGGCATGGAAGCGTTGCTCGCCACAGGAACCCAGTCTGGGTACAACGGATGAGAGCAGACCACCGTGACCTCCGCGCCAGACGCTACAAGTGCCTGCACCAAATGCGTATTGGCCTTCCCCGTCGAAATAAGCTCGGGAAAGAAGAAAGGAGAAAAAAGCAGTATCCTGCGGTGCGTCTCTTTCATGCCTGCCATAGATTCCTGAACTGCAACATCAAGCCTCAGGACATATTCGTCGGAAAAAATGCTCCCCGACACGGTCCGCTCGTCGATTCTTCCTGCTCATGTTCCTTAAAATTCTTTGCGCTTCCTATTTGTCTTTTCGATATCAAGTTTTCTCCACCATATCATTCCATATTGCCGCCTTTCGACAACAATTCTGTTCCCTCTGCCCTACAATCGAAGTACATGAAGGAACTGTGGAAGCGGCCGCTGACCGCCGTTGGCATCGTCTTGCTGGTGGTCTTTGTATTGATGGCACTGCTGGCCCCTTGGTTGGCTCCTTACGATCCTTCAGCGATTCATTTGCTGTCTCGCCTGCAACCACCGTCCGCCGCACATTGGTTTGGGACGGACGAGCTTGGCCGGGACATTCTCTCGCGTGTCATCTACGGCGCACGAATTTCCATGATTGTTGCAACATCCGTGGTCAGCATGGCCCTGTTCCTCGGCTTGATTCTGGGCGGCATCGCAGGGTACTACGGTGGCTGGCTCGATACAGTGCTGAACGTCCTGCTAATGAACACCTTCCTCGCACTACCGGGACTGCTGCTGGCGATTGCCTTTGTGGCGTTCCTGGGACCAGGTATGGGCAACCTGATTCTGGCCCTCTCTATCACGGGCTGGGTTGGTTATGCGCGCCTGGTGCGCGCACAGGTTCTGGCAGTCCGGGAGCGTGAATACGTGGAAGCCTCCCGTGCCCTGGGCGCCAGGGATTTGCGTATCTTCGTGCACCACATCCTGCCCAATATTATTCAGCCAATTCTGGTGCAGGCAGCCATCGGCATGGCTGGAACCATTCTGGCGGAAGCCACACTCAGCTTTCTCGGTCTGGGCGTTCCACCACCCACGCCAAGCTGGGGCGCCATGTTGAACGATGCCCGCTTCCACCTGTTTGATGCGCCGCATATGGTTGTCTTTCCCGGGCTGGCCATTATGCTGTGCGTGCTGGCATTTAACTTCATCGGCGATGGACTGCGCGACCAGCTGGACCCACGTACGCGTCTGGTGGTCGGCCTGGGAAGCAATTCGTAATGCGGATTGGCGTCATTTCCGATACACACGGTTTGCTTCGCGCGACCGTTTTACCTGCGCTGCAAGGCTGTGATCACATCCTGCATGCAGGCGATGTTGGCGATCCATCCATCCTGACATCCCTGCGCGCAATCGCTCCCGTAACGGCAATTCGCGGCAATATTGACCGCACCGGCCCGTGTGCCTCCCTACCGACAACCGAAGCGGTCCCACTCGCCGGACGATTGTTCTATCTGGTGCACAGCATCGATGACCTGGACCTGACCCCTGCCGCAGCCGGCATTGCCGCCGTTCTTTACGGCCACTCGCACCAGCCAGCCATCGACTGGAAAGACGGCATATTATTCTTCAATCCGGGCAGCGCCGGTCCACGACGCTTCCGTCTGCCCATCACCTTGGGAATCCTCGAATGCGCTCCATCCGCACTGAAGCCGCACATTCTCTTCCTGGAGAGCACCGATCAGGAAATAGAAGATCGAGCGTAACGCAGGCCCGCGTGGAAACAAATTACTGACGAACTCGCGGATTCACCACCCCATACAGAACGTCCGTCAGCAGGTTCACCAGCACATAGGTTAAGCCGATGGTCAGAATGCACCCCTGCACCAGCGGATAGTCCCGGTTGGAGATCGCAGAAATCGTCAGCCGTCCCAGCCCTGGCCAGGAGAAGATCGTCTCGGTCACAATGGCCCCAGCCAGCAACGTTCCAAATTGCAGGCCCAGCACCGTCAACAGCGGGATCATCGCATTTGGCAACGCATGGCGGAACACGACAGCGCGCTCGGAAAGGCCTTTGGCGCGCGCCGTCCGAATATAGTCCTGCCCCAGCTCCTCCAGCATGGTGGTGCGCACCATGCGCGTCAGAATCGCGGCCAGACCGCTGCCCAGGGTGATGACAGGCAATATCAGGTGTGCCAGCGAGCCGGTGCCGGAGACCGGAAGCCAGCCAAACTCGATGCCAAAAATCAAAATCAGGATAGGTCCCAGAGCAAAGCTGGGAAAAGAAACGCCCAGCAGACTCACCACACTCAGCCAGCTATCCTGCCATCGCGCACGATGGAGCGCAGAGACAATCCCAGCAGGAAACGAAACAAAAACGGCAAACAAAATCGCCGGAATCGCCAGTTCCATCGTGTAGGGGTAGCGCGAAAATACCAGATGTGTAACCGAAGTGTTGAGTCGTAAGGATCGCCCAAGGTTTCCATGCAACACCCCGCTCCAGTAACGGATGTATTGCAGGTGAAGCGGCACATCCAGACCATACGCATGCCGCAGTGCAGCAATATCGGTTGTGGTCGCACCCTCGCCCAGCATCTGCTGTACCGGATCCCCGGGCACCAAATGGATCAGCAGAAAGACCACGGAAACCACCAGCCAAACCACCGGCACCAGATAGAGCAATCGTTTCAGGATCATCCGCGCGGTGTTCTTCATCCGTGAGATTTGCCTCCGTTTGGAATGTTCGGCTTATTTTCCTTTTGTGCTGGATGGTTCGGATGCTCCAATAACGATTTTCCCTCCGCGCCGCCTTCCAACTCTGTTGCCGGTTCCGTTTCAATGCGCACCCGCCCAATGCGACGTCCATCCATCGTTAACACGGTAAATTTCCATCCACCAAAAAGAAACGTATCGCCGGACTCGGGGATTTTTTGCAGCCTTATAAGCACAAATCCAGCCAGTGTTTCCACTCCGCCTTCATGCGGCAGTACCAGATGAATCTGCTGTTCGAGATCGCGCAGGTTCACGCTGCCCTCAATCAGCAGTACGCCGGAGTCCAGCCGCAGGATCGACGTGTCGCGCAGGTCAAATTCATCCTCCAGTTCGCCAACAATCTGCTCCAGCGCATCTTCCACCGTCACCAACCCGGTCGTCGTTCCAAACTCATCCACAACAATCGCCATGTGTCTGCGCCGCTTTTGAAATTCAATCAACAGATCCGAGACTGGCTTGGTCTCTGGAACCACCAGTAGATCATGCATCAACTGGTAGAGTCGCAACGTATTTTCGAGCTGCTGCGTTGCCGCAAAGGACTCACCCGCAGGCATGCTCGCACGAAAGTGCATCAAGCGCGACAAATCCTTGGAATACACCACGCCGGCAATATGTTCCGGCCCACGCGCGGCATCATAAACCGGAATCCGCGAATATTGCATGTCGATGATGCGCGCACTTGCCGCGGCGACCGTCATATCCGATGGCAAGGAGAAGATGCGCTGTCGCGGCGTCATGACCTCGCGCACGGGAACCTGATCGAGATCCAGAACACGATGCAGAATCGCTTCCTGATACTCCGGCAACAGTCCCATGCGTCGCGTTGCGGAGGCAATCAATTTCAATTCTTCCGGCGAATGCACGCCGCTCTCCGGGACAGGTGCTGTGCCGAACAACCGCAGCACAAAATCTGCAGAGAGATTCATGCCTCGCACCAGCGGTGCCGTCAGCCGCATAAATCCATCCATCGGCCCGGCAATCCGCAGCGCCATCTGCTCCGCCTTGCGCAAGGCCAGAGACTTCGGCACCAGTTCGCCCATCAGGACCTGGACGTAGGTAATCAGAGAAAAAGCAAGCGCGACCGAGAGTACCCTGGCATACGCTTCTGCATGGGGTAGATGATAAAGGACTGGGTGTAGCAGGTTGGCGACAAATGGCTCTCCCAGCCAGCCCAGGGCCAGGCTGCAGAGAGTCACACCAAGCTGCACGGCGGGCAAAAATTCATCCAGATTCTGCTGTAGCTTTCGCAGCGTGCGCGCCCCGGGACGCCCCTGAAGGACAAGCTGCTGCACACGTGTCTGGCGGGTGGAAACCAGTGCAAATTCCGCGGCAACAAAGAACGCGTTCGCCAGAATCAGCGCGGCAACTGCGGCAGCGCGAAATAGAGGCAAATCAGGCATTTGCCTCCGAGTCTAGCACCGACCGGCTCGGATTCTCGTTCAGTGCCACCATTACGGCACCTAAAAATGATTGGGGAATAAATAGAAATCTGGTGGAACTGTATGAAGCAGACATCCGTATCTGTTTCTGTCTACAATTTCCCTGTCTCGCCAGGAGGTTCCATGATTCGTTTGCGTTCCCTCACGTATCTCGCCGCAACAGCTCTTTTGACTCCGCTTCTGGCGCATGCCGCCACTGACAAGACATTCCAGCGCACACTCAACGTTACGGCCACGCCGGACGTTATCGTACAGACCGGCTCTGGAGACATTCATATTTCCCAGGGTACGTCCAATCAGGTCGCTATCACTGGGACCATCCATATGTCTCATTGGGGTTGGGGTAGTACGAACGACAAAGATGTCGACCAGATCGTAAACAATCCTCCCATCCAGCAATCCGGCAACACCATTAAGATCGGCTTTGGCAATGGGGGCAGTTCCTTTTTCAGCGGAAACGACATTTCCATCGACTACGACATCCGCATACCCAATGGTGCCAACCTGAAAATAAATAGCGGATCGGGAGACGTCCGCATCGAAGGAATCAACGCTTCCCTGCATGCCGAAACTGGTTCCGGCGATATTAATGTTAAGGGATCTTCTCTCACCGAAGCGCAGGCCGAGACTGGTTCCGGCAACATCCAGCTCGATGCGGTTCAGGGGCATCTGCGTGCCCATACTGGTTCCGGCGACGTCACGGCAGCAGGAACGCCCAACGCTGACTGGTATCTTGAAACTGGTTCCGGCGACGTCAATTTGACGGTCCCGTCATCCTCCAAATTTCGCCTGGATGCTCAGAGCTCTTCCGGCGACATCCATTCCGATGTAGCACTCACCATGCAGGGTAATTTGAACCGGGGACACGTCAGCGGTTCCGCCAATGGCGGCGGCCCTACCATTCGCGTGGAAACTGGCTCCGGCGACATCAACATTCACTAAAGAATGGAATTTCGCCTAGCGCTACGCGTGACAGGATACAAATCACCCGCATTGCCGGTACATTGGAACCATGGTCCAAATCAACCGGCCCATTCTCTCCGACGCACTGCGTTTGTACGTTTTTGACCTGGACGGCACACTGATTGATTCTCGCGCCGATCTTGTGCAATCCGTCAATGCAACCTTGCGCCACTTTCATCGGCACACGCTCCCGGACGAGGTCATCGCCAGCTATATCGGCGATGGCGCCGGCATGTTGGTTCGCCGCGCACTGGGGGACCCGGAAAACACGACCCTGCTCGATGATGCGTTGCTTTACTTCCTCTCCTACTACCGGGAACACAAGCTGGATAACACCTATGTCTATGATGGGATCATGCCCGTACTGCAGGCGCTGCGAGACAGGCCACGCGGTACAATCATGGCCGTGTTAAGTAACAAGCCTGTCGGACCCTCGCGTGCCATCTGTGAGGCATTTGGCTTGGCGCCGTATTTCTTTCGTATCTATGGAGGCGACAGCTTCGCTACTAAGAAGCCCGATGCTTTCGGCCTGGAAAGGCTCATCCACGAAGCCGGAGTAACCCCCGCGGAAACCATCATGATCGGGGATTCCGATGTGGATATTCTGACGGCACAAAATTGTGGGACTTTTTCTGTCGGTTGCAACTACGGGCTCTCTCCGCACACCCTGGAAACCGTGGCGCCCGACGCGCTTGTGCATACTCCTATCGATCTACTGACCTTGTTGCAGTAAAAACTCCTGTAAACATCGCGCCACTGACAACCATCTCCTCTCCGGCATGCGTCTCAACCAGCAGAGGTTTCTATGCCGACAAAACGTAAATATAGCCCGAAAGCGTCCGCCAAAGTGGCGACGGAACTGCGCGAGATGAAGGAAGGCAAACTGAAGTCCGGCAGCGGAAAGAAAGTCACCAGCCGGAAACAGGCGATTGCTATCGGTCTCTCGGAGGCTCGAAAAGAAGGCGCGCGCGTCCCAAAGCGTAAAAGCTGACAGTTTCCACCGGATACCGACGTGAAAACTCTGCAGCATTTTTCATTCGCCATTATCCATTAGCATGGAAGCATGGACTTCCAGCTCGTCAGTGAATACCAGCCGCAGGGCGACCAGGGACGGGCCATTGACGAGCTCACAAATGGCCTTGCCAGTGGCGACAAACATCAGGTATTGCTCGGCGTCACCGGTTCCGGCAAAACGTTCACGATGGCCAAGATCATCGAGCAACTGAACCGGCCCGCGCTGGTTCTGGCGCACAACAAAACGCTCGCCGCCCAACTGTACAACGAATTCAAGCAGTTCTTTCCAGAGAACGCTGTCGAATATTTCGTCTCTTACTACGACTACTACCAGCCAGAAGCCTATATTCCAGCGGGCGACATTTACATCGACAAGGAAGCCACCATCAATGAGGAGCTGGACAAACTGCGGCTGTCCGCCACCCGTTCGCTCTTTGAACGCCGCGACGTTGTGATCGTCTCTTCCGTCAGCTGCATCTACGGCCTTGGCTCTCCAGAGGCATACTACGGCATGCTGTTGCTGCTAGAGCGCGGCCAGAAGATTCGCCGTGAAGACATTACGCGCCGCCTGGTTGAAATTCTTTACGAGCGCAATGACGTTGACTTCCGGCGCGGTACGTTTCGCGTTCGTGGAGATGTAATTGAGATTTACCCCACCTACGACGAAAATGCCTATCGCATTGAACTTTTTGGCGATGAGATTGAGTCTCTTTCGCAGATCGATCCTCTATTCGGTACCGTCCGGCAAAAATATGCGCGCCTGCCCATCTATCCAAAAAGTCACTACGTCGTACTACCCGAGCGCAAACAGTCCGCCATCCACAGCATTTTGGACGAACTGACCTTATGGGAAAAGGAACTTGAAACGCAAGGCCGCCTGGTAGAAGCCCAGCGCATTCACCAGCGCACGCGGTTCGACCTGGAAATGATCAAATCCGTCGGTTACTGCCACGGCATCGAAAATTATTCGCGCCACTTCTCTGGCCGTCTGCCCGGCGAACCGCCACCGACGCTGCTGGACTATTTCCCGCAGGACTATCTGCTTTTTATCGACGAATCCCACGCGACTATTCCTCAGTTGCACGGCATGTGGCACGGCGATCGCTCGCGCAAGCAGAACCTTGTCGACTACGGTTTTCGCATGCCATCGGCGATGGACAATCGTCCCTTGAAGTTTGATGAATTTGAAAATCGAACCCGGCAGCTCATTTATGTTTCCGCCACGCCTGGTCCGTATGAACTGACGAAATCCGAGGGCGTCGTCGTAGAACAGATCATTCGCCCTACAGGACTTGTTGACCCGGAAGTCGAAATTCGCCCTGTACGCGGACAGATCGACAACCTGCTGGGTGAGATTCGGGATCGAGCCCAGCGCGGTGAACGTGTTCTGGTCACCACACTCACCAAGCGTATGGCTGAGGACCTTGCCGGGTATTACACCGAAGTCGGTGTGCGCTGCCGTTACATGCACTCCGAGATCGACACGCTGGAACGCGTACGCCTGCTGCGCGATCTCCGCAAAGGCGAGTATGACGTGCTGATCGGCATCAACCTGCTGCGCGAAGGACTCGACCTGCCCGAGGTCTCTCTGGTTGCCATTCTGGACGCAGACAAAGAGGGCTTTCTGCGCTCTTCCGGTTCATTGATCCAGACCATTGGCCGCGCCGCGCGCCACGTACGGGGCCGCGCCATTCTGTATGCGGATAAAATGACGGACTCCATGCGCCGCGCCATCGATGAAACCAATCGCCGCAGGGAGATTCAGCGCGCCTATAACGAAGAGCATGGAATCACGCCAACATCGATTCTTCGTCCCGTCGATATGGCCCTGGCCCGCATTTTGAAAGCGGAATATGCCGACATGACCGAAGAGGTCGAAACGCTGCCCAGCCTCCATACACAGGAAGAATTTGATGCGTACATCGTAAAGCTCGAAACCAGCATGCGAGAAGCAGCACAACGGTTTGAGTTCGAAAAGGCCGCCAAGCTGCGCGATGCCCTCCGGGATCTGCGTAGCAAGGAACTTCTTTTCGGCATCGTAGACGGTGAAGGTTCCAACTCAGAAAAACCTCCCTCTCTGGAACCCTCCTGACTTACGCAGAATGCGTGACTCCGGCGCGCCAATCATGTATGTTGGCATGGAATCACCAATACCATGAAACTGAATGCATATCTTGTCCGCAGCACCCTGGTGGGCGCCCTTGGAGGGTTGCTCTTTGGCTTTGACACCGCAGTTATTGCCGGTACGACACACCAGCTGACCCAGGTCTATAACCTGACGAGTTCCCAGCTCGGCTTTACCGTAGCCAGCGCCTTGATCGGAACCGTGATTGGCGCCATGCTGGCTGGTGTTCCGGGTCAACGCATAGGCAGGCGCGACAGTCTGCGCATTATGGCGCTGCTCTATGTGGTTTCCGCGGTTGGATGCGGGCTGGCGTGGAATTGGGATGCTCTTCTAGCCTTTCGCATCATTGGTGGACTCGGCATAGGCGGCTCGTCGGTCCTGGGTCCCATGTACATTGCAGAGATTGCTCCGGCGCAGTGGCGTGGTCGCCTGGTAGGCACATTTCAGATCAACATCGTCGTCGGCATTTTATTGGCATATATGTCGAACTTCGTGATCGCAACGCTTCACCTGGGTGCGACCGAATGGCGCTGGAAGTTAGGCGTCGCCGCTATCCCGGCTTCTCTTTTTCTCATCATGCTGCTCACCATCGGGCGCAGTCCGCGCTGGTTGGCAACGCAAGACCGGGTGGATGAAGCGCGAGATGCCCTCCGCTTGACGGGAACACCGAATACCGAAGCAGAACTGAAAGACATCATCGCCTCCATTCATCTGGACAGACAGACCCGCAACGAACCCCTGCTCAGCAAAAAATATCGCCTGCCTATCTTTCTTGCCGTCACCGTCGGCATATTCAACCAGCTTTCGGGGATCAATGCCATCCTGTATTACTTGAACGATATTTTTGCCAAAGCCGGCTTCAACAGCACATCCAGCGACGTGCAGGCCGTTTATGTAGGACTGGCGAACCTGATTGCCACACTGGTGGCCATGAGCGTCATTGATAAGCTGGGACGCAAGACGCTGCTCTTGATCGGTGCCGTCGGCATGACCATCTGCCTTACCATCGTCGCCGTTATCTTCCAAACCGGAGGACATCAGAGCTATCTACTGCCTCTCCTCATTGTCTACATCGTCTCGTTTGCCATCTCCCAGGGAGCTGTGGTCTGGGTCTATCTCGGCGAGGTCTTCCCCACCAACGTGCGTGCCAAGGGACAAAGTCTCGGCAGCTCGGCAAACTGGGTCACCAATGCCATCATTTCAGGGGTCTTCCCGGTTCTCGCGATGCATTACGCTGCGCTTCCCTTCTACTTCTTCGCTGTCATGATGGCGCTCCAGTTCTTCATCGTGCTTTTCATCTACCCGGAAACGAAGGGATTGACGCTCGAGCAGATGCAGCGCAAGATGGGCCTCGGCTAACGGCAACGAAAAACGCCATCGTGCGTCCGTGCCGGCAGATCGGAGAACGTTTCTTCGTCCCGATCTGCTCATGTATGCTGGTTGCATTTCCCGCATATCGGGTGAGGCGGTGTACGTTGCAGATTCGCGCTGGAGCCATCCTGCTGTTTGCTGCCGTTGCTGCAGCTCAAATCCAAACACAAACCCAATTACCGGCCAACCCCAGTGTGCCGTCCAGCATGCTCGGCTTTCCCAATTATTCAGCAGAGTCCAAATGGGACCAGAAATTTCTGAAAGTTCCTGATGCAACCCTGGCCGGGGAAGAACTGAAGACGTTGACGGCAGCGCCGCACGTTGCCAGTTCCCCGGAAGACCATGCAACGGCACTGTATGTCGCGGAAAAGTTTCGTGCAGCCGGGTTGGAAACAAAAATCGTTCCCTACCGGGTGATGCTGAATTTCCCCAAAGAAATCCGTGTCACGGCCTACGGTGCCGACGGCAAACAGATCATGTCCGGGCCAACACCGGAACACGTCAAGGGCGATCCATTTGAGAACGACCCACGGATCGTCACCGCCTTCAATAGCTCCTCCCCCTCCGGCGACGTAACGGCGGAGGTCGTTTATGCAAACTACGGACGCCCCCAGGACTTTCAGGTTCTCGCCGACAAACACATCGACGTACGCGGCAAGATCATCCTGGTGCGTTACGGAGCAAATTTTCGCGGTGTAAAAGTCTATGTTGCGCAATTGCACGGAGCCGCAGGGGTCCTCATCTATTCCGATCCAGCCGACGACGGTTACTTCCGCGGCGATCCCTATCCAATGGGCCCGTTTCGCCCGGATACAGGGGTGCAGCGCGGCGCCGTTCAATACCTGTTTGAATATCCCGGCGATCCCACCACTCCCGGTATTGCCTCGACGCTTGATCTGCCAGCCAGCCAGCGTATTGCGTTAAGCAAGGCGGCCAGCCAGCCGAAAATTCCATCCACGCCGCTCTCGTATCACGATGCCGCACCGATCCTGGAACACCTGGGTGGACCAGAGTCGCCGCGCTCCTGGCAAGGCGCGCTTCCCTTCACCTACCACATGGGACCTGGCCCCGTGAAGGTACACATGTTGCTGAAGCAGGATTATGCCCTGCGCACCATCTGGGACGTGATCGGCAAAGTGCCCGGCACCGAAACGCCCGATGCCTGGGTCGTCGCCGGCAACCATCGTGATGCATGGGTCTTTGGCGCCGTCGATCCCAACAGCGGTACGGCAGCCATGCTGGAAGCCGTGCATGGCATTGGAGATTTGCTCCATCAGGGATGGAAGCCCAAACGCACCATCCTGTTCGCTAGCTGGGATGCGGAAGAGGAAGGCCTGATCGGCTCTACCGAGTGGGTGGAACAGCACGCAGTCCCATTGCAGCATGCAGTCGCCTATTTCAACATGGATGTTGGTGTAGCGGGTCCAAATTTTGAGGCCGAGTCTGTACCCTCACTCAAGCCGTTTATTCTCTCTGTCACCAAGTTGGTCTCCAGCCCTCAGGGTGGTACGGTGTATGACGTTTGGAAGCGCACCCAGCAAGAGGATGAAGGGCACTCCGTCAACAACGGCTTTAACGAAATTCGCAGCCATGCCATCGTCCCCCAGGATGTACGCATTGGCGACCTGGGCAGCGGCTCCGATTACACACCGTTCCTCCAGCACGTCGGCGTGCCCTCCACGGACATTGGCTCCGATGGGCCGTACGGCGTCTATCACTCCGCCTTTGATGACTACACCTGGTTCACCCGCTTCGCCGATCCGCACTTTGTTTATCTGCAACAGCAGGCTCGTGTCTTTGGGCTGGAGGTGTTGCACATGGCCGACGCTGAGGTATTGCCCTATGACTATGCGCTTTATGGCAGCGAGATTATCTCCTATTTAGAAACCGCGCAGAGAAAAGCGACCGCAGCCGGGTTAAGCACGCTGGATTTCGCTCCGGCCATCCGCGCAGCAGAGCGCTTCCGCAAAGCCGGTGCCGACACCATGGTGCTGCAACAGAACCCCACCGGCAACGTAGCGCAACTGAATACGGCATTGCGCGCGACGGAGACAGACCTGCTGTCCGCGGCGGGATTGCCCAACCGTCCCTGGTTCAAGCACACGATCTATGCCCCCGGAGAATTCACCGGCTACGCCGCCGTAGTGATTCCCGGAGTGAATGAAGCCATCGATGCGAAAAATGTGGCGCGAGCTTCCCATCAGATGGATATGCTGACGCAGGCATTGAACAACGCAGCCGCAACGCTGGAGAGTATTCATTAAGAGGAACGGGCTGCAGCCGTCTATACCGCGGACAGCGCCTGATCCAGATCCTCGACAACATCCTCAACGTCTTCCACGCCGACGGAGATACGCACCAGTCCGTCGGTGATGCCCAGTTTGCGTCGTCCCTCTTCGCCAATCGCAGCATGGGTCATTGTGGCTGGATGTGAAATGAGCGTCTCCACGCCACCCAGAGACTCCCCCAGCGAGCAGACTGTCATACGGCGCAACATCCGGTTCGCCGCATCCAGCGATCCCACATCAAAGCTGATCATGGAGCCAAAACCATCCTGCTGCCGCTTTGCCAATTCATGCTGAGGATGCGTCGGCAGTCCCGGATAAAAAACGCTCTGCACTTTGGCTTGCTGACTCAGCCATTCGGCCACGGCCCTGCCATTGGCGTCATGCTGCCGCATGCGGACCGGCAATGTTTTTACGCCACGCAAAACCAGCCAGCATTCGAACGGAGAAAGAATCCCTCCGGTGCATTTTTGGACGAATGCAAAGGTCTCCGCGTGTTGCGGCTTCGTTCCGACCAGCACCCCACCCAAGCCGTCCGAGTGGCCGTTGAGAAACTTGGTCGTCGAGTGCATCACGATGTCCGCACCAAGCTCAATGGGCCGCTGAAAGTAGGGTGATAGAAATGTATTGTCCACACTCAACTCAACGCCACGACTGTGGCAGACCTCCGCAACCGCGCGAATGTCGGTCAACGCCATCATCGGATTGGTTGGCGTTTCAATGTGCACCAGTTTGGTGCTCGGACGAATTGCCTTCGCAACGTTTTCAGCATCCGTTGTGTCGACATAGGTAAATTGCAGTCCATAGCGCACCAATATCTGATCGAACAGCCGCGTCGTGCCGCCATACATATTTTCGCTGCACACCACATGGTCGCCACTCTGCATCATTGTGCACAACGCCGCAATCGCAGCCATGCCGCTGGCAAAGACATGCGCCGATGTGCCGCTTTCCAGCGATGCCAGGTTCTCTTCGAGTGCCGTCCGCGTCGGGTTCGAGACACGAGAATATTCGTAGCCTTTGTGCTTGCCGATCTCCTCCTGTACATACGTGGAACTGGCATAGATCGGCACATTTACCGCCCCGGTGGTTGGGTCCGGTGGTTGTCCATCGTGAATGGCGCGGGTAGAAAATCCTTTTTTCTTTGTCATATTCATAATTTCACGCTCATAAGGGCAGCTACACTTGTCGCTGTTCTTTGTTTGTGTGGTTACATCGGCAGGAGAACGGTTATATTCCGCCCTCAAAAATCTTCTTGGACAAATATCTCTCTGCGGAATCGGGAATGATTGTCACCACGGATTCGCCCGGATGCATCGTCCGCGCGCGCTCCACGGCAGCAAAAACGTTGGCGCCGGAACTGGAGCCACCCAGCAGTCCTTCCTCCGTAGCCAATCGCTGCACCATGCGAAAGGCATCTTCATCTGTTACTTTCACAATCTCATCACATACACTGCGATCAAACGTCTTTGGCACAAAACTGGCACCGATGCCTTCCACCTTATGATGGCCCGGAGCACCACCTTGCAGCACAGAACCTTCCGGCTCCACTGCGATCGTCCATACTGCCGCAAGCTCCGACTTCAGCCGTCGCGCCACTCCCGTAAACGTACCGCCCGATCCCACTCCCACGACAAATGCATCGATGCGTCCTTCCATCTGGTCCAGAATCTCCTGCGCCGTGGTGCGCGCATGAAAATCCGGATTCGCAGGGTTCTCAAATTGCATCGCCATCCACGCGTCTGGTGTTGCAGCAGCGAGATCCTTCGCGCGCCGAATAGCGCCCGACATAGCTTCTGCCTCTGGAGTACGAATCACCGTGGCGCCAAAGCCGCGCATCAGGATGCACTTTTCTTCCGCAAATCCTTCCGGCACAAATAGCACCACGCGATACCCACGATGGACACCGATAAAGGCCAGCCCAACCCCTGTGTTCCCTGCGGTTGCCTCGATGACCGTTCCGCCAGGCAGCAGCAAGCCATGCTCCTCCGCGTCCAGAATCATTCCCAGTGCGGCACGATCTTTGATGCTGCCGCCGGGATTCAGAAACTCCAGCTTGACGTAGACATCCGCGCCTCCTGCTGGAGAGATGCGCCCCAAATGCACCATAGGCGTGTTCCCGACCAGACGGGTGGTATCAGCTGCGATGCGAGCTTCGTGGGAAGGCATGTGTGTCATGGCGACCAAGTAGTGTAGCAAGCCGGATGCATTTCTTGCCCTCGCACATGGCAATCAGAAAAAAATATTCGCTGAAACGGATATCTTCCAGCGTGCTGCCGTGATCTCTCGAACGGCACAGAGAAATTACCGCACTGAATTCTTTCCTGCTGGGCACGATTTCGGACATCGACGATCCACAACAGGCCATTCAGCATTGGCATGCACTGTAGTAGATTGATAAGAGGTGAGAGCGCGTAGCTCAGTTGGTAGAGCAACGCACTTTTAATGCGTGGGTCGAGGGTTCGATTCCCTCCGCGCTCACCAAATAACTGCAACAAAATATGGGAGATATAAGAGAATGACCACTCCAGCCAGTGGTCATTCTTTATGTGGCATCAAACTCTTCCGGTCGCTTCCCAAAGGCCATTCAGATACGCGGCGCCAAGCGCCCGGTCATACAGTCCGTAGCCTGGATTCCCAGTTTCTCCCCAAATCATGCGACCGTGGTCTGGACGCGCGTAACCATCAAAGCCGGTTTCATAATAAGCTCGGACAATCCCTGCCATATCTAACGAACCATCTGAGGAATAATGGGCCGTCTCCTGAAAATTTCCATGAACATCTACTTTGACATTGCGAAGATGAGCAAAGTGAATCCGCTTCCGCCCTCCGAACTCCCGAACCATACTGATAACATCGTTCCGCAAGTCAGCCCCGAGCGATCCTGAACATAGCGTTAGACCGTTTGCTGGATCATCTACCATGTCGAGAATGCGCTGAAGGTCTTCCCTGTTTTTTACGATGCGAGGCAACCCAAAAATAGGCCGAGGAGGATCATCGGGATGAATTGCCATCTTAATCCCTATAGAGGCCGCCACAGGAATCACATGCTGGAGAAAGTACTCCAGGTTCAGCCGGAGTTGATCCTCTCCGACGGATGCATACTCATGCAACAATCGACGGAGTTCGCCCGGTGTATAGAATGTGTCCCATCCAGGCAGATTGATTTCCTCGAGATGATCAATCTTGGACGCCACATCAGCATCGAACGCCAGGCTCGTCGAGCCATCTGGAAGCTTCCGATCCAAAACCGTACGGGTCCAGTCGAACACAGGCATAAAGTTGTAACAGACTACTTTGATGCCTGCGGCTGTCAGTCGCTCCAACGTCTGGCAATAATTTGAGATCAGGAGATCGCGGTTCGGCTTGCCTAACTTAATATCCTCGTGAACAGGCACGCTTTCTACAACCTCAAACTTAAGGCCATGGTCTTCAATCGATTTCTTTAAGGCGAGGATTTTGTCGAGCGGCCATGCCTCTCCAGTGGGTACGTCATAAAGCGCTGAGACAATCCCATGCATACCCGGAATTTGCCGAATGTACTCCAACCTGACCGGATCGGCTTTCCCATACCAACGAAAACTCATCTTCATTGCAATACTCTTTTTAATGCGAATTTGACTTCATGCTTACAGCTTTAGAATTGCTTCTTCATGCTCTTCCATATGCGCCCACGGCACGTTGGCGAAGATAGCCAGTGAATCGATTTTTCATAGTTTGGAATCTTTTAACGGGCGCGAAACTTGCCAGCATCATTTTCAGTTTGTCGAGAGAACGTCCTCGCATCCGTGCGCGAGTATGGAAAACGTACGATAGGAAGCAGCCAGTTTCATCGAATCACTCCTCCAATAATCTGAAACGCCAAGCCAGTGAACAAGCTGGAGTCTTCAGCGACAAGATGATAACAAGCTGCTGGATTCCTTTCTCAGGGGTTCCGAGTTGCCGCAAATTCGCAGGTAACGAACTCTGTTTTCACATTTCCATCTGCATTGAGACGGACTGACAACAAGGCCGCCCGCCTATTTTACATTCTCCGTTCCGATGCCAGATTCCTGGAACCCCATGCCACCAGTTGGAACCATCAGGCCCCCATCAACAACCAGAGATGTCCCAGTAATAAAGGAGGCCCAGTCGCTTGCTAGAAAGGCAATCGCGTTCGCCACTTCCTCCGGACGTCCGATCCTGCCCAATGGGTGCATCTTCCCCACGGTTTGAATTAGCTGTTCGGGAGATGCCGTTTGATTCGCGCTCCAGCGCAGCATCGGTGTATCAATGGCTCCTGGGCATACGCAATTGGCTCGAATGTTCCTGGAAGCAAAGTCTAATGCGATGGAACGCGTGATCCCCAGCAGTGCATGTTTCGCAGCTATGTACGCAGCAGAATTCGTCACCGCCGTAAAGCTTTGCACAGACGCCACAATGACAACAGCTCCGCCGCCCGATGCAATCATGGCTGGGATGGCGTATTTGGTTGAGTAAAAGCAACCCTTCACGTGGACATCGAAGGTCTCGTCCCAGACTTCTGAACTGGTGTTGGTCACATCGCCGTACCGCTGAATTCCAGCATTGCTGACGAGCACATGAATCGCCTTGTGCCGCTTTGCCACCTCGTCAATCGCGTCTTTTACGTCCGCTTCTATTGCAACGTCGCAACGGTGGAAGCTCGCCGTGTGCCCTGCCTTTCGTAGCGCATTCACCGTGGCCTCCGCAGCATCGGTATTGCGGTCCAAAATAGCGACACTAGCCCCAATTTCGCATAACTTTCGCGCCGTCGCGGCGCCAATTCCAGTAGCGCCTCCGGTCACAACGGCAACCTTGCCGTTCAACGAAATATTCATCGTCACACTCCTCACGTCGTTTGTTTCACGCGCACCCTCAGCCATTGCCAAACGCCCGGAATCGATTCTCTGCCTGGCCACGTACCTTTGTACGTAGGGCAAATAAACCGCCAGCCAGCTTTTCATTGGCTGGCGCTTCAGCGGCTGCAGTCGTTACATACAGAATGTTCCTTTCAGCCCCACCAAAGGTACATGTCGTAATGTTCGTCACGGGCATTTCAATCACTGTGTCGATGGTCCCATCCGGCGCGACGCGAACGATGCAACTGCCATAAAATCTGCAATTCCAAACAAACCCTTCCTCATCCACAGCAGAACCGTCTGGCACCCCGCGATCAAAATCCATCAGAAAGGGTCTTTCTCCGGCGATGCTCCCTGTCGCTTCGTCAAAATCGTAAACACGCAATGCGTTCGCAAGGGAATCGGCAAAATAGAAGCTTTTATGATCCGGGCTCCATGCCACTGTGTTGGAGATTCCAATATTCCGCTTCCACTCATGGATAGATCCATCCGGATCGAAACGATAGAGAACGCCATCTGTGCCCCCAGCTTCGCCGGCTGACCCATCAGGATTCACATTGTTTCTCATAGAACCAAGCCATAGCGAGCCACGAGGATCTGGCCGTGCATCGTTCAAGCGTACCTTCGGCCATGCTTCAAGGGAGAAAGCAGTGCTGTGGCGAAGATTCGAGTGAGGTTCCCAAAGAATCACACAGGAAGCCAGTACGACTGCGAGCGTGTCATCGCGATCGGTCAGCGCCAAAGCTGTCACTGGCTCCTGAAATGTCCATGTCTGAACATCACCGTCAGCCGGATCGTAGCGATGAATCAGGAAGCGATTGATGTCAGTCCAGTAAAGCACTCCTTCCGATGCGTGCCAGACTGCACCTTCTCCGCATATATCTCCAACCGCCGCAACGCAAAAAGGGTCACTGTGTATGTTCACTGTTGAAGCTCCGATTCACAATTTCATTGCTATGCATAAGGTAATAAATTGCGCTGCTAGAACCTGGCTGATTTGGAGTGCGAACTTAAGGTCGATAACCTCAGAATTTCCCTGGAAGAAGCAAGCGGCTTGATTTGCACTCAATCCTCCGCCGGGTTTCTCCGAGTAGGCTGTCTATCCAGCATCGCCAGTGCGCCAACCATGTAACCAAGAGTATGTGCCATCCCCGCATGCCAAGGGGCTGCACAAGACATCTGCGGGGTATGATCCGGGATAATTACGCCATCAAATTTATTTTCTTTCAATATCGACAAAATGCGGATCATGTCGACTTCGCCCTCATCGATAAAGGTTTCTCTATAGTCAGGAACTTTCCCTGCAACATTTCGGAGATGCACATAAGCTATCTTGCCTTGCCTGCTGTATTGATCGATAGCCTCATAAATGTCGCCTTCGGTCATCTCTGCCATCGTTCCGACGCAAAGCTCCAGCGCATTGCTATTACTTGGAACGATATCAATCAGTCTTTGATACATATGCGGTTGATATACCAACCGCGGCTGTCCGCGCATGGTCGGCATGGGAGGATCATCCGGATGAGCAGCAACCCGGACTCCGGCTTGCTCTGCAACAGGAATAATTTCCTGTAGGAATCGCTCCAGTCTGCGCCACAGTTCTTCATGACTGATGGAAGGCAGAACGCCCGGAACAGCATGCGGGTCATAGACCATGTTCCACACTGTTCCATTGGCAACGGGCACATCGTCTGCAGCACCATCCATTCCTACCGTGATCGCACCTCCACGTCCCCATGGCCCGGAAACGCGACCGCACACTCCAGCAATACTAAAGTTATAGCCAAGGACTGGGATGCCCGCTTCCCCCATACGGCGCAGGATCGTTTTCACCTGTTCGATCTGCAGCAAACGCCTTGGACCATCCAGCAAAATGTCGTACCAGAAAGCAGGGTCGAGATTTTCAATCGCAGCTAAAACAAGGCCAGCATCTTCCATTTCTCGACGAATTTTCAACATCTCGTCAGTGGTCCATAGCTGATTTGGATCTCCGGCCTCCCCCCACAGTTCATATTTGCCGCCAGTGGGCTGGTTATTGCGGGGATTGGCAGAACCATGATGGAAGTAGTCCACCAGATGAACAACCGCATGCGTACAACCAGCTTGTCGCGCAAAATCATAATACTCACGCGATAACATATGCCTATAAAGGCCTAGACCAATCTTCATTTCCTACTGCATCCTTCCGACAATATTGAATTGCCTCAGGCTGATTCATGCAATTCCCAACTGCAGGTAGTTCGCAGCTTGGGCCATAAATCGATCATGAAAAAATACTTTCCATATCACGCTTCCTGATCACAAAAAGCCATCACGCGTACAAACCATATCCAAACTTACATGATTCCGTGTTTCCTAAAAGCATCTACAGCGCTACATCCTGATTCCAGTTCTTTTTTAACTATTTTTTCGCCACGAGCTTTCTCAAGCGCTTTAGTAAAAACTTCGATTTCGGCCTCAGCAGGAACAATCAATACTCCGTCAATGTCCCCGAAGATAATGTCGCCAGGCCTTATGCGCACAGTCCCTATTTCAATAGGCACGCGAAAATCGTGAACTTTATAGCGAGGCGCAGAGTCTTGACCGTAAGAGCCAAATGCAAAGGTGGGAAATTTCATGTTTAAAATCGCACGAGTATCCCGCACATAACCATTTACTACAGCCCCTCTGGCTCCTAATTTATGTGCTCTGGTACTCATCATTTCTCCCCACAGCGCGTTCCGAGGAGACGACCCGGTGTTTATATAAATCTCGTTCGTACGAAGATCATCCAATGCTTCCAGCATCAGCCCGAACGGTTTAGCGCTGAGCTTATTCGCAGTTCCTTCTATCTTTTCTTCAAACACATCCCCGGACAAAACAGGCATCGAGCGGCCAATAACAACCATATCCCTCTGCAGTGGCTGGATCTGTGGAGGTAAGAACTGATGAAGCAGGCTCATCCGATCCATAACGTCACCCACTACACAAGTAAACAATTCCCGCTCCGCAATAGCAAAGAGCTCGTCATCGGATTTCCAAAGTTTCATCTGCCCTCTTAGCATCCTTTCCGTCTCAGGTTATTTATTTTGCGGAGGCTTGCATTGCATCTTTACCAATGACCCTCACAGTAACAATTTCGTGAGGATGAACCGTAAACTGGAAGCCGTTGGTTCCAGTAAGCGACAGCGGCTTTTGATTTCGCTCCACAGCGTCCGTCTGCCACGCCTGCTGCAATTGCAATAGCGGCGTTTGCACGGTCACCATACGCTCTGTGCCGCCAAGATCGAGGAAGCGCAGGATTGTCCCCTTCCCATCTTCCGCAGGTTTCCAGGTATCGAGCACAAGGTCCTTATCTCCGATATGCAGGAAGCTTCCCTGCTTGCCATCGAGCGAGCGTGTTAGATTGAGCGCCTTGTCCTGCGACGTGACCTCATCTTTCTCCAGCGGAGTCGCCTCTTCCCAGCCCATGCGGCTAAGTTGCGCAGGATTGGTAGAAGTGTCGCTTGTAATCACATAGCGAAAAAGGAAGTGTCCGCCTTGCCCTGCCCGATAGTTGGTGTCCCAATAATTATTCATCGCATAGGAGAAAATGGTTCCCGTCCGCTCGCCAAACTGCTTCGGCCACGCACCCCGATTAATGTCGCCCAGTGTTACCAATGCCACGTCGAGCGGCATCACCGTTGCCGACACACCATCCTGCTGCACCGATACCCAGTGCTGCACAGAAAACCATTCGTGACCGGCACCCGGATACATATTCTTTGCTGGGTCAACAACGCCGTTTTGAATTTCATACTGGAATTGCGGCTTGTCCATGGCAAAAGGAAACGCAAGGTAGACAGCTTCCCTGCTATCGACTTCCTTCTTGTTCACATCCTCGACAAACTCGATTTTCTTTTCCTGGTTAAACAACCGGATCTCGGAGACAATCTTCGGCGTGTTCGTATCCGCGCTTTCCATCCGCGCCACCCAACCATATGGAGTGCGCGTTACTGAGAGAAGATGCCCACCCTGCGCCGCATGAATCTGTAGCTTCGGTTTCGGATATACGTGGCTATATTGCAGCACTGTATTCGGTGCTTGATCCCCACCTGTCACATAGAGATATTGCCCAAAGCGATAGGGACTCTGCTGATTGACCAGTTCATGTTGCAGTTGCTTGTCATAGATGCTGCGGACGGCACCTGTCTCCGGATCTAACTCCACATGATAGTACGGACTTTCAAGAGTTGTAGCCTGAGTAACGGGAGCTGGAACTACAGCTTGGTCAGTATGCCGCACCTGGAAAACCTTATAACCCACAGCAGGAATATCCGTAGCAACAAAGCACACATGGCGAAAGTTGTTACCTTGGTGCAGCTCTTCTACAGGAACGGGTTTTCCAGTCGAAGGATCCATAATCTCATCGCCATTGTTGAGATCGATCATTACCAGCCCGCTGCGTTTCCAGTTCAAGGTATTGAAGACAATCAGGCTGCCAGGGCCCGCGGAGATGGAATCCACAAGACTCGCCATGCTGTTGCGCGTCAGGAAATCCGCCAATGCATTGGCGTTCACCGCATAGCTATCTTTAATAGCCAGTTGCTTAACGGCTTCCATGCTTGTCGGCTGCGAAGTGCTGTTATAGGAATCCCAGGTGTGTTCATCCATCAGCACCATGTAGGCCCACATCCGATCCAGGTCCACCTTGTCAGCTGCCAGATGCGGGTTCACCAGCGAGGTCAGCGTAGCCAGTTTCTCCGCCGAAGGTCCGCGGCTTTCGTTCTGACGCTCCATGGCCGCGTAATAAGCGTCCGCGGCGATACCATCCTCCCAGTAAGGTCCACCGTCTCCGCTGATGGTCGGAATATTGTCGCCAAACTGCTGCGCGATGTTCTTCAGTGCATCGTGAAAGCCCGAGTACTGTAATTTGGGATACGCATACACGCTGTTCCACTGACCTACCAGTTCCGCCTGCTGGGGAAATAAATCAGTGTTCTCCACCTGGGTACCATACAGAATGGCTGCATTTGCGTGGTAGCTGGGATGTTCATATTGCTGAAGAAATAGCGGCAGCGTATCGTGTCCTGCTGAAAGAACCGGTGGCAAACCAAATAACATCTGCATCTGCTGGTAAATACGCGAATACCAAAGCAAGACCTTCTGGCCGTCCGGGCCTTCCCACCAGAACGGAGAATTCTCATTCAAGCGCCCTTGAAGCAGAACAGGTGCCCGATAATTATTGCTGCCGGAAACTAAATAATGAATACCTGCCGCAGCAAGAATCGAAGCATAGGACCAGGAAAACGAAGGTACGTCCGTAATGCTGGCGTAATTGAAGGGTGTTCCATGCTCTCGACTGAAGTCTGCTCTGTAATACAGGCTGCGGATCAAAGTTTCTGCCGTCGGGAAACCGGTCAGCAGATTTGCATAATCTGCAGGGATATAGATCTGCTTTTTTTGGATCGCTGTAATCAAGCGCTGCTGCTGTGCAAGCGTTCGCGTCTTCATGAACTGCTTCAGATTCCATGAGCCGTCCGTGCTGAACAGATAATCCGGATGCTGTGCCGTCATATCCATCGCCTCATCGAGAGCACGGCTTTGGATGGCCGCAACTTTGGCCTGATAATCAGAATACCCAACATCGACATGGCTATGCGGTACCAAATACAAGGTCCATTTCTTTTGCGGGACAATCGTAAACGATTGATGCTGGGATTTCCCACCTGCAATCCATGAAAGCCTAGCCTCGGTCGGACCGGAAAATTCAGGCACATAAATCTTTAGCTTTTCTTCACCAAAATCCTGACCGCCTTGAAGCGCCTGATGATAGTGCTTTCCGGAAATAACAGCATCTACGGAGCTACCTGGTTTCGGCCGTTCAACGTAGCGCACAAAAATATTTACAATCTCGTCCAGCTCTCCCTGGCGCTGCTGGTAGAAGATGCTAGGCAGCATTTGCGCGGAAGATGTTGGAGAGTGAAGGCCTTTCACTTGCTGGTCAAGTTCAATCGCGTCGTAGGTCAGGCTTGCTTCGGGCACCTCTTTATCGGCTTCCTCAACTGCCTGCAAAGTGATTGTGTTGCTACCCCGCTTTAGATAGCTGCCTGGGAAATCGAACACCACATCGGCGTGGGAATATGCCGGATAAAATGAGTCCCATTGATCACCATTGCTGTAATCGAGCACTGGATGCAGATAAAAAGTTCCATGCTTTCCGTTGATGCCGATCTTCAGCGTAGACACACTCGCGCTCTCGATAAGAAGTGCAACATGCAGTTGGTAACCTGCCTGTGGAGCCTGCTCGAGTGAGAATGTAATTGTGCGCGGAGCCGTATTGTTGTTGCTCGTCGTATTCGTGACGGTTCGCGAAGCTAATTCGGCTGGTTGGGTCGCATACCAGTCCGTCTTGGCACTGCTCTTTCCAATAACAAAATTAACCGGCTGTTTCGGTGTTTCTCCAGAGAACTCTGCCGAAGATCGATCGAATGATCCAATTCTAAAAACGGTAGCACCATTGTCCGTCTGTGCTTTTGCTGGGGTCATATAGCAGCACGATCCCAAAAAGAGTGCCCAACCAGAAAGTATTGCCGTTGTCCGCTTCATAACCACCTGCATTTTTATATTGCGTGCTATTGAACTGAATACGACCAAAGATGAACCTGCCGACAGAATAGCCTGTTGCGGTTGGCCTGACCGATATTTGTACCGTCGATAAAGATGAAGGCATTGTCAAGGGCAAAAGTATTTTGACCGCGCAATACGCAAATGTTGAAGGCCACGGCTTTGAAGACCAAATTAAATGCGGCTTTATCGAATCAATACCTACTGCATCGTTTGTCCTTCTCGATAGAATGCTGCCTATGACATCGGCTAATACTCCCATCCATCAGCTGCATACCCAGCTAAGGAACGGAAGCTCGACTCCACGTTCGGTAATGGAAGACTCCCTGTATCGAGCCAATGGAAATGCTTCGCACAATACCTATCTCACAATAGACGCCGCGCTCGCGCTGGACGAGGCCGCCGCTCTTGCCGCACGCTATCCCGATGCGACTCTGCGCCCGGCGCTTTTCGGTGTGCCCATTTCCGTCAAAGACTGTTTTGATATCTCTGGAATGGTGACGAGTTGCGGGTCTCGTTTTTACGCCACACACAACTTGCCGGCTTCGGCGGATTCCGGCATCGTGCAGCGTTTGCGGCAGGCAGGCGCCATTCTTCCTGGAAAAACGCATCTGCATCAGCTTGCCTACGGCATTACCGGAGAAAATCGCGACTATGGCGATTGCGTCCAACCGGAAAATGCAGGCCTTCTTACTGGAGGCTCCTCCAGCGGAGCTGCCGCCAGCGTGCAGGAAGGCTCTGCGATGGCAGCAATCGGCACAGACACCGGTGGTTCCGTTCGCGTGCCTGCTGCGCTGTGTGGATTGGCAGGTTATCGCACCTCGCATGGCATCGGCCCCTGGGATGGCGGCTATCATCTGGCTCCATCCTTTGACACGCTCGGCATTCTCTTCCGCGACCTGCGCGATGGCCCGCTGCTTGCCGAAGCGATCTTTCATATCCAGCGCATCGATGCATCTTTACCCACAGCACGCATCGGTTATGTCGATACAGACTTTCTGCATGATGCCACGCCCGAGGTGCTGGCCACGTACGCCGCGTGGAAGGCGGCGCTCCAGAACTACGGCGCTGTGCTATCTCCCATCGACACTACAGCGTGGGCCGACTCCCTGGAAATCTTCGCCGGTATTCAAGCACATGAGGCCGCAGCGATCCATCGCGGCAATTTCGCTCACTTTGAGGAAAGCATCGCGGCTCGGCTCGTCTGGGGAGAATCATTATCTGCGAAATTCGTACAAGCCTTGCGCCGGCGGCACGATGTGTTTCGTGCGCGGCTGCGCAGCCTCTTCCAGCAATATGATTTCCTGATTGCGCCTTGTGCTCCGGTACACACCCTTGCTGTCGGCGCAGACCACTCCAAAACACGCCCCGCCATCCTGCGCTACACCACGCCCATCAGCCTGGCAGGTCTGCCGATCATTGCTCTTACTTCTGGAGCGGCCGGTGCACATCGCGGCGCAGGAGTGCAATTGATTGGCGCGCACAATCGCGATGCGCAATTACTGGCCTATGCTGCGGGATTGGCCGACAGTCTTCTCGGCAACTCAGATAAATAAGCTTTACTGCAACCATGCATCGAAAATTCCTTGTGCAATGGCCGCTTGCAGCCTTGCAATATCGGGGTGCATGGATCGGTCCCGTTCGAGCTTCGCGACGAACTTCCGCACCTCTGCATAGGCTGCTTCCACGCGATGCGCCGGGTGCAATGGCTTGCGATACTCCAGGCCTTCCGCCGCAGCCATCAGTTCAATCGCCAGCACTGCTTCAGCATTCTCAACAATCTGCCGCAACTTCAGCGCCGCCGTCATCCCCATCGACACGTGGTCTTCCTTCCCTCCGGAGGTCGGCACGCTGTCAACCGATGCAGGATGCGCCAGCACGCGCGACTCCGCCAGCAAGGCTGCGGAAGCGACATGCACAATCATGAAGCCGGAGGAAACACCGGCGCGCGGTGTCAAAAAGGGTGGCAGGCCTTCGTTCAGATCAGGATTCACCAAACGGTCGATGCGCCGTTCTGCAATGCTCATCATGTCGGTCATGGCAATCGCCGCATAGTCCAGGGCCAGCGCCAACGGCGCGCCATGGAAATTTCCTCCGGAGAGGATTTGGCCCTCGGCCGCATTCTCTCCAACAAATACCAACGGATTGTCCGTCGCCGAACCCATTTCAATTTCCAGCACGCTGCGCACGTGGTTCAGTGCGCCCAATGCGGCGCCATGCACTTGCGGCATGCAGCGCAGACAATATGCATCCTGCACACGCGGATCGTTCTTACGATGGGATTCGCGAATCTCGCTGTCCTCCAGCAGGCTGCGCAGATGTCGTGCTACTTCCAATTGACTGGGATGTGGACGCACCACATGAATGCGCTCATCAAAGGCTGTCGGCGTTCCCTTCAACGCTTCCAGCGTCATAGCCCCGGCAAGATCTGCCAGCCGCACCACGCGTTCTGCACGCAGCAACGCCAGCCCCCCAACGGCGGCCATCGCTTGCGTGCCATTCAATAGCGCAAGGCCTTCTTTGGCGGCAAGCTGCAGTGGCGTCATTCCAGCAGCAGCCAGAGCCTCATGCGCCGGCATGCGTTTCCCGCGATAAAACGCTTCTCCTTCTCCAATCAGTCCCAGCGCCAGATGCGCCAACGGCGCCAGATCGCCACTGGCTCCCACAGAACCTTTTGCAGGAACCAACGGGAGGACGCCATGTTCCAGCATTGCCAGCAGACGCTCCGCCACCAGAATGCGCACGCCGCTGGTTCCCTTGGCCAGCACGTTAGCGCGCAATAACAGCATGCCGCGTACTTCCGGTTCGGATAGTGGTTCTCCGATGCCGCAGGCATGGCTGCGTACAAGATTTTCCTGCAACTGCACCAGCTCATCCTGTGGAATGTGTACATCGGCTAGCTTGCCGAAGCCGGTATTGATTCCGTACGCTGTCGCTCCCGTGGCCAGCAGATGCTCGACTACGGCGCGCGAAGCCTGCATGCGCAATCGCGCATCCGCGTGCAGCGTCACGTGACATTTCCCACAGGCAACCGCGAAAAGCTCTTCCAGCGTGAGCGGTTGCCCGTTTAATTCCAGAGTTTCCTGTATCACAAATCTTCCTTCGCTCTGCTGCGCTAGCTCTTGACTGTAAAGTGCGTTTCACTCAGAGTGCGTAGGAGTTCCGCTGCGCTCTCCGGCGTGATGTCGCGTTGCGGCATGCCCAGCATTTCAAACCCGACCATAAACTTCCGCACGCTTGCAGAGCGCAGCAACGGCGGATAGAAATGCGCGTGAAAATGCCATTCCGCGTGTGGCTGCTCATCCGTCGGACTCTGATGCAGTCCCATCGTATAGGGAAAGCTGGTTTCAAATAAATTGTCGTAGCGCGTCGTCAGCCGCTTCAAGATGTCCGCCAACCCTGCCTTCTGCGCACCATCGAACTCCGCCAGGGAACCTGCATGGCGACGGCTCAGCACCAGCGTTTCAAAGGGCCACACCGCCCAGAACGGCACCAGTGCGATGAATTCTTCATTGGTACAGACAATGCGCTCTGCCTGCGCAATCTCCAGCTTCTCGTAATCGCACAGCAAACAACTGTGGTGCTCCTTGAAATACGCCTGCTGCGCCACCAACTCTGCCTGCGGCTCGTCTGGAATATGCTCCGTAGCCCAGATCTGCCCGTGCGGATGAGGATTACTCGCGCCCATCATCGCGCCACGGTTCTCAAATATCTGCACGTGGCGAACCCAGTCCTTCGCCCCGAGTTCCTTATATTGGGCGACCCACGCCGCCACCACGCGCTCAATTTCAGACGTCTCCATGCGCGCCAGCGTCAGGCTATGGTCGGGATGGAAACAGACCACTCGGCAAAGGCCTCGTTCTTGCTCCACGCGCAGCAGCGGGCTTTTCGGCAGCCCCAGAGTATCCAGCGGCTGTTGCGCATCCGGCAACAATGCGGCGTAGTCGTTATCAAAAATAAAAGTACTGTCATATTTTGGATTTTGATGGCCACCGGCGCGCACATTGCCCGGACAAAGATAGCAGGCCGGATCGTAATGAATCGGCGGCGTAGCATCCGTCCTGGAAACTTCGCCCTGCCACGGGCGTTGCGTACGATGCGGAGAAACCAGCACCCATTCTCGACAGAGAGGGTTGAAACGGCGATGAGGAATCTGAAGCCAGCTGGTTGCAGATTGGGTTGAGGATGTCGATGCGTTCATAGAGAAAGTAGCGTTCCTGCTGCCACTCCACATGCTAACTGAAGTGCACGCAATCGTGGTGTATCATGCCGTTTTCGCCTTACGAAGGGGGCCGAT
Source organism: Acidobacteriaceae bacterium (assembly GCA_036267255.1). Taxonomy (GTDB): domain Bacteria; phylum Acidobacteriota; class Terriglobia; order Terriglobales; family Acidobacteriaceae; genus DATAWK01. The sequence continues at coordinate 329,370 of DATAWK010000053.1, read as the reverse complement.
CCGGCACCGGCTGCACGGCACAGAACTCGTTGCAAAAGCGCACACTGTACTCCTCCAGCAGGGATGCAATCCGTTGCGGATCGGTCGACTGCACGATCAATCCGGCATGGTGATGCTTTTTCAAGCGGTACACAACCTCTGGAGCGTCGTAGTGCGACGTATCCGGATCAGGCATCCGTGCCAGGCACAACACACTGCCGGCATAAAGATTGTTGAGCGGTGGAAGCGTGTACGCTTGTCCCCGCATGGCGACAATTTCCACCCGCGCCCACTCCACCCACGGATTGATGCCATAGGTGTGTTCGATCACGTCTGCAATAAAAGCGCCGCCCACGCGCGCCGCCGTTTCCAGAAAATAATAGGCCCCATCGTCGTGCGCGCGAATAAATTCCGTATGCGTCACGCCGCGCACCATGCCAAACTCCTGCATCACAGCAGCATTCAACTTCTTCAACGCCACATCTTCTTCGGAGGCGCGCACCACGGCTCGCGTAGTAAAGACTCCACCCTCGTGCATCACCTGCATCGGAGGCGTGCCATAGCTATGCGCGGCGGAAAATACAACCTTGCTCTCACTCGTGATGGCGTCAACGTGAAAGATATCGCCGGGAACAAATCGCTCCATCAGAAAACAGCTCTGCCGATCTCCCAGTTCGTCCAGCGTGCGCCACAGTTCTTCCGGATGATGTATTTTTTTGATACCAATGGCCGAAGCCTCCGCCCGCGGCTTTAACAACCACGGAGCTGGAACACTGCTCATGTATGCGCGCAGATCATCGTAATTCAGGATCGCTGTAAATTCCGGCACGCGAATGCCAAGGTGTGCCGCTTTGGTCCGCATGGCCAGCTTGTCGCGAAAATACCGGGTGGTCGTCAGCCCCATGCCAGGAATGCGCATGTGTTCCCGCAGACTGGCCGCTGTCTCCATATCAAATTCATCGAGAGCAACAATACGGGCAAACTTCCGCGACCGCGCCAGATAGGTCACCGTATTAGTGATCTGCTCCGGAGTCATTCCCTGCGGCATGGTCACCAATTCCTGCAGACACTCGCGCGGCCAGTCTGCATCACGCAGCTTGTCCAGCGTCAGCAGCACCACGTTGCAACCCTGCCGTGCACATTCGCGCAGAAAGGGCTGCCCCTTCTCATAGGAGGAGATACAAAGAATCACTTCACCCGTTGCACTAGCCGTTTCCGGAGGATTGATCGTTTCCATAGATTGCGCCAGTATATCGCTCTCAATTGCCAACAGCACATCGACTTTCTTCGCTACCATAGGCGCATGGGTTTCGCAGCAAATATCTCTGCAAATCGCATTTTAGGCCTGTACGATGCCTGGACCGCGCAATGGCATGCGGAAGAATTTGTAGCTTCCATCGAACCATCTCTGGAAGCTACGCTTGCGATCTTGCACCACGCAAACTTCGAGCTCTGGCACGAAGAAGACAAAGCGCGTGCACCGCACGCAGACGATGCCGCCATTGCCCAGGCCAAACGCAACATCGATCGCATCAATCAACAGCGCAATGACCAGATCGAATACTGCGATGCATTTCTGCTGGAAGCGCTGGCGCCGAATCGCCTGCCCAATTCCCAGGCAGAGCTGCATTCAGAAACTCCGGGCCTCATGCTCGACCGTCTGTCCATCCTCACGCTCAAGCGCTACCACACACTCGAGGAGATCAACCGGCCCAACGCTCCTGCTGGGCACGCGAAACGCAACCGCGAACGCCTGGCCGTCCTCGATCGCCAGCGCAACGACCTGGCCGCATGTCTCGATCAGCTTTGGGCCAGCGTTCTGCAAGGCGAGCGCCGCTTTGTGCTCTATCGTCAGATGAAAATGTACAACGACCCTGAATTGAATCCTGTCCTGTACGGCAAGCTCTCCAAATAAAACAGGCACCGAACATCGCGGGATGTATTCGGTGCCTGTCGTCGGGGGAAGCCGTTGAATCGATCACTTCTCTACATACTTGGGGTGCTAGTCTGCTGCGCCTGTTGCGCGGGTTGCGTACCGTCCACGTTGTTCGTCAGCAGCTGCACCTGCACCCGGCGGTTCTTCGCACGTCCAGCGGCAGAGCCGTTGGACGCGACGGCATCGTCTTTCCCAATGCCAATCAGGTAGAACTTGTGCGCCTGGATGTTGTATTTCGCCGCCAGGTACTGCACCACCGCCTCAGCACGCTGTTCGCTCAGTTGATAGTTGTAGTCCTTGCTGCCAACGGAGTCGGTACCACCCGTCACTTCCAGAATGTAGGATTTGGTGTTGCCTAGCTGGCCGGCAAACTGGTCCAGCTGGCCTTTGTCCTTGCGGGTCAACACCGCGCGGTTGAAGGCAAAGTGAACCTGCACATCCGCAACCTGGTGGTATGTGTCCAGATTGCTGACCACGCTGGCAAGAGAATCGGCGCGGTTCCACGCATCCTGGGCCGACTGTTGCGCCTGCGTGGCGGACTGTCCGGCAGCCAGCGCCTTCTGGTCCGCAGTGGCCGCAGCCGCTTGCGCCTGTGCAACTCCCTGTTGCGAACGCTGACTCAGGTCTTGCAGATTCCGATTGTTGGTTGCAGTCTGGTCGTCCAGCTCATTCGTCTGTTGGATCAAAGGAGCGGTCTGGCTTTTCACATAATTCTTGGTGGTGCAGCCTGTGATCATCAGCGCAGCAGTCATCCCCACAGCCATCATCAGCGGCAGTGACCGCGTATTTTTTGTCTTGTTATTCAGGTTGTTGGATCGCATCGTTCGTTCTCCATTCCGGACTGGGAAAGCCCACACACACAAAGACTTCAGTCCCGAGATCAATAACAATGCAATTCCTGTACCAATTTGAAACTTTTGCACAACCCTATATTCATCAATCGCTTGGCGGCACTATTCGTCAAGGAACCACGCAATCCTGACTCAGTGGGCGGTAGTTTTTACACGTTCCCCGCAGCGATAGACTGGATATAGCGCCTTTCTTCCGTATTCCTTTATCTATGGATCTCATCGAGAAAATCCGGACCCTCCCCACACAACCCGGCGTGTATCTCTATCACAACGCGGAAGGAGAGGTCATCTACGTCGGCAAGGCGAAAAACCTGCGGGCGCGGGTGCGATCGTATTTTCTGGAATCGGCGCAGTCCAACGCCAAGACCGGCTCTTTGATGCGCGAGGCTGTCGATCTGGAATACATCCTGGTCGGCAATGAGCAGGAAGCGCTGGCCCTGGAAAATAACCTCATCAAGCAGCGCAAACCGCGCTTCAACATTCTGCTGCGCGATGACAAAACCTATCCCTACGTCAAGCTCACCCTCGCCGACCGATTTCCCAAGGTTTTCGTCACGCGGCGTGTCCGCAAAGATGGAGGCGCCTACTACGGCCCTTATTTTCCCGGCAATCTCGCCTATCGCATCGTCGATTTGATCCACCGGACATTTCTTCTGCCCAGTTGCAAAATCGATCTGTCGCGTTATCATCCGCGCCCCTGCCTGCAGTACTACATTCATCGCTGCCTTGGCCCATGCGTCGAAGCTCTCACCACTCCGCAGATCTACAGCGAGGCCGTGCGCGATGCACAACTGCTGCTCGAGGGCCACGCCGAGGAGCTGGAAAAATCTCTGCAGCAGCGCATGCAGGCCGCCGCTGCGGGCGAGCAGTTTGAGCTGGCTGCGCGCTATCGCGACATGCTGACCACCATCAACCAGTTGCAGGAGAAGCAGCGCATTGCTGCCGCCTCCGGGGACGACGCCGACGTCTTCGGCTTCCACTATGAGAACGGCATGCTCGCCGTCAATCTCTTTCACCTGCGCAATGGCCGCATCGTTGATCGCAATGAATTCTTCTGGGAAGATTTGCCGGAACTGCCCGAGATGCTCGTCGCCGAAGACGAGCTGGCGGAATCGCCCGCAGAAACCAGCGACGCCTCACCATCCATTACCGACGGATTTCATCCGGCAGCCTTCTTTTCTGCCCTGATGAAACAACGCTATATCGACCAGCAATACGTACCGCGCGGAATTTACATTCCCGTTGATTTTCCGGATCGCATCGCACTCACCACGCTCCTGAGTGAACGCAGCGGGCACAAGGTGGAGCTGACCGTCCCTCTGCGCGGCGAAAAGCGCTCACTCGTCGATCTTGCCGGACAGAACGCCAAGCAATCCTACGATCAGCGCTTCCGTGTCCTGCAACCCAGCATCCGCGCCATTCAGGAAGCGCTGCAGGACGCGCTGACTCTCCCCGATCTCCCCGAACGCATTGAGTGTTTCGACATCTCCCACATTCAAGGCGCGGAGAGCGTCGCCTCCATGGTCGTCTGGGAAAAAGGCGCGATGCAGAAAGCTGAGTACCGCAAGTTCCAGATAAAAACTGTCTCCGGAGTCGATGACTTTGCCAGCATGCGCGAGATTCTGCTGCGCCGCTACCAGCGCTTGAGAGAAGAAGATAAGCCCATGCCCAGTCTCATCCTCATAGACGGCGGATTGGGCCAGCTCCACGCAGCGGCCTCTGCGCTGGAGGAACTTGGTTTCACCAGCCAGCCGCTGGCCTCCATCGCCAAACGCGAAGAGATCATCTACGTCTATGGACAGGGCAATGAACCCGTCGTGCTGGATCGGCGATCTCCCGTGCTCCATCTGGTGCAGCGCATCCGCGATGAATCCCATCGCTTCGCCGTCACCTATCATCGCAAGCGCCGCGAAATGCGCGACCGCGATTCCGAACTGCTGCACGTTCCCGGCGTCGGCACGCGTACACGCAACCGCTTGCTGGAACACTTCGGCAGCCTGCGCTCGGTCCAGACAGCGTCTCTTGAAGCACTCGCCGCCGTCGTTCCCGCGAAGGTGGCCTCGGCTATCCACGAGCATTTCCACACAACAAATGGTCCAGCGGATTCCTCCCGATAAAATCGAGCAACTTCTCCGTCACGCCGTTGCATTTTCTTGACGATCCATTTTTACGGAACTTTTTATGGAACCTGAGCGCAAGCTATGCGTATCTCATTACAATCCCTGCATACCTCGGAGGATCGTTTGGCTTCTCACATGGATACGTCCTTGTCCCGGCAGGCAAACCAGCAAATGCGGTCAGAGCTTACCCCGTTGCGGTCGGCCCTGTACCTTGCGCTCACCTTCGCGCTCATCAAATTGGCAATCGAAATTGTGGCCAACATACTCGCACAGCACTTTGGGTATGGCATCTTTCGCGATGAGCTGTATTACTTCGTCTGCGGACGTCATCTGGCCTGGGGCTACGTCGATCAGGCTCCGATGGCCGCGCTCCAGGCTCGTGTCGCCGAGATGCTCTTTGGTCTTCATAACCAGGCGATGTTCCGCATTTTTTCCGAACTCGCCGGAGCCGTCAAAATCTTCCTCACCGGTATGCTCGCCTGGTCGCTCGGTGGCAAACGCATTGCACAAGTGCTGGCCATGATCGCCGTATTGTTTGTCCCGGTTTATCTCGGCATCGACGGCTATCTCTCCATGAATTCCTTCGAACCCGTCTTCTGGATGGGCTGCCTGCTCACCGTCCTCTGGATCGCCCGCGGAGCCAGCCCACGCTGGTGGCTGCTCTTTGGCATTCTCGGCGGACTCGGCCTGCTCAACAAACCCTCCATTGCATTTTTTCTCGTCGCGTTGCTGGTCGGCCTGTTGCTCACACCGCAACGCCGTCTACTCTGGAGCCCGTGGGTCCTCGCTGCCGTCGCGCTTCTCTTTCTCATCTCATCTCCCTACCTGTTCTGGGAGATGCATCATCACTGGCCCACACTGGAGTGGCTGCACAACGTGAACCACAGCCACAAAAACGTCGTGCTGGCGCCGCTTCCATTTCTCGGCGCACAGCTCATGATGCTCGCTCCGCTCAGCATCTTCCTTTTGTTACCTGGACTCATCTGGTTGTTTGTAGCCAAAGCCGCGCGCAACTTCCGCTGGATTGGCGCGATGTTCCTCGTCCTGCTCGCTATCATGATCCATCTGCGTGCTAAGGATTATTACGTCGCGCCCGTCTATCCCGTACTCTTCGCCGCAGGCGCACTGGCTTGGCAGCGCATGTTCTCCGGTTCTCGCAAAACCGCCTGGCTCCTTCCTGCCTGGTGCGGAGTGCTCGTCATCACCGGCTTGCTCATTCTGCCAATGGGGCTGCCGGTTCTGCCGCCTTATACGTGGATTCGTTACACCACCGCCCTGCACATGAAAAGCGGCAAGACGGAAAATGCCGCGACCGGCCCGCTGCCCCAGTTCTATGCCGATCGTTTCGGATGGAAGCAAATGGTTGCTCAGGTCGCGCAGATTTACAACTCCCTCTCTCCCGCTGATCGCGCCAAAGCTGCCATCTTCTGTGACAATTACGGCGAAGCCGGGGCCATCGATATCTACGGCCCGAAATATAGCCTGCCGCAGGCCATCAGCGGTCATCAGAATTATTTTTTCTGGGGGCCGCGCGGATACACCGGAGAAGTAATGATCATCGTCGGTAGCTCCAATAGCGATCTGAGCCAACTCTTTCAATCGGTACAAATCGTCGGTCACACGAATGACCCGCTGGCCATGCCGTATGAGAATAAACCGATCTATCTGTGCCGCGGGCTGAAGGAACCGCTGTCCGTCCTCTGGCCAAAAACAAAGCACTGGATCTAGGACCTGTTCCCCTTTGGTCTCTGGACTCTTGTGCCATTTCATGCGAGTCTGATTGCAACCCTTGAGCGATTCATCATCCAGCGCAAATCTGCCTCGTGTCCTCGGTGCGTCCCAAGCCACTGCGGTAGTCGTCGGCGTCATCATCGGCAGCGGCATCTTTCTTGTGCCCCAGGAAATGATGCTGGCCGCTGGGCGATCCTCGCTGGTCTATCTGGCCTGGATCGTTGGTGGTCTGCTTTCGCTCTTCGGCGCCATGATCTATGCCGAGCTGGGCGCAATGCGCCCTTACGCTGGCGGCGAATATATCTACCTGCGCGATGCCTATGGCGACCTGACGGCCTTCTTTTACATGTGGACGCTGTTCTGCATCGCCAAGCCTGCTTCTATTGCCACTGGCACCATCGGACTGACACGCATCCTGGGCACGTATTCCTCGTTCCATTGGTTGAATACCACCGCTATCCAGTGGCCATGGACTATCGAGTGGAGCCAACTCTTCGCCATCGTTGTCGCCTGGCTGGTCACCGGACTCAACTACCTTGGTGTGCGTCGTGCCGGGGAGTTTCAGCTTATTTTCACCTGGCTCAAGGTTCTCCTGATTGTGGCCATTGTCGTCTTCTGCTTCGCCAGTCCCGTTGGCCACCGGCTCAATTACTCCACCTTCTTCCCCGTCGCGCATAGTGCCCTTACCGGCTTCATGATTGCTCTGGTGGCCGCCTTGTGGGCCTATGACGGATGGAACAACCTCAATATGGTCGCGGGAGAAATTCACCAGCCGGAGCGTAACGTTCCGATAGCCCTCACCTTCGGAGTGGGCCTGGTTGCCCTGCTCTACATAGCCACCAACGCAGCCATTCAGTATGTACTCCCTGCAGCAGCCATCGCCGGCACCGGCCGCCCGGCGACGGCCGCTATGCGTCTGGTGGCAGGTGGATGGGGGGCAGACCTGGTCTCCGCGGGTATGGCCATCAGCATCGTGGCCGCTCTGAACGGGACCATCCTCTCTGGCGCGCGCGTTCCCTTCGCCGCCGCAAAAGATAAACTCTTCTTTCGCTCCCTGGCGCGCATCCATCCACGCTTTCAAAGTCCTTCGACCTCACTCATCGTCCAGGCCTGGATGTCCACGCTGCTGCTGCTGTTCATTGGAAAATTTCAGCAGCTCTTTGAGCTCGCGCTGTTTGCCGAATGGCTTTTCTACATGCTGACGGCTACGACCCTATTCGTCTTTCGTCGCCGTGAACCCGATGCTCGCCGCCCTTATCGCACGCCTGGCTATCCAGTGCTTCCCGCCTTTTTTGTGTTGGCCGCCGCCGTAGTGCTGGTCTACACCTTCGGCAACAACCTGCGAAATTCGCTCGTGGGCGCGTGTGTCATACTCGCCGGCTTTCCACTATATTTATGGCTTCGCCGCCGCAATTCGGACACAACCGGCCCGGCAGAACCGCTATGACCGCCTTTTTACTACTTCCTCGTACACGGCAACATATTCCTTCGCAGGCTTGTCCCAGGTATAGCTTTGCGCCATGCCATTTTTCATGAGTTGACGCCAGGCTTTCTTGTCCTGAAAAACAGTAAAAGCGCGGCGCAGCGCCGCCAGCAAATCCAGCGGATTGGTGCCGCTGAACTTGAAACCTGTCCCGGTGCCCGCCCCTGCATTCCACTCTTCCACGGTGTCTTCCAGCCCACCCGTCGCTCGAACCACCGGCGGCGTCCCGTATTTCAAACTGTAAATCTGATTCAGGCCGCAGGGTTCATAACGCGAAGGCATCAGGAACATATCGGCGCCCGCTTCCACCTTGTGCGCCAGCACGTTGTCATACATCACGCGCGTGACGATCTTGCCGGGAAACTTCACCGCCAGCTCCTGAAACAGCGTTTCGTAGTAGTGATCGCCTGTGCCCAGCACCAGCAGCACCATGTCTTCCTTCGCCAGTGGCTCGGCAATCTCTGCGATCATGTCCACCCCCTTCTGCGTCGCCAGGCGGGACACAATGCCGACAATCGGCGTCGTCTCCGCTACAGCATCCAGTCCATAGGCATGCAGCAGGTCCTGGCGGCATTCGCGCTTGCCCTGCAGACGCTCAGGCGTGTAATGCGCAGCAATGTTGTGGTCGGTCGCCGGGTTCCACTCGGCATAGTCCACGCCGTTCAGGATGCCGTGCAGATCGGCCGCGCGCCGCTGAAAGATCGTCTCCAGTCCAAAACCAAACTCCGATGTCTGGATCTCCTCGGCATAGCGTGGGCTCACCGTCGTAATGGCATCGGAGTACACCGCGCCGCCTTTCAAAAAGTCGAACTTGTCGTAGTACTCCAATCGGTCCATGGTAAAAATCTCCCACGGCAACAGCAGCAGCTCCGTCGTCGTTGGCGGAAACCATCCTTGATATCCGGCATTGTGGACCGTCAGCACGCATGGAACTTTTCGCAGCACGGGATCAAAATAATATGTCGTCCGCAGATACACCGGCACCAGCGACGCCTGCCAGTCATGCACATGAAATACATCGGGCACGCCGAGCACCTTGCTGGCTTCCAGCACGGCGCGCGCAAACAGGCCAAATCTCTCTGCGTTGTCGGGATATTCCCCCGCCGCCGTACCGTACAGGCCTTCGCGATCGAACAATTCCGCGCAATCCAGGAAATAGAGCTGCACACCATCCCGTACACCCGCGTCAATAACCGTGACAAAACGGTTGTACGATGCAAACGGGATCGTCAGACTGGGGATAACTACCTTCGGACTATCCACCTGCTCCAGCATGCCACGGTACCGCGGCAGATACAGCGTGACGCGATGCCCCAGGCGCGCCACCTCCGCCGGCAACGCGCCAATCACATCCGCCAACCCGCCTGTCTTCGCAAACGGAACACACTCGGAAGCAGCAAACGCTATATGCATACATCTCCCTTTCGTCTCAACCACCTCTTGTTATATCTGATGCGCATGCACAAACGAATGAATCAGCGGTCTATCGCGAATCGTCCAGAAATCCCCGGGCCAGCAACGTACCATGGAACGATCAGAACTTTTTTGCAGTTTGAGATCAAAATCGGCAACGCATGGCCTTGAAAAAACCAAAACTCGGTCAGCATTTTCTCACCAATCTCACCGCACGCCAGCGCATCGTCGATGCGCTCGGCGACATCTCCGGTTGCACCGTGATTGAAATCGGCCCCGGCCGTGGCGCGATTACAGATTTATTGGTGCCGCACGCCCGGCGTTTGATTGCGATAGAGCTGGATCGAGACCTGGCCCCCGCACTGGCCGCGTATTATGCAAGCGCGTCCAACGTCCAGATACTTGCGGCAGACATCTTGACCGTCAAGCTGGCCGAACTGCGGGATTCTTCCGACACCGGTGATCTGGTTGTCGTTGGCAACCTGCCCTACTACATCACCTCCGATATCCTGCTATGGCTCTTCGCGCAGACCAGCGATTTTTCCCGCGCCGTGCTCATGATGCAGGAAGAGGTCGCCGATCGCATTACGGCGCTCCCCGGCGGCAGCGAATACGGGCTGCTGTCCGCTACCACGCAGTTGCACGCCAACGCAGAAAAGCTCTTTCCTCTGCCGCCCGGCGTTTTTTCTCCTCCGCCCAAGGTCAATTCCGCCGTTGTGCGCCTGCATCCTGCGCCGCGTTTTGCAGAGCTGAACATCGAACGCCAACCCTTCCTGAACTTTTTGCGAGCCTGTTTTCAGCAAAAGCGAAAGACGCTGGCCAACAACCTGCGCGCCGCCGGGTACACCCCGGAACAAATTACAACGGCCGCGCATGCCGCAGCACTCGATACCACGCTGCGCACCGAAGCAGTATCTTTGGACGCGATGGCGCGGCTCTTTCTCGCACTCGGTGTTTAAAATCTGCGAAGACATCGGCATGACCTGTAGGAATCTGACCAGGTAACTCGAAAGCACATTCAGAGAAGGCCTGAGATGGAGGGAACTGTCAGTAACAGGCTCAGGCGGGGATAGCGGATCGGCCTTTACGCCGGCCGCATCATACAGGTTATTCAAATCCCGTTGCCTGCATCGGCGCTCGTAACCAGGCGTTGCCTATTTCGGGTTTCTTCTTGTCTTTTCCCCATGTCCAGTACATGCCGACATATGCGTAGTTTTCCGTCTGGCCGGCAACGGAGTGGCCGTAGCAAAACAAGAACTGCTCGCCGGGGTGGTGCTTGAAGTGATAGTAGCCGCCCATGTCGATCATTGTCGAAGCTTCCGTTTGCGCCGCGGCATAGCCTTCGCGCCCATGAGCAAAGACTTCCCCTCCCAACTCCAGCCGTTCGCCGAAGCTGTATTTCAGCAGGAATCCCCCATAGGGAAAGTCGCGGTACCCGGTTTGCGGGACGATGGTTTCTCCCGCGCCCCCATCGAGCAGCCAGTGCCCGATATTCTTTTGCAGCCAGAGAGGAAGTTTGTACCACACCGTCCCCACGCCCAACCCTCGGTCGGCGTTGCCGGTCGGCATTTCGAACATTGTGAACGTGCCGATCTGGGGAATGTACTTCGACTCTTTGATGTAGGCGACCTTGGCGCCCAATTCCATATCGGTTAGACCGAACGCGCTCGGGCCCGTTCCGCCGGGCAGGTAAACGGGATTGTTCGACGGGAAGATCCCTCCCCACGGAAGTATGACGTGCAGTTGCACCCTGGGAATTGCGCCCCAGTTAAACTCGAATGCCGGTCCTGTCGAGTCGATTTCCGCCGGTGTGCCATCGACACCACCGAAGATATAAAACTCGTAATGATGCAGGTCAACCGGAACCGGATCGTCGGTTTGATATGGAGGGCCCTGCGCCCACAGTTTTGACGCAGCGAACATGAGTAGCAGGAACAGCATGAGTCTTGAACATTTACTGTTGATTCTCATCCACACTCCAGCTTTCTCACGGAAATCACGATGTCCGACTGGAAGCAATGCCTGACTTCCCGCGATCCAACACCCGCTCCCGCTCATCCTGCGAATACGCCTGCATCCATGCCTCTCTCATCCGATGGCAGAAGCATGATTACATGCAGTGTTTCTATTTAGATTAAAAATGCCTTGCGCGCTCCCTGCTGAAAAATAAGAATGCCGATGAGCACAAAGCCCAACGGCATTCTCTGGTTCCTGGTTGGATTGCAACCGGCTACTCAGTGGTGTGCACCCCCACCACCACCGCCACCGCCTGCATGGGCGCCGCCTCCGCTGAATCCACCTCCACCGCTGGCATGACTTGCTGCGCTGAATCCACCACCGTGAAACGTACCGGCAGAGCTGGACTGAGCCGTTCCATGGAAGGAATATCCACTGGACGCTCCATGCGAACCAAAATGTGCCCCACCTGAAAAAGGATTGTAGGAACCACGCAGCGTCTGGGAGGCACCGGCCGGGCGCCCAACATCATAAGCTCGCAGAGCCACCGGACCACGCAGCGTTCCTTCCTGGCGACCTTCGAGTGTTCCGGCAATATCGCCGTGGAAGGCCGTCGCCGGGTGGTCGTTATAAAGAGCCGCATTTCGTACCGGCACTTTCACGCCATCCATAATGGAATGCAAAGGCTCAATGAGGGTGCCGTGATAGTTGATCGGCTGCGGCATAAATCCGGCAGCTCCCGGCCTGGCCATCCCAGCTCGCAGAGCCGTACCCTTGGCCGGTGGATGCCCCACAGCGATCAATCTATGCGGCGGCATAGTGCCTCGCACCGGCGGTCTGGCTCCCTTGTATCCTGTAGGGCCGTTATAAACCGGGCTGTATGGATAGAAGCCGCCGAAGCCACCAAAACCATAACCGCCTCCGTAGCCAAAGCCGCCAAAACCAGGCATCCAGCCCCATCCAAATCCATCAATAAACGCCCATCCACCGTAGTGGTACGGTAGCCAGCCCCACGGATAGCCGGAGATCCACGAGTATCCCAATCCCGACATGTAGCCCCAGGAGCCATACCCATAGGGATCAAAATCAGCGCCCACATCGTATGGCTGCCACACATCTCCGTATCCGGGTACGGGATACCAGCCGCCGTAATTATCCAGCGCGCTCCATCCCATGCCTCCGCCGCCATTCTCTTCGCGCGCGGCTGTCTGATGCTCTGCCGCATTGGCTGCCTGCTCGTCCATGGCGTCGTTCCATTTGTCCCATCCATTCGGCGTCACGACGTCCGCAATGGTGTATGGTTCTCCGCCAGCCGGATCGAACTGGATCGTCTGTCCCTCGCGCACCAGCGCCTCATACTCCGTGCCACCGGTCACCTGCACGGTTCCGTCCAGCACAGCCATGCCCGCAGGGTTCGATGCCAGATTCACACGAAATGTGGAATTGGCCTCCAGCGTCACTTTACGGTTGCCATACAGCACCGTATACGGTGCCTTGCTGTCGTGCCGCAATTCGTAATACACCAGGCCGCCCAGCTGGCTCACCTGAGTAAGCAGCGTGCCATCGCTCGCCGACTCTAATGTGTCGATGTTCAAAGAGCTGTTAGCCGTCAGCCGCACCACGCTGCCATCTTCAAACTCGATCTCCGCTTTCCCGTCAGCCCCGGTATTGATGCGCGAGCCTTCCACCACCGGCATGTTGATCTCTGCCTGGGTAAACTCCACATGGTCGCCGCGCAGCATTTGCACGCTGCCCTCCACGTAGCTCAGCCGCACCGCGCGGATGTGAGAAAGCGTCGCTCCATTTGAAGTCGTTGTGCTGGAATCGGTATCCGCCCGTAACGTGGAGCTGAAAAGAAAAAGGCCCACGAACGCGATCAACAATCCCGACAAGAAAAATCTCTGTCGATTCTGCCGCCTTCTATGCAGGACGCTGTCCGTTGAATGGTTCATCACGCTGGAATTGCAGGAGACCAAGGCTAGGGATACAAACGAAGAGAAAATTCCGAGGGTTGCGCGCATGGCACACCTCCTGTCGCTACCACTGCACTACATAATAAAGATTCGTTATTCCAATAAAAGTTTCGATAATCGAAACTTTTATTTTCAACCGCAATTTGATAAAACTCCGTTCCCACGGTCAAGTCAAGCATCGTACTATCGCGTTCCCCGACGCCCCTCCGGTATCCGTTGCTGCGCGGCCATCGTCTGCGCATGATGAATATGACAGATAGCAATCGCCAGGGCATCGGAGGCATCCATCGGCTCCGGTGCAACCGTCAACTCCAACAGCCGCATCACCATAAACTGCACTTGCTGCTTGTCCGCCAGCCCATAGCCGGAGACGGCGGATTTGACCGCCAGCGGAGCATACTCGGCAATCTCCAGCTTGCTGGTCGCCGCTGCCAGCAAAGCCACCCCGCGCACCTGGCCCAGCAGTAACGCTGTTCTGCTGTTGGCCGCATGAAAGACCTCTTCAATGGCCACCACATCCGGTTGGTGCTGCGCCATCAATGTCTGCAGTTCCGCAAAAACCATGCAAAGCCGCTGCGGCAGCGGATCGCGCTTCACCAACCGAATCGCTCCACTCGTGATAGCGCGCAATGGGCCCGCAGCCTCCGACTCCACCACGCCGTAGCCGGTGAACTGCGTTCCGCAATCAATGCCAAGGACGCGCATGGCGGTTAGCGCGAAATCCCTTCCAGCGGGGACGAAGCCGTTGCATACAGTTTGCGCTGCATGCGACCCGCCAGAAATGCCTGCCGTCCGGCCAGCACTGCGTGCTGCATCGCCTCGGCCATCAGCACCGGATTTTCCGCATTCGCAATGCCGGAATTCATCAGCACCGCATCCGCTCCCAACTCCATCGCAATCGCAGCATCCGAAGCCGTTCCCACACCGGCATCCACAATCAGCGGAACCTCCGTAATGCGCTCGCGCAGGATGCGCAAATTGGCCACATTCTGAATACCCAGCCCGCTCCCAATCGGCGCTCCCAGGGGCATCACCGCGGCTGCACCGGCGTCAATCAATCGACGCGCAACCACAATATCATCAGAGGTATACGGCAAGACTGTAAAGCCTTCCTTCACCAAAATACGGGTTGCTTCCAGCGTTGCCTGCACGTCGGGATAGAGCGTCTGCTGATCGCCGATCACTTCAATTTTCACCCAGTCGGACAAGCCTACTTCTCTCCCCAACCGTGCCGCGCGAATCGCCTCTTCCGCCGTATAGCAACCGGCCGTATTCGGCAGCAGAAAATAGCGGCGCGGATCGATAAAGTCCAATAGCGACTCCTTGCTTCTGTCCAGGTTCACCCGGCGCACTGCCACCGTCACCATCTCCGCACCGGAGGCTTCAATGGCTCGTTGCGTTTCTCTGCCGTCTTTGTATTTTCCCGTGCCCACAATCAACCGCGATTGAAAGGCTTTTCCCGCAATGACCAGTGTGTCCATAACGATCATTGTAAGACCGTTTGCAGATGCGGAGCCACGCTCCGTTATCCAGGTTCTTGATAGAGGCCGAATATGTTTCCTGCCGGGTCCCGGAACCTTGCTGTGATCTCGGGCGCATCCATCCCGATTGGCTGCACAATCTCACCGCCGTTCGCGACGATTCCCTCAACGGTCGCGTCCGCGTTGTCGACCATGATGTAAATCAGAACGCCGGGCTCGGCTGCGGGCGCGCGTCTGAGTACCCAGGTGCCGCTCACCTCGCCAACCGTGTCATCAAAACATATTGTGCCATCGCCGCGTTGCCGGATTTGCCAACCGAAGGCCTGTTTATAGAAGTCCGATGAGCGCGCAACATCGACAGCGGGAATCTCGATGTAACAAATCTTGCCGTCCCTATGGGTAGGAGTCATCCGTTTTTTTCCTGCATTGAAAATAATCTGGAAACATTCTGCAGAAATGCCAACGGCCCGTCATCGCAAAGGATAACGGGCCGTTGGGCGGTGATCTGTTTGGTTTGACCGAGGCGTCCCCGTAGGTGGGCCTCGACGGTTCGGTTGCGGACCGCCAGGACTAGCGTGGAACGCCTGCTAGGCCTCAGTCACCTCACGTGTTGTGTTGCACCAACTACCGTCTGAATTTTTCATTATTTGGATCGCCCTCCTTTCCCGTGTATCTGCAGAGTAAGCATCTCCCCGCCGCACGTCAACCCCTACGGCAGCGTCAGCCTTTACTCATGGCGCAGCGCCACCATCGGGTCGACCCGCATTGCGGAACGTGCGGGAATCAGCGTTGCTGCAACCGCCACCAGAGTCAGCAACAATACGACGCCGAGGAAACTGATCGGGTCGTGTGGGCTGATGCTGAAGAGCAGGCTCTTCAATACCCGCGACAATGCCAGCGCGGCACACAGCCCTACGATGCCTCCCAGCACAATCAAGCGCAGCCCCTCC
This sequence comes from Acidobacteriaceae bacterium, assembly GCA_036267255.1. Lineage (GTDB taxonomy): Bacteria > Acidobacteriota > Terriglobia > Terriglobales > Acidobacteriaceae > DATAWK01. The sequence goes on along the minus strand of DATAWK010000053.1, from coordinate 313,497 downwards.
CACAGAATCAATCGCAGGATGTTCCATCGGCTCGCTCCTAATGCCATGCGCACTCCAATCTCCTGGGTGCGTTGGGTTGCGACAAACGAAATGACGCCATATAGGCCAAGAATGGCCATCAGCAGCCCGGTAAAGGCAAAGAAGCCGAGCAACGCCGTCTCAAACCGGGGACGGTCTGCCATCCTGCTCACGCTCTGGTTAAGTGTTTCGACATGAACCAGCACGATCGGATCCAGCTTGGCGACTTGCGAACGAATCCAGCGGGACATTATTTCCGGCGGCAACGATGTCCGCAGAAGAAACACCTCCGTTCGACGCCAATTATTGTCCCAATCCTCCGCTCGATTTCGCCGAAGCAGGTAATACTCCGGTTCTTCGTCGCCGGTCAGGCCTCCATTTTTTACATTGGCTGCGACGCCAACCACGGTGCCCCACAATGACTGCGGGACACCGTTGCTGTCGAATCGACCAAACTGCATGCGCTTTCCAACCGCGCTTTTCCCGGGGAATAGGCGTGCAGCAAGCTGTTTGCTCAGAACAATAAGCGGCTCGCTCGAATTGAGTTCCTCTTCGCGAAAACCTTCTCCCTGGATAACCGGGATACCCAAAGTGCGGAAATAGCCTGGCGACACCTTGCGCGTTGTCACCAGCCCTCCGGTTCGTCCTTCGCTAGGCGGCCTGCCAACAATGCCGAGCGAAGAGTAAAAAACGTGACTGCCGCTACCCGGCGGTACCGAATCGCTCATCGCCAGCGAACGGACTCCGGGGCCGTATCGCAGCAGTCTTGCCAGTTGCCGAAAGAACGCCATCTGCTGTTCCGCCGTTGCATAGTTCTGTTGTTCGAGAGTAATGCCAACAGTCAAAGTGTTTTGCATTTGCATGCCAAGATGCTGCTTCTGCAGGTTCCGAAAACTACGTACCAGCAGCATTCCTCCGGCCAGCAAAACCATGCTCGCAGCGATCTGCCCCACCACCAGCCATTGACGTACCGCAGCATGCGATCCCGTTTGCGAGCGTCTGGTCAGCATCTGCGCTCTCGGCTTCTGCAGCGCTGGGGCCAGTCCGAACAATGCGCCGCATATCAGCGAAACCAGAACCGTAAAGAGAATGATTCTTAAATCCATGTGCGCTTTTCCCAGGAAAGGGATGCCTGCCGGTGCGATCGCAATAAAAACGTGCAACAGGATCTCTGCAAGCACACATCCCGCCGCAGTTCCAGCCAGAGACAGCAGCAGTGCTTCAATCAGCGCCTGGCGCGCCAGTGTGGCTCGACTCGCACCGAGCGCGGAACGCACCGCCAGTTCTCGCTGTCGCGCCGCACCCCGCGCCATCAATAGACTTGCCACATTGGCGCAGGCAATCAGCAGCACCGCCAGCACCGATCCCAGCAGAATCCACGCGATCTGACTGGCATCCTGCATCTGCCGGTCCCGGAGAGAACGAATCTTGAGATGGAAGTCATGGAAGCTGTTACGAATTTCCGGGGGAAGTGTCTGCTGAATAGCTTGGAAGAGTGGTGCCATCTCGGCCGTCGCCTGAGCAATGGTCACTCCTGGCTTGAGCCGGGCAAACGTCCGCATCGGCGCTCCAATGCCGCCATTCATCGTACGTTGTGCGGCCTCATCCAATGCCAGTGGGCGAATCACATCCGCCGGCTGCAGATCGGGCAATTCAAAATCTTCAGGCAGCACACCGACCACGCGAACGGGGCTGCCATCAATGTCTACCAACTTATTCAGGATGGCCGGATCGCAGTTGAAACGGCTTCGCCACAATCCATAGGAGATCAGGGCAACGTTCGGTCCGTTCGGGCGCATTTCTTCCGGCAGAAAATTACGTCCCAAAAGTGGCGCGATGCCGAGCGTAGGCAAAAAATTTCCCAACACCCTTGCACAACTCAGTTGCTCGGGATTTCGCTCTGTCAGATCGCATTCCTGTGACACAGCTCCTTCGGATGTAAGGGCTGCAAAGGGTTTCTGATTATCCCTCCAGTCAAAAAAGAAACTGCCCAGCGTGAATTCTTGTGTTTCCAGCGATTGCACCAGTCCGACCGACACCAGACGGTCGGCATGCGCATACGGCAAACTGCGAAACAGAATCGGATCCACCACGCTGAAGACAGCCGTCGTTGCGCCAATGCCCAGCGCCAGCGTGGCGATTACCGTAATTGTAAAAAGAGGGTTCCTGCGAAATCCGCGCAGCGCATAGCGCACATCCTGCAGCACCGTCTCCATCCACCATCCGGGCCACTGCGCATGCGTCTCTTCCCGTGCGCGCTCCACTCCGCCAAATTCAACCCGCGCCCGTCGCCGCGCTTCCTCCGGCGTCATCCCCGCAGCGATGTTCATCTCTGTCGCCTGTTCCAGATGGAACTGCATCTCTTCGTCAAGTTCGCTATGTCTTCTGCGCGTAAACAAAAATCGCAACCGGCTCAGAAACTCTCTCACGACGCAGGTGCCTCCAGAACCAGACCAATGGCCGTCGACAGTCGTTCCCAGGTCTCCAATTCCGCCTCTAACTGCTTTTTTCCCGCGCGCGTCAGCGAGTAAAATTTTGCTCGCCGATTGTTTTCAGAATTTCCCCAGTCCGACTGAATCCATCCCCTGTATTCCAGCCGATGCAGCGCCGGGTAGAGAGAACCCTGGCCAATCTGCAACACGTCTTTGGATATCTGTTGAATGCGCTGGGCCACACCCCAGCCATGCATCGGTTCCAGCGCCAGTGTTTTCAGAATCAGTACATCCAGTGTTCCCTGCAATAGATCGGTCGATGGTGGCATCTTCCCCTCGATGTTCGACAATAGATCTACACCTTGCTCTTGTCGAATGTCAAGGGGATGGCCGTGAACCGCACACAATGTCTTCCCATATAGAGCAGAATGTTTAGCCGTCGCAGTTCTTACTTGAGATAAGCGCGCACGATGTCAATCAATTCCTCGGCTAGCTCCGGCGTGGGTTGTTGGCGGTTCGGCGCCACGAGGTGCAGACGAACGTGGTCCTCCAACACTTCGGCCATCAGGCTGTTGATGCCACCGCGACAGGCCGCCAGCTGCATCAGGATGTCCGGGCAGTCATCGCTTTCGCTCAGCGCACGTTCGATGGCATCCATCTGTCCGCGAATACGCCGGATGCGATTGCGCAATTTAATGTTTCCCAGATGTCCTGCAACGGGTGGCTGTGCATCTGCGCGGATTTTTCTCTGATTCTTCGTTGCCATGGGTACATCATAGTACCTGTTTTTCCGATTTGTATACCATAGGGGGGTATGATATATATCACTTACACGGTCTGCGATGCACTGGCATTCATGGGAAATTCATCGCTTTGCTGCAAACTGACTTTTTAGCCAGCGTCTTGTCTCATCTCGTGGCAATGACTGGCTTACGGAGATACTGTGCTCGGTTGTTTTTTAGGATTGCTTTTGAGTGGCTCGCTCCACGCGCAACTTGCCCTGCCAAAGGCAGGCTTGCAAAAAGTGCCGTCGCTGCAAACGGCCTCCTGGCTGGCAGCGACGAGACCGCCTTATTTCTGGCTGGAAAGTGCGCAGGTTCCCGGAGCGGATAAAAGCACTTCGCAACAGCAGATTCCGGAAACGCCGCAGCTCACAATGTTTCCTCATCCGGAGAACACACGCTATTGGATCAGCGGGCAGATCAATACGATCTATCAGATGCATCCGGGTTTTCACTCGCCATATCAAGGAGTTAACAGCTTTACGGCGCCTTTTGAATACAAGGCTTCTGTAGTTGGGACGCTGATGCTGGGCTATCAATTGAATCAGAAACCGCGCTACGAAACCGATGTAATTTATGACGAAGAGAGCGCCGGCGGGCGCGGTTTGAGCCAAGCTTTTGGGCTTGCTGGATTTACTAATTTGGACGTTGTTCGGAACCCCAACCTAGGATTGACGCCCTATACAGCACGTGTTCAGGTACATCAGGTTATCGGCTTTTCCGATCAAACTGTGGAGAATGATAGGAATTTCCTATCGTTGGCGCAAAAACTGCCAATTCGGAGATTGGAATTTCGAGCGGGCAAGATCACCTTGCCGGATTTCTTCGATGTGAACGCCGTTTTGAGCGACAGCCATCAACAATTTATGGACTGGACGGTGGACAATAACGGGGCCTGGGACTATGCCGCGGACACGCGCGGGTACACCTACGGCATGGTTCTGGAATATCAGGACCGTGTCTGGGCCTTTCGTTACGGATTGGCCCTGATGCCGACAGTGGCCAACGGCATCACGCTGGATTGGGCATTGCGGCGGGCGCGGGCGCAGAATGGCGAGCTGGAAATCCGCAAAGGGCTGCTGCCGGGCCGGGATGGACGCATCCGATTGCTGGCCTATGGCAACAATGCGCACATGGGACTGTATCGCGAGGCAGTGCAGCATTACCTGGCGGGCGAAACGCCGAAGCCGGAGATTACATCCGTCGAGACGTACGGCGCGCTGAAGTATGGCGTGGGCATCAACGTCGAGCAGAGTCTTACGAAAGACTTGCAGCTGGGTGGGCGCTTTGGCTGGAACGAGGGTCAGCATGAATCGTTTGCCTATACGGAAGTCGATCAGACCTTTGCTTTGGGCGCGCACTATGCGGGCACGGCATGGCATCGCCCGGCGGACAATTTTGGCGTGGCGTTCAATACGAATGCCATTAAGAAGGATCATCAGAATTATCTGAAGCTGGGCGGGCTGGGATTTTTGCTGGGAGATGGCCGGCTGAATTACGCACGAGAGGACATTGTGGAGGCGTACTACACCGTGCACGCGTGGAAGGGGTTGTATTACGCGGTGGGCAATACGTTTATTGCGCATCCGGGATACAACCAGGATCGCGGCCCGGCAGATGTACAGACGGTTCGCATGCATCTGGATTTTTGAATGAAGGTTGCAGGGAACAGCTTCCGGTTTGCTGCGCGAACTTGCGGTACGCGGCTCAACATCCAATTAGCCCGTCATCCCTTCCGCTATGCCGACTTATAGTTCCCGATCAATGTGCTTGCAGTCAAATTGTGTGACCGGGGCACCACTGCCCCTGTGATAGATTCGCGTATCAGCGGACTTGCGCTACCGCCCGGCCCGAAGGTCAAGACCGTCGAGATCTTCAAGCGTTTGAATCACGGACTCCACCAAGACAGCGTCGAAGTCATCTCGGTTCGCTTCTGCGTGTGTGCCCTTATTCAAGTAGGTCCACACAAGATTAACGGTCGGAATGCCGAGAATTCGGCGGTAGGCGGCCACCAGTAGCGGTTTGTTGGCGTGAGTGAAGGTCGTCGCATCGTTGAGCCGTTTCATGAGCGCTTCGCAGAGATTGCGCAAACTAGGCTCCGCGCCGACGCCAGCAAGCTGCAAGTTCAACACACCCTGGTCATGGCTGCTGAGCCAACGCCAAGTCTTTTCAGACAGCATCTCGAGTGCTTGCCGAGAGGACGCCAAGGCTTCGCGGTAATCCAATATGTCTTTTGACGCGCGGGCCTTCACTACGTAGTTCCTGCTTGGAACGTTACCGGTCACTCTAGGTTGGTAGTTGCCGTCATGTTTGCGGAATAGATAGACTTGGCAATCGTTGCGCCGCTGTGCGTGCACGTGCTGCTGGATGTCCTTAATGAACTCATCGCTGTGGCAGGTGACAATGAGCTGCGTTTGGGCGAAGTGGTCGCTCTCGAAGATCGTCTCCCGGATGCCACTGCGATGGTCGTGGTCGATGGCGTTGATCGCGTCGTCAAAAACGATTAGCGGGCATTGAATGCTCTGGCTCTTGGCGAGCAAGATTGCGAGACCCAGGCATCGGATATGGCCTTCGCTTAGGATGTGCAAGGCGTCCACGCGGACCTGCGGATTGCCTCGGAAAGAGATCTCGATCTTTTGTTCGCCTGTCACTGGCAAGTAGAGCGCTGCGAGCTTGTCGTGGTCCAAGTCGTTCCGGTTGAACTCGTTGTAGAGGTTCATGGCCGTGTCGTTGAGGCCGGCCATGAGCGTTCCGGGAAGCTGGTTGCGGTAGCTCCTGAGCATTACCAGGAAACGGTCGTATGCAGCTTTGATCGGGGTGTCGCGGGCGATGTCCAGCGACTCCTGGGCCACCTCGTTGATGAGATCCGCGTTGGCTGTGTCGAATGCCCCGATTCGTCGTCTTGCCGCAACCACGCTATCGACAAGCTGTTGCCGCTTCAAGTCTTGGGCTTGCACCGGTAGACGGAAGTCATTGAGTCGATCGCGTTCGGCGATGTTGCGCTGGCGCTCTTGGAGGGCAAGAAGTGATGCCGCGTCTTGCGCGGCCACGCGGTCGGCAGCCGCCAGAATCTGATCGAGCATCACGGCGTCTGCCGCAGCGTTGGTCTCTTGCGGTGGCCGCGCCGGATAAATCATCGTCCACCAGTCTTCAGCGGGCTCAGCTGACAGCCTGGCCAAGTATCGACCTATAGGCGTCTCTTGTTCTTCTTGAGCCGCGACGAACTCGGTAAGGGGCGCGAGCTGTCGGCGAAGCTCGCGCGAAGCAGTGGCGACTTCGTCTTGAGCGGTATTGCGCTCCTCCTGTAGTTCACCGAGTTCCTTCAACTGAGCGAGGCCTTCGGTGGCCTTTGTGTAGGGATTGACCGCGACGTGGAGCTGGCCCGCGAGGGGCGTATCGCACGCTGGGCAATGATCGCCTTCGGTGGCTTGCAGCGCCAGGACAGCGGTGTAGAGGTCTTTGAATGAAACCTGGCTACTACGGGCTTGGAACTTGGCGATAATGCCGCCGCGTTCTTCATAGCTTTGGCGGGCTGCCTCGAAACCATCGAGCAAACCTTGGCGCGTCAAGCCAATGGCCGCAGGGGGAACGGCGTTGAGAATGCCTTCGAGTTCCTGCAGACGGCCCGGGGCTTCGGCGGTGCCGATAAGCGCCTTGAGTCCTGCATATGTCATGCCTTCGGAATGCGTGAGGGCGAGCGCGGCCTCTTCGTTTGTCAGAGTCAGTAAGGCTTGGGCTTCGCCGTTGACCGTGGCTTGGTCTGCAGTCAGGGCGTTGCGAAGATTTGTCAATTCGAGTTGCTTGGTGCCGGTCAAGACGAGTTGCTGATCGATCGACTCGTTGAAGTGGCTCACGAATTCGTTGAACTTTTCCATACCGAACAGCGTGGCGATCAGTTCCGTACGCTGGGCAGGAGGTCGGGCAGCGATTCGGGAAAATGCGTTTATTCGGTTCTTTTCAATAAAACAGAACATGTAAGTGTCAGCGTTCGCCGCCACGGGCACTTCACGGTTTTGATGGTTTGTTGCTTGCAGGACCGGCGGCTCGAACCGCTCCTCATGGACGTTGACGAGATAGGTTCGAGGGTCGATGCGTTTGATGTCCGCCTCTTCGACCGCACCCAGCAATGCGTATTCCAGTCCTTCACAAAAGCTGGTTTTGCCACTGCCATTTGGTCCGTAGAACAAGATGACTCGTTTTTGCAGATCAAAGGGCTCGGGTGTTCGGAAACCCCGAAATGGGCCGAGGGTCAGGTGTCGCAGTCGTCGCCATGGCCACGCGCCATCGAAGGCCACCGCTTGGATGTCTGGAGGTCCGTCGGGCGTTTGAGCAAGAGACTCGTGGGCGTGGTGTACCAAACAGATGGATCGCTGGTTGTGTTGGCGGGAGGTCTGAGCCAATTCGTCAAAGTGTGCCAGCGCGAGATTAGCAAGCCGCCGCACATCCGGTGGGGTCTGGTTTTCCGGCCGGTGCAGCCAGGTCACGAACCACTCAAAGTCTCGCTTGGAAGACGCCATCTCAACTTGTACTCACGCACTCGCAATATGAAACGTTTGGAGATACCAATGATAGCAGTCACTAATTGGGCGCGGCGTCTTCACCTGTTTGAGCAAAGAGGACGGCGAGCGTTTGATCATCTGACTAAAGGAAATCAGTTCTTTGAGGGGTCTTCTGCTGTTCAGATCGATCCGTGCCCGCTGAAGTAAACATCACCCTCCGACACAGATTCAATAAGCGCACATCGGGGGAAGACTAGACATTTACCACATGTCCTGAAAAGCGCTCTTGTGTTCGAGAAAAGGGCTCGCTCGGAGTGGCTTTGGTTGTTTTGCCATGTTCGCAACGCAACTCCGCGAGCGGGGAACCCGGATTCTTCTGTGAGTGGAGAAATTTCGCACTGGCAAAGAAAAGACCCATGCTAGCTGCGCGAGCATGGGGCACCCGGATTGCTGCGGTGCGAGCGGGCATCGGGCTGGCGGTTGTTATGGAGCAAACAGAAACCCACGTCTCAGAAGCGAGACGCGGGGCACACCCGGCAAATTATCTAAAGTACGAATAGGCACTTAGTAGGGAAATGCTTCGGGCTGGGTCTTGGTCCGCATGCAGGTGCATCCAAGCATGCAACCGCGTCCTAATATAGACGTGGCGTTGCCGTGGCCTGAGCGGATGTATCCAACGGAAAGATAGAGGATTGCAGAAAGGTAGAAAATTGCCATGAGTGCTCTCGAAAAATCCCCTCGTATTATGCCGTTTCTCTGGTTCGACTCCAATGCGGAAGAAGCGGTCGACTTTTACCTGAGCGTGTTCAAAAACTCACGCCGTCTGGGTGAGCTGCGCAATAGCGGCGATGCTCCGGGACCGAAGGGAGGCATTCTGACGGTTGCCTTTGAGCTGGACGGACAGAGGTTTACCGCGCTCAACGGCGGACCGGCGTTCCACTTCACCGAAGCCGTTTCGTTTGTCGTGCGGTGCGACTCGCAACAGGAGGTGGATGACTATTGGTCGAAGCTGACGGCGGGAGGCAGCGAGAGCCAGTGCGGATGGCTGAAGGACAAGTTCGGGCTTTCGTGGCAGATTGTGCCGGCGCGCCTGCCCGACCTGTTGCGACATCCGAAGGCAGTGCAGGCCATGATGAAGATGAAGAAGCTGGACATTGCGGAGCTGGAACGCGCGGGACAATCATGAGGGCGCAGTCATAAGGGCAGAATCATAAGGGCACAGTCATAAGGGTGCGGGCGTAAGGGTGTGGGCGTAGGTGTGCGGTGGTTTCATTCCCATTGCGAGGTGTGACGTTGCAGCCACCAGCAAGGCAGGTTGCCTTTTTGCGGGAAGAGAGAGCGGCTGCAGGTCTGCGGAAAGGTTCCCATCAGGTCATACTCGGTTTTGTTGCCCTTGAGCTGCGTGGCCAGAAACTGCGTGACCTGGACCTGGCGAAAGGCCGTGCCATGGGAGACGCGCACGGTGAGCACGGCCCAGTCGCCCGCGTAGACCAGGCCAACCAAGGCGATGAGCAAGGCCAATCGAAAAAGGAAACGCTCCAAACGATTCATCACAGGAGGACGATTCATGGCAGGAGGGCAATCCTCGCTTCTTTTTTCCTGTGCTGGATTGTAACGTGGGCGGGTGCGTTGGGAAGGAAATTGAACCCATGCCGGCCAGGCAAGCATGGGTATCCGGATTCTGCTTTCTCTATTTTGCGGATTGCGACGGAGTGGTGGAGGCACCGGGAGCTGCGGGCAGCGTGTAGATGACTTCGCCGGGGCGGGTGTAGTGGAGCTGCTCGCGGGCCTGGTGCTCGATGGTGTCCGGATCGCTCTTGAGGCGCTTGTTGTGCGCGGCCATTCTCAGGTTGTCCTGCTGCATGGACTGAATCTGCTGCTGCAGCTGCTGGGCCTCGTGCTTCTTCTGTTCGTAGGCGGCCAGACCGTCGTGATCGAAGATAACGAAGTAGCCGATGAGGAGCGAGAGCGCCAGCATGATGACGGTTGCGATGCGACCGCGCGAACGGAACAGCATGGCCGCAGCACTGTGAGACATGCCACCGGTCACGACTGGAATCTCCTGCTGCCGGGGTTGTTCCTGCCTTAGCTGTTCCTTCGATGACTGCTTCTGCACGCTGCTCCTCATTCTTTCTTTCTGATTATCGACGCTATTGGACTTCTGCAACAGTTCTACGCCAGCACCCATTGTTTGGCGGCTTCGGTAAGCTTCTCCGATTCCGCGAGCGAACGAGCTTCGGTATAAACGCGCACCACCGGTTCGGTGCCCGACAAACGGTAACAGACCCAGGAGCCATCGGCCAGCACCAGCTTGAGGCCATCGGTGCGGACGATCTGCACGACCTTGTGCCCGCTTAACTGGGTCGGATCTGTCTTCAACTTCTCAGTGAATTTGTCTTTGGCTGCTGGAGTCAAGTGTAAATTCTCTCGGAGGGGATAAAAGGAACCTACTTGAGCAAATAGAGCGTGCAACAGTTCGCCGACGGTCTTGCCCCGCGTGGCGACCATTTCGGCAACGAGCAGGCCGGCGAGGATGCCATCTTTTTCCGGAACGTGGCCGCGGATGGTGAGCCCTGCGCTCTCTTCGCCGCCGATGACGATCTTGTCCTGAAGGATCAATTCGCCAATGTATTTGAAGCCGACGGGCGTTTCGTAGAGCGGGATGCGGCGCTTGTCGGCGAGCGCGTTGATGAGGTTGGTGGTGGCGACGCTTTTGGCGACTCCGTTGTTCCAGCCGCGGGTTTCGACGAGGTAATCGAAGAGCAAGGCAATAATATAGTTGGGCTGAATGAAGGCGCCGTCGCGATCGACGATGCCGAAGCGGTCGGCGTCGCCATCGGTGGCGATGCCGAGATTGGCGTCGATCTCGCGCATTTTGGTTCTGCAGTCGCCGAGCAGATGGTCGTCGGGTTCCGGCGCATGGCCACCGAAGAGGACATCGCGATAGTCATGCACGCTGACGGCGCGAACGCCGTGCTCCTCCAATATGGTTTGCGCGTAGCCGCGTCCGGCACCCCAGAACGGATCGATGACCAGGCGGAGATTGGCCCGGGCGATGGCTTTGAGATCGACGAGTTCGGAGAGGCGCTTGAGATATTCCGGCTTGACGTCGACGGTGGGGAAATTGCCTTCGGCGGCTTTCTGATTGGCAACGTCGTCGCTGAGCGCGGCGATCTCCGCTTCAATCTGTTTGGTGACTTCGGGCAATGCGGGAGCACCGTCGGGCGTGGAAAACTTGATGCCGTTGTACTCCGGCGGATTGTGCGAGGCGGTAAAGTTGATGGCGCCGCTGATGGTTTGCCGACCGACGTTCTGCCGGCACACGGCGAAGGCAATGGCCGGAGTGGGAGCAGGATCGGAGATGACATCCGGGGTAACGCCGTGTGCGGCGAGAATGGCGGCGGCCTCGGCGACAAACATTTCGCCCAGGAAGCGTGGATCGCGCCCGACGAGGATGCGATGGCTGCCGGGCTGCCGGGCTATATAGCGCGCAATGCCGGTGACGGCGCGGCGAATATTGCCCAGGGTGAATTCTTCCGCGACCACGGCACGCCAGCCAGAGGTGCCAAACAGAATTTTTATTGCCATTGCTCTCCCCATTCTTAACCGATTGTTTGCTATCACTTACTTGCTAATTGTTCAGATGCGTCTTTCAGCATATCCAAACAAAATGACCCGGAATCTAATTACATACTGCTTATTTTGAGAATCTTCACAGAAAATGCTGCTACGACTCGCCGCTCGGAATGACCTGCCGCCTATGAACGACATGCGGATTGTGTTGACAACGGTCGATACAAAGGAAAAGGCCCATATTCTGGCGCATGCATTGGTGGAACGGAAACTGGCGGCTTGCGTGAACATTGTAGACCGGGTGCATTCGGTGTATCGCTGGCAAGACATTGTGGAAACCGCTGATGAACTGCTGCTTGTGATTAAAACCGTCGCCGACAAAGTTGATGTGCTGGAAACCGCTGTTCGGGAGCTGCATCCGTATGAGCTGCCGGAGTTCGTCGTCCTGTCAGCGGAGAACGTGGAAATGAAATACCTGCAATGGCTGGCTGACAGTACAACCGGTTAAAGCAGCACTTGAGACTCTCCCTGGAAATGGAGCAATTGAAGGAGAAATTATGCACGTCCAATACATTTATATCGCCGCTCTCGTCAGCATCTGCGTGCTGCTGGGTACCTCCTATTTCGCGCTGCGGAGCGTCCGCGAAGACGACTCGGATGAGATGGACACAGGCGTTGGGCTGAGACTGATGAACGCCATCGAGGGAGACAATTCTGTCAAAGAGCCCAGCTGGTGGGAGAGCACCGCGGCGCTGGAATGGCGGCAACGCGAGGAGCCGGAGGAAACCGAGCAGGAGCCCGTTCTGCAGGCCGTCAGTTTCGTCGGCAATTCGACGATGGCGCTGGACCCGTGGCCAGCCATGGAGACGGCAAGACAACCGGTGATGCACACGGTCATGAGCACCACGATGGAACAGGAACTCGATTGGAAATCCGTGGAAGAAACGGAAGACGAGAATGTCGATTCCACACGCAGCTGGTGGGAAGACGCCGCACCGCTGCAATGGTCGAAGAGTGAGGAGATGGAAATCCCCAAACCGATTCAGGAGTTCGCGCTGGATCCGATGACGGAGCAGAATCTAACCCCGGAGCCGGAATGGAACATCGACCAGTACCTGAAACCTGCCGCTGCCCAGGCAGAGGAACCGATGATCGCTCGGGTCGAAGAGCGAATGGAAGAGCGGATTGAAGAGCCCGTAGAACAAAAGATCTGGGAGCCCGTAGAACAGAAGGCCTGGGAGCCGGTGATGCAAGAGGCCTGGGAACCCGTGATGCAAAAGGCCCAGGAACCAGCCGCTGAAGAGGTATGGGAGCCCGTGGCGCAAGAAGTTTGGGAACCTGTTGTGGAACGGATTGCGCCGCCTGTGATGCAGCCGATGTCACCGATGCAACCGATGTTTGCCCAGGGATTTAGCCCGGACAACTACGAAGACGAACATAGACGCGGCAAGCAGCCAGCCTATGCCCTGGTGTTGCAAGGCATGGTGGTGGGCGCCGTGATCGTGCTGTTGGCCCAGACTCAGAAGCGCCTGCTGAGCTGATTGGACAGATAAGGCAAAAGTTTTCCCCCACAGAGGAGCGTTGCGGCATGAAAGTGCCGGAGCGCTTTTCTGTTTGTGGAGGAATAGTTCGAGCCATCTACAGGTGGCGTAGGTGCGAAGACATCCATAACGCCGGGCATCTTCTCATTCCCGTGCCGTTGTGCAACACTGTTTCGTATGAAAGGCAACCCTAAAGTTCTGGACGAACTGAATCAGGCGCTGCGCGAAGAACTGACAGCGATCAACCAATATTTTCTGCACGCAGAGATGTGCGAGAACTGGGGCTACGACAAGCTGGCCAAATACATCAAGAAGCAATCGATCGGCGAGATGAAGCATGCGGAATCCCTGATGGAGCGCATCCTGTTTCTGGACGGCATTCCCAGCATGAAGCCGTTGTCGCTGACCGTGGGCAAGGATGTGCAGGACATGCTCAAGTCAGACCTGAGCCTGGAAGTGAAAGCCGTGGGGATGTACAACGCCTCGGTGCAGATTGCGCTGGAGAACGGGGACAACGGTTCGAGGGACCTGTTTGTGGAATTGCTGAAGGATGAAGAGGAGCATGTGGACTGGCTGGAGGCGCAGGTGCACCAGATCAACGAGCTGGGCTATGAGCGCTACCTGAGCATGCAGATGAGCGAAGAGAGCTGAGACGAAAAGAATTTTGAGCATGAACGAGCGTTGCGCCGGCAAGGGGCGCAGCGCTTTTCTGTTGAGGGATTTCTATTGGTGGACTTGTATTGATCGACAAGGAGACGTTGATCGCAGTGATGAAGCTCTCTTGCTTCCTGATGTTTTTGGTCTGCCTAGCGGCGCCGATGTATGCCCTGGATTGCGGAAAGCCTACCGTGGCTCTCGATAGTTCGCATTGGCAGCAGGCCAAGCCGGCCCATTTGCCGATTGAAGTGATGTTTGCGAACCCCTCCGGATGGGTAGGGCTGAATCACGTGGTGATGCAGGAAGAAAAAACAGAGCATCGCGTGCGAACGTTGATTCCGACCCTGGCGCCGAGCTTTGTTCAGATTTTTCCCTTTCCCCATGCCCTGGAAGAATTAGACAATCCCCGCCCAGTCTTCTATGTCCACGCGCAGGATGGATTGGCGGCGACTGGACTGTTCCGGCCCAAGGAGGCGCACCTGGTTCGCCTGAAGACCGTGGGGTCACGCCGCGAACTGATGGTTACTTCGGGAATCGACGGCTTCACGATCCGGCGGCAGCCGCCGAGTTCTGTGCTGGTTCCTATTGCGATCACGCGGCTATCGGGAGAGATTTTTCGTATCCAGCCGACACAGCCTTTGCAGGAAGGCGAATACCTGATTCTGTTTGGCTATTCCGGCGGCGATGGTTTCGAGTTTGGCGTTGAGTGCAGTCGGAAATGAGGATGGATTGCCGGATGTTTTATTCTGAAGAGTGAGCACACCGATGACAACAGCAACTCCTTCGCAGGTACGAGAGATTTCCATTGCGCACAGTCCGGATTCGGACGATGCCTTTATGTTCTACGCGCTGGCCACCGACAAGGTGACGATGCCGGGGCTGAAGTTTACCCACACGCTGACCGACATTGAGACGCTGAACCAGAAGGCGATGCACGAGGCCTTCTATGACGTGACGGCGATCTCCTTCCACGCCTATCCGTACGTGCAGGAGAAATACGCGCTGATGCCGTGCGGCGGCAGCGTGGGCGAAGGCTATGGGCCGATGATCGTTGCCCGGCAGCCGTACACGCTCGACCAGGTGCGCAAGCTGCGGGTGGCGATTCCGGGCAAGCTGACGACGGCGAACCTGATGCTGCGCATCATTCTGCCGGATGTGGAGACGGAGATTGTGCCGTTTGACCAGATCATTCCGCAGGTGCTGGCGGGCAAGTTCGACGCGGGGTTGATTATCCACGAAGGCCAGTTGACATATGCGCGCGATGGGCTGCACCTGATTCTGGACGTGGGGCAATGGTGGCGCGAGCAGACCGGGCTGCCGCTGCCGCTGGGTGGAAACGCCATCCGGCGCGACCTGGGTGCGAAGCTGCACCAGCAGATGAACCAGGCGCTGCGGGCAAGCATTCGCTATGCGCTGGAGCATCGCGACGAGGCGCTGCGCCATGCCATGCAGTATGCGCGCGATCTGAACACGCCGGACGCCAACCAGTTTGTCGGCATGTATGTGAATGAGCGCACCATCGATTACGGCGAGGACGGCAAGGAAGCCATCCGGCGGCTGCTGGCGATGGGGCAGGAGCGTGGGATCATTCCGCATGCGGTGCACGTGGATTTTGTCGGCTGACAATTCCCTTCTCTTCCCGGTAAAGCTGCGCGCGCGGGCTGTCGATAAAGAAGACGGATAGCCATGCACGAGCGCCGCATTCTGCTTGCTGAACCCGACCCCGACCATGCCGCGAAGCTGACGGCGATGCTGGAGTCCTTGAAATATTCGGTCGAGCGTGTGGAGAGCGGCCTGGCCGCGCTGCAACGCCTGCAGGATGCCGACACGCCGGAGATGGCGCTGTTGAGCTCGAACCTGCCGTTGATGAGCGGGATGGAAGTGGCGATGGAGATCCGGCGGCGGATCCGGCGGCGGCAGTTGTGGCTGATGCTGATGAGCGGCACGCCGAGCACCGACGAAGTGGCCATGGCCACCGACGCGGGGATTGACGAATTTCTGGTGAAGCCCGTGGACCGGTCGGAGCTGCGCATGCGCATCCGCACCGGGGAGCGCGTGCAGAGCGTCTATCAGGAGATTACGGATTCTGCGGGGGCACTGGAGTTCCACGCCACGCACGATCCCCTGACCGGGGCATGGCGGCGCGAGGCGATGCTGGACCTGCTGTTCCAGGAAACGGACCGGGTGCAGCGATTGCGGACGCCCGCGAGCCTGCTGCTGATGGATATCGATCGCTTTACGGACCTGAACCTGCGCCACGGTTACGCGATGGGCGACAAGCTGTTGCCCCTGCTGCACAGCCGGCTGCGCAACCAGCTGCGCAGCTACGACATGATTGGACGATTTGGCGAAGATGAATTTCTAATCGCGCTGCCGGGCTGCCTGGTGCAGCATGCGGAACAACAAGCCGAGCGCCTGCGACAGGTCATCTCTCGACGCGCCTTTACCGTGGATGGGACGGACCTGCACATTACCGCCAGCTTTGGCGTGGCCGAGAGTCTGGGCCGTTCGCCGCTGATTGTGCTGCGCGAGGCCGAACGCGCGCTGGCGTCGGCCAAACTGCGGGGACGCGACTGCGTATCCGTCTATGACACGGTGGACGGCACGCAAGCAGTGCTGCCGGAAGCGCGCCGCAAGCCGGTGCTGAATCAAAAAATCTAGCAACTGCGCGGGAACTCCGGGTTTTTCAACCTGGACCGCTGATCGAGAATGCAACAGTTATGGGTGTGATTCCCTGCCCCCGCAACGCAATTACAAAACTGTTACAAAAGGCCCTCGGCCCGCGCTGATATGGTCAGAGATAGCACGTGAATTGCATCTCTGAGGTATGTTTGTGACCCCTACTTCCCTTGATTCCGCGGCGACTGTTGAACCCGTAGAGATCTCCGCAAATGCTGCCACTGTAGCGACAGCCCTCCCCGTGATTTCGCCAGCTGAGGTAGAAAAGCTGGCGCGGCACAAACCGGAAGTTCCGCAGATGGGCCGCGCCCGGCAACAGGGCACGATGACCTCCAGCACAACGATGTTCTTCGCAGCCTTTCACATCGGCGCGTTTATCGCGCTGTTTTTCTTTAGCTGGAGCGCGCTGGTCGTGGCTGCGATTACCTACTTCGTTGCCATCAATATCGGCATCGGCATGGGCTATCATCGGCTGCTGACGCATCGCGGCTACAAAGTTCCCAAGTGGTTGGAGTATTGCATTGCGGTTTGCGGCACGCTGGCGCTGGAAGGCGGTCCGATTTTCTGGGTAGCCACGCACCGTGTGCATCACCAGAACAGCGATCACACCGGCGACCCGCACACACCGCGCGAAGGCACCTGGTGGGCGCATGCCGGCTGGATCCTGAACGGCAAGGCCATGCATAGCGAAACGGCTATTCTGTCGCGTTACGCACCGGACCTTGCAAAAGACCGCTTTTATGTCTGGCTGAGCAAGTACCACTGGATTCCGCTGACGACGCTGGGCTTTGTTCTGCTGGCGCTGGGTGGATGGTCATGGGTGCTGTGGGGCATTTTCATGCGTGTAACGCTGGGCCTGCATGCAACCTGGCTGGTGAATTCGGCCACACACCTGTGGGGCTCGCGCCGCTTTGAGACGCGGGATGATTCCCGCAACAACTGGTGGGTAGCGCTGATGACCGGCGGCGAAGGCTGGCACAACAATCACCACGCACATCCGGTTTCCGCACGGCACGGACTGGCCTGGTATGAGATCGATCCGAACTATTACGGCATCTGGCTGCTGGAAAAGCTGGGACTGGCCAAGCAGGTGAAGGTCGCGAAGTTCGATCCCGCCGACCCGCGCCCTGCAGGTGCGTCGATAGCATAGGCTGCCTGCTGAAGAAGTTTCCTGCGCCTGGCCGCTATACTGCGGTCAGGCGTTTTTCTTTGGCGTTCTGTTTCACGCAAAAGCACAGATACTGTGATGTGGTGAGTTGAGAGTATGGGCAGCCGTTCTTTGATAGAACGGTTGCGCCAAGAGCGATTCTTCCCCTTACACCTTCTGTGCTTTTGCTCTAGCTCTTTACTTTTTCTATGCAAAACACACGCCGTACCGGGGCCATCGCATTCTTCATCACGCTGGGCGCCTGCCTGGTGGCGCTGGCGCTGGCGCTGTATGTCGGCTGGGTGATCCTGAACTGGCGGGAGATCTTTCCCCTGGTACTGGGCCTGATCTTCTTCGCGATTTTGATTGCCGGACTGGTGCTGAACACGATCTTTCTGGTGCGGGAGGTCCGGCGCAACGAGCGGCAGGACAGTTTTCTGAATGCCGTGACACATGAATTGAAGACGCCCATTGCGTCGATTCGACTGTACCTGGAGACGCTGCAACGAAGGCAACTGGATGAAGCGCAGCGGCAGGAATTTTATCGCGTGATGCTGTCGGACAGCGACCGGTTGCTGTCGACCGTGGAGCAGGTACTGAAGGCAGGCGAACTGGGCCAACGCCAGAGCGACAGCATGCGCATCCAAATTGATCTTGTATCGCTGGCACAGGAATGCATCGACGTTCTTCGAGTGCGGCACCATCTGGCAACCGATGCCGTAACACTGCAGCAGGAAAATGGCGGCGTCCCCGCCGTGGTGCTTGGCAATCTGGAAGACCTGCGTTCGGCGGTGCAGAATGTGTTGGACAACGCGGTGAAGTACTCCGCGGGAGCGCCGAAGATCCTGGTGCGCATTGGCGTGGAGCATGATGCCTGGGTGGTGGTGCACATTACGGACTCCGGCATTGGTATTCCGCCTTCGCACCTGAAGCGCGTTTTTCGACGCTTCTACCGCGTGCCCAGCATGGCGGTGCTGCGAGCCAAGGGAACCGGACTGGGACTGTTTCTGGTGCGTACGATTGCACGCCAGCACGGCGGCGATGCAACGGCGTATAGCGAAGGCGAGGGCCGCGGCACAACGATTACGCTGCAACTGCCCCGGCTGCTGGAAAGCCACGAGGCGGAATTGTAAACGGAGCTATGAACCTGCCTGCCAATCCCCATCACCGCGTACTTGTTGTGGAGGATGAAGCCCACCTGGCGCAGGGCCTGCTCTTCAACCTGCAGGCCGAAGGCTACGAGACGGTGATTGCCGGGGATGGCGAAGCTGCCTTGCAATTGCTGCTGACCGACAAGACGCATTTCGATGCCATTCTGCTGGATGTGATGTTGCCGGGACAGGATGGATTCTCTGTGGCAGCGGCGTTGCGCAGCGCGCAAAACTACACACCGGTGTTGATGCTGACGGCGCGGGGGCGCCCGGAGGATGTGCTGGAGGGGTTTGCCGCAGGAGCTGACGATTATCTGGCCAAGCCTTTCGACCTGTCGATTCTGCTGGCGCGGCTGCATGGTTTGTTACGCCGGATGCGTTGGACTCCGGCACAAACGCAGAACAAGCCTGCAGTCCCCGCAACGCCGGATGTTTACAGTTTCTCCGACAAGACCATCGACTTTTCCCTGCTGGAGCTGCGCACGGCGACCAAACATATCCAGCTGACGCTGATGGAAGCAGAGCTGTTGCGGCATCTGATACAGAACCCGGGCCGTGCGATTGCGCGCAAAGAAATTCTGGAGCAGGTTTGGCATCTTCACGAGGATACCGACACGCGCGCCATCGATAACTTTATCGTGCGCCTGCGCCGCTACCTGGAGGACGACCCAAGCCAGCCGGTCCATCTGCAGACCGTTCGCGGGGTGGGCTATCGTTTTCTACCGAACGGAGAGTCTTCGCAGTAAACCCCGGCATCCAATGAGCGTGCTCCGCGTGGCGCTACACTAAGAAGAAAGCCCTGCATTGCAAGCTGCAGGCAAATCTATTGTGCGCATTTTTACCCGCTACATTCTCGGCGAAGTCGTCTCCCACATGCTGATTGGGCTGGCGCTTTTCACGTTTGTGCTGTTCATGCGCGACCTGGGCAGCATTTTAGAATTGGTGGTGCGCGACAGCGCCTCGCTGACCAATGCCATCGAGCTGATCGTGTATGCGTTGCCGGAAGTGCTGACCTACACGATTCCCATGGCAGCACTGGTCGGCATTCTACTGGGACTGAGCCGCCTGGCTGCCGACAGTGAAATCACCGCGATGCGGGCCTGCGGCTTCGGCGTCTTTCATTTTGTCCGGATCGTCGCCATTGTTGCCGTGGCGGCATGGATTCTTGGCCTGGCAAATTCACTGTATCTGGCACCCAAAGCAGCGACGGCACTGTTCCATCTGAAAAAAGATATTGGCGATTCGCAGGTTTCCTTTGAAGTACAGCCGCGCGTTTTCTATGAAGATCTGCGCAATTCCGTTCTCTATGTGCAGAATGTTCATACAGGACGAGGCGTTTCTGTCTGGAGAAATGTTTTTCTTGCAGACATCAGCGATCCGCAGACCCCGAAGGTTACAACTGCGGAGCGCGCTACCGTCATCAACGGCGGCAACCATACGTTGAGCATGCGACTGCGCGATGGCCAGCAGCATGAGTTGATTGCCAACGATCCAACCTCCTATAACATTTCCACCTTCGCTGAGACGGACCTGCCCATCCAGTTGAGTGACAACGACCAGGGAAACGTGCGCGTGGGCCGCGGCGATACGCCCGTGCTGGCGATGTCCAATGGCGCACTGATGGAGCTGGCTCACAAGCCGGATGGCCGCTGGTTCCAAATCGAGCTGGAGAAACGATACGCCTATCCGACGGCGTGCCTGGTGTTGATGCTGCTGGGCATACCTCTCGGACTTTCCTCCAAACGAGGCGGCAAAAGTACGGGATTTGTTCTGACGATTTTGCTGGTGTTCATCTACTATTTTTTCTCTTCGACGGGAGTTGCGCTGGCACGGCAGGGCAAGCTGCCGGTGCTGGTGGGAGTATGGTCTGCCAATGTGATCTTTGCCATTGCCGGCCTGCTGATGCTGTACCAGATGACCCGCGGCTATGTGCGCTTCCCCGCCATGCCGGCCCTGGCGCAGATCGGCAACTTCTTCCGGCGTAAAACATCCGCGGGGAGCGCACTGGCTGCCGTCAGCGTGCGCAAACCGTCCAACGGGTTCCCGCTGATTCTGGATGACTATGTGCTGCGCGAGTTTCTCACCAGCTTT
Source organism: Acidobacteriaceae bacterium (assembly GCA_036267255.1). Taxonomy (GTDB): domain Bacteria; phylum Acidobacteriota; class Terriglobia; order Terriglobales; family Acidobacteriaceae; genus DATAWK01. Next base: position 292,927 of record DATAWK010000053.1, on the reverse strand, counting down.
GCCCTGGTGGAAGTCACCTTTATCATGCTTTCGCTCGTCTTCTCGTTTTTTGAGTTGATGGGGGACATTATCCACAATCACGCGGCGCCTGCCATTGTGCTGGAATATCTGCTGAATCTGATGCCAAGCATGATTTATGTTCTGACCCCGCTGAGTGTGCTGATTGCCGTGCTGGTAACTATCGGCGTATTTCAACGCTCCAATGAATTGACGGCCATGAAGGCTGCCGGAGTCAGCCTGTATCGCATGATTCTGCCGATCTTTGTGATTGCGGCCATCCTCTCGGTGGCGCTGTTCAGCTTTGACCAGTTCTACCTGCCGACGGCGAACCGACGGCAGGAGGCGCTGCGCAGCATCATCAAAGGCAAGCCGCCACGGACTTTTCTGCGGCCAGACCGGCAGTGGATCTTTGGGGAACACAAACCGGGCGTTCCCGAGCAGATTTTCTATTACGAATTTTTTGATTCCACGGCAAACCAGTTCGCGAACCTGACCGTCTTTGAATTTCAACCCAACAGTTTCCAGCTGGTGCGCCGCATTTTCGCCGCCAACGTCTACTGGGAGCCGCACCTGCGCCAGTGGATATTTGAAAAAGGATGGGTGCGAACCTTTGACAACGGTACTGTCTCCTCCTATGCAACCTTCGACGTTCACGTTTTTCCGAAAATTGAGGAGACTCCGCAGTACTTCAAAAAAGAAGACCTGCAGTCCTCGGAGATGACGTTCACGGAGTTGGCGCGATACATCCGCGACCTGCGCGAGGGTGGGTTTGATACGCTGCCTTTGCGCGTACAACTGAACAAAAAACTGGCTTACCCGCTGGTCACGCTGGTGATGGCCATCCTGGCGGTTCCGTTTGCGCTTTCGATGGGGCGCCGAGGATCGCTGACCGGGGTTGCTGTCGCCATTGGTGTCGCCATTGCGTATTGGGTGGCCGCAGGACTTTTTGAGGCCATGGGCAACGTGAATACCTTGCCTGCGGCGCTTGCGGCATGGTCTCCGGACCTGCTGTTTGCGCTGGCGGGCGGTTATTTGCTGCTGCGAACCCCAACGTGAGGTTGCGACCTGCGAAAGCAAGCGCACGATTCACTACAATAGATTACGGACGAAGAGTCATCGAAGGATCAGGTTACCCATGCTTCAGCAGCTGCGACCATTGTTTCCTTATATGCGGCGGTATCGCCGCGGCTACATCGCAGGCGCGGTCTGCGTGGTCGCCAGCAATGCACTCTGGATCCTGTTCCCCCAGGTGATTCGCCGCGCGTTCGATGACCTGACGCACCATCTGACCCGGGAAAGTATTTTGATCGACGCGTTGCTGCTGATTGGTCTGGCAATCTCCAAGGGCGTCTTTCTTTTCCTCACACGCTGGATCCTGATTGGCATTTCCCGCGATATTGAGTACGACCTGCGCAACGATCTGCTGCTTTCGCTGGAACGGCAGTCGCTCTCCTATTTTCAGGAGCATCGCACGGGCGACATCATGGCGCGGACCACGAACGATCTGAACGCGGTGCGCATGCTGCTGGGGCCGGCGATCATGTACAGCGCCAACACGCTGCTGTTTACCATTGGCGCGCTGTTCTTCATGCTGCGCATCAGCCCATGGCTGACGCTGATGGCGTTTGCCCCGTTGCCTGTAGCCAGTGTGCTGGTGCAGTATTTCGGACGGCGCATCCATGAGCGCTTTGAACGTATCCAGGCGATGTTCTCGGATATTTCAGCGCAGGTGCAGGAGAACATCTCCGGCGTTCGGCTGGTGCGCGCGTTTGCGCAGGAGGAAGCTGAGATCGGCTCCTTTGAAACCGCCAACAAAGAATATATCCGCCGCAGCCTGCTGCTGGTGCGCCTGATGGGCATGCTGTGGCCGACGCTGGAGTTTCTGCTTGGGCTGTCGATGGTGGTGGTGCTGCTGGTGGGTGGCCATGAAGTGTTGTCGCACCGCATTACGGTCCCCGCGTTCGTTGCCTTTAACACCTACATGCTGATGCTGACCTGGCCGGTGATTGCGCTGGGATGGGTGGTGAACATTGTGCAGCGCGGCACGGCGTCCATGGTCAGAATGCATGAGATCCTCGTTGCGGAGCCTACCATCTCTGACGAGACGCTCCCGGTGGAAGTCGCAGCGATGGCGGCAGAGCCTGCTGCGATTCGCGGCGACATTGAGTTCCGCAATCTGAACTTCTCGTACGGCGCCGGCCAGCCGATGGTTCTGCGCGACATCCATCTGAAGATTCCCGCGGGCAGCAGCCTGGCGATTGTTGGACCGACGGGGTCGGGCAAAACGACACTGGTCAGCCTGATTCCGCGACTCTTCGATGTGCCGCGCGGCATGTTGCTGCTGGATGGGCGTCCGGTGATGGATTACCGCCTGGAGACATTGCGGCAGACCATCGGATTTGTTCCCCAGGAGACGTTTCTTTTCAGCGAAACGCTGCTAGAAAATATCGCCTTCGGTACTCCCGAAGCAACGGAAGAACAGGTATTGGCTGCAGCAGGCATCGCCTCGATTCGCGATGAGTTTCTGGAATTTCCCCGTGGATTTGAAACGATGGTGGGCGAACGCGGGTTGACGCTTTCCGGGGGACAAAAACAGCGCACCGCCATTGCACGCGCCATCGTGCGGGAACCGTCTATTTTGATTCTGGATGACGCGCTGGCCAGTGTGGACACCTACACGGAAGAGCGCATTCTGAATGAACTGGCTGCTGTGCTGCGCGGACGAACGACGATCTTTATCTCGCACCGCGTTTCGACAGTGCGCCATGCCGACCAGATCGCCGTGCTGGTGGATGGACAGATTGCGGAGATTGGCAGTCACGATGTGCTGGTCGCGCGGAATGGCCACTACGCACGGTTGTTTGAAAAACAGATGCTGGAAGAAGAACTGGCTGTGGCGGGTTAGCGGATCGGCAGCGACCGTTGTGTAGCCAAAAAATGCTAGGCTGACCAGCGCCGCGCCAGCGGTTCTGCCGGTACTGCAGCGGGACCCGTTGCAACAGGAGCGCCGGAGGCAGCGCTGGCCCGTATGGCACGCAGGCGCTCTTCTCTTGTCTGACGATCGCGAGGCAGCATACTCTGGGCCGATTCGCTGGCGGAAATGGTGTGCCATGCTTCCCGAACATTGCGAATGTTGCGAATGGTCTCCTGCAGCAGCTCCACGGAGTTGTCGCGTGAGGCGAGCACGCATTGCGAGTACATGGCAGCGTAGAACTCGCTGAGCCGCACGGCGGGCTGCCCTCCAATATCGGTACGAAGCCTGCTCTGCAGATAGGTGAGAATGTCGAGGACACGCTTGATGTTCTGACGGCGTCCAGCGACGTCGCCCGATTCGATGCATGCCGTCGCGTTATAAAGAAACCGCCCCATGCCGTCGTAGAGCGCCACGATCAATTCGACACCGTTCTTTACTGCGAGCGTCTGCTGCTGATAATTCATGCGATGCCTGTCCTTGCCGGTTTACTGCTCGTTGGCGTTGTATCCGGTGACTGCGCTATAGAGTTCGTTGATTTCATCGATCTGCGACGGAATTTCGGTGAGGGTATAGTTTGCCTGGTTCAGCTCAGTGGTCAGCGTCGCCGTCTGCTGGGTGATGTAAGTATTTTCATTGGTGATGTTGGTGTTGAGCGTGGATTCGGTGGAGGAATCCGCCTGCAGTGCCAGGTAAACGGCCCCGTCCGGCGCGGAGTTTCCCAGGTTATTGACCGCCGTGGTGAAGTTGTCGCCAAAGGATGGGGTGGTGGCGCTGGGCTGAAAAAAATTCACAACATCCTGGAAGTTGCTGTTCAGCGTGCTGTCGAGCGCGGAGGTGTCCAGCGTCATCGTACCGTCGTCGTTGAGAGAAATTCCCAACTGCGTGAGCGAGGTGACGCTGCCGCTGCCGCTGGATTGCACAAACGAAGCCGCAGAGGCAAGCTGCTCCTGCAAAAGAGCCAGCGTCGGGCTGCCGTAAAGCGGCTCTGCCGAGCCGGAACTGTCGTTGCCTTCCTGCGCGTTCATGTCGGTCACGGCCTGGTTGTAATCCGTGACAAAGGTGTTGACGGCTGTTTCGATATCACTATTGTCGTTGGTGATTTCCACCTGGACCGGACTGGTGGGTGCAGCGGAGAGCAATTGAAAGCTGACACCGGGGATGGCATTGGTGACGGTGTTGGAGGAACTGGTCTCGCTGATGCCGTCGACGGTGAAGCTGGCATCCGTACCGGTCTGCGGCTGCGTGAAACCGATGGTATTGGAAGGGTTGGTCGCGTCGGCCAGCGTAGAAGAGATGGTGAAATTTCCCACCGCGCCGCTGGTGTTGCTGGTCAGAGACAAGCGTTGCCCGCCGGCATCTGTAATGACATTGGCGGTAACGCCGGTATCCGCATCGTTGATGTCGGCAGCAAATTGCGCGAGGGTATCGCCGCCGCTATCGGTATTGATGGTTTGCGCCGTGCCGCCATTTACGGTCAGGGTGAGGCTTCCGTTGATGAGGTCGGAGGAATTGGCAAAATCTTCGGAGTAGTAGGAAGCGGTTTGCGCCAAACTGTTCACGACAATCGTATGGCTGCCAGCGATGGCAGTGGTGCCAGCGGAGAGGAGTTGCACAACATTGGTATTCGAGCTGGAGCCATCCATCGAGTTCAGTATCCCTCCAACATTTGTCAGGGCGGAGAGACTGGTGCTGAGATTCGACAGATCGGTGCCGAGCGTGGTGTAGGCGGTGTCTTCGCTTTGCAACAGCGTCAGTTGATTTTTCCACGGTGTTTCGACGGCCTGCATGTTGGTGGTGATCTGGCTCACCGTTGTGGCGACGTCGAAGCCTTGTCCGCTGGTTGGCGATCCGAAGCTGATACCAACTGTTCCCATCCGAATGACTCCCTGCGAAGTGCGACTTTCGCTTTTTATTCTTGTACGGGTACGGGACGTGATCCCGCAACTTTCTTTTGAGGGCAACCGAAGGGCCAGTCTGGCCGGAAAAAATGAAAGATTCCGTTAAGAAAAATCGCGCAGGAGATGCGAACGTTGCATCCCCTGCACAAGGTTCATCGTCTGTTACTGCAGCAGCTTGAGGACTTCCTGCTGCACGGAGTTGGCCTGGGCCAGGGCGCTGATACCGGTCTGGCTCAGAATTTCGTCGCTGGACATTTGTGAAGTGGCCTGTCCGTAGTTGGTGGCAAGGACGTTGTTCGATGCAGAGGCCAGGTTCTCCTGCTGCGTGCTCTCGACGTTGGAAACTGCATTCAACGTGTTGATCTGCGAACCAAGATAGCCGCGCTGTCCGGCAACATCGGTGATCGCATTGGTTACGTCGGTCAAAGCCGTCTGTGCAGCCGCAGATGTGGTCAAAGTATCGGCAGACAGGTCGGCCTGGGTTCCGGTTGCGTAGCTGATGGTTGCCGGAACGGCACCAGCGGCTGCGGTGTAAGTCAATGTACCGTTGGCATCGCCGACGGTAGCGCTGGCCAGTGCAGAGACAGTCAGCGCATCGATGGAGCCGCCGGCCGTTGTGCCGTCACCGGTGTAGATGTCGGTGGTGCTGCCAAAGACAGCCTGACCGTTATATGTGGTGGTGGAACCGATGTTGTTGATTTCCGCCAGGATCGATTGAAATTCCTGGTTGGCAGCCGCATCCTGCGTTGAATTCATGGTTCCGTTGGATGCTTCCGTGGCCAGGGTTACGGCACGGTTCAACAGCGTGGTGACCTGCGAGAGGGCGCCGTCAGCAGTCTGCAACATGCCGGAGCCATCGCTGGCGTTCATGGAGGACTGGGTCAGAGCGGTTTCATTGGCCTGGAGACCATCTGCCAGAGAAAGGCCAGCGGCATCGTCGGCACCGGAGTTAATGCGCGAGCCAGACGAAAGCTGAGTCAGCACGTTCTGCAAGCTGGACTGCGTCTGGTTCAGGTTATTCTCCGCGTAGATTGCGGAGATGTTATTTAAGACACCCAAGGACATATATTCGCTCCTGGTTCGATTGAGTTGGTGGTTGGCGCAATTCCTGTCCTGGGGTGCCCGGTTGCCTGCCTGCGATTGCAGAGAAGCTATGGAACGGTCCGCACGGTAAGGAATTCCGCACTCACAGGCTTCATCGGCGCGAGTGCGAGGCACTTTACAGACCAATGCAAAAATCTGCGCGTGATTCTGCTCTGTAATGACTGGGCTGCTGACTGCAGCGCCGGTCTCTCTTCTTCTCTATAGAAGGTGAACTTTTTTCTACTCTTTGCCGATACAGGAGATGAGGCCGGATGATTCCAGGCCAAGGATTACGAGAATGATTTTACTCACCCGTTTAAATGGCGAAGCGATGGTGCTGAACAGCGACCTGATCCGTTATGCGGAGGCTAATCCGGATACGGTCATCACGCTGGTAACAGGCGAAAAGATTGTCGTGTCGGAATCATGCGAGGAGCTGATGGCACGCGTGATGGAATATCGCGCGGAACTGTTGCGCGTGGCCTTTCCCAACCAGCAGGTTGTTGTGGCAGAGAGCGCTTCGGCCAGAGGAAGCGCTACCGGAGCGAAAGCGGCGGGCAACGCTGTGGAAGCGGCCCACACTGCAGCCAATGCGAATGCCGATAGTGACGACAGCTGGAGACGGCGGCGGCGTGACAGTGATTAAGCTGTCCTCCCAACCATTCCACGCAGAGCAAACCGGAGCAGATCATGGATAAGAGCAGTTTTGGCGGAGTAGTTCTGGCCCTGGGCGGCATATTGGCCGGCATGATGATGGAAGGCGGCAGCCTGCGCCAGATCCTGCAGCCGACGGCAGCCATCATTGTGCTGGGCGGTACGATTGGCGCCATCCTGCTGCAATTTCCGTTGGGTACTGTGCTGAGTGCGTTCAAACAACTGGTGCGCGTCTTCTTCAGCACGGAGCCGGACGGCAATGCCGTGGTGACGCAACTGGTCGAATTCGCAAACAAGGCCCGACGCAGCGGCATCGTCTCTCTCGATGCGGACCTTGGCAACGTGCACGAACCTTTTCTAAAGCAGGCATTGATGCTGGCAGTAGACGGAACCGAGCCGGCAGAGCTGCGCAAGATCATGCAACTGGAACTGGACAATCAAGGAGAAACGGAAGAACGCATTCCGCAGGTTTTTGAGTCGGCGGGAGGATATTCTCCGACGGTGGGCATCATTGGCGCCGTGCTGGGACTGATTCAGGTGATGCAGCACCTGGACAATATCAATGAAGTGGGACGCGGCATTGCTGTAGCCTTTGTCGCCACCATCTATGGAGTGGGCTTTGCCAATCTGTTCTTTCTACCTTCCGCGGGCAAGCTGAAGATTCGCCATCGTGAAGAACAGGTGCAAAAAGAAATGATGCTGGAAGGAGTCATCTCCATCATGGAGGGCATGAACCCGCGCATGGTGGAGTTGAAGCTGAAAACCTTTCTAGGGGAGCAACAACAGCAACCCGATGCCGAGGCAGTGAAGGCATGAGCCGCAAGAAAAAACATGACCACGTGAACCATGAGCGATGGCTGGTCTCGTATGCGGATTTCATCACGCTGCTGTTTGCGTTTTTCGTGGTGCTGTTTGCTTCTTCGCAATCGGACAAGCGAAAAGCCCAGCAGGTGGAACACGCCATCCATTCCGCCTTTCAAACCATGGGTATCTTTCCTGCGACCAGCACCTCGCCGAACCTGGACAGTATTGCGGGAGCGCCCAACACCGCCACTGTGGTGATGGGAGAGGATCTGGATGCGTCGCCGAAAACGATGGCCGACCTGCAGAAGATGAAGGCGCGGCTGGACAACCTGTTGGCGGAAGAGATTGCCCATCGCACCGTGACGGTCGAGGTGGGTCGCGATGGACTGGTTATCTCTTTGCGCGCTGCCGGTTTTTTTGAAACCGCTTCGGCAACGCCCATTCCGGATTCCATGCATACGTTGCTGGCCATTGGCAGCGCTCTGGCGGTTACGCCCTACGATGTGCGCATCGAAGGGCATACGGACAATGTGCCCATTCACGATAGCGAGTTTCCATCGAACTGGGAGCTTTCCACCGGACGCGCGACCAAGCTGGCGCAGATTTTTATTGAGAACAGTCATGTAGCTCCATCCCGCTTATCGGCAGCGGGGTATGCGGAATATCATCCCATTGCGAGCAATGCCACCGCAGAGGGACGCAGCCGGAATCGGCGCGTGGACATCATTGTGCTGCCGCATATTGACCATCGTGAAGAACTGTTTTTTGGCAAGGACGTTCACAAGCGTTCCGGCAGTCCAAAGGCGATTGCGCAAAGCTCTCATGCAGCACCGGCAATGCCTGCGAGCGTATACGTGCCTGCAATGGTGCCGGCATCTCTCTCCGCATCTCGGCCTACGCTAAGCCCGGAAGCTCCAACAAAAAGAGCGGAACCGGCCAGCATTGGACAAATGTTCGCACAAGGGATGCGATCGGGCGTAACCTCGTCGCCCGCCCAGCAAAACGCGCCGGAAACAATGAGTCCCGTACGGCGGAATTTGCTGAACGCCTTGTATTCGCTGCACACGGCAGTCGAAAAGCCCGATGCGCAGAAAGCCAAATCATCCTCCAGTTCACCGACAACCAAGCCTTCCGCCGCGGTTACGCAGCCAGCACCGATCGAGCATTGATCGGCTTCGCTGAAACATGCGTGGCCAGGACTGCTATCTTCGTTGGCCATAGAATAGTGTTGTGTGAGCATTCCGATGAGCGAGATGGAATCCGCTATGACTGTGGTTGACCCTGCTGTTCGGCAGGCAGCGGAAGAACACTATTACCGGGCCGTGGACCACATTGCCGACGGCAACCTGACGGCGGCCATTGCCGCGTTTCGGCTGTCTTTGCACTGCGACGCTTCGTTCTACGATGCGTGGCATGGATTGATCCGCGTGCTGCAGGATGCCGGGCAACTGGAGGAAGCAATCGCCGAGGCAAAGCATCTGGAAGAAAAAGATCCGGAGGATGTGCTGGTGCACACACGGCTTTCGATTCTGTACCAGATGAAGGGGCAGGTGCCGGAGGCAGAAGCGGAAGCGACGAAAGCGCGGATTCTGGGATGGAAGCACGAGCTGAAAAACAAATCAGGAAAACCGAGCGAGCCGCAACTGTAAGGAAAATGCCGCCCGGACAATCTGCCGCGCAACAGGCAACGGCAGCGAAAGCGTTGCAGGCGATGGTTGCGGCACTCTTCGCCGCCTATGGGCCGCAACACTGGTGGCCGGCAGAGACGCGGTTTGAAATGATCGTAGGCGCCTATCTGACGCAGGCAACTGCCTGGCGCAGCGTCGAACGGTCCCTGGAAAATTTGCGCACAGCGGGATTGCTGCACATCGATGGCATTCGCAAAACACCGGCAGCAACGCTGCGAGAGCTGATTCGCCCATCGGGATTTGTGCAGCGGAAGGCTGCTTCGATCCTCGCATTTGTCGATTTTCTGGACGAGCAATACGACGGCTCGCTCGACAGACTATGCCGGCAGGTTGCGAGTGTGGCGCGCCCACAACTGCTTTCGCTACCCGGGGTGGGACCGGAAACAGCCGACGCCATCCTGCTCTACGCGCTGGACCATCCGGCGATTGTCGTCGATGAGTATCTGCGGCGTGTGACGGTGCGTCATGGACTGCTGACAGCGACCGCCAGCGATCATGCGTTGCGTGCTTTGGCAACGACCATGCTGGAGCGACGGATGCAGGATACGGAAGTAGCCGATGCGAAGGAGTTCCATGCGCTGATTGTCGAAGTGGGCAAGCGACATTGCGGTAGCGTGGCGAAATGCGCGGGATGCCCGCTGGAGATGTTTCTGCCGCAGCGACTTTAGTTTTCTCCGTCGCGTACACTGAGCTGATTGTTGTCTATGGGAATGCATTGCGATGCATTCTTCCAATAATTTCTATGCGATTTTCTATGCCGATACAACTTTTTGTAGCGACGACCAATGCCGGCAAACTGCGCGATTTTCGCGTTGCCGCCGATGCGTATAGCGGAGAGTTTCGCATCGAACCGCTGCCTGGCTTGAACTCCATTCCTGCTGCACCGGAAGATGGTGCGACGTTTGCGGAAAATGCCTGCAGCAAGGCGATGTACTACAGCAACCGTGCCGAGGGATGCGTGGTGCTGGCGGATGATTCCGGGCTGGAGGTGGACGCGCTGCAAGGTGCTCCGGGCGTACGTTCGGCACGATACGCGAGCGATGCCGGATTTCGCGTGGACCTGGCTGCCGATGCAGCCAACAATCTTTTCCTGCTGGAGAACCTGCGCTCTGTGCCGGATCGAGATCGCACAGCACGCTACCGATGCGTACTGGCCACGGCAAGCAATGGGGAAATTCTGACATGCGCGGAAGGTACGGTCGAAGGCATGATGCTGCATGAGCCGCGCGGCAGCGGCGGGTTTGGATACGATCCACTGTTTTATCTGCCGTCGCGGGGCTGCACGATGGCGGAACTGGACCTGGAGAGCAAGCACACGATCAGTCATCGTGGACAGGCGTTGCGCGCATTGTTGCTGAAGATGCGATAAAACGGCAGAGATACAATGGACGTAGCAGCGTTTCGCGCAAATTCCTCAAGGTTCAGGAGACGATGGACACCACGACGCTGCATGTTCTGCTGGTGGTGTTTTTCGCTACCTTGATTCGATCCACGTTTGGATTTGGCGAAGCATTGATTGCTGTCCCGCTGCTCGCCTTCAGCATTCCCATCAAAGTTGCCGCGCCGCTTGCCGTTCTTCTGTCGATCACGATCGCTGCCATCGTGGTGGCACAGGACTGGCGGAAGATCCACGTGCGCAGCACAGGCTGGCTGCTGGCACCCACCTTCGTGGGTATTCCCTTAGGCATTGCTCTGCTGGCGAGCGTGCACCAGCTCGCCGTTAAAGTTGCGTTGGCGATTGTCCTTATGGCCTTTTCCGGAGTCTTCCTTCTGGGCAAGAGACCGCCGGAACTCCATAGCGACAGCCGTATCTGGCTTTTGGGATGTGGCTTTCTTGCCGGTGTGCTCGGAGGCGCGTATGGAATGAATGGGCCTCCCCTGGTTATCTATGGGTCGATGCGACGCTGGTCTCCGCAGCATTTTCGCGCCACGCTCCAGGGCTATTTTCTGCCCGCGAGCGTGATAGCGATGGCGGGATATTGGTTCGCGGGATTGTGGGTGCCCGCAGTGACGCACTATTACCTGGTTTCTCTATTTGTCGCGCTGCCAGCCATATTTCTAGGCAGAGTGATCAATCGTCGGTTGCGAGGGGACGCTTTTCTGAAATATGTTCACGCTGGCCTGGTGTGTGTTGGCGTGCTATTGCTGATCCAAGCCATCCATCACAGATAAGAATCGACATGACGGCACGCATTGTTGGAGGCAAGTTTGCCGGTGCCGGATTGGACTTACCGATCAACAAATCATTCCATTTCTTGACGCTACGGGAACATGCCTCCGATAATGGAATGTTATGAGCTTTTGCAATCCAACCGTTCATGTAAGCCTGCACTGGTAAGGAGCACGACACTATGGCAACGGCTGCCAGACCCGCTTCCGAGAGCGCGCATCGGGGGGTCCCCCCCCTGAGAGCCGGTCAGGGACATTCTTTTCTGCTGAGAAAATTGCATTCACTCTCCGGCGTGGTTCCCATCGGCGCCTTTCTGCTGGAGCATTTTCTTTCCAACTCCGAGGCGCTGAAAGGCCCTGCCGCTTACGCGGCGCAGGTGAAGTTTTTGAACAGCCTGCCCTGGGTTCCGGTGCTGGAGTGGACCTTCATCTTTCTGCCCATCCTCTATCACGCGTTCTATGGGTTCTACATCTGGTCGCGCGGACAATCGAACATTACGGACTATCCGTGGGCCGGGAACTGGATGTATACGGCGCAGCGCTGGACGGGAGTGATCGCGTTCGCCTACATCATTCAGCACACCTATTACCTGCGGTTCAGCGGCGTACGCCTGGCGGACCATCCCGGCGCTTCGTTTGCCAAGGTGCATCATGAACTGGCCAATCCCTGGATGTTTGCCGTCTACATCATCGCCATCGTGGCGACGAGCTGGCACTTTTCCTATGGCCTGTGGCTCTTTGCCGCAAAATGGGGCATTACGCCGGGAGACAAATCCCGGCGGCGTTTTGGTTATGTGTGCACGGCGCTGGCGGTGGGGCTGATCGTTCTTGGCGTGGCCAGCGCGATCGCGTTCCTGAACCCCAAATATAAGGATGGCTGGACGTATCCGGCGACCGTGACCCAAACGCAGAGCCAGATGCAATTGCCGGCACCCGCGCATGGGCTGTCCCGATAAGGTGTCTGCGCGCCAGACGTCCACAGAACAGGAAACACTCAGGGAATCTGAAAGAGGATAGAAGAGGTTATGGCGAGTACCCCGAAAATCATTGTGGTCGGCGGTGGACTGGCAGGCTTGTCCGCCGTGATCAAGATTGCGGAAGCCGGTGGCAACGTGGACCTGTTCTCGATTGTGCCGGTGAAGCGTTCGCACTCGGTATGCGCGCAGGGCGGCATCAACGCAGCCAAGAACCTGAAGGGCGAGGGCGATACCACCTGGAAGCATTTTGACGACACCATCTATGGCGGCGACTTTCTTGCCAACCAGACACCGGTAAAAGGCATGTGCGAGGCGGCACCGGGGATCATCGATCTGCTGGATCGCATGGGTGTGCCCTTCAATCGCACGCCGGAAGGGCTGCTGGACTTTCGCCGCTTTGGCGGCACGCTCTACAATCGCACGGCGTTTGCCGGAGCAACCACGGGCCAGCAACTCCTGTATGCGCTGGACGAACAGGTGCGCCGTTACGAGTCTGAAGGCAAAGTGCAGAAGTATGAAGGCTGGGAGTTTCTCTCGGCGGTTCTCGATTCCAAGGGCGCGTGTCGCGGCATCTGCGCGATGAACCTGCGCACCATGGGAGTGCGTACCTTTGAGGCCGACGCCATCATTCTGGCCACGGGCGGCAACGGAGCCATCTTCGGCAAGAGCACCAATTCGGTGGTCTGCACCGGTTCGGCGCAGGCCGCGGTGTATCAGCAAGGCGTCTACTACGCGAATGGCGAATTTATCCAGGTACATCCGACATGCATTCCCGGCGAAGACAAGCTGCGCCTGATGTCAGAGTCGGCGCGCGGCGAAGGCGGGCGCGTCTGGGTGCCCAAGAAAGCGGGCGACAATCGCGAGGCCAACAGCATACCGCAGGCGGAGCGCTGGTACTTTCTGGAGGAGTGGTATCCGAAGTACGGCAATCTTGTCCCGCGGGATGTGGCAACGCGCGCAATCCACAAAGTGGTCTACGAACATGGTCTGGGCATCGACGGTCAACCGATGGTCTACCTGGATCTGACGCACATCGATCGCGCCGTGCTGGATCGCAAGCTGGAAGGCATTCTGGAAATCTACGAGAAGTTTGTCGGTGACGATCCGCGCGATGTGCCAATGAAGATTTTCCCCGGCATGCATTACACCATGGGCGGCTTGTGGGTTAACGATAACCAGATGACGAACGTTCCCGGTATTTTTGCTGCCGGTGAGGCCGAGTACCAGTACCACGGCGCCAATCGGCTGGGCGCGAATTCCCTGCTGTCGTGCATCTATGGCGGCTTTCAGGCAGGGCCGAGGGCGATGCAGTATGCCCGGAGCCTGCAGGCAGCCGAAGGCGACGGCGGACATACGGCGGAGTTGAAACGGCAGGAAGAAATCAACCACGGGCTGATGACTTCCAGCGGTACGGAAAACCCATTCAAGATATGGCGAGAGCTGGGCGAGACGATGACCAAGAACGCCACAGTCATCCGCTACAACAAAAATCTGCAGGATGCGGACAACAAAATCTGCGAACTGCTGGAGCGCTTCCGGAACGTCAACCTGAGCGACAAGAGCTCCTGGGCCAACACCACGTTTGCTTTTACGCGGCAACTGCAGAACATGCTGCATCTGGCGCGTGTGATCGCCCAGGGAGCGAAGCTGCGCGATGAGTCGCGGGGCGCTCACTATAAACCGGATTTTCCCGAACGGAATGACGAGAAGTTTCTGAAGACAACCAAGGCGGCCTTTACTCCGGAGGGGCCGCGTTTTGAATATGAAGCGGTGGACACCGAGTACATTCCGCCGCGTCCGCGACGGTACGACGCGGTGAAGTAGCGCAGCAATCGAAGAACAAGCTTTGTTGAACAAACTTAGACGATCAGGAAAAAGCCATGGCAGAGCGCACGATCAAGGTGGAAATCAAGCGGCAGAGTGGTCACGACGGTAAGGCAGCGGTGGAGAAGTTCGAGTTGCCCTATCGACCCAACATGAATGTGATCTCTGTGTTGCAGGAGATTGCGCTCAGTCCGGTCACGGTCGATGGGAAAGAGACTACTCCCATCACGTATGAGTCCAACTGCCTGGAAGAGGTGTGCGGTTCCTGCGCCATGCGGATCAATGGAAAGGCACGGATGGCCTGCTCGGCACTGGTGGACAACCTGGAGCAGCCGCTGCGGCTGGAACCACTGTCGAAGTTTCCCGTAGTCCGCGATCTGCAGGTCGATCGCAGTGTGTTGTTCGAAAATCTGAAGCGTGTGAAAGCCTGGGTACCGGTCGACGGCAGTTATGATCTTGGACCGGGACCGCGCATCTCGCCGCAAATACAAGAGGAGAATTATCCGCTCTCGCGTTGCATCTCCTGCTGTTGCTGCATGGAAGTGTGCCCGCAGTTCAATACTGCGACGGGCTTTGTCGGTGCGGCGACCATCGCCCAGGTGAAACTGTTCAACGACAACCCAACCGGCAAGGTGTTGAAGGAAGAACGGCTGCATGCACTGATGGGCGATGGCGGAATTGCGGATTGCTCGTATGCGCAGAATTGCGTGGAAGCCTGCCCGAAGGAATTGCCGCTGACACGCGCCATCTCCGACGTGGGACGTCAGGTGATCGTGCAAGCCATCAAGGATGTTTTCACGACGTAAGACAAAATCAGAGCGAACATACGAACATAGAAGAAGCAGGCAGCACCTGCTCTCCTATGTTGTCCTCAATGTCCATCACTCGCGGGAACGACGCCTTTTCCTGTTTCGTTCTTCTTGATTCTGTCTGAGGAGCGTTGTGCACTTTTGTTAGCCAGTTCTTCCAACCGGCGGTCCGCAGGGTTCTTCCCCTCTGCATCCGGTTCCAGCGCATCTTCTGAAGGCCTTGCGTGATCATCGTGGATTACGTGGTCGAGGTCTGTCATATTCGTTTGTACTCCTGCGTAGAGGAGATGGCTGGAAGCTGATCCTGGTTGTCCTGCATGGCCAGGTTGCACGGAATGGCCCGTCATTATTCCACGATTCCATGCAAATGCACCGCTTTCTGTGCGTATATTCTGGATTTCCTGTGCCTGCAACAGATACATTGGGACCTGCTCCTTATCTGAAGCACCCGCGAAAAGCAGCATGGGAAAGAAACTCCGGGATATGTACTATCTATATACCCGCAGTAACCTTGGTGGTACTACCGATGGTTGCCGAAAAATGCATTTGGAATCGTAGAAATTCACAGGGGAATATTTAGCCAATAGACAACAAAAATGCGCCATGCGAAATGCACCAGAATAAGGCAACTATGCAGGATTCCGGATGGAATGGAAACGACGTAAACGGTCGAACCAGAGAATCACGATCGCGCAAAATCTATACTGACTGACGATAATTTTTCATGGATGGACAGAAGAGATTTCCTGAAGGCACCGGAACATCCCGAACCCTCGAACGGATTCATGTAGATTTTTCCACGTGTGTGGCGCATGCTGTAAACATCATTTTATGCATTCATTTTTCCCTGCTGCTCATGCAGATTGGAACTGCCAACTTCATATCGGGAAATTGGCTGGGGAATCCCATACTAACTATCGAAGCAACCCCGGAACAACTGTCCTGAATCCACGTAGATGACTCTTTACAATGACCATCCATTGTGTTCGACTGAAGAGAGTACGGCACCGAAGAGCGCCGAGCAAACCGCAACTTTCTGTTATTCCTTGCGTCAATGACTGCATGCAGTTCTCTTTTGAATTAGAGATAAAAATATGAATCAGAATGCATGCAAAAGGTCACGGAGCAATGGTCATCAGCAAATGGGCTTTTTTCCGATAATGCCTGTCTACAGCTCCTGGCTGGCAAGCACCTACATGGCGTTGGATCACAAGCATTTTGATGTCGAAGACCGTAGTTTCAGCTCCTGACTTCAAATGCACTTTGGAGGTTGCGTTTTGAGTGCGAATCCGGTTGTTGATCCCCGTAGAGCTGAGTCGTACGCAGCGGTGACAAGCCCACAAAGTTCGCCTGCAAGTTGGAATACTCATGCACTTTCACTCATCAATCTGAAACAGTCGGATTACAGTTCAGAACCGGTGGTCAGCCTGTGGTGCATGTCACCGCTAAAACGGCTGTTTGATTTGATTTGTGTGATACCAGCGTTGCTATTGCTGACGCCGGTGATGCTCGTCGTAGCCATCGTTGTGCGATGCACCTCCGAAGGGCCAATCCTATTCCGGCAATTGCGCGTGGGTCTCTATCGCCGCACGTTCACCATTTACAAGTTCCGCACCATGTTCCATGATCTGGCAGCCAATGGCCCCTGCGTCACCAAGACCGGGGATGTACGGCTGACCCCGGTTGGAGAGTTTCTACGCAGATATAAGCTGGACGAGTTTCCCCAGCTGTATAACGTGCTGCGCGGAGATATGAGCCTGGTGGGACCACGGCCCAAGCTGCCGCAACATGAGCACCTGGAAATGCACTATCGCCCCGGCGTTACGGGAGCAGCCACACTGGCATTCTGCAATGAAGAACACATGTTGAAAGATGTTCCGGACGAAAAGCTGGAAGAATTCCATGTGAACGTTGTTTCGCCGATCAAGATGTTACTGGATCGTCAATACCAGGAGCGGGCTACCTTTACCAGCGATTTCCGCCTGCTGGTCGATACGGTGTTGAAACGGCGTGCTTGCCTGGATATTCGCGAACTCATCGACGGCCCCAGCGGAGATGAGCAGATGATTGCACTGTGGGTAGCCGAGCAAGCCGGCGACTAAATTCTTCCCAAATGGGATTTTCCGGCGAAGCGTTCTTCGGTCGCCGCACTCCAGGAATATCCCAACTCCATTTCAAGAAACCAAGCTCTTAGAAAGCAGACTGGCTAGATGTGTGCCGGCGCCGAAGAGCCTTCCCTGATGAGCCCCACCACCGTGATGTCGTCCTCCTGCCCAAAGTGCTGCGCTGTGCGCACAATCTCCGCGATCGTTTCGCGCGCCAGAATCGCTGTTCGATCAAATCCATAGAGTTCGCCATTTTTGTTGCGGGCTTCGACAATACCATCCGTCATAAAGACCAGACGGCTGCCGGGAGGAACCACATAGCTGCGCTCTTCATAGTCGATCCCCGTGATAATGCCCATGGGCAGGTCCGTCGGGACCTCGACCTCGACTCCATCCAGATAAGGTGCAAGATGCCCGGCATTGGCCAACGTCATCTTCCCGTCGGGAGTGATCCGCGCGCAGACACAGGTTGCGAAGCCGCCTTCCATACGTTTGTGCAGGCGCCGATTCAAGCCCTCCAGCAACTTGCCCGGTGACAGATCCTGTTCCGCCAGAGTGCGGAGCGTGCCGATAATCAGGCTGACCAGCATGGCGGCGCGGAGACCCTTGCCACTCACATCCCCGATCACCACCAGCAAGCCTCCGTCTGTGCTGGGCAATATCTGGAAAAAATCGCCGCCTACTTCTGCCGCAGGCCGATACATGCTTTCGATATGAAACCCCGGCAAGGTCGCCGGCGCTTCCGGCAGGAGTGTCTGCTGGATCTGCTGCGCCTGATGCATCTCATTTTGCAACTGCTGCTGGACTTGCTGAGAGAGCTGAAAGCGCAGGATCAACAGGAGAAGCAGCCACAACGACACAACCAGTTCCAATACCAGCCGGGTGGAGATCTGCACGCCGAAGGCAAACCAGATGAGCGGAATATGCAGCCACACCAAGGGCCGCGGGAACAAGGCGAGCAGAAACAGAATCAGCGCGAATGCAGCCCATTTCCCTTCTCGTTTTCGCTGGCGCCATCCGTAATAGAGAATGATGAGCGGCACCAGGCCCAGCAGCAGATTGACGGCGCGGCTGGCAATGTCCCACGGACCGAAGCTCGCGGCTGGGTTCATGCCCCTGCCAAAAAACATCGCCTGAATGATTTGAAGAGCCATCTGGAGCGCAGCCAGCGAATAGATGAGGCGGCGCAGCCAGCGCATCTGGCCGAGATCAAACCACACGTACCATGCCATGAGCCACGCCCACAGTACCAGGGTCAAAAGCAATGGGCGGAGAATGATCAGCCGGTCGCTGATCAGTGTGGTCAAAATGGCTGACAGGGTAAAGGTCATGTACAGCACATTCGACAGAGCCGCAGCGCCCAACCAGAGAAAGACCCGGTCCCTGCGATCCAGCATGTACAACGTGAGAGCGGCCAACCCCGCCAACAGAAACACCAGAATCGGAATGGAGTAGAGGTTATAGGTCCTGGCCAGAACGCTTCGCTGCAGCGTGTAGTAGGCCTGGGCCACGACGGCCGATCCAAGCTGCGGCGGCCCATGCAATCCGCCCGGCGTGGGATCTTCAATCAAATCCGCGGGCTTCATGTAGAAACGGAGCGCTAATACAATTTCCCGCGCGGCACCGGGCGCTGCAGTTTCATCCGCAGTCGCCAACGGCAGTCGAAAAATCATGGGCTGGCCGTAGTAGGTCCTGGGACGTTGGACGGAAAAATCTCCAAACGCTCCCAGAAGGTGTCCGTTGCAGTAGACCTGATAGCCATCATCGACATCGATGGGCATCAGAAGCGCCAGCTGGCCACTATCCCCGGAAACATAGACCCGCAAGCGATACCAGGCATAGCCGACAGCTTCAGGATGGCCTTTGGCTGTCCAACCGGGAATATAGCCGGAGGTGCCTAAACCCGGATCGACGGAACCGGCAGGAGGCGTCAGGTCCATCGTTTGCCAGTCTTCATCGTTGAAGTTCGCATCGGCCCAGCGCGGATTGTCGCCGGTGTGGAATTTCCACGGACCCGTGAGCGGAACGATCGCCTGGCCCAGAGTGATATGGAGGGCGTTAGAAGCTGGAACCGATGCAGAAGCTACGGTCCGTGTCTGCGCGGAGGCACCCGGCGTGATGGCTGCTGTCCATGCCAACAGGGTGAGCACATATATTCCGGCTTTGCGTAGATGCGTGCAAAATACGTTCCCGTTTGCAGTCATCCGCAAACCCTCACCCAGCCATCCACGCGATCTTCAGTCGACAAAAGCAGCGCAGGCAGTAGCCTCATCCGCTTGCAGGTGGGTGTATTTGTTGAGACCAACCATGATGAAAACTTTTTGAAAGTGCGGGGACAGCCCAAAGCTCTGGACCTTGCGGTCCGCCTTGTTCGCTGCCATCAGCAACTCAATGACCAGGGCAATTCCGCTGGAGTTGAGGTATTCGACCTTTGAGAAGTCGAAGACCAACTTGCGTGTGGTGGCAGGCACTTCCGCATAACCGCCAAAGAGGACATCGCGCGACGTGCTGGTGATGTCACCGGAAAAGCGCAACACGCCTATCGGGCTGCCGTCGCCAGCTTTGGCCTGGTCTACATGAACTCGAGTGATCAATTGTGGTTGCATTGTCATTTTTTGTCTCTCACTCCTCTTCTTTGTCCAAACGAATCATTAGGCGAACGCAACCGCCACCGAGGGGCGTCTGCGTCCATTCCGCTTCATCCACCAGCGCCTGCATAAGAAACATCCCCATGCCGCGGGCTTCTTCATCCCCATGCATCTTGCGATCGATATCCGGTGCGTGAACCTTTTTGTGCGGGCCGCTGCCGGAGTCGAGGATTTTTACTTCCAGCTCGCCATCTTCCATCGACAGAACGATGCCGATACTCAGGCGCTCATCGAAACGGTTGCCATGCTCGATGGCGTTAATGCAAGCCTCGGCAACAGCCGTCTTCAGGTCATCCACGCGCTCATCCGGAAAGCCCATCAAACGGGCGACGCCCGCCGCAGTCTGCATGGCTACCTTCTCAAAGCCGAGCTTGGAAGGGAGACGCAGCTCCACGGTGGATGGTATGTCTTGCACCATAATTACCTCCAGAAACAGCCCTGGCTATTTCTATCATCTGTTCCAGCGCCTGGGACGAATTTCCCAGGTAAGACGTCGTACTCGTTAACAGGCCCTACTGCCGCACCAGCGCAAGCGCCGTACGGTCGTCCCGTAGTTCTACCTCACCATCAAACGATTCCACCGCGGACCAGACACCATCGAGCATCTGTTCGGCTTCCTTGCCGCGGCAGGACTGTAGCGTATCCAGCAGCCGTTCCGGCCCGAACTCGTCGTCGCCGCGAAAGACCTCGGTCAAACCATCGGTATACAACAGCAATCGGCTGGATTCGGCCAGGTGATATCGCGTGGCGGTATAGTGCATACCGGGCAACATGCCTACCGGGGTTCCGCTGGCGCCAATATGCTGCACCGTTTTTCCGTGGACCAGAAATCCAGGATTGTGCCCGGCATTGACCACATCCAAAGCATTCTCGGAGGGATTCAATTGGGCAAAGATGGCGGTTACGTAGCGGCGGCGTGTCTCGATCCCGTCCGCCTGCTGGATATCAT
This sequence comes from Acidobacteriaceae bacterium, assembly GCA_036267255.1. GTDB lineage: Bacteria > Acidobacteriota > Terriglobia > Terriglobales > Acidobacteriaceae > DATAWK01. The sequence continues at coordinate 272,345 of DATAWK010000053.1, read as the reverse complement.
TGAGCCGCACCGCCATTTCTTCCAAAGGCAGTCCTGAGACTGCCAGGGCGCGAAAGGCCGAGCGGAAGGAGCTGCCGACCAACGCGGAAGCCAGTCCCTTGCCGGCCACGTCTGCTACCACCATCATTAAATCTCCTGACGGCAGCGGAAGCATATCGAGATAGTCTCCACCCACTTCATAGCAGGTCTGGGAGCGCCCAGCAATGCTGTAACCGGGGACACGGGGCATGGATTGGGGCAGCAGGCTGCGCTGGATGTCGCGTGCCGAGGCCAGATCCTGCTGTACCCGTTCCAGATCCAGCGTGCGCTCGTGATAGCGAGCGTTCTCAATGGCCACGGCGGCCTGCATGGCGAGATTCTCGAGGAAGTCCTGCTCATATAAAGACAAGGGCGCACATTCCCGCGACAGGACGACCATCTCGGTCAAGACGGTACCGCTGTGGTCCACCAAAGGGAAACGAAAACAGCCACGTTTTGGATCGGAGGAGGGCGGAGTGAGAATAAAACGCGGATGAATCTCGCCATAGGAGAATGGAAATGCCGTGAAAAATGCCCCGGCCATCTCAAGTTCGCGAACCACCAGCTCCAGCACGGCTCGCAGCACGCCGTCGAGTTCAATGGTGCTATGAATTTTATGGCTGGCTTCCAGCAACGCCTGGAGGCGGACGACCTGCTGCTGCAGATGGAGCGTGCTCTCGGTTTCCATGACGGCTCCTCTCTGCGTCGTCCGGGGCGGAACGTGGAGCCTGGACATGAGCGCAATGCCTGAAACACACAAGTAACTGGCTAATCAGCACAATACAACAATGTTGCGGAATATGGATGGAAGATTTGCGGTACGGTGGGGTCCGGTCCGGTTACGTATCCGTTCCCCCTCGGTCCAGAACGCTGAGAACCGCAGCATCGGCGCTACGCTACATGCAAAAAATCCAGACAGATTCCATGCTGGAAAACTGTCTGGATTCTTCCATTTCATCACGCTACGCGGTAAAAACTCCGCAATACGAATGCAAAAACTACGCGCTAATTGGAATTTGCCGTTCTAGCTGCACCGGTGCTGCGATTGGTTGTTTTTGCCTTCGGCTTCGCTTTTGTTTTCTTCGTCGACTTTGCTTTGACAGTGGTCGTATGCTTTTTCGAGTTGCCGTGGCTGACAGTTTTGGATTGGGCGACAAGACCGCCATGACCGAGGGTTTGCGTTTGATCTGTAGTGGATGGTGTGCTCTGCTGGGCGAGAACCGCGGGCGCCATACTGAAAGATGCAGCAATTGCAAAGACAAGAAGCTGACGCTTCATCATCAATTTTCTCCTGATATGCCGCTCGTGCGGCGGGAATAACAGGGTGTGGGGGCACCGAGCGTTCCTCCATTAAGAACGCTCCCAGGAAAATCGTCAACGATTATTTAAAGCGTGACGGCTCACGAGCGGTACACAAGGGTCTGGATATCGCATCGAGACCCTTGTATCTTAATCGGGCAGAGAGACGGGCGGCGGGTTCCGCTCCGCAAACTGATACTGATGCCAGTACGGATAGGGCGCCGGGGTTTGGCTGGCGGCATCCAGTCTGGCGACCTGCTCGGCTGTCAGGTTCCAGCCAGCCGAAGCCAGATTTTGCCGCAACTGCTCTTCATTGCGCGCACCCATGATGACGGTAGAAACCGTAGGACGCTGCAACAGCCAGTTAAGCGCCACCTGCGGCACCGATTTTTCTGTTTCCTGCGCTACAGCATCCAAAGCATCGACTACGTTATAGAGGTACTCCTCCTCAACCTGAGGCCCCTGCTCCGACGTCTTATGCAGCCGGCTCACCGCCGGCAGAGGCTTTCCGCGACGAATCTTGCCAGTCAAACGCCCCCAGCCCAGAGGACTCCAGACAATGGCGCCCACGCCCTGATCGAGCCCGAGCGGCATCAACTCCTGCTCATAATCCCGCCCAACCAGCGAGTAATACACCTGATGCGCAACATAGCGCGCCCAGCCATATTTTTCCGACACGGCCAGCGACTTCATCAAGTGCCAGCCGGAAAAATTCGAGCAGGCAATATAACGCACCTTGCCGGTGCGGACCAGGGTGTTCAATGTGTCCAGCGTCTCCTCCAGAGGCGTAAGGGCGTCGAATCCGTGGAGATGATAGATGTCGATATAGTCGGTTCCCAGACGCTTCAGGCTGGCTTCGCAGGCTTGCACCAAATGGTGCCGCGAGGAGCCTAGATCATTGGGTCCATCAGCCATACGGAAGGTCGCCTTGGTGGAGATGAGCACCTTGTCGCGGCGTCCGGCAATCGCCTTGCCCAGAATCTGCTCCGACAAACCCTTGGAATAAACATCCGCGGTGTCGAAGAGGTTGACGCCGGCGTCCAGACAAATATCGACAAGGCGTGTCGCCTCCTCCACGTCCGTCTGTCCCCATGCTTTAAAAAACTCGCTTCCACCGCCAAATGTACCCGTACCAAAGCACAGTGCCGGCACCTTCAATCCCGAACGACCAAGTTGTCTGAATTCCATCATAAAAAAGTTAGATGAGCGACAAGCAGAACACGGCGCAGAATTTGGGAAATACAATGAATGTTCTAATCGGAATGGCTTCATCGCTACGACTGGCATTCCATGGCTGTTTCGATTTTGGTAGCGCTAACGGGAATCGAACCCGTGTTTTAAGATTGAGAATCTCACGTCCTAACCCCTAGACGATAGCGCCGTTGCGGCTTCTTCCAATATACGAAACCTCTCACGATAGAACAACTTTTGCAGGTTCGACGCGACTGTACAATGGCTGCCATTGACAAGGAGCGACACGGCCACTAACTTGGGATTGCGTTGCATTCCACGCTTACGAAAACCCTCTAGTGAATCGAATTACATAAACAATGAAGATAGATACAAGGAAAATTCTTGCGCGGTTCCGCTGGTGCGGACTGCTGACTTCTGCCACTCTGCTTGCCAGCTCGTGTGTTTTTGCACAAGGCCCGAAACCGGTTACTCCAGAGATGCGACAAAAGGTCGACGCATTGGTGCAGAAGCTAACACTGGAGCAGAAAATCACCCTGATTGGCGGCGAGGATGACATGTTCATCAAGGCCATGCCCAGCATCGGGCTGCCGCGGCTGAAGATGTCGGATGGCCCTTTGGGCGTGCGCACATGGGGTCCGTCGACGGCGTTTGCCGGGGGCATTGGACTGGCTGCCTCCTGGGACACAAAGCTTGCCGATCGTGTGGGCGTGATGCTGGGAGAAGACGCACGAGCACGTGGAGTGAACTTTCTGCTGGGGCCGGGCATCAATATCTATCGCGCCCCGATGGATGGGCGCAACTTTGAATTCTTCGGAGAAGATCCGTACCTGGCCGGCCAGATGGCTGCCAATTACATCCTCGGCGTTCAGAGCCAGGGTGTCAGCGCGACGGTGAAACACTTCGTTGCCAACAACTCAGAATTTGACCGTCACAATGTGAATTCCATCGTTGACGAACGGACGTTGCGGGAGATCTACTTGCCGGCGTTTGAAGCAGCGGTGAAGCAGGGCCACACGGGCGCCGTGATGGACTCCTACAATCTGATCAATGGCGAGCACGCGACGCAGAATGCCTTCCTGAACAACCAGGTGCTGAAGAAAGATTGGGGCTTCCAGGGAGTGCTGATGTCCGATTGGGACGCGACTTATGACGGCGTGGCCGCCGCCAATGCGGGACTCGATCTGGAAATGCCTTCCGGCAGATTTATGAATGAAAAGACGCTGCTGCCCGCAGTGAAAAGCGGGAAAGTTCCAGAGGCAGTGATCGACGATAAAGTGCGCCGCATCTTACTGACGGCGATGCGGTTTGGATGGCTCGATCGCGATCAGACGGATTTGAGTATTCCTTTGCTGAACCAGGATGCCGATGCCGTCGCGCTGCAATCTGCCGAAGAAGGCGCCGTGCTGTTGAAGAATGAAGGCTCCCTGTTGCCGCTGAATAAGCAGACGGTCCACTCCATTGCCGTGATTGGCCCGGATTCCTACCCGGCCGTTCCGGGCGGAGGCGGCAGTTCTACGGTGACGGCCTTTGCCCCCGTCAGCTTTATGGGCGGCCTGAGCAAAATGCTGGCGCCGGATGTGAAGGTATATTGGGACGCCGGCATCCAATCTCCGCAAGATATTTTTTCCAATACGCATTGGTGCACGGATGCAACCTGCAGTCGCCATGGATTGACGGAAACCAAATATATTCAAGCCACCAATCAGAAGCTCACGTCCGGAGTAAACGATCATGTGGACAACGTTTCCGGATCGGAATGGGGAGATGCGGCGCGCATACCGCTACGCGTAGAGTGGACTGGGTTTTATGTGCCCAAGCAGTCCGGCGTCTATCGCTTTTACACGCAGGGTGTGGGCGAAACTCGTTACCGCTTGATGGTGGATGGCAAGCAGGTTCTGGAAGAAACCCATCACGAGGGCCAAGCGCCAAAGTCCGCAATCGTGACGCTGCGTGCGAACAAGCCTGCACAGATTCAATTTCTCGTTTGGCCCATGACAGACAATATTACGGCAGGCCTTGGCGTAATTGCACAGGATAAGCTGATTGATCCGGAAGCGATTCGCCTGGCCAAGATGGCCGACGTAGCGGTGGTGAACGTGGGCTTTGGTCCAGACTCGGAATCGGAGGGCTTTGACCGCACTTTTGAACTACCTGGAGGCCAAGACGAATTGATTCAGGCCATCACGGCAGCGAATCCGCACACCATTGTCACGCTCACGGCAGGCGGCAGCGTGGACACACATGCATGGATCGCCAACACGCCGGTTCTGCTGCACACCTGGTACGCAGGACAGGAGGCCGGAACGGCACTCGCAAAAATTCTCTTCGGCGAGGTTGACCCTTCCGGAAAACTGCCCATCAGTTTCGAGAAACGTATCGAGGACAATCCCACGTACAAAAACTACTATGAGCAGACAGGCACGCATGATGTGAAATATGCGGAGGGGCTTTTTGTCGGCTACCGCTATTACGACAAGAGCCAGGTGAAGCCTCTGTTTCCGTTCGGCTTTGGCCTTTCATACACGACGTTTGCCTTTCACAATTTAACAATCACGCCGGACAAGGCTTCTCCGGACAGCCCGATTACTGTCGGGTTTGATGTTGAGAACACCGGTTCGCGCGCGGGAGCGGAGGTTGCCGAGGTCTATGTCGGCGATCCTTCAGCAAGAGTGGAGAGACCCATCAAAGAACTGAAGGGCTTTACGCGCGTCTCTCTGAACCCGGGCGAAACGAAGCATGCGACGGTGACGCTGAACCGGCGCTCTTTCGCATATTGGGACACGCGCACGGAAGGCTGGAAGGTCGATCCTGGAAAATTTGTGGTCTACGTGGGAGATTCTTCCGCCAACGTGCCATTGCAGAAAAATCTTACCCTCCAGTAGCATGGCTGCTCTGGTACAAACGAGAGGCCTTCTCTACCTGAGAAGGCCTCTTACCTTGTGATGATGGAAAGCGCTGCTTTGTGTTGCGGACTTCTTATAGAGAGACAGCCGTCTCAGCCCAGATCTGAAATTCGCGGTGCTTGTGCGTTTCCGCCTTGGCGGGAGTGGCGCCGCTGGCTACGTCGACCAGGTAATCAAAAACACGCTCACCCACCTGATCCATCGTTTCCGTACCTTCCACCACATTGCCGGCAGAGAGATCGATGTCCGATTGCATGCGACGGAAAGTATCGTTGTTGGAAGCCAGCTTGATGACGGGAGCGATGGCATTGCCGATGGTGGTGCCCCGTCCGGTGGTGAAGATGACGACTGTTGCACCGGCAGCCACCAACCCCGGCGTCGATTCCTGATCGTATCCCGGCCCCTGCATCAATTGCAGGCCGTGACCTTTGGGTGGTTCCGCATACCCGGTGACGCCTTCCACGCGCGTGTGACCGCCCTTGGCAATGGCGCCGAGCGACTTGATGGCGATGTTCAGCAAGCCTCCGGCAACATTGCCGGGGCTGGGATTCTCATTCAGCACAGCACCGGCGCGGCTGGCGAAGTCACGATACCAATCGACCATTGCGTATACGGAACGCGCGGTTGCGGCATCTTTGGCACGCGCCGCCAGCAGGTGTTCCGCGCCAAAAAACTCCGGCACCTCGGTCATCAGTACGGTCCCGCCGAAGCGAACAAGGCGGTCGGAGACTTTTCCGAGACTGGGATTTGCCGAGAGACCCGAAAGACCGTCTGAGCCTCCGCACTTGACGCCAAGAACAAGCTCGCTGAGCGGAACCTGTGTGCGTTCGCACTGATTGACCACAGGCAGCATCTCTTTTACTGCTGCCAGGCCGCGGAGGATTGTCTCGGACGTACCGCCGGATTCCTGCACGCCAATCTTTACGAATGGCTTGCTGAGTGTTTCTCCCGTGCGCAGCAGATACTTCTCGACAACGCTCAGATTTGTCTTTTCGCAACCGAGATCCAGCATCACAACGCCGCCGACATTCGGATGCGCCGCATAGTTGGACAATGTGCGCAAGGCGATGTCGATATTGGAACCATCCTGACATCCGCAACCCTTGTTGTGAGGAATGGCAACGACGCCATCCACGTTTGGGAAGCGGCTGCGGCTGTAGAGTTCAAACTCCGCCTGCATGGAAATCTGCGCTGCTTCGTGGCTGGAGCACATGCTGGTGGGCACAATCAAAATGTAGTTCCGTGTGCCAACGCGACCATCGGCTCGGCGATAGCCGGAAAAGGTCTGCGCCTGCTGCGGAGAAAAATATTCCGGCGCAGCGACTTGCTGATCTTCGTTCAGATCACGCTGGATGGGCACTTCGTTGCTCATGTTGGCATGCGTGATTTTGTCGCCGCGATGGATACCGAGAGAGGTGCCGATGGGTTGTCCATACTGGCGGACAAACTCACCCTGCGGAATGTCGATCACAGCAATGCGATGTCCCGGCGGAACGGTTTCGCTCAGAGAGAAAATAGCGCCATCCGGCGCATGAAACTGCGTACCGGTTTCGATGCGGCGGCGGGCAACGGCAACATTGTCTGCCGAGTTCACCGTGATGGTGAAGGCATCCAGCGTTTCGACGGTTTCATGAGAGGCTGCTGATTGCATATTATCTGCGTCCAAAATATTGCTCAGAAAAGTACGATACTGTGCGAGTTTATACGTTTTCTACGCACAAGGCCCGGCTTTCAAGTGGTCTGACCAATTTTACGCCATGGACACGCATTGTCGCCAACTTTGTTCGTTGTAGTCTGATTACAGAACAATGCAAATGATCGTACGTCCACCACAGGAGAAAGCAACGCTATGACGACATCCATCCATCTGGCAGGCAAATCTGCCGTCATTATCGGCGGAACATCTGGCATTGGCCGCGCGTTGGCACTGGGGCTGGCGGATGCTGGAGCGGATGTCGCTGCGTCTGCCCGGCGCGTGGAGCAAGTGGAGGAGACGGCCACCGCGATTGAAGCACTGGGGCGCAAATCCCTGCGCGTGGCGTCGGATGTGTGCGATAGAAAGTCTCTGGAGCTTCTCCGCGATGCGGCACTCAAGGCTTTCGGCAAAATCGACATCCTGATTAACTGCGCCGGAAAAACAAAGCGCGCTCCGACGATTGATTTTCCGGAAGCGGACTGGGACGACATTCTGGCAACCAACCTGACAGGAACACTGCGCGGCTGCCAGGTTTTTGCTCCGCACATGCTGGAGCGCAAGTATGGACGCATCCTGAACATTGCGTCGCTTTCGACATTTGTGGCGCTATACGAAGTAGCCGCCTACGCGGCCAGCAAAGCAGCCGTGGCGTCGCTGACTAAATCGCTGGCGATTGAATGGGCGCAACAGGGCGTGACCGTGAACGCGATAGCCCCGGGTGTTTTCCGGACACCGCTCAACACAAAGCTGCTGGATAGCACGGAACGCGGCAAGGAATTTTTGCTGCGGACGCCGATGCATCGATTCGGCAAGGTGGAAGAACTGGTGGGTGCGGCTGTTTTTTTGACTTCTGACGCAGCTTCGTTTGTGACGGGAGAAGTTCTGGTGGTGGATGGTGGATTTCTGGCGAGCGGCGTGAATCAGTAGAAAAGCTGTCGTGCGCCGCGACTCACTTTTTCCCGCTATTCGCTTTGGGATGACTTTTTTTTCGAGCCATGCGCAGCGATTTCCCGGGCGTGGCGGCGGTTTCCTGTGCCTGCGCCAACTGAGCATTTGTCAGGTGCAGCGCCATGGTTCGCCGAGCCTTTCGCGCATCGCGGGCCCGTATGGCGCGATAGATGGCGCGATGCATACCGGCAGACTCTTTCAAGTCCTGCGCATATTCCACTGTTTCCCGCCGCTGGCCGTAGAGCGCGGCAATTACGGTCTCCATCAGCGCCGTCAAAATCGGATTCGCTGCAGCCGCCGCTAATGTGCGATGAAACCGTACGTCGTGGATTAAATACTCCTGTGGATTGTCGAGCGCAGCGCGCATCTCGACGACCTCTTCGGCAAGGATCGAGAGATGCTGGGCTGTGGCTCGCTCGGCAGCCAATCCTGCCAGACTTTGTTCCAGGATCAAACGCGCTTCAAACATCTGCTCCGGCCCATAGCCGTGCAGCGATCCCAACACCTGCAACATGCTGCCGTCGAGCGCGGGCGGCCCTTCCGCGACAAACGTACCGGATCCATGGCGCGATTGCAGCACGCCCATCGCAGACAAGAATCCGATACCGGCGCGAAGACTGGCGCGGCTTACATTCAGCCGCAGCGCGAGGTCGCGTTCCGCAGGCAGCCGGGCACCCGGTTCCAGTTCTCCTTTCTGGATCATCTGGCGCAAATGCTCCACGACATGCATGGTCAACTTGCTTTGGCTACAAGAGGGGTCCGTCTTCTTTTTTTTCTGAAGGGATGAAATGGTTTTTGGAGTAACCTTCGCCATTGCCGGGAGGGTATCACAGACAAAGAAACGCAAAACACCACAAACGTACACAACCATATCAATCCGTATTGCTGCGACCGCATATACTGCCATAGATGAAACTTGCGCCAGAACAATCCACTCGTGCCCGCGACCGCCGGGATGCAAGTACCCATGTCTGAGCCGACCAGGGTGAGCGACGAAGCAATTTTGCCCGCTTCTGGCGGCGGAAGCCGTGTGCGCTGGGTGATCTGCGCCATGCTGTTCTTCGCAACGTCGAAGAATTATCTGGATCGCCAGGTGCTGGGCATTCTGGCCGATACACTGCAGCAGCAGTTTCACTGGACCGAAGCGCAGTACGGCTACATCATCGGTTGTTTTCAACTGGCCTATGCCATTGGGCTGACGTTTGCCGGGCCCTTGATTGACCGCATCGGCACGCGGGTTGGATATGCCCTGATGATGGTGGTCTGGAGCGTGGCATCTGCCGGACACGCGCTGGTGCATTCGATTTTCGGCTTTGGCGTTGCACGCTTTTTTCTCGGCCTGGGCGAGGCCGGCAACTTCCCTGCCGCGATCAAGACCACGGCGGAATGGTTTCCGCAGAAGGAACGCTCTTTTGCCACCGGCATCTTCAACGCTGGTGCGAATGTCGGCGCAATCCTGGCTCCGCTATGCGTGCCGTGGATTGCAATCCATTACGGCTGGCGCGCGGCGTTCCTGTTTGTCGGCGGATTGGGAATTGTGTGGCTGGCGTGGTGGCTGGGCTACTATCAACCGCCGGAGAAGCATCCGGACATTTCGCCGCAGGAGTTTGCTTACATTCGCGCGGGGCAATCGGAGTCGATCGAGGCAGAGCGCATGGGCTGGCGACAATTGCTGCGCTATCGACAAAGCTGGGCGTTCATGCTGGCCAAGTCGCTGACCGATCCCATCTGGTGGTTTTATCTTTACTGGTTACCGAAGTTTCTGGACCAGAGATATCACCTGGGCCTGAGCCACATTGGACTGCCCTTGATTGTCATCTATGTTCTGTCCGATATGGGCAGCGTGGGCGGAGGCTGGCTGCCAAAATGGTTCCTGCGCCATGGGGCCAGCATCGTACGAGCACGCAAGGCTGCGCTGCTGATTTGCGCGCTGGGCGCTCTGCCGATTCTGCTGGTAAGCCATACATCGCACATGTGGATTGTGATTGGTATTCTTGGCGTGGTCACGGCGGCACACCAGGGGTGGTCCGCAAATCTATTCACGACGGCATCGGATATGTTTCCACGCGGCACGGTGGCGACGATTGTGGGCATGGGAACGCTGTGTTCCTCGATTGCCGCGGTTTTCTTCTCGGCCCTGGTGGGTTGGGTGCTGCAGCTGACGCATAGTTACGCGCCGCTGTTTGCACTTGCAGGATTCGCCTATCTAACAGCTATGCTAGTTATGCAGTTGCTGGCACCGCGCCAGTTGCACGTGACGAAAGATGTTGTCGCACCATAAAATTTCTGTAGAAAAGGAAAATAGAAAACAGAATGGCGCAGCAAAAGGAATTGGAAGTTCGACCGAAAGACACATGCCGCTGGGATCTGGTGAGCCTGGGCGAGGTGATGTTGCGGCTGGATCCGGGCGAGGAGCGCGTTGCGACGACGCGCACATTCCGCGTGTGGGAGGGTGGCGGCGAGTACAACGTTGCTCGCGGGCTGCGGCGCTGCTTTGGCATGCGAACAGCGATTGTCACGGCACTGGCGGATAATCCCGTGGGAAGGCTGGTCGAAGACCTGATGCTGCAGGGCGGCGTCGATCTTTCGCATCTGATCTGGGCGCCGTATGACGGCGTGGGCCGTACGGTACGCAACGGTCTGAACTTTACTGAGCGCGGGTTTGGTGTGCGCGCGGCGCTGGGGTGCTCGGATCGCGGACACACGGCCATTGCACAACTGAAACCGGGACAGGTGGACTGGGACAGCATTTTCAGCAAAGAAGGCGCGCGCTGGCTGCATACGGGAGGCATCTTCTGCGCGCTTTCTGAAAGTACGCCAGAGGTCGCGCGCGAGGCGATGCTGTCGGCGCGAAAGCATGGCGTCGTCGTTTCGTATGACCTGAACTATCGCGATTCGCTGTGGAAGGCGATTGGCGGACAAAAGCGGGCCACAGAGGTGAATCGCGAGCTGGCGCAGTATGTGGATGTGATGCTGGGCAACGAAGAGGACTTTACTGCGGCGCTGGGATTCAAAGTGGAGGGTGTGGATGAAAATCTCTCGCACCTGAGCACGGAGAGTTTTCGCAGAATGATCGAACAGGTTGTGACAGCGTATCCAAACTTTAAGGTGGTCGCGACCACGCTGCGCAATGCGAAGTCGGCAACGATCAACGACTGGGGCGCAGTGTGTTATTACAACGGGGCATTTTATGAAGCGCGGCCGATGCCGGACCTGGAAATTTTCGATCGTGTGGGCGGTGGAGACTCGTTTGCCTCGGGGCTGATTTACGGCTTTCTGACAGGGCGCGGACCGCAGTATGCGGTGGATTGCGGATGTGCGCACGGCGCACTCGCCATGACGACGCCCGGCGATACCACGATGGCGACGCTGAACGAAGTGGAGCGCATTATGAAAGGCGCTTCGGCACGCGTGGTTCGCTAGGGTAGATTTACGGAATCGATACAAAGAACGGGAAGAAAAGAGACTCCATGGGAAAACTGAAAAAGACAGAAGTGCTGGCACGGATGCACCAGATCGGCATCGTGCCGGTGTTGCGAGCAACGTCTGCCAACGAGGCGCTGGCCATTGCGCAGGCGATCGAAGCCGGTGGCGTTCCAATTCTCGAAGTCACGATGACCGTACCGGGAGCGATCCGCGTGATCGAGCACCTGGTGGAGCATGGCGGCGACCGATTGCTGATAGGCGCCGGGACAGTCCTGGATGCCGAAACAGCACGCGCCTGCATTCTGGCTGGAGCGCAGTTTGTTGTGAGCCCTGCGCTCGACCTGCGCACGATTGAGCTATGCCGCAGGTACAGTGTCCCTATCCTGCCGGGCGCGCTGACACCGACGGAAATTGTGGCAGCATGGCAGGCGGGAGCCGACGCTGTGAAGGTTTTCCCTTGCAGCGCGGTTGGCGGAGCGAAATATCTGAAGGCGGTGAAAGCACCGCTGCCGCAGATTGATCTGATTCCTACTGGCGGTGTTTCGCTGGCCACGGCTGCGGAATTTTTGGAAGCAGGAGCATTTGCTTTGGGTGTGGGCGGGGACCTGGTCGACAACAAGGCCATCGCCAACGGTCATCCGGAGATCATCACCGAGAGTGCGCGGAAATATCTGGCGATTACGCAGCAGGCACGCGGGCACTAAAGCAAAAGCACAGATACTGCGGTGGGATGAGTTGAAGTAGGGATGGCGACCGACGAGACAGCTCGGAACATAGTGAGAAATGCGCTATGGGCCAAACTTCACAAGGTACACTTCTGCTGCATGTTTCGGATTGCTGAATCCCTGATAGGCACCGGTCGTCATGCCAGTCACTATGATGTTTCCCTGCGCGTCCGTTGTCACAAACGGTCCAGTGCTGCCTAACAAGGTGACGGGGCCAGTGCCGAATTGCTGCGCCCAAATATTTTGCCCATCAGGATTAAACTTCACAACGAAGTTGTTTTGCGCCGGCAACGTGAAGCTGGAAGCAAAATTTCCCTGCGTTGTCCCGGTGGCGATCACATTGCCTTCCGGATCGACATTGACGGTGGTGAGAAAGCTGCCCCCGATAGCGCTGAATTGTTGTTGCCAAATGGGCTTGCCGGTCTCTCCGCTAAATTTTCCCAGCAAGCATTGCACGGGGTAGGTATACGTAGTACCGCCGACAAGAATGTTGTCCTGGGCATCCACCGCGACACTGTAAAAGACTTTGCGACCAAAATCCATCTGACTGTATGGCTGCTGTATCCAGAGCCGTTGACCATCGTCTGACGCTAACTTGACGATCTGTGTCTGCTCTCCGGAGATGTATCCCGAGGTGGAGACCTTGGCGACTCCAATCACAATCACGTTTCCCAGGCTATCGATCGCAATGGCGCCGAAACTATTGTAGGTTCCACCATTCAATGTCTGTTGCCAGAGTACCTGCCCCGTAGCACCGTCGAGCTTGAGCACAATGGAAGAAACCAAACCCTGGGATGTAGCCTGCTGCGCAACCATGACGGCGATATTTCCCTGGGAATCCACCGCAATGGCTGCCCCGGAAAAAGTGCTTGTCAATGGAACAGGATGTGTCCACCGTAAATGACCCCGCCGGCTGAATTTATCAACCACGGTTGCGTTGGCGCCTGTTGAAGTACCGCCTGCCGACCCTGTCGATTGCAACGCTACCGTCAAGATATTTCCGTGCCTGTCGATTGCAATTTGATTGCACCCGATAGCCTGCTGTTGCTGGAACTGACGGAGCCAGACCCGTTTTCCGTCATTGCGAAACTTCGCCAGAAAGCCTTCCGGCACGGCTGCAGCATTGCTGTATCCAGGAAAGGCGCCATAGGTGTAGCCGGCAACCACGATGTTGCCGTGCAGATCGACAGCAACACCGGTTGGATTATCCGCAGCGGTGGTAGCTCCACGGGCCGGCGGTAACAACGTATTCGTACCAAACTGCTGCAACCATGTTTGCGTGGAAGCAGCCGGGAATACCGTTGGCGGGACGACGTCGGGTGGCTGATACGAACTGTTGCCGGAGACGCCACAACCAGTCAAAGCGGCAGCAAGCAGAAAGACGAAAAACAGGACAGGAAGCGAAGATGCAAGGCGCGAAAATTGCAGGGGTTTACCGGCAACGGGAATTGGCGCGATCCGGCGTGGGCCTGACCGTGTGCGCGTCCTTGTATTGCAATCGTTCATGCTGCGTGATCCCCGTCTCGACCTTCGTTTGCGAATGCTGCGATACAACGGAAGCAGTAAAAGAACGAGTTAATGCCCAAACCAGTAGGTCAGCTTGTAAACTCCCGAATCCGTGCCCGGGTTATTGGTGCCGGTGAAGTCATTGGAAAAATGATGGTAGCGGTATTCGAACATGAGCGAACGCTGGTTCGCATAGTAGTACTCCAGGCCGGCGCCGAACTGAAACGTGAAGTTGAACTGCGAACTGTTGAAGATGGGCAGATCGCGCGGCGAGACCATGAATCCGGCCTGGCCGATCAGCTCCGGCTGCCAGCGATGCCGGTTGAGAAAATGAAACTGGAAACCCAGCGGGGAGAGTCCCCCAGCATAGGTCCATCGACGCCCGAATACGGCATCGTTATAACCGCCGATCGTGTACATCACTAAATTGGGATCTTCGATGAGATTATGGGGATTGATGACGGGCATGGCGGGCGTAAAGGAAACCGGGCCCTTCAAAAAACTGTTGAGGCTGCGCAAGACCGGGTCGCTTTCCATCATGACCGGTCGAAACTCAACATTGTAGGAGAAGGCAACGGGGCCCGTGACAAAGATGCGCCGACTATATGCACCACCCAAAGCCAGGAGTACACGCTGGCGCGTGGTGCCTATCAGCATGTGCGAAGAGGTTGGTGCACCTTCCACGAACAACCCAAAGCTGTTTTTACGAGACCAGAATTGCGACTGATAGGGTGGTTCCGGATTTTGTGCCAAGAGGAGTGCTGGAAACAATAAAAGCGCCCATAAACAAGCGATCGTAGCGAGAAACGTCCTTTGACCGCGGGCTGAAACCAACATCTGCAAGAAGCCGCCTGACAAATAAGGGGAGGGTTAAATGCCGAGCTTTTTTACTTCGTCGTTGTAATACTTGCGATACAGGATGTCCCATTCCTGACTGCCTTCGGGGATATTTTTTTTGTGGGACTGTACCTTGAGACGTGCTGCGGTATCAATCCGCATCTCCTCGGTCAACAATTTTTCCAGGATGCCGCGTGCCTGTTGCCGGATGGTGTTGCGATCTTCCAGAAAATCGCATTCATTGACTTCTGCCAGCGTGTCGGCCACCACGTGGGCCAACTTGTTCACTTTGTCGCGCGAAATTCTCACAGGACAGCCTTATACTTTCGAGCCAATTCCATCTTGACCTTTTTGAACATCTCCGGATAGCTGGCGCCGGAACGCCGCATATCCTCCTGATACGCCTCCAGAATAACGCGCACTTCCTCATTGATGCGATCTTCCAGCGCAAGCTCTTCCATTAGCCCGGCGTTCACGCGCTCATTGAGAATGGCGACCTTCTCGGTACGAATCAAGTTCGCGTCAATCAGGCCTTTGACCGTCTTGCGCGCCAGATAACCGACATAATCTCTCGATAAAATCATTGTTCCTTCCGGAATATAGCATACGCATCGGCATCTGCAGCCCTTATGGCCGCCAGTGACTAGGATTTACGCGGCTTATGTGCACAGGATGCGGTATTGACGCAGGAATCCTGCAATATGAGACGCTGCACAGGACGCCCCTCGACCAGGTGCGATTGCACAATTTCTGCGACATCTTCGGGCAAAACCGCCCCGTACCAGACACCCCCAGGATAAACGACCACGGTGGGCCCATGCTCGCACTGGTCCAGACAGCCCGATTTGTTGATGCGCACCGTCGCCTTGAGCCCAGCCGCATCTGCGGCCTGTTTCAACAACTTATGCAACTCCGCTTTACCGTCCGGATTGCAGCAGGGACGGGCACTTCCGGGCTCCCGTTGATTGGTACAGACAAAGACATGCCGTTCAAATTTTGCCACTCTTGTTTGCTCCTGCAAATATTCTCGCTACTCTCATCCTAAAGCAGTCTGCGAGAATACCAATGGATGACTGAGACCGATAATTTAACGCTTCTAAAAGACGACATGATTGCCTTCATTGAAGGCCACGGCATTCGCCACTTCCCCGCGCTGATTCCAGAGGACGTTCCGCGCGTCTGGTGGAACGACCCAACCAACATGGAAAGCTGGAAGGACTTCGTCGAGATGGCGAAGACCGTGAATGTTCCGCTGATTATGATTGGCGAAGACCCGCTGGAGAAGGCGACGCTGGAAATGCTGCTGGAGGAGCTGCAGGAGCTGACCAGCCTGAATGAAATGGTGGCCGACATCGAGGAAGCCCAACGGCTGCAGATGCATGTGGGCAAGATCGGGCATATCGAGCTGGCCTTCGCGCACGAGGGATTTCTCTTTGTGCATGAGACGGTGACGGGTTGGTATAGCCAATATCGCCATCTGGTGGAAACCATCGATTATATGCAGGACGTGCTCGATCCCAGCACTTCTTCCGACGATGAGGAGATGGGATGAATCCCAATCCCGCAGCGGAAGCAGCGGAGATGGTAACGGTTGCGGCTCCCACTTCCCCGGTAGCGTTGTCCTCTCCAGCGGCGCACTGGAAGGTTTCCGCGCACGACGCTGCTGCAGAAAATCTGGCGCAGGCGGCGTCTCTGCCTCTTGTGATTGCAGAGTTGCTTTACGCGCGCGGTGTACGGACCCCTCAGGATGCGGAGGCATTCCTTTCTCCGCGCCTGGATCATCTGCTGGATCCCTACGCCATGCTGGGCATGCAGGCCGCGGTGCAACGCATTCAACAGGCCATTGCAGAGAAACAACTCATTCTGATCTACGGAGATTATGACGTCGATGGCACCATCGCCGTGGTGCTGCTGAAGACGGCGATTGAGATGCTGGGTGGCGCGTGCCGCTTTCATGTTCCACACCGGCTGCGCGATGGCTATGGCATGCAGGCCGGATATATGGCGCAGGCGGTCGCTGACGGTGTGCGCCTGATCATCAGCGTGGATAACGGCATCCGCGCGTTTGCCGCCGCAGAAGAGGCGCAGCGCCTTGGTTTGGACCTGATTGTCACGGACCATCATCTGGCCGATGCCACGCTCGGTATTCCCACAGCAATTGCTGTGTTGAACCCGAATCAGCCGGGCTGCGCGTATCCATGCAAACATTTATGCGGTGCGGGCGTGGCATTCAAGCTGGCACAGGCATTGCTCGAAGCCCAGGACCTGGAACGGACGCGGACAAAGATAGTGCCGTCGTTCCTGAAGCTGCTGGCGCTGGCAACGATTGCGGACGCAGTTCCGCTGCTGGAGGAAAATCGCACCATCACATCTATTGGGATTGCGCAGCTTGCCAAGCCGGTGCAACCGGGCCTGCGCGCGTTGCTGGAGCTGGCTGAGCTTGACCCGAATCGCCGCTTGAGTGCGCGAGATATCGCCTTTCGGATTGCGCCCCGACTGAATGCCGCAGGACGCATGGATGTTGCCAGCGATGTAGTGGACCTGTTCACCACACGCGATACGGCCCATGCGCGCCAGCTGGCAGAAAAACTGCATCGGCTGAATACCGAGCGGCGTAATACGGAGCAGCAGGCGCTGAG
Organism: Acidobacteriaceae bacterium; assembly: GCA_036267255.1. Classification (GTDB taxonomy): domain Bacteria; phylum Acidobacteriota; class Terriglobia; order Terriglobales; family Acidobacteriaceae; genus DATAWK01. Next base: position 255,154 of record DATAWK010000053.1, on the reverse strand, counting down.
CGAGATTGAGCAACGGCTGCGCGACGATGCCACGCTGCAATCGGCAGGCTGCCTGGTGGTCGACGGCGAGGGATGGCACCGGGGCGTGATCGGGATTCTGGCTTCCCGGGTGGTCGATCGCACAGGCAAGCCGGCCATCGTGCTGACGCACGAGGATGGCGAGGCGTATGGCTCCGGGCGCTCGATTCCCGGCTTTCATTTGCTCGATGCCATCACAAGCTGCAGCGATTTGTTTACACGCTATGGCGGCCACGCCCACGCTGTGGGATTCTCACTTCCGTCGGCGCGCGTGCCGGAGCTGCGCCAGCGCCTGGAGGCATACGCGGCAGAACACACGACGGGGGATATCGCTGGCGGAGAGATCGCGTGCGATCTGGAATTGCCGCTGGATCGCCTGACGCCTACGCTGGCTGCGTGGCTGGCGCGCTTTGCGCCGTATGGAACAGGCAATCCTGAGCCGATTTTTTTGGCACGACGTGTCCGCATCAGTGGTGCACCCCGCATTATGAAGGAGCGCCACGTGCGCCTGAGGCTGGCGCAGGGGCCGGGGGGCGCGCAACACACCGCATTGGGATGGAGCTGGGCCGGGCGGCTGGCAGCGATGCAGCTGGGAGACAATTCCCTGGTTGACGTTGCCTACAAGCTGCGGGACAGCGAGGATATTCGCGGCGACAGCCGTACTCTGGAAATCGAAATTGCTGGTCTGCGCCCGGCGGAGATGGAATAAGCGGCAAAGCAAATGGCTGCGACAGATAACTGCCGCAGCCATTTTTCTTCAGCTTTGTTATTTGATCGGGGGTACAGGCATCGGCTTCAGAATTTCATCCAGAAGATCCGGTTTCGAGCTGACGCGCTGGAGCGTTGGATAGCGCTCGCCGCCGTGATAATCGAGTTGGACTACGCGGAAATATCCGGTGTTCTCGACGATCAGCTGGATGGGCGTGGTGCTGTCCTTGGAGTTGCGGATCTCGTCGTGCATCAAGCTGCCGGTGTACTGGCGGTTGTTGACGGCGACGATCTTCATCCCCGGCCCCAGTCCAGCCTTGTACGATACGGAGTTGATCTCTACATCGTTCAGCGTACCGCTCTTCGAGATCTGCAGCCCCAGAGAATACCAGGCATCCACACCACCGAAAGATTCGCGTGCCTGAATCATCTGGTTCGGCTTATCGGTGTAGACCAGTTCGTAGCCGCCTTGCTCAATACCCCCCAGAGGGGCGTGCGGAGATTTGCTATCCAGCCGTGTGCGCAGGAAAGTGGCCCAATCGTAGGGCTGGACCGCGTTCAAATTGCTGACGATGTCATTGAAGGTGTAAGGAATAACCTTCGGCGGGGTATTGCCACCGAGTCCGTGAAAGCGCGCGGTGAAATCGTTGATGGACTTCTGACCGTGGCTCAGCCGGCGAATGGTGGTGTCAACTTCCAGCCAGATCAATTCCCCTTCGTTGTAATAATCCACGCTGCGCCGCCAGTTGTCCCATCCATAGCCGCTGCCGTAGAGCGTTTGGGCCGCGGTCGCCGTATCCTGTAGATCGCGCCAGGTGCGGCCCGGGCGATTGTCGAGAATCGACGCTGTTCGAGCAATCTCATCGCGATATTGCTGGTCTGTCCAGATGCCGCTGCGCACGGTGAGAACGTCCCCAAGATATTCAGTCAGCCCCTCGTAGACCCAGAGCAGGTCGCCTTTCATGGGCGTCTGATAATCCGGCGAAAGCAGGCCGGCAGGGCGACGGTATTTTCCATTCCACGAGTGGGTGAATTCGTGCGGCAACAGGCCGCCGGCAAGCAGCGAAAGGTCTGGATTGATGAAGGTTTTTTCCGGGACGCGGTCGTCGCTGGACTGGTGATGTTCCAAGCCAAAGTGCGCGACCTGATCGCTGAGCGTGACCAGAAAATGATAGCTGTTGTAATGGCGCGAAGCGTAGAGCACGCCGGTCTGGCGCACCAGATTGCTGAATGCCGCAACCAGCTCCGGCTTGATGTTCAGGTCCTCCGGGCCATCGGCAGCCATGTCGAGATAATGTTTCGGCGTGATCTCCGGCGCGAGGGGAATTTCCCTGAAGTACCGTCCGCTGAGCAGGGGTGAGTCAATCAGCTGCTCCAGCGATACGGTGCCGAAGTGCGTTGTTGTGCCATCCGTGCTGGTGGGCGTGAGCGCGGTGCCGTAGTGCCAGCCTTCCGGCAGCGTGACGGACGGCGTAACAGGAATGTCGGCGGCAGGTTTTCCCTGCGGATAGAGCATCACCTCATTCCAGCTGACCATCGCCAGATTGTCGCTGGTCGAGGCACCGGAGGAAAATCCCGCAGTGCTGGCCGTGGCGAGAAAATCGTCATGCACGTCGAGCGTAGTGACACCTGCGGGCACATGGATGTGGAAGGCATACATGTTCACGCTGTCGCGTACCCACGGCAACGTCTGTCCATTGGCTTTGATGACCAGTCCCGCGAGGTTGACAATCGGGCCGGTGGGGCCGTGCTCACCGGGAATCCACTTGGCGTAGAGCAAGGTGAGGTCGCCAGGCTGGACAGGAATGGTGAGGTTGGCGTGCAACATTTTCCGGTATGCGTCGGTGGCATCCACGCTCACGGTGATAGGTTTGCTGGATTGCGCAAGAATGGGGATGGCAGTCAGTACGAAGACAAGGCAGGCGAGAAGAGAAGCTTTCGGTCGCATATTCCTCCAAAGATTTGGCCGTCCGGCAGGCTGGCAATGTGCGGACACAGTAGTGTACAGAATGGTGGGAAATCCCACACAACAGCTTTGCGAACAATATCAGCCGATCCGTGCCGCAAAGCGGAGGCGAACATAATCGGCGGTCCAGTGGCCCTGCGTGTCGCAGAGGATGGGCTGCAGCAGATGCACGGCTTGCTCGCGCGCAGGCACGCGGTCGGCTTCCGGCAGCAAGACGAACATGCCGCTTGCGAAGGTGTCGAACCATGCGGCCATGCCCGTTGGCAGCGGCGTGGGACGTGGAATGATGACGATGGACTCGATCCGGAAGCCATGATCTTCAAGACATTGCTGATATTCCGCAGCAGTGGGAAAAAACAGCAAATGTGGACGGAGATCGACATTGTGCCGGTCAAAGACGGCAAGCAGCGCCGTGTACACGGCTGCGACATTGCCGTGGCCGCCAAATTCCGCAACGAAGCGTCCTCCCGGCTTGAGTGCGCGGCGCACACCCTGCACAACGTCGGTTGAGCGCTTCATCCAATGCAAGGCGGCGTTAGAAAAGACAGCATCGAATTCCGCATGGAACGAGAGCTGCTGGCCATCCATGAAACGAACATCCAGGCCGCGCGTGCGCGCTGCCTGCAGCAAATCCTCCGAGGCATCCACGCCAATCACACGTGCCCCGCTGGCGGCGATTTTCTCCGTGAGCGCGCCATCGCCGCAGCCGAGGTCAAGAATGCGTTCGCCCGGTTGCGGCGCCAGCAGATCGAGCAACGGGGCACCCAGATCGGCCACAAAGCGGCCATTCTCCGCATAGCCTAATGCGGACCATGTTTGCGACATCGCATGCATGCTCTCATTGTAGAGGCTTCGATACCGCCCCCATCCAAGTGGTAGACTCACGCCATGTCGCGGGGCTTTTTTCTCACGTTTGAGGGGCTGGACGGCTCCGGTAAAACGACGCAGTTGCGGCGGCTTGCGGAGTCGCTGGAGCGGCAGGGATTGTCTGTTCTGACGACGCGCCAGCCCGGAGACACGGCGATTGGCGAGCGCATACGAAGTATGCTGCTGGATTCCAAGCTGGAAGCAAACACGGGCGGCATCGCTCCCCTGGCTGAGATGGCGTTGATGTTTGCCGACCGCGCACAGTCGATTCGCGAGATTATCGCTCCGGCGCTGGAGGCAGGAAAGATCGTCCTCTGCGATCGCTTTACGGATTCCACCGAGGCATACCAGGGTGGGGGACGCGAGCTGGGCAGCGATGTCGTATTGGAGCTCCATCGCGTGCTATGCGGCGATATGCAACCGGATTTGACGATCTTGCTGTTACCGGACCTGGATGCCAGCCTGGCGCGGGCGCGGCGCAGAAATACACGACAACAGAAATCCGGCAGCGATGAAAATCGTTTTGAGCAGGAGAATCGTGCTTTTTATGAACGCGTACGTGCGAAATATGTCGCCATTGCCGCGCGCGACTCTGTGCGTGTCATCGCAATCGAAGGCGATCTGCCGATCGAAACGTCGCAGCAGCGCATTTTAGAATCTGTGCAACAGCGGCTGCAGCAACGCGGTTTACTGCAATCAAATTTATAGGTTTCTGTGCCGGGCTACACTGCGTTCCAGGTACCCCCTGCTGGCGACTGCGGAGTTGCGCAGCCATGACCAGCGCCCAACCAATGCCAGCAGAGCGGCAGATTCTGCTACGCTCATTCTGTGAACTTCCGTAGTTTTCTTGGCAACCCCGAAGCCGTTCGACAACTGCAGGAGATGCTGGCATCGGACCGGTTGCCGCATGCTCTCATCCTGGCCGGAGGGCGCGGCGCGGGCAAATATTCGTTGGCGCTGGCGTTGACGCAGACTATTCATTGTCTGCAGCCGCAACAGTTCCATGGGCTACCGGATGCCTGCGACGTCTGCACCAACTGCGTCTGTATCGCAGCAGCCAGCGATCTGGAAACACGCGTTGCCGAGGCCGTCGAAGCACGCGAGCAATTGCGCGATGCCGACCGCAAGGACACGCGCATTTTGATTCAGCCGCACCCGGACGTGTTGATTCTTCCGCCGGACCCACCGCAGTTGCTGGTTAAAGTCGGCCAGGTGCGCTCGCTCATCCATAACATCCAGCGGTTGCCCGCGGAAGGACGCCGCAAGCTTTATATCTTTTCCAAAGCGGCGTTCATGAATGAGGCAGCCAACTCCCTGCTGAAGGTGCTGGAAGAGCCGCCTCCCTATGCGCACATTCTGCTTCTGTCGGAAAATCCAAACGACCTGCTGCCCACCATGCGTTCTCGAGCGAGTGTGCTGCGCCTGCATCCGATGCCATTGCCGCAACTGGAAGAGATTCTTGCTGCGCAGCACGCTGAATGGAAACCGAAGCAGCGTGCATTGGTGGCTCGGCTGGCAGAAGGTACTGTAGGTCGCGCACTCTCTTTTAATGTAGAAGCCTATGCTGCAACGCGGAAAGACGCGCTGCTGTTGCTGCGCACTGCACTTGCAGAACCCGACCATTCCGCGCTCTTCCGCACGACGGAAAGCTATCGCGCAGGCAGCGAGGGACAGCACAAAACGCAGGAATTGTTGCGAGCTCTTTATAGTCTTCTGGAAGATATGCTGCTGTTGCAGGCTGGGGCGCACGGGCGTGTACGAAATATCGATATTGAAACAGAGCTTCGTCAGCTTGCTGCTGAAGTTCGTTTTGAATGGATCGAGCAGGCTACGCGTGCGATCGGGCAGGTGGAGTCTGGCATGCGTCGCAATCTACTGCGTTCGCTGTCCCTGGATGCACTGACATCACAGTTAAGCCAGCGTACCTAGAAAAATTCTGACTTTCGCCGATTCAATCCGGAGAAGCCTTTTGAGGACCTGCAGCATCTCAATGTATGGCTGCGCTTTTCGCTGTAACACTTGTGACCGTTTGCCAGGGTTCTTTCATCCGGGCATATGCGCCTTGTAAACAGCAAAAGCAGCCACTCGAGCGCATATGCCTGAACCCAAACGACCCTTGTCGACGGCACCGACCTCCCCCCTGGCAACTACACGGGATGCTGACACTCGCTTGCATGGACAACGCAAGCTGATTCGACCCAGTCTGTCTGCGGCAGCTCTGGCAGAACACCACGGCAACTTTGCGCATAACGGGAATGCCGTGTTGACGACCCGTGCAAACCATACTCCAGCGCATCCGCAGGACTCTCATGCGGAAGCGTTCTACTTCCAGAAACAGATGCAGATGCAGACCCGGATGGTGGTGGTGCTGGAAAACGGGGAGCACATTGAAGGCACACTGGAATGGCATGACCGGGATGCGATCAAGCTGCGCAGCGGTCCCCGGCAGCGCACCATGATCTACAAGTCCAGCATTAAATATCTTTACAAAGCGACAGAGAGTACGCCGCCGCATTCCATCATGCAGTAACTGCGAATCCTAATCTTCTCTTGCAGCTTTCAGGATGCGATCGCGAATGGCTGCGCCAATACCGACGCCGCCAGGCACCGGGCACACAATGACGGCTGCGCCCATCGAATCCAGCGCGCGCAAGCCGGCATAGAGTCGTTGCGCAAGCTCTGCAGGGTTGGACCAGCTTCCCCAATCAAAACGCAGCCCGCGAAATTCTTCCGGCAGAGGCCAGTGATGCGGCAACAGCACACCACATAGATCCTCTTTCTTCGGCATCTGATTTTGTGCGTGCTGCACTGTGCGTACCCAGGCACTTTCGATCTCTGCATCCTGCAACGCTGCAGCATCCACCAGCACCAGGCGCGCACGCGGAGCATAGTGGCGCATGCCAACGCCCGGCGAAGGCAGCGATTCCGGTGCAGACATACCTTGCGATGAAGGAAACGACGGAACCTGATAGTGCGACTGTTCCTTATACAAAAAAACATTGCCAGCGACTGCCTGCAGTGCCTCGATGGAAATTGCTCCGGGCCGATAGACCACGGCGTCGGTTTCGCGCACCTCCAGCACGGTCGATTCCACTCCATGCGTTGTCGGCCCACCGTCCAACACCATGTCGATGCGGCCGCCAAGATCATCGAGAACATGGGCTGCGGTTGTGGGACTGATGTGGCCGAAGCGATTGGCGCTGGGCGCAGCGATCGGTAGATTGCACGCGGCGATGAGCGCCTGCGCCACGGGATGCGCGGGCATGCGTACCCCGACCAATTCTCTGCCTGCGGTTACGGCTGCCGGCACAACAGCATTTCTTGGCAGCAATAATGTCAGCGGACCGGGCCAGAAGGCATCGATCATTCGCTGTGCCGCAGCGGGAATTTCCGCGACCACGCGCGCCAGCATCGCTGCATCGGTGACGTGGACAATCAACGGGTCCCAGAACGGCCGCTGCTTCGCAGCAAATATCTTCGCCACGCTGGCGGCATCGAGTGCATTTGCGCCGAGTCCATACACTGTTTCCGTTGGAAATGCGACGGTTCCACCGGCGCGCAGGATATCTGCCGCTTGCGCGATGGCTTCCGTGCCCGCCGCTGTGCTCAGTTGCTCTGCGGTAACGGCCCGTAGGATGGTTGGCTTGTCTTGCATGGCTGCGCGAGTTCTCTCTTCATCCTATCCTGCGGCATCGACAGCACCGTTTGCGTGCGACACTGAAATCATGACTGTAGATCCTTCGACGGCAAACCTTGAAGTTGAGATCAAATTTCGCGTCGTGGATGCAAGCGCGTTGTGTGCGAGCCTGCCTGCGCTGGAATTTCGCCTGGAAACGCAGCGCACCTTTGAACACAACATGCTCTTCGATACTCCGGAGCGCACGCTGCGCACCAGCGGCCAGACACTGCGCATTCGCCAGTATGGCAGCCGATGGATTTTGACCCATAAGGCAACACCGGCAAGCGCCGCGAATGCGCCCCACAAGCACCGTGTGGAAACGGAGACGACTGTTGCCGATGGCGCGGTGCTGGCCCAGATTTTTTCCAATCTTGGCTACTCGGTTGCTTTTGTTTACGAAAAGTGGCGCACGGAATACAGCGACGGCAAAGGCCATCTGGTGCTGGATGAAACTCCCATCGGGACCTTCGCAGAACTGGAGGGCCCTTCAGGCTGGATTGATGCAACAGCGGCGCGGCTGGGAGTCGCGGCTCAGGAATACATCACGGCAAATTATGCGCGGCTGTTTCTGGAATGGAAAAAAGCAATGGGAAGTGTTGCGGAAAATATGACGTTTGCAGAGGTTGCCGCGGGCGCTTCCCGCTGACCCATCCGAGAGTCGCGCCCACTTTTCGCTGCGTGACGATTACAGATTCACCATCTTCATTGCTGCGGGAGAGTACCGGTCTCCGGCGACTTCATCTTCCGGGACGGCAGCCGCAATGTCGGCAGCTTCCTTTGCCGTCAGCACAATGCCGACAGCAGCCGCGTTCTCTTCCAGATATTTCCGCCGCTTGGTACCGGGGATGGGCAGAATGTCTTTGCCCTGCGCCAACACCCAGGCCAGTGCCAATTGTGGAGCTGTGCAGCCCTTCTGTTTGGCAAGTTCTTTCATGCGCTCCACCAGCTTCTGATTTTTCGCAAAGGCCTCAGCCTGATACCGCGGATGGTTCTTGCGATAATCGTCGTCCGCAAGATCTTCCGGCTTCGGCATTTTTCCGCCTAGCAAGCCGCGACCCAGGGGGCTGTAAGCGACAAAGGCAATGCCGAGCTCGCGCACAGTGGAAAAAATCTCCCCTTCGGGCTCGCGACTCCACAGAGAGTATTCGGTTTGCAGCGCGGCGATGGGATGCACCTTATGAGCGCGGCGAATGGTGGCAGGGGCGGCCTCGGAAAGTCCAATAAAACGTACCTTGCCGGCCTGGACAAGCTGCGCCATCGCTCCGACGGTCTCTTCAATGGGCACGGTAGGGTCCATGCGATGCTGATAATAGAGGTCGATGGTCTCCACGTTCAGCCGTTTGAGCGATGCATCGCAGGCGCTATGGACATACTCCGGACGGCCGCTGACGCCGCGTTTTGGCGTATCTTCGCTGCGGACGATGCCGAACTTGGTGGCAATAAAAAACTGATCGCGCTTGCCGCGAATCGCCTTCCCCACCAGCGTTTCATTTTTTCCTATACCGTAGGCGTCCGCCGTATCCAGAAAATTGATTCCCAGGTCGAGCGCGCGATGGATGGTCGCAATGGACTCGACTTCGTCTGTCGCCCCGTAAAATTCCGACATACCCATGCAGCCGAGACCGAGGGCGGAAATCTCCGGACCAAGTTTGCCAAGTTTACGTTGTTCCATGGATGCTACCTTTCGCGTGAAATCTGTTTCGCAGTGACCTGCGTAGTTATGATGCCGCTGCGGCTGCATTCGGTTTCCGAGCTAGCCTACCTTCGGCGCTGCATTCTGCTTATTACGATCGAGAGCACGCTTCAGCACAATCTCCAACGCTGCCTTCTGCCGGTCGTATTCCTCCTGCGGCAAACGCCCGTCCAGACGCTCGGTCTCCAGAGCAAACAGCTCCTCTTTCAATGCCAGCAGCAGAACGGAGGCTTTTGCAGAATCGGCGCCGGCCACGCCTGCAGACGATAGAGCAACATTGCCTCGGGCAACACTAACAGGCACGCCGGCAGCTGTCGTACCTGCGGCGAGCGGTGCCGGTTGGCGCAACATGATGCCAGCACCGGCGGCCAACAGCGCTCCGACAAGGCCGAGAATCCACCAGCGGTATTTGGTGAGCGGATCGGGCGTATCAATGGGGGTTCCCAGGCCGCCGCCAGGGCGAGTATCGGTCGATGCAGAAGCGGCTTCCGGACCACCCTGCTGTGCGCCTGCCTGCGCCTGCTGCTGTCCGCTATTTTGCGTGTCTTGCAGTTGTCCGGACCCGGAGATTTTAAAATCTAACTTCGATGCCGGCTTTAGATTCTTGGCCAGGAATGTCAGATCGTTTACATCTTCATTCACGGGCTGGAAACCTGCCGTGGAAGATGGCACAAACTGCATGGTTTTGGGAAGAATGACGACGAAGTTGTCCGTTGCCATGGTGAGCTTGGGCGTGAACGCCTGCGAGCCGGAGTAGGGCAGATGGTAACTCACCTGGAAACGCGTTTCACCGGGGCGCAGAGGAAAGATGAACGTGTAGTGACCCGGATCGCCCATGGGCACCGGCGCCGATTGCACCGGCATGCTACCGGGACCCAATGCTGCGGAGCCGCTGATCTGCGCACCGGCAGGCAGATAGAACTCAAATGGGTGAGCACTCAACTGCGTGCGTGGCGGAGAGGAAACATTCTTGATGAAAAAACTCTCGATCACACGCAACCCGTCTCCATCTGTGTCCATGCGCAGCACGTCGGCTTCCAGATGGACGCCCTCCAGCTTTGGAGCAACGTCGTAGACCTCGACGTTCACTGTCTGCGTGCCGGGAGGCGCGGGCTGAAAATAATTGGCCCCCTGATGCGTCACGCGAACCAGATGCACACCGTCGGTATCCGGAACATCGAGCGTGTAGTGGCCGCTGCGATCCGTCGTGGTGCGCGTGGATTCCATCATGCCCTGCGACAGGCGGATCAGCACCACGGTGTCGCCAGCGGAGGGCTTGTTGGTGGTGCGATTGGTGACGGTTCCAGTGATGGCAGCGGCCAGCGCAGTCGCCGTTACGAACAGCAAGCACAGCGGTATGGCAATGGTGCGCAGCAGCCGTGTCCTGCTTAAAGATGTAATGTGCATTTTCTTTCGATCCATCGGGTCTCTGAACCGCTTTGAACTTTCTTTGGAGAGGACTTTTCAGGCAACAGTGTGGCCAGCTTCATTCATGACCTCGAGTGTTTCCATCTCGGCCATAATTTCCGCTGCTTCATTTTCAAGACTGGCGCGCTGGGACAGATAATCTTCTTCCGGATATTTTCCGGCGCTGTGCTCGAAATTCAGATCGCGCAGGTTCTCATAGACGACATCTTTGCGTTCACGCAGGAATTCCAGCCGAGTTTTCTGGTGCTGTTCTTCCGCGGTGCGCGGAGCATAAAAGACATAGATGAAAATCCCAAGCAACAGCGCTGCACAGGCGGCAATCGTCATATCTCTGTCTCCTTGCGAATGCGCTGGCGCATGGTGTCCATGTGGGGGCCGTCCATGATTGGCGCGGGAACGACGGCGCGCTTTTTCCAGCGGAGCACTAGAAAGGCTGCCAGCAACGTAGACAGCACGAAGAAGATTCCCGGAGCGAGCCACGCGATCAAATTGAAGCCTGTCTCTGGCGGTGCAGGCAGCACGGGTAGTCCATATTTCTGGACAAAATTCTGCAGGATCAGACTGTCGCTGTCGCCGCGATCGAGGCTTGCCCGTAACTCGCCTTCCTCCTGCGTAGAAACGGTGCAGCCGACGTGATTGCACTCCAGCAGAATTTGATTGCAGCCACAGGTGCACATCAGCTTATGGCCCAGATCGTTGTAGCGCGCCGCAGTGTTGCCCGCGCCCACGGTAACGATCAACAGCATGCAGGCCAGAGTGAGCTGCATCCAGATGCGTACGAGTTCCCGACTAAAAAAACGGCGCATCGAATCAGGCTCCTGTGACCACAGCGGCGGATTCTTTTTCCGCGTCTGTGAGCTGGGAACGCTTACGGCTGGCGGCAGCTTCCAGGTTCGGCGTCAGCGCGACAAGCGTGCCAAAGACGATGACGGCAACGCCAATCCATATCCACGCGACCAGCGGGTTGATGAAGACCTTGATGATGGGCTTGTCCGTTTCCTGGCTGCGTCCTTCATAGACAACATAGAGGTCGCGCTGCAACGTGGAGTGGTTGGCAACCATCGTCGAGGTCTGCTGACTGGCATGATAGAAACGGCGCTCCGGCGCCATGCGGCCAATGTAGTGATTGCCGTTGTAGACATCGAGCAGCTCATACTCACTGTCATAGTTTGCGTTGGAGTCCTGTGTGTAGCTCTGGCAAACCAGACGGTACGGGCCGATGGTCATGGTGTCGTGAAAGCCCATCTCCTGCTCTTTCGATTGATTGAAGGCCTGGCCGGAAAGGCCAATGAAGATGATGACAACGCCAATGTGCACAATATATCCGCCGTAGCGACGGGTGTTGCGCCGCGTGAGCTGGATGATGGACGCTAAAATATTTTTCCCGCTATGACGCTGGATGACACGCGCGCCGCGAAGAAATTCCGACAGGATGGCGGTCGTCACCATCGCGGCCAGAGAAAAAGACATCCATGCGTAGAACGTGCCTTGAGCATGCCACGGATGCATACCGAGCAGGACCAGCAGCGCTGCAGTCGCCGCACCGACGATGGTTGGCAGGATGAAGTTGCGGCGAATGCTCTTAAGCGAGGTGCTACGCCACGCCAGAATCGGGCCAATGCCGGTCAGGAACAGAAGAAACAGGCCGATGGGCACGGCAACGCGATCATAGTACGGACCACTGACGGTGACTTTGGTTCCCTGCACATACTCGGAGATGATGGGAAAGAGCGTGCCCCAAAGAATGGTGAAGCAAAGCGCCAGCAGAACCAGATTGTTGAACAGGAAGCTGGATTCGCGCGAGACCAGCGACTCCAGGTGATGCTCCGACTGCAGATGATCGCGCTGGCGGAAGTAGGTAAACAGGCACACGGCGAAAACAATGAACATGAAGCCGTGGAACCAGTCGCCAATGGAAGACTGCGCGAAAGCATGCACAGAGCTGACCAGGCCGGAGCGCGTGAGATCGGTCCCAAGCATGGTAAGCAAAAATGTCGTGAAGATCAGCCAGACATTCCAGGTCTTCATCATGCCGCGCTTTTCCTGCATCATGACGGAGTGCAGGAACGCTGTGCCCGTCAACCATGGCATCAACGAAGCATTTTCAACCGGGTCCCAGCCCCAGTAACCACCCCAGCCGAGCACGGCATAGGCCCAGTGCGCCCCTAAAAAGATGCCGCAGGTGAGAAAGAGCCACGTCACCATGGTCCAGCGGCGGGTGATATGAATCCATTTTTCGCCGGGATAGCGCATCATCAGCGCGCCCAGTGCGAAGGCAAACGGCACGCTGAAGCCGACATAGCCCAGATACAGCATGGGCGGATGGATAACCATCTCCGGATACTGCAGCAGCGGATTGAGACCGAAACCGTCGGCCGGCACCGCGCCCTGTACCAGCGCAAAGGGCGGCGCGGCAAAGTTCAGCAGGACAACGAAGAAAACCTGGATGCCAGCAAGAATGGTGGACGCGTAGGCCGTCAGCTTGACGTCAACTTTATGCCGCACGCGTAAAACGAATCCATACGCAGCCAACAGCCACGCCCACAGCAGCAGCGAACCTTCCTGTCCGGACCAGAGGGCAGAAAATTTATATGCCCCGGGCAGTGCGCGGTTGGAGTGGTGCAGGATGTAGGCAACGGAAAAATTGTTGGTGAACGAACACCAGACCAGCGCAAAAGCGGCTGCGCTGAGCGCAATAAAGCTGGCGATGCCAGCCCGCCGTGCGGTTTCCGCCAGTCGCTCCGGAGCAAAGCGCGCGCCATGGCCGGTTGCCATTTGACGCAACGCAATTGCGCCCGCAACCAGGTTGTACGCGCAGAGTACCAGGGCGATGAGAAGGGCGAAGCTGCCAAAGGTAGGCATAGGAGATAACTTTTCATTGTCGCAGAGCAAACCCGGCACTGCAATGCGGCACCATAAAATACGGTCGCCGACAACGAAACAATCCCCAGATTATCCATGGCCTGGATTGCCGATAGTTGGGAACCTGCGGCAGGCCAGAGGCAAAGCTATTGGACGGGGGCGATGGTCGCTCCCCATTCGTCAGGGCTTACGTCCCGGGCATGCTGCGAGAAGAGCCAGAGGTGACCCTCAAGGTCTGCAACACCGTACTGCCGTTCGCCATAAATTGTCTCGTTGAGTTCTTCAACAATTTTTGCGCCTGTCGATTTTGTTCTGGCGTAATGCGCATCCACATTCTCGACGAACACGGTCAGGCTTTGTGTACCGCAACCGAGTTGCGTCGGACTCGAACGGTCGACACGCGCACTATTCAGCATGATCCAGGCTTCGCCGAGATGCATCTGCGCACCCGAGATAGGATCGCCATAACGAAAGTGCTCAGAGAATCCGAAGGCCTCGGTCAGCCACGCAATCGCATCGGAAAGGTTCAGATACGTGATGTGTGGCAGCACAGTATTGGTCGGCACGGAGCGATTCTTCAACATACGCCGAGCGTACCACCACGCCCGGCACGATACTATCGGGCATCGAGGCTACGGTACGGAACCTGGCGGACGGCTGTCCGGTTTGCAGATTACTGACGCGGGAAGAAATCCTTTGACACAATTTCGTTGATCGGAGAATCGAGCAGGCTGATCGCCAGGGCCTGCAATTCATCGGGCGCAACCGGCTTGGTGCGAAAAACAACGTTGTAGCCCTGATACTCGTTTTCCGCGTCAGCCAGACCGCTGACAACCACCACGGGAATTTGGGGATTTATATCCCGCAACAGGCGAACAAACGCGGGCCCCGCGAGTTCCGGCATGATGTGGTCGGTAATGACCAGTTCAATCGATTTTCCCTCTTCCTCTTTCAGAAAACGAAGAGCTTCCCGAGCAGAATTGAAAGCTTTAACGGAAAACCCGGTGCGCTCCAGAATTGCTTTGCGCGTAACCGCCTGGATGGGATTGTCATCTACAAGAAGAATTTGTGGCTGCATCGTATGTCTGGTTCCTGCTGTCCCTCTAATGCTGATGAGAACTCCGGAAGAAACGTTGTCTGTCCAGCGTGGATTAGGTACTTTTTTGATTCCCCATGCGGCGGTATGCGATTGCTATTACGCGCATCAGCAGGCGGCGCGGCAGGAACCCGGACACCAAAATAGAGAGCCGGTTGATCCATCCGGCAATCATCCACGGCCGGCTGTGGTCCATAGCCCGCAACGATTCTGCGACGACTGCCTGTGAGCTTTGCATGCGTACGGAACTGAACGCGGTCGTCGACTGCGCGTTCTCAAAGAAACGTGTTGCCGTGGGCCCCGGGCATACGGCCATTACATGGACACCGTAGGCGCGAGCTTCTTCATAGACGGCATTGGAAAAGCTCAATACAAAGGCCTTGGTTGCTCCATAGACGGCGAAATATGCGATAGGAACAAAGGCTGCCGTGGAGGCAATATTCAGAATGGCGCCATGCCGCCGGGCTTTCATCGGCACAAGAAACAAGTGTGTCAATTCCACCAATGAGGAGACGTTCAGATCGATCATCTGACGCTGGCGATCCAGCGAGAGCCGGTCGAACTCTCCAATGGCACCGAAGCCTGCATTGTTGATGAGGAGTGAAACGGGCTGGCCCTGCTGCTGCGCCCAGTCGAATAATGTTTGCGGGGCGCCGCGCTCGCTGAGATCGAGCGGCAACACGCGCACATCGCAGCCGGGATGACTGGCCTGAATGCTGGCACTCACAGATTCCAGCAAGTCCGCCGATCGCGCAGTCAATAGAAGATCGTAGCCGCGAGCCGCCAATTGCCGCGCATACTCTTCTCCCAGGCCATAGCTGGCTCCGGTCACCAAAGCGCATCCCGTGTGCATGTCGCGCTTATAACAGATCACCCGTGGCGAATGCCAGCAGGCTTACTGCAATTGGCCCAGCACGATCATTACGGCAACGCCGAAGAGAAACAACAGGCGATAGTGGAGGCCGCGTTCCCGGTTCACCTCCGGCAATAAATCCGTCGCCGCCACATAGAGGGCCACACCGGCGGACACAGGCAGACCATAGTGTGCCAGCGTGGGGAAGATGCGAATGGCAACGACACCAGCCAGAGTCGAGACGCCCAATAGCGCTGCGGAAAAGACGGCAACACGCTTGCCTTGCCCACTCGCCAGCATGACACTGGCCACGGTAAACCCCACCGGCAATTTGTGCAGCAAAACGCCGGCAAAGATCAACCAGCCCAGCTTGCCGGAAAATGCGAATCCACTGGCGATGGCAATCCCGTCGAAGAAGGTGTGCGCGGTCAACCCAAACGTCAGCGAGTAGGCCTTTCCTGCGTGCACAAATTCGTGTGTGTGCGTCTCTTCGCCAACATGGAAGTGCGACACGAGTGTGTGTTCCAGAATATGCACGCTGCAGAAACCGGCGAGAATCAGGAAAGGTGCTGCAAACGGAGCAAGATGGAAACTTTCCGGCAACATCTCCACAATCGCCACGGCAATTAGAAATCCAGAGCCGAAAGCAACAAATCCATGCAGATAGCGCTGGACACCTTTTTTCAGCAACAAAAGCCCACCAGCAAGATTGGCCAGCGCAGCAATCAGACCGAGGATCAGGACCAAACCGAGAGGAGCCATGCGTGCTATCCGCTATGCCGAATGTGCATCACGTCGCCATCCTGCACAATGTAGTCTTTGCCTTCCAGCCGCAGGGTGCCCTGCGCACGCGCGGCAGCCTCCGACCCGGCAGCCAGCAGCGTGTCCCAATGGATGGTTTCCGCGCGGATGAAATGTTTTTCAATGTCGGTATGGATGGCACCGGCGGCCTGCTGCGCCCGCGTGTTGACTGGAATCGTCCAGGCGCGACATTCGTCTTCTCCCACGGTAAAGAAGGTCATCAGGCCCAATAATTCAAAGCTCTTACGAACCAGACGGCGCAGACCGCTTTCCGTCAGGCCATAGCTGCCAAGAAATTCCACGGCATCTTCGTCGGACATCTCCGCCAGTTCTGCTTCCACCTTGCCGCAGATGGCGGTGACGCCCGTACCCGGACGCAGCGCGGCATCGCTCAATTTATATTTTTCCGCAGCCGCTTCCAGATCCACGCCAAGCGTCGTGCTCTCGGAGATATTCAGCACGTAGAGCACAGGCTTCTGGCTGAGGAACATGTAGCCGCGAATCAGTTTCTTCTCTTCCGCCGTCATCTCCAACGAGCGTAATGGCTGTTCTTTTTCCAGTGACTCTTTGGCGCGCAGCAGCAGCGCCTGTTCTTTTTCCAGATCGGTCGTGCGCCCCTTCTTCAAATCCTTTTCCAGGCGCTCCAGACGCTTTTCAATCTGCGTCAGATCGTTGACCATCAGGTCGAATTCCACGTTCTGGATTTCGCGCAGCGGATCGATCGGTCCATTCAGAGGAATGGAGGGGTCGTCGAATGCGCGCAGTACGTGAATCAGCGCCTCGACGTTGCGCAGACTGGTCAGGAGGCTGGCTTCCTTGAGCGACTCCTGTCCAATCGCAGCCACGTCGGCGTACTCGACAGTCGCGTAGATGGTCTTCTTCGGCTTGTAGAGTGCGGCCAGTTGATCCAGCCGGTCATCCGGCACGCGGGCCACACCAACATGCACTTCTTTTGGATTGGAGTAACCGCGGTCATCCAACCGCGCCTTGGTCAGAATCTTAAACAACGAAGTCTTGCCGACTTGCGGCAAGCCGATGATGCCAGTCTTCATGCGTGTCCTATAGGAGAATCAATGATCGGGAAAATTCCAATCCTTGATCATACAGGGAGGAGGGCTTTATGGCTGCGGTTCCGGGCGCGCCAGCAAAACCACCAGCACCAGGCCGCCAACCAACACGCCACCTTCCAGTTGTGTTGAGATGTTGTGCAGCCGATTGAATTCCACACGGGCCGGATTGTCCGAGGTCGGATTATCAATCGCGCTGCCTGCCTGAAGACGCAGCGTTTCCATGCGCGGGATAATCGAGAATTGAGAGAAGGCCGTCAGGGCCAGCATGACCCCCAGCACTACGAAATATGGAACGACAGAGCGGCGCGTCCACTGCATGCCACGCTCTACGGCACACAGAAAAATCATTGCCGCGCCAGCGATCAAGCCCATCCAATGCAATTGCAACAAGGAGTTCCGCACCATCGTGCCCGCAACATGGAGGCCGAAGGCCGGGTCCGGAATCATCGGCATCAGGATGCCGAAGGCCACCGGAGCAACGACCGCACCGAAGAACAGCAATCCACCCAGCCAGACAACCAGGCAAAACAGCAGGAGCGCCCGCACTGCGGTGCGCAGGATGAGAGCACTCTTTACAGCAGCTGCCATTACTTCTCTACTCCGGTGACGGAGCTGCGCCCTATCAGACGCTCCACGCGCTTGGCGGTCGGCGGGTGTGTGGAGAAAAGATTGCCAAAGCTGCCACGACCCAGAAACGGCGCGATGATGAACAAGTGCGCGTTGGTGGGTGAGGCCGTCATGGGAAGGCGCTTGGAATAGGCCTCGAGCTTTTCGAGGGCGCTGGCCAACGCATAAGGATTGCCTGTGGTCTTGGCGCCGGTGGCATCGGCTTCATACTCACGCGAACGGGAGACGGCAAGCTGAATCAACGTTGCAGCGATGGGCGCCAGAATCAGCATGAAGAGTCCGCCAATGCCTCCGCCTTCGCGGTCGCTGCCTCTGCCTCCGCCCATGCCACCAAACAAGGATGCCCAATAACCCAGACGCGCAATGATCGTAATGGCGCCAGCGAGCGTTGCAGCAATCGAACTGGTGAGGATGTCGCGATTCTGCACATGGCCCAATTCATGCGCCAGCACGCCAGCCAGCTCTTCGTCATTCAGCAATTGCAGAATGCCTTCCGTCACGGCCACAGAAGCATGTTTCGGGTTGCGCCCGGTGGCAAAGGCATTGGGAGATGGCGTTGGGATGACATAAATCTTCGGCATGGGCAGTCCCAGCCGCTGCGTCATCTGCTCTACGACCTGATACACACGCGGCAACTGCTCCCGTGTCACCGGCTGCGCGCGATACATACGCAGCGCGATCTTATCGGAATAAAAATAGCTGAAAAAATTCATCGCGACCGCAACACCAAAGCCGAGGATCAATCCATCACGCCCGGCGAAGTGGCCACCGATAAAAATCAGCACCAATGTCAGCAGCGTCAGCAAAAATGTTGTTTTGAAAGCATTTCCCATGACTCGCTCCAAATTACAGGTTCCCGGCTATATACCTGGAAACACTTCATTCTAGTCCTGCCTGCAGACAAGGTACGGATTCTTTCCACCGGCTGCACTGGCACTTCATTCCATGCCAGTCCATTCCCCCGGGCAGCGCGTCCCCCCTGCAATTTGGCCGAGAAAACAGTTACTATGAGGATTAGCAAGGGTTCCAGGTTCGCGCTCCACCCCGGGGAACAGCATGAGCGAACGACGTAATATTCTCGAACTCTGGAAGAACCAGGGACGCACCGGGCAGGAAACGCTGCCTGCTCAGGATGCAAAATCCGTTCTGGTCACGCTGGTGCGCGTGGAAGGTTCCTCCTACCGCAAGCCAGGCGCACGGTTGCTGGCATGTGGAAACACCTATGCTGGTTCCATCAGCGGTGGCTGCCTGGAAGGAGAAATCCTGCATAAGGCTGCATGGATCACGCGTTCCGGCGCGGCCGTCAAAACCTACTCCACTCTGTTTGATGACACCAGCGATATGCCCTACGGTCTGGGTTGTGGCGGCGTAGTCGACCTGCTCTTTGAACCGTTGCATCTGCCGGAGACGCAGGCCATGCTGGCCGCGCTGGAATGTTCCTTTGCTGGCGAGCGATTGGTCGTTGCGACGCTGTTACCCGCTGCCGACAGTCCTGGCGCGCCTTTGCAGCGCATTATCCTTCGCGGAGACGGCACCCTGCTCTTTGCCAGCGATTCTCTGGAGGACGCAAGCAGAGATCGGCTGGCCGATTGTGCCCGGCAATCTCTGACTGCGAAGCCTGCGCCCATTTCGAGCAGGTTGCTTGAACGCAACGGCGTTGACCAAACGGAAGCATCGCAAGAAAGCAAAAGTGTTTTTATCGAGACTCTTGATCCGCCGCAGCGCCTCGTAATCTTTGGCGCCGGTGAGGATGCCCGTCCTTTGACTAAGCTGGCCCATCTGATCGGATGGCGCGTCGTGGTGGCCGATGGCCGTTCCAGCCTGGCACACGCCGAGCGCTTTCCTGAGGCGGAGTCGGTACACCATCTGGCGCAGATGGGCAAAACGGTCGATTCGATACATCTGACCGCTGACGATGCTGCCGTGTTGTTAACGCACAGCTACGAACAGGACCGCGCATTGATGCCGCAACTGTTGCCGCTTGGCCTGCGCTATCTGGGTGTGCTGGGCGCACGTCATCGCAGCCGTTTGCTGCTAACGGAGTCTGCCGCGCAGCTTGGCTGGACTCCGGAAGAGTGCCTGGAGCGTGTGCATGCTCCGGTTGGTCTGGACCTGGGCGGCGATGCGCCGGAGGCCGTCGCGCTGGCCATTGTTGCCGAGATTCAGTCGGCACTGTACCAACGTGAGATCCAACATCGTCGTATGACGAAGAAATCCCTGCTCGATCCGCCGGCAAAGCCCTACGTTCCCACGGTCTGCCCGGTGGAGCATCTCTCGGAATCCTTAGAAAATGCAACCGAGCGCACCCAATAGGCGGCTCCACGGATGAAAAGCGACTCCTTGCCCGCGATCTTTCTGGCCGCCGGCGCATCCCGGCGTCTGGGCCAGCCGAAGCAACTGTTGCAGATCGAAGGGCGAGACGAATCCCTGCTTGACCACACCTTGCGCATCGCCATCACGGCGGGTCTCGATCCGGTGTTCGTGGTGCTGGGCGCGCATGCAGCGGCAATCCAACGCGCGACTCCTCTGGAGGGCTGCACGGTTCTGCTGAACTCCGATTGGCAGGAAGGCATGGCCAGCTCCATTCGTTGCGGCGTGCATGCGGCGCAAGAAATAAATCCGCGGGTCTCTGGCGTGGTTCTGCTGGTATGCGATCAACCGGCACTCACCAGCGAACATCTGCAAGCCCTGCTGGCAGCGCATCGCCAAGCGCCGGAGAAGATTGTGGCATCGCGTTATGTGGGTCGCCCCGGAGTGCCAATTCTGGCTCCGCGCGCGCTGTTTCCGGAGTTGCTGGCGCTCAGCGGCGACCACGGAGCCCGTGACATTCTCCGCGCAGGCAAAACAAACCTGATCGAAGTTCCCTTCGCTCTGGGAGAGTGGGATGTGGATCGTCCGGAAGACGCAGCGACGCTATGATTTCATGCCGTCCCGGTGACCGACGGACTGCGGGCTGCCGGTAATTCAGAAGACGCGTCCTCTACAGCTAAGGGCAGAGTGAAGAAAAATGTGCTGCCATGGTTCAGTTCGCTCTCCACGCGGATGCTGCCGCCGTGAGCCAGAATGATGTGCTTGGCAATCGCAAGGCCCAGCCCGGTTCCACCAGCATCCTTGGTGCGGCCTTTGTCCACTCTGTAGAAGCGTTCAAAGATGCGGCCCAGATGTTCCGACGGGATGCCTGCGCCAAAATCCTGTACAGAGAATTCCACTGCGCCGGGAACCACATGAGCGCCGATCACAATCGGCTTGCCGACGCCGCCGTATTTTGCCGCATTCTCCAGCAGGTTCGACAACACCTGCAGCACAGCATCCGTATCGGCAAAGACCCGTTCGCTCACCCGCGCTCCGGCCTCCAGCCGGATATCCGTAGCCCGCAAGGAACCGGCAAAAAGATCGACGGCGTCTTCCACCAGCGTGGATGCCGGAACTGGCTGACGCCGCAGTTTGTACTCGCCGGATTCGATGCGTGCCAACGCCAGCAGGTCTTCCGTCAGCCGGTTCATCCGCGCGGCATTCTTGCCAATGATGGCGAGAAAATCCCGCACTTGCGCGGATAGCTGGCTGTCTTCCATCAATGTTTCTGCATAGCCGGAGATAGAGGTCAAGGGCGTGCGCAGTTCGTGGGAAACGTTCGCGATGAAGTCGCGACGAGTTTTTTCCACGCGCTCAATTTCGCTGACATCGTGCAACACCACGACAGCACTGCCACCCGGCATCGGCGCCACGTTGATCTCAAACACCTTGCCGGGAAGCACCGAGCGGGCGTGACCTTTGGTTACAACCCGTTCCTGCAGGGCCCGTTCCACGCAGGCCAACAGGTCGGGATCGCGCACGGTCTGCACCAGAGCATGACCGGTACGAATGGAGCCGCCGGCGAAACGCTCCATTGCCTTATTTGTCCAATGAATACGGCTCTGCGCATCGACAGCGATTACGGCCTCTTCCATGCTGTCGAGAACGGTTTCCAGCTCTTTGCGGCTGCCTTCGAGCGCGCGAAAGCTCTGTTCCAGGCGGCCTGCCGTTGCATCGAGGGCCTCGGCGACAACCGCAATTTCGTCGCCGGAGGTTTCATGAATCCGGGCAGTGAAATCCCCGTTGGCAACGCGGCCTGCAAAGACAACGATCCTGTTCAGCCGCTGTGCAACCAGACGTGCAGCCAGTGCCGCTACCACCACTGCCAGCAAGACTGAGAGCAGCGCCGCCAGCCATAGACGAGGCCGCACGACATCCACCAGCACGGCCTCAAACAACAGCATCAGGATCAGAACCGACAATAATTTGAAGAAAATTCTGCGCGTCATGATGTGGGTTCGTAGAGGGCTGGGCGCTCCAAGGCTTTCAGGCGGAGTTGGTTCTGCTCGCGCAAAGACCTAATCCTGTTTGGGTAGCTCAAAGCGATAGCCCGCACCACGAACGGTTACAAGATACCGCGGATTCTCAGCATCGGCCTCAATCTTTTCGCGGATGCGGCGCACATAGACATCCACAGAGCGTGGAGTAACGAAGCGCGCATCACCCCAGACAGCATCCAGCAGATGGTCGCGGCTGAAGACGCGACCGGGGTGGCGCGCCAGATAGTCGAGCAGGCGAAACTCCGTGGCGGTGGTGGCCGTCAGTTCGCCCTTTACCTTCAACTGCATGGCGCTGGCGTCGATTTCCACATCGTCGAACTGGAGCTGCGTCGGCACGGTGGGGCGCTCAAAGCGACGCAGTACGGCCTTAACGCGCGCGACCAGCTCCCGTGGAGAAAACGGCTTGGTGATGTAATCATCCGCGCCCAGCTCCAGGCCCAGAATGCGGTCACTTTCGCTGGCACGTGCCGTAAGAAAGATGATGGGCGTGCTGGCCAGCGCCGGATTACGGCGGATGCGGCGGCAAAGATCCAATCCGTCGCC
Organism: Acidobacteriaceae bacterium; assembly: GCA_036267255.1. Classification (GTDB taxonomy): domain Bacteria; phylum Acidobacteriota; class Terriglobia; order Terriglobales; family Acidobacteriaceae; genus DATAWK01. The sequence continues at coordinate 232,591 of DATAWK010000053.1, read as the reverse complement.
ACCGGGAACCATGATGTCCAGAAGAAAAAGATCGGGAGCCTTGCGCTCGGAATCAGCTAAAACGGCAGCGGTTGTAACAAATACTCTTACGGAAAATCCAGCAGCCTCCAGGTTGTGCTGCACCAGCCGCGAAATGTCATTATCATCTTCCAGAACAAAGATCGTCTGTTTCAAGCAAGGGCCCTTTCTGCATTCTTAGGGGCAGCATAGTTCGCTGCCGCTGCTAGACTACAGCACTGAAAAGAATGGACTGATAACAGGATATAAATCCTTTGTGACGAAACGATGAATCCTGCACATTATGGCCATGTTCGTGCGTTGGGCCTCATGGCGTCAACAGTTCGGCAAGGATGGCAGCAGCCTGCCGGCACGCTGCCCGATCGACATCATGATGTGTCACCAAACGGATCGAATCCGGCCCCAGGGCACTCGCCAGCACGCCGCGCTGCTTCAGGGCATCGACCAGGGAAAGCGCGCCGTTGCCATTCCGTAGCTGAAAAATGATGATGTTCGTCTGTACGCTGGCCAGATCGACGGCCATGCCGGGCAAATCGGCCAGCGACTCTGCCAGCAGGCGCGCGTTGGCGTGATCCTCGGCCAGACGGGCGGTCATGGTATCCAGCGCGACCAGTCCGGCAGCCGCCAGCACGCCAACCTGGCGCATGCCTCCACCCAGCGCCTTGCGAAAGATGCGGGCACGATCAATATGCTGTCGCGTACCCACGAGCATGGAGCCGACCGGCGCGCAGAGACCTTTCGACAGGCAAAACATGACAGTGTCAAAGCCGCGCGTCAGCTCCGCAACACCGATGTCGAGACTGACAGCAGCGTTAAAGACCCGTGCACCATCGAGGTGCACCGGCACGCCGGCGTCCTTGGCTCCTGCCCAGATTTCTTCCAGAACAGGAAGCGGCGTCACCGTCCCCCCGGCCATGTTATGCGTGTTTTCCAGCGAGATAAGCCCGGTCTGCGCGCGATAGTAAATCTTTGGCGAGAGGGCAGCGCGAATCTGCGGCCAGGTCAGCACGCCTCGCTCTCCGGCAACGGTGCGCGGCATACAGCCGGAGAAGGCCGAAAGCGTGGCCATCTCCCAATCCAGAATGTGCGAGCGCGCCTCGCAGATGACTTCCTGCCCATGCTCTGTGTGCAGGCGAATGGCGATCTGGTTGCCCATCGTTCCGGTCGGGACAAAAATTGCCGCTTCACGTTCAAAGATGGCGGCGGCGCGGGCTTCGAGCTGGGCTACGGTGGGATCTTCGCCATACACATCGTCGCCGACTTCCGCAGCGGCCATGGCAGCACGCATTGCGGGCGTGGGCTTGGTGACGGTATCACTGCGCAGGTCGATCACGCTGGTATGTTTTTCCTTTTGTGCGACGAGCTTTTCGGCAGTTTCGGTACTCACGCAAATGCTCCCTGAAGTTCGGATGTCGGTTGTGCGGACCCCGCTTTCTCAACTTCTGTGACACCGAGGAATCGCTCGAAGACTTCGTTGGAAAAGAGTCGTCCATGCGCCGTCAGACAGGCGCTTTGATGCTGAACCTGCAGCAGGCCATCGTCCACGCAGCTTGCCAGCACAGGCCGATAGGCAGCGATAGCTTCCGCGCCAAATTCTGCTTCCATCGCGAGCAGCGAGACCCCTGCATTGCGCCGCAAGCCAAGAAACCAGGCCTCTTCCAGCACGGCATTTGGATCGACAATGGTTATCTGCGATTGCGCGCCCTGCTCCAGAAACGTAGCCAGGTCGTCGGTCGCAGCCACGCGCCGCGGATGGCCATCGTTGCCGTGCAGCATGGAGTGAGCGTCCATGCCAAAGCCAAAATAGGGTTGGCGCAGCCAGTATTTTTCATTGTGGCGCGACTGCCATCCGGAGCAGGCGAAGTTCGATATCTCATACTGCGCAATTCCGGCAGCGGCCAGCCGTTCGCAGGCGGTCTGGTACATGGCGGCAATCTGGGCATCGTCCGGTACGGCCCTGGCGTGATAACGAGGGCCGCCAGCCAGCAGCTCGCGCCCCAGACGGGAATCCTCATCCACTTCCAGCATGTAGACGCTGATGTGGGGCACTTGCGTGGCGATGGCCTGGTCCAGCGAAGCCTGCCAGCTTGTCTCTGTCTGGTGCGGCAGGCCAGCGAGAAGGTCGACGTTGATGTTCTCGATGCCTACGCGACGCAGCCGGGCAATATCCGCCAGCGTTTGCGCGCAGGTGTGCAAGCGCCCGACCGCAGCCGCCTCGGTATCGACGAACGATTGCACGCCAAAGCTGATGCGATGGACACCCAATGCCGGCAACGCTTCCAGCAGCGCATCCGAAAGCTGCCCCGGCGCGCATTCCAGCGTGATCTCGGATTTTGCCGCGAAATCAAATTGCTCATGCAGAACATTCAGAATCTTCTGCAATTGTTCCGGAATCAAAAGGCTGGGCGTACCTCCACCGAAATAAAGGGTATCGATGCAATCGGGCAGTACCGTTTGCCAGGCTGCAGCCTGCTGGCGAGCAGAACGAATGTCCGCCACCAGGCGATCAACATAACGCACCAACCGGTCGCCCCCAAAGACGCCCGACGCAAAGTTACAATAACTGCACTTGGCACGGCAAAATGGAATCGAAAGATAGACTCCGAGCGCGGTTGGGCAAAGTTTTTGCATAGAACAGAATAGACCGGACAGGCGGCGTAATTGCCGCAGCGTCCCCGGTACAATGATAGTGTCGCATGGCAGAAGCCGCTAAAAGCACGCCGCAACAGCAGGACGAAGACGTAGTAGGGAAAGCATACGACCATCGTCTGATGCGTCGGCTGCTCACCTACCTGCGCCCGTATCGCCTGCAGGTTGTTGTATCCCTTATAGCCATCGCGTTGAAGGCCTTCTCGGATGTCCTGGGTCCGTACCTGACCAAGGTTGCTGTCGACCGCTACATGGCGCCCACCTCCGAGGGAGCCCACGCGTGGCTGGCGCGCCACCTGAGCGTCAACGCCATCACCGGCGTCACGCAGATTGCCGCCATCTATCTCGGCTCTTTGCTCTTCAGCTATGTGCTGGAGTTCGTTCAGACCTACCTGATGCAATGGACCGGGCAAAAGGTAATGTACGATCTGCGCAGCCAGATCTTCCGTCATCTGCAGAGGATGCATATCGCATTCTTCGACCGGAATCCGACGGGGCGGCTGGTGACCCGCATTACCAATGATGTCGACGCGCTGAACGAGCTGTTCACCTCCGGTGTCGTCTCCATTTTTGAGGACGTACTGGTGCTGGGCGGCATTGTGATCGTCATGCTGCGGATGAACTGGTGGCTGGCGCTGATTGCCTTTGCCGTATTGCCCTTCATCCTGCTGATTACGAATATCTTTCGCAGGAGCGTGCGAGCGAGCTATCAACGCATTCGCGTGGCCGTTGCGCGCATTAACTCCTTTATGCAGGAGCACGTCAGCGGCATGAGCGTGGTGCAACTGTTTAACCGGGAAAAACGCGCCTACACCGATTTTGAAGTGGTGAACCGCCAGTACATGGTCGCCTTCAAAGACGCCATCATGGCCTATGCCATCTACTACCCGCTGGTTGAGTTGCTCAGCTCTGTTGCCATTGCTCTTGTGATCTGGTTTGGTGGCCTGGGCGTGATACGCGGTGCGGGCATACACGGGGTGCCGTATGCCACTGTTACGCTGGGCGTGCTGATCGCCTTTATCCAATACGCGCAGCGATTCTTCCGGCCCATCCAGGACCTGAGCGACAAATACAACATTCTGCAGGCTGCCATGGCTGCCAGCGAACGCATCTTCAAGCTGCTGGATACAAAATCGGAGGTCGTCTCTCCGGACCAGCCGCAGCAAGGCGATGACAGCGGAAGCATCGAGTTTCGCCACGTCTGGTTCACCTATCAACGGCTGGACGCGGACACGCTGGCGCAGATACAGCGCGGCGACTTTGTAGACGACGGTTCGATTGAGTGGATTCTGCGCGACGTCAGCTTTACCATTGCGCCGGATGAGGTTGCCGCGATCGTCGGACATACGGGCGCTGGAAAAACCACGCTGACCAGCCTGATGATGCGCTTCTACGATGTGCAGCGCGGCAGCATCCTGATCGATGGCATCGACGTGCGCGCCTATGACCTGAGCGCGCTGCGGCGGCGTTTTTCCGTGGTGCTGCAGGACCCGTTCCTGTTTACCGGAACCATTACCAGCAACATCCGGCTTGGCTCAGACTGGATTACGCAGCAACAGGTGGAACAGGCAGCCGACCAGGTGAATGTCGGCGACTTTATTCGCGGACTGCCGGACGCGTTTGAAGAACCGGTTCGTGAGCGCGGCAATACTCTCTCCACCGGACAAAAACAGCTCATTTGCTTTGCGCGAGCTTTGGCAACCAATCCGCGAATCCTGATTCTGGATGAAGCTACATCGAGCGTCGATACCGATACGGAGATGCAGATCCGTTCGGCGCTCAAGCGCATGGTGACAGGACGCACCTCGGTCATCATTGCGCACCGTCTGTCGACCATTCAACAGGCAGATCGCATTCTGGTGATGCATAAAGGCCAACTACGCGAGATCGGCACGCACCAGGAATTGCTGGCGCAACGCGGCCTTTATTGGAAGCTCTATCAGCTCCAATACAAAGATCAGGAAATCTCCAATGGCTCCGGGTTGTCCTCACCGGTCGCCGTCAGCGCCGATTAAGAGTTTCGACTCGCGATGCCCAGCACACCCGCCAGCACGTCGAGCGTTCCCACAGATGCCCCACACGCAGCCCCGTTGATTTTTCTCTCCGCCGGAGAAGCCAGCGGAGAGCGTTACGGAGCCATGCTGATCGAAGCTATCCGGCGCCAGGTTCCAGCAGCACGTTTCTTTGGCCTGGGCGGTACGCAGATGGAGGCCGCCGGTTGCGAGCGCGTCGTTCGCGCCGAGGAGATCGCCGTGATGGGCATCACGGAGGTCCTCCGCCACATGCCCACGATCTATGCGAAATACCGGAAATTGGTCCGCAGCATTGTTGCGCGACGCCCCGATGTCGCCGTGCTGATTGATTTTCCTGACGTCAATCTGCGTCTGGCGAAGCATCTGCATCGGCTGGGCATTCCGGTGATTTATTTCGTCAGCCCGCAGTTGTGGGCATGGAAGAAACGGCGAATCCATTGGGTGCAGCAGCGCGTCACCAAGATGCTGGTCATTTTTCCTTTTGAGGAGCCCTATTATCGCGAGCATGGGGTCGACGCGGCTTTTGTAGGCCATCCGCTGGCGGATTTGCCGCTCCCTTCGATTTCGCGCATGAATTTTGCCCACCAACACGGCCTCGATCCGTCCAAAGAATGGATTGGCCTGTTGCCGGGCAGCCGAAAGAAGGAGCTGTGCCTGAACCTGCCCGTGATGGCAGATGCGGCAGCCAGGCTAGGCCAGCAATATGAATATCTGCTGCCTGCAGCCGCCACGCTGGAGACAGCATGGGTGCGTACGATGGTCGAAGAATTCACAGGCAAAGAGCCCGCCGGCAGTACCAGGATTCATGTCGTTCCCGACGCGCGCGCCGTGTTGCATCACGCGCGAGCCAGCGTTGTGGCCAGCGGTACGGCAACGGTGGAAGCGGCGCTGATCGGCAATCCTTTTCTTGCTGTCTATCGTTTGTCCAATATGAGCTATGCCGTGGCCAGCCGGTTGGTCCAGTTGCCCCATGTGGCGATGGTGAACCTGATTGCCAACCAACGCGTGGTGCCGGAGCTGATCCAGCAGGATTTCACGGTGGACAACGTTGTACGACACCTGGAACCTCTGCTCCGGGATGAAGCGGCACGGGCCACGATGCAGAGCCATCTGGCCGGGGTTCGCGCGGCATTGCATGTTCCGCCGGGTGAACCCGGCACAGCCTCTTCGTATGACGTCACGGAAACAGCCATCGACCGAGTTGCAGGGTGGGTCTTGCAATTTCTTCAAAAGTCGCATTCCATACAGGGGTAAGCACAAAGAACACCTATGAGCTCGAATTCTGTCCTCAAGAAGCGTTGTTCGGTTGCTGTCCCGGCCCTTGGTTTTCTGGTCTTCGCACTCCTGCTGCTTGGCGTGCTGCCTGGCGGCGCGCCTGTGGCCCATGCCGCAGAAAAGCAGCAGATCCACATCAACGGCTACGGAATCGATGTCACGCTGGATCCAACCGCCCATACCATCAAGGCCAAAACGACAGTCAGCTTTACCGCGCTCGATAACCTGAATGCGGTCTCTTTTGGTTTCAACAATGCATTGCGCGTCAGCAGCATTACGGACAGCAAGGGCCAAACGCTTACCGGAGAAAATTCTCCCGCGGATTCCACCATCCGCGTAACGCCTTCGGCTCCGCTGACCAAAGGCCAGACTGCCACATGGACGTTTGAATATGCAGGCATCCTGAACAGCGCGGACGCCAGCCCGGTCCCGGGACTCAAACTGGCCTCCATTGATGCTCCCATCAGTTATCTTCTGTATGCGGCCCGCTGGTTTCCCATGGTGGGTTACATGACCAACCGCTTTACCTCGGAGATTCATGTCCATGTGCCGCACGGCTACCGCGTGATCGGCAGCGGATTCTTCGGCGCTCCCAAGATGGACCCGGCCACCGGGGAAACGCAGTTTGATTTTCGCTGGAACCGGCTTGGATTTCCCGGCACTATCATCGCCGGTCAATTCCTTGAGCCGTACGCGGTGGACACAGGCACCAATGTGCGCGTCTATGTCACCGACAAACATAAAGCCTCCGGGCAGGAATATGCCCAGTCCGCAGACAAAGAATTCGATTTCTTCAGTTCCCTTTTTGGCCAGCCGGAATCCAACCAGTTGAATGTGGTGGAGTTGCCGGATGATACCGTTCCCGCCTACTGGGCGCCGGAGATTGCCGCAGTCGCCGGAGCGCATATTCCCGGAAAAAGTGCCTATCGTCTGCTGGCCAACACCATTGCACACCAATGGTGGTCCAGCCAGGTAAGCCCGGCAACCCTGAACGATGCCTGGATTACAAATGGCATGTGCCGTTACGCTGAACTGATGTATGTGGAGAACACTGCAGGCAAGACGGCGCTTTCCGATGCCATTCTGGACGTGGCTGCCGGTGCATTGGCCTACGACACCATTCCTTTAGCCGACAGCGGCCGTTATACCGCCTTCTCGCCGGAGTTTCAGTCCATGACCTACGAGAAGGGAGCCATGATCTTTCATATGCTGCGCTGGGAAATTGGCGAGGAGACGTTCAAGCGCACGATGTCGGGCGTTTTGACGCAATATGCGGATAAGCCGGTTTCAACGTCCGACCTGGAAAAAATTGCCGAAGCGCAATCCCAGCTGAACCTGCAGCCGTTTTTTTCGCAATGGCTCTTCAGCACCGGAGCGCCCGCGTTTAAGAACAAATACACAGTCTACCGATTGGGCAATGGGAAAGGATTCCGAACGGTCGGGGAGATTCAGCAGGATCTCGACCTCTTCAACATGCCCATTGAGATCCGAGTGGAAACAGAAGGCAAGACGGTGGATCAACGCGTGGATGTGGTGGGAACCCAATCGCAATATGTGATCGACACGTTCGGCATTCCACGCAAGATATCGCTCGATCCAAATAACTGGGTGCTGAAGAATGGCCCGGATATGCAGGTACGCGTACACATCCTGCGGGGACAGGAACTGGCCGCACAGGGAGACTATCCCGGCGCCATTCAGGAATATCATCAGGCAATCGCCGTGAACAGCATCAGCTCCCTGGCCAGTTATCGCCTGGGCGAAGTGTACTTTCTACAAAGGAACTATCAGGCAGCCGCCGATGCCTATCGCGACTGTCTGCGCGGCGACGACGATCCTAAATGGACCGAAGTATGGAGCTACATTCAGCTAGGAAAAATCTTCGACGCAACCGGGCAACGCGATCGCGCTGTGAATGAATACCGGCAGGCATTGCAAACCAATGACAATACCGCCGGCGCACTGAACCTGGCGCGCGGTTATCTGCAAAAACCCTTCAAGCCAGTGGATACCGATGGGATGTGATGCTGTCGCCGTCTATGGATTCTCTGCGGAGATCACATTGTCACTGGGCGCAAAGCTGCCGTCGTATTCGACAGTGACGGTCTTTCCGAGAGCTTCCCAGAAAGCAGTCACAGCCTCCAGCACGCTCGGCAGCGTCCAGTGACTATAGACCAGGCAAACCTGTTCCGTTGTTGCCAGCGCATATTTACCCGCCGCATCTCTACCTTCGATGTTCTCCGCCAACACAGGCCGCACGGCGAGGCAGCGGTCGGCGCGGTACGTGCAGGAGGCGATGTCTGCAATGCTCACCGTGTTCGTTGGCGTGCAAAGGATGGTGCGCGGGGGCGCCATGCGATCCAGCATGCTGAAGATTTCCAGCTTCGATTCCAGCTCATCCGGTACGCAATCCAGCGCCAGATCGGCCTGACGGACCGCATCTTCCACCGTGGAAACGAAGGTGATGCGCTCCAGCATCGCGTCGATGTCGACACCAGCATGCAAATCTGCCGCAGCAGCCACGTTCGGTCTGTTGCCTTTAGCAGCCTTTGCTGCTTCCATCAGGTGATCGCGAATGCCAGCTTCGGCGCGACGAAGATTGGAAGGGAGCACATCTTCCAGGACAACGTGAAAGCCCGCGCAGGCCGTGAGCGCCGCCAACTGCCAGCCTAACGGTCCTGCGCCAATAACAGCGACGCATCTCACATCTACCGGAGGTGCAGGTGCTGCCATAAAGAATTATTTCTTAGGGTCCAGCACTTCGAGGACCTGATCAAACGACGGTGTCAGCCCCTGCATGTGGTCATGCACGCGCTTGCGCTCTTCGGTCGTCAGTGCAGGTGCTACGGCCAATATGCGGCGCAACGTGGTGGAAATGTCGTCAGCGTAATTCATCATGCGAATTGCTTCCCCGGATATCGGCATCAGTTCTCCCTGGTTTTCATTCTCTTGCGTCGTGCTGCAAACTCCGTGCAGCGTGGTGAATCCATACTTCCTTCATTGTGCGTGGCACAGGGCATGCTCGTAAAGCGAGGCGGACAAGACATTATTCCGCGGCCTGCGTGCCATCCTGATTTTCGCCCGGTACCGGAGGAACATCGCGGTCCGTTACTTCCACCAATGCCGCCAGCTTAGCTGCTAACTCCGGATGAAGCGCATCGGGAGCATAGCGCCAAGCCCAGTTTCCGCCTGACTGCGCCGGTGTGTTCATGCGTGCTTCACTGCCCAGGCCCAGCACATCCTGCATGGGAATCAGACACATTCGCGCCACAGAGGTAGCCGCCGCGCGAATCAGCGACCACACCACACCATCGTCGCCGGGATGCAGATAGGTGATCAGATTCTCCTGCTCTACGGCGGTGGCCTTCTGCCACCAGCCGAGCGTGGTGTCATTGTCATGGGTACCGGTGAAGGCAACGATGTTCTCTTCAAACTTGTGGGGCAGATGGTCGTGCGCCCCGCGATCGGCAAATCCAAATTGCAGAACGCGCATTCCCGGCAGATGGAAGCGCTGCCGCATGGCTTCCACCTCCGGTGTAATAACGCCAAGGTCCTCAGCAATGAGCGGCAAGCTGCCCAATTCCTGCTCCAGCTTTGCGAACAACGCCATGCCCGGAGCCTTCACCCAGGTTCCATGCACGGCTGTTTCTTCTGCCGCGGGAATGGCCCAGTAGGCTTCAAATCCGCGGAAGTGATCCAGCCGGATCAGGTCGCACAGTTGCAGTGCCCGCCGGATGCGCCCCACCCACCAGTCAAAACCGTGTTGCTCCAGCAGATCCCAGCGATACAACGGATTGCCCCAGCGCTGTCCGGTTACGCTGAAGTAGTCTGGAGGCACACCGGAAACGCGCAGCGGATTGCCTGCTGCATCCAGCTCAAAAATATCAGGATGTGTCCAGACATCGGCGCTGTCATAGTTCACAAAGATGGCCGCATCGCCAATCAGGCGAATGCCTTTTTCTCCGCAATGCCAGCGCAAGGCGTTCCACTGCTCGGCAAAGAAAAATTGCAGTGCCTGTTCCGTCGCCAAAGCGCGCCAATGTTCGGAGTGCAGAAGTTCCATTCCAGCCGGGGTGCGGGAACGAAATTCTTCGGGCCAGGTGTGCCAACTGGCGCCATCGAAGATGCGCCGCAAAACGCTGAACCTGGCAAAGTCATCCAGCCAATGCGCCTGATCGCGACAGAACTGCACAAAACGATTGCGAAGATCGCTGTTGCACTCCCCACTGTTGCATTGATCGACGAAGCGGCCGGCAGCTTGCTCCAGCAAGGCAATCTTTGTCTCGACAACGCGTTCATAATCGATGGGACCGTCAGCACCCGGCAATCCCTTTAATTGCTCATGCGCAAGCCAGCCCTGATCGACCAGTGCTTCCAGGCTGATGAAGAGAGGATTTCCGGCGAAGGCCGAGAGGGCGGAATACGGCGAGTTGCCGAAGCCGGTTGGGCCCAGCGGAAGAACCTGCCAGTATTGTTGTTTCGCAGCAGCCAGAAAATCTGCAAAGCTGTACGCGGCCGGGCCGAGATCTCCAATGCCACCGTACGAGGGCAGCGACGAAATATGCAGAATAATCCCGGCGGAGCGTTCGGTGAGCATCGTTCATACTCCTTACGTCTGCTGATTTAGAGGACCGGGATGACCTGTACGGGTTTCTGTGAGACGCTGCGTAGGCCCTGGTGCTCCGTTGAGAGCACCAGGAACGATGGGATTTAGCTGGGAGCTCCGGGCTGCTGGATCGACTTCAGCGCCTGGGCATTCACGTGGATCAATCCACGCTTCTGGTAGCGCTGTTCCAGAGAGGTTACAAAAACCGCGAAGGCCTCTTCACGACGATCCTGCAGCAGTTGCTCGCGCGCCACACCCATGTGCTGGGTAATCTCCTGTTCGGTCGGAGCCTGCCTCTGCAGGATGTCAAGCACCGCACCGCTGCGTGCGCCCAGAATGGGTCCGCTGATCTGTCCAGGCTGCATGTTGAACGCTACAGATGCATCCCCGCTCATCGCACCAATGTCCGGTACCTGCGATGTGGCATCCACCAGATCGCTGGTCTCCAGTTTGGCTCCGGTAGCAGCCGCAGCTTTCTCCAGATTCTTGTCAGTTTTTGCCAAGGATGCCAACTCCTGCGTCTTGATACGCAGCATATCCGGCAATTGCTGGTCACGATAATCTTCCAGAATGCGCGCTTTGTACTCTGCAAACGTGGGTGCGTGGGCGGCCTTGATGCCCGTCACCTGGAACACCGCATACCCTTCACCGGTAGACGCAGCCTGTGCGGGCGCACCTTGCGTCATCGTAAAGGCGCGTGTCACCATCTGCGATCCATCCGCCAATCCCGGCACCACAGCGCCCTGCTGCAGATAATCCGTGGTCACCACTTGCAGATGGTGCGCGTCTGCCATCTTCTGCAAGCCGACTTTCTGCGCTTCATTTTGCAACTGTGTCGCGTAGCTTTGCGCTGCCTGCCCCTGTTTCTGCTGGGTCAGGCTGGCAACGATGGTGTCATGCACTTCGCTCAACGGCTTCTCGTGCGCCGGCTGTCTGGCTTCCACTTGCAGGATGTGATATCCGAACTGCGTTTGGATGACGTTGGAGATCTGTCCGGGCTGCAGTGAAAACGCCGTCTTGTCAAACTCCGGAACGGTTGCACCGCGCTGCAGGAATCCCAACTCGCCGCCCTGCGGTTTGCTACCTTGATCGTCCGAATATTTTTTGGCCAGTGCGGCAAAATCGGCGCCATGATGCAACTGGTTCAGAATGTCTTCTGCCTTCTGCCTGGCTGCTGCGGTGGTCTTCGCATCGGCATTGGGCGCTACCTTGATCAGAATGTGCCGCACACGAACCTGTTCCGGCACCTGATACTGTTTCAGGTTCTGGTTGTAATACTGCTGCACCTCAGCATCGCTGATCTGCACCGGGCCGCCCGGAATCTGGTTCAACCCAAACGCCGCATACTGCAACTGGCGCGTTGCCGGAACAGCATTGGCATATCTCTCGGCATTCTGCTTGAAAAATGTCGCCAGCTCCGCATCCGTTGGATTGATCTGCGTGCGCAAGCTTTGCGTGGAGATGACCGCGTACTGGAACTTTACCTTCGTCGCCTGCTTCAGATAGGCTGCCCGTACCTCATCGTTGGAAACCGTCTGTCCGCCCGCGACCATTGCCTGCAGGCGATTGATCAGAATCTCTTCCTTGATCTGCGTTTCGAAATCTTCGCGCGACATGGAGAAGGCATTCTGCACAAAATTCTCATATTGCGTTTCACCGATGAACTGTCCTTTCGGAAACAGCACAGAGGCAAAAGGACCGTTCCGCAGCTCGTTGCGCAAATCCTGATCGGTGACACTCAGGCCGAGCCGGTCGGCTTCCCGCAGCATGACCGCGCGTTGCACCAGGGCCTGACCTGCGCGCTGCATCAAAAACGGCAGCACAAAATCCGGCAGGTGCTGCTGTTGCATCATGCGCTGCGCCAGCTGCTGTACCTCCGTAACGGGTACGGAGGTGGTGTCGCCAAAAGCGCGGCCAAACAGACCGTCACTATGGATGGTGGCATAGTTGTTGGACCCGGCTTGCGTGTCCTGAAAAATGCCCGGCACCAAAAAGATGACCATCATAATGGCGACGATCGTAATCAGGCTTACAAAGATGAACTTGGTAAGACGGCTGTCCTGTTGCAGAAAACGAATCATGAATGGGCGTTGACCTTACAGCAGGCGCGCGATCAAGCGGCCTGGAATTTGCCCGAGCGCTCCAGAACGCAGAGCAGCTCGCAAGCTGGCAGGGCTATGCAGAAGTATAAATCACTTGTACGCCAATTCCCGAATGCCAACGCTCAATAGGGGTAATAGTAGGCAGGCGGAGGTGCGTACGCATAGGGATAGTAGGGGTAATACGGATAATAAGCACGGCGCGGATACATGGGGACACGCGCTGGAGGAATATTGGCAGCCGTGCTGCGAACCTCCGCAATGGTGGGCTCCCGCACGGTAAGTGGCTGTGTCAGACGAAACGTAACGACCGACTCCGCCGGAACCAGAATATGTGCGCTGGGTGAGAGCGCCGACAGTCCTGCGCCTCCCAGACCGCCAATGGCCGCGCCCAGCAGAGCAATGGGACCGCCACCGACAATACCGCCTGCAATGGCTCCAATGGCCGCTGCGCCAACGACCGTACCAGCCGTTTGCCCGCCTTTTCCGGGCCCTTGATGCGCCCAGGGCTGCGTTGTCAGCACGTAGCTGGCGTTGCCAACGTTGATGTTCGACAACTGGAGCGCCAGCTTGGGGCTTCCCTCCAGATGCCCCGACGGGCGAGCATCGATGACCGTACCGTCGATGGGCGCGCCCCGAGGAAGAGCGATGAGCCCGTCCACAATAACGTTCTGGGCCAGCACGCCGTGAAACGCACTGCCGGGCTTGGAGTGATGGCTGTCCAGCGTTTTCAACACCTGCACACGCAATGGCGTGCCCTGCGCGATGGTCACCTTGGTCTGATCATTCTGCCGAGGATCGAAATGCCATTGCTCGGGGCGCGGCCGATTCTGAGCGTAGCCGGGATTGCCACCAGGCTGACCATAGCCGTTGTTGTAGCCCGGAGGTGGGGGTGGCGGCGGATAGCCCTGGGGATTGCCCTGAGGATATCCCTGGTCGTTGTTTTGGGGATAGTTCTGGCCGTTTTGGGGATAGCTCTGGCCGTTTTGAGGATAGCTCTGGCCGTTTTGAGGATAGTTCTGGCCGTTCTGGGGATAGCTCTGGCCATTCTCTGGCGCATTGTTCGGATACGGTGCAGACTCAGACTGCTGCTGGTCTGGATTTTGATCGGCATTGGGCGGTGTAGCACCCGTGGAATAGCTGGGCGTGTTGGGCGCTGGAGTTTCCTGAGGAGGCTGCGTTTCCTGCGCGGGCTGTTGCCCTGCCGTGGGCGCTGCTTCGGACTGCGCTTCTGCGACAGCGGAAATCGTAATCTGGTCATCGACGGAGGTCACGCCCGGCACGGTGCGTACCAACGCCTCGGCCTGTTGCCGCTGAGCATGGCTGGCAACGGTGCCGCTGAGGGTCGCAATGCCGCCATCATGCACCCAGACACCCAGGTCTAACTGGCGCAGTGTGCTGGACGCCGTCAGCTTGGTATTGATGACATCGGCAATCTGGTCGTCGGATTGGTGTTGGGACTGTTGCGCTGTCATGACCCCGGCATTGGGGTTAAGAGTCTTCTGGGCCACAACATCCGCCGAAAAAAGAACCACGCTGGGCAGCAGAACACAGAGAAACAATTCCCGCGCCATGTCCCGTAAAATTTGCCGTTTCATACTTTTGATCCTGTGTCTTTGCGCTCCGCGCGCAGCTGTAATGCCCACGCCTATTCAGACGCGATTTCCGGGTAAAAGTTGCTCTGAGGGCAAGATATACAAAGAACCCGCATAAGGCCGGACATCCCACTCCTTCGCGTAGCAAGGCTCGCGTAGCCCGGGGTGGGATGTCCGACTGTAACGCAATTCTGTTGACCCATTTCTGTCTGGCACTAAATCTTTTGCGCCAGAGTCAGCATCCATCCATCAAGGTCGGCAATGGCAAATTCGCGCATGCCGTAAAACTTGTCTTCCATGGGATGCAGAATCTTCACGCCTGCCTTTTGCACGCGCGCATGCAGGGCTGCAACATCATCCACCTCCAGAAAGAGCGTGAGCGTACCGCCGATGGGCATTCCGGCAAGCTCCGGATATTCGGCTACGGCGCTGCTCTGTTCATTGAAATAGATTTCGATACCCGGCGCAGTAACCGATCCAAAAACAAACGGCGCCGCTTCAGGCACGGTTATACCCCTCTGAAAACCGAGGATGCCGGTGTAGAACTCCAGGCTGCGGGCAACATCGCGAACAACCAGATTGGGCGTGAGCTTGGTGTAAGACATGGTGTTCTCTCCTGTATGGAAGGGTTGTGGGAGTGATCCAGCATTCCGGAAAATCCAGCGTGGATTTAGGAGCCAGGCACACTCCGATGAGCGTGCTCGCTGCTCCTCCATCCACGCTCCCAGCGAGGAGGAACGTAGGTAGAGCCTCTGGTTATATGTTCTGCGGCGAGGCTCGCGAGGTACAGGGGATTTATATCACGCGATGCGAGGAACGCGCACCGATGCTACGAACGTCTAATCTCCGTCCAACGCTTTGTGGATGGCATCGCACAATTTCTTCAGGCCGCCTTTTACATCTTTGCCCAGATGCACGCGCAGAGCGCGGCGGCCTCGCTGGTCAAGCACGGCCAGATCGCCAGCGGCCTGGGCTGCAATGACAATGCCGAAGGTGAACTTCTGTCCCGGAATGGCCAGATCGGGTACGTGGTCTGCTGTTACCTGGATGAAGACACCGGTGTTGGGGCCGCCTTTGTAATCCTGGCCGGTAGAGTGCTGAAAGCGCGGGCCGAAGCCGAGGCAGGTGGCCACGTGCTTCTTGTTGCGCACCTGATGCCGCAAGTGCTGCAACGCTTCCTCATGCTTTGCGTCCATTTGGATGTAGGCCAGCGTAGCGAAGTAATCTCCGGCTTCGATCTGCGACAGATGCGCGCATATATAAGTCGTCAAGTTCGGCTTGCCTGCCGCCAGAGCGCCCTGCAGAACCGGCGCATAATTTTTCCCTGCGTAAAGGCGAATGCCGTCGTCCTCAAGAATGGGCGTCTCTTCCGGCAGCTTGCCGGTTTTTTCATACTCCGAGGTCAACCGCTTGGTTTCAATTTTGCTGGCTTCCACATCCGGCTGGTTGAAGGCATTGATGCCGATGACAGATCCGGCAACGCCGGTCGCGATCTCCCAAATAAAAAACTGCTGACCGATATCGTAGAGTAGCGGCACATCGATGCGCACGACCGGATGGCCGGCATGCGCCAGCTTCAGGACGGCGGCATCGGTATCGGCATTGTCATCGCCCTGCAGCCGGACATGGGCAAAGATGCGATCGTTGCCGTAGTATTCCGGCGCAGCGATGTGTTCGCGATCCACTGGCGTGATGCCCTTGCCCTGCTTGCCGGTGGATTCGGCAATCAACTGCTCAAACCATGCACCCAGATCGTGAATTTTCGGCGAGGTAAAGAACGTAATCTTGTCGCGGCCTGCGTTGGCGGCTGTACCCAGGATCAGGCCCAGCTGCACGCCAGGATTGTCCGCAATGTTGGCCACTTTACAGGCATCGACGGCCAGTTGCGCCTGCGCCAGCAGCTTTTTCACGTCGAGCCCCATGACTGCGGCAGGAACCATGCCAAAGTTCGACAAGGCCGAATAGCGGCCTCCAATGGACGGGTCCCCATAAAAGATTTTGCGGAAATTGTCGGCCTTGGCCACCTGCTCCATGTTGGAGCCGGGATCGGTGACAGCCAGGAAATGACTGCCCGCCTTCTCCGGGCCGACGGCTTCCTGCATCCGGGCGAAGAAATATTGCTTCAGGATGTTCGGTTCCAGCGTGGAACCGGATTTGCTCGACACGATGACGACCGTCTTCTTCAGATCGACGCTCTCCTCGACAGCGCGAATCTGCGCAGGGTCAGTGGAATCGACAATCTGCAGCAGGGGAAATCCCTTCTGCCGGCCAAAGGTGAGGGCCAGCACCTCCGGGCACAAGCTGGAGCCGCCCATGCCAAGCAGCAAAACGTGTTCAAAGCCTTCCTGGTGCATGTCCTGTGCCAGGGCATGGAACTGGGCAAGGTCTTTCTGCTGGCGCTCGACGATGTCCAGCCAGCCCAGCCATTTCGACTCATCGTCGTTGGTCCAGAGGGAGGCATCGCGCGCCCAGAGACGCGCCACTTTGTTATTGCTCTGCCAGTCGGCCACGGCGGCGGTGGTATCCGCCTGAAGTTTTGCGGGAAGTGTGGAAGAAATTTTCATACGGCGCGATTATCTCATTTCTTTTGTGAAGATGACGCACTTTTGACATTCTGTGCCGCGAAGCATGTGCGTCTTCTCCGTTGGATGCGGGCCAGGGCATTGCGGTGGCGCAGTATCGCGTAAGCAGACTTCGCACACCGACGGGTGCGTCTCTCGAAATCCCCCTGTATCTCTCCATTTATCATGGGTACAAATACGGAAGGCCGTCGCCTTCCCTGAGGAGTTCGTTACAGCATGGATATCCAGACAATTGATCAACAGTACAACCAGTTGCAGGGCGCTTCGCAACAGGTTATCCAGGAATTGAAGGACCTTGCCGCCAAGCTGCAGGCCGAACAAAACAACGGCAATCAAAATGCGCGGGAGTGGCTGCTGGATCTAAAAGAGGTTGCACTGGCCATCCAGCAACAACAGCAGCAGACGATGAACTTGCTGCAGGCGATCCACGGTTTTGTCGCTAACCAAAACCAGATTTACAGTCAACAAGGGTATGGCCAACCGGGCTATGGTCAGCCAATGATGGGAACGCCGATGCAGCAGCAAGGGGCGCTGGGTGGATTTTTAAATTCCGGATTTGGCCGCGCCGTCACCATGGGACTTGGCTTCGGTCTGGGCGACGATCTGATCAACAAGATTTTTTAGAGAAATTTCTTCAAAATTTAAAGCTTGTCTGTCTTACCGGGCTGCATCCGTCGTTGTTACGGCGGGTTGCTCGGTGTGCTCTGCAACGGTGGTGAAATAGCTGTGATCCTGTAGATTGCGGTAGAACATACCGGCCAATTCGGCAGCTTTCGGGCCAAACGTGGGACGACCACCCTCCAGGAAAAATACTGCAACGACGCGTCCTGCGGGAGTATCGGCATAAGAGGCAAACCAGCCAAAGCGGGTGCCTTGATTGGAGCAGGTGCCCGTCTTGCCAAACACAGGAAATGCAGTGAAGTTGACGCGCAGAGATCGCGCTGTTCCGTACTGCACGGCGCCCGCCATGCCATCGGTCATCTGCGGGATGAGCGGACCGATATCGAGTTTGCGCTTGATGCGGGGAGTAAAGTTCGCTACTTCTTCCGGCGTTTGCGGATGCTGCAGGTAATAGAGCGTGCCGCCATTCGCAATGGCAGAAACCAACGCACCCAGTTGCAGAGGCGTCATGGAAACGCTCTCGCCAAAGGAGCACATGCGGCCAACGCCGCCATCGCTCTGGGGCAATACATGATCGGGATAGACGCCGAGTTGCTCGCCGGGAATGTCGTAACCCGCCAGCTCGCCCAGACCAAACATATTGGCGTAGTGCTTCACGCGCTCAAAGCCAAGACGGCGCCCGATCGTTTCGAAATACAGATTGTTGGAGTGTGCCAGGGCTTCGGTCAACGTGACATGATAGTGACCGCCAAGATCGACTGGTGTGTCCTTGGTGATAATTCCCTCTTCCAGTGCAGCCAGGCCTACAGAGAGCTTGATGGTGGAACATGGCTCGGCACCACTCGATAATGCAAGCTTCTGGTTCACCATCGCCAGAATGCGCCCGTTGTTGGGATTGATGACGACGACGGTGCCGTTCATATTGCCGAGCGCGTCCAGTGCCGCTTGGCGCACCACGGGATTTTCGCCTGCCGTAATGTCGCCTGCCGTCTGGTTGTCGGCAAAGGAGCTGGCTGTGAAGCGCTCGTAGTAACGGTGATGGCTGCGCGAATAGACACGGTGGTAGTGCACCCGCGTCACCGAGTGATGATGGCGGCGCGCCACCATGCGATGATGCACACGCGCATTCTCATGCAGTCTGGACGCACGCGTGTGGGACTTCGTGGTGGTCGTTGTCGTCGTACCTGCGTCCGCGGCCGCGCGGGCTTGCGGAAGCGCGATCAGTATCATGGCAGCAAAAGCCAGAAAAAATAGAGCCAGTCTGGGCAGAGTGGTGCCGGGCGTAGTCGTATCGGTGGAGGTACGCTTCATAGTTTTAAGGGGGCGTGCACGAACAGTCGCCTATACGTAACAGTATCGGTCATAAACCCAGAAACACAATACCGGATAACAAGTTTGTTGATTGATTAGGTGCGTGCCCGGTTCGCTATGGGATAGCCCGTCCGCGAAATATCCGATAAAGCGTGCCATCCGAAATAGTTAAGGGCCATCGCTGCCGCGGTGGCCCCCAGTTGACCTGCTTTGTGATCCTTTAACGGCCGTTCTGTCGCAGATATGCCGGTACATCGAGTTGCGCATCGGCGTAAGGATCGACTTCGGCTGGTTCATGAAAGATGTCTTTCTGCCGTTCAGAGGCGTGATCGTACGCCGGTGAGGCGGGCAAGGTAGGCTCCGTCATGATTGCCGGCATCGCCGTATCCGGTTGCGCGTGGCTTGCGGGTGTTGCCATCGTATGCCCCGAAAGCGTTGGCTCCAATGCGGTCGCAGAGGCGAAATCCGCTGCCTGGGAATGCCTGGTGTGGGCTGGTTGGAAGTCTCTCTCGTCTTCCATCTCTTCACTGGCGAACCGCGGCACCGGCGGAGTCACCGATTGCTGCGCGGTTCTCACCTCGACGGCATCGGCGCGCAGCAAGCGCTCTCGCCGCGCAGGCGCGTCGTGGCGAAAGCCCGTCGCTATCACGGTGATCTTTACGTCATCGCCCAGCGTTTCATCCAGTACGGCGCCGAAGATGATGTTGGCATCTTCATGCGCGGCGCTCTGGATAATCATGGAGGCCTCGTTCACCTCACTCAGCTTCAACGTGCTGGACCCGCTGATGTTGATCAGGATGCCCCGCGCTCCATCAATTGCGCCTTCTTCGAGTAACGGCGAGGCCATCGCTGCGTGAGCCGCCTCCATCGCACGATTGGCGCCGCTGCGGACAGCCGTGCCCATCACGGCGTAGCCCATGCCGGCCATGGTCGTCTTTACATCGGCAAAGTCGCGGTTGATGATGCCCGGGATGGTGATAATGTCCGATATTCCCTGTACGCCCTGGCGCAGCACATCGTCGGCAATGCGAAAGGACTCGAAAAATCCTGCATCCTTGGCCACGTTGAGCAACCGCTCATTGGGAATCACGATCATGGTGTCGACGCTTTCCAGCAGCTCTTCCAGGCCGCGTTCAGCCTGTTGCTTGCGCCGCTTGCCCTCAAAACCAAAGGGCCGCGTTACCACGGCAACCGTCAGTGCGCCCATCTCACTGGCCAGCGAAGCAATCACCGGAGCAGCGCCCGTTCCCGTTCCTCCACCGAGACCCGCTGTGACGAAGACCATGTCCGCGCCTTCGAGCGCTTCGATGATCTTCTCCGAGTCTTCCAGTGCTGCCTGGCGGCCAATGTCCGGATTTGCTCCCGCACCCAGACCGGCGGTGCGCTTGACGCCCAGCTGCAACTTTACCGGAGCCTTGGAAAGACGCAGCGCCTGCACGTCCGTGTTGGCCGTGATGAAGTCGACGCCTTCCACTGCAGCGTCGATCATGCGATTGACTGCATTGCCGCCGCCGCCGCCCACGCCGATCACCTTGATCTTTGCGCCACGCATCATTTCATCGCCATACTGGATGCGCAGACTGTCTTCGCTGATGCTGCCGAATGATGGTGCGTGCCCATTGACTCCGTTTTCGTGACCCATAATTTTCAACTCCTCGATGCTGTGTTGTCGTTCGCTATGCCCGGACGCGCCGGGCGTTCCCTTTTCAGTTAGCTGCCAGACTGTCGTCCATCCGTTGCCGCGCTGCCGCTGACGAGTTGCCCGACTGCCACCGGCGATTTCATACACTGCCACCCACGATTGACCGTATCTTGGCGCGCAATCCTGCATCCTGCCCCGCGCGCTGCTGTCGCGCACGATGGCTGTAGAGCAGCAGACCAACGGCGGTCGCAAATTCCGGATCGATCAGCGAATGCGGCATCCGCGAAAGCGGCACTGGAGAACCGACACGCGAAGGCACCCGCAGAAGACTCTCGGCATGGTCCAGCAGGCCGGCCAACTTGGCCCCGCCACCGGTCAGAACAGCGCCGGTGCCAAGTGCCTCCAGCACGCCGCCCTGGCGCAGATTGTCCCGGACCATCTGGAAGAGTTCGCGTGCTCGCGGCTCCAGGATCTCGCAGAGAAAACGCAGCGGCACACGTCGTGACGCATTTGCATCCAGCCCTTGCACATCAATTTCGTGCGTCTGCGAAACAGCCGTGACGATGGCATGGCCAAACTGGCACTTCAGATACTCGGCCTCTGCCAGAGATGTTCGTAACACCACAGCGAGATCGTTTGTGAAGTGGTCGCCCCCAATAGGTAACGACGCCGTATGTACGACGGCGCCTTCAAATAGAACGACCAGCTCCGTAGAAGCCGCGCCAATGTCGATGACGCAGACGCCGAGCTCCCGTTCATCGGCTGACAGCACCGCTTCTGCCGCGGCAATCGCTTCAAAAACAGTGTCGGTAGCTTCAACGCCCGCGCGGTTCATACAGGTGACGACACTCTGCATGGCGCTCATCAGGCAGGTGACGATCTGCAGATTCACCTCCAGAGTGCTGCCGACCATGCCGGCTGGATTGTGAATGCCGCCTTGCTCGTCGACCAGAAATTCCTGCGGCAGCAGATGCACGATCGTGCGATCGGATGGCAACTGGACGGAGCGTGCCCGCTCAACCGCAGCCCGAACATCATCTCGCGTGATCTCGCGCATGCGATTGCCCAGCAGGATACCGCCCCGGCTGGAAAACCCACGTACATGCGAGCCGCCGATGCCGACAGCGGCACTGGCAATCATGCAGCCGGAGACGCCTTCTGCCTTCTTGAACGCTTCGTCAAAGGACTGGGCTGCCGGTTGCAGATCCGCGATCAGACCACGCCGCATACCTCGCGCTTCCACGACAGCATGCGCACGATAACGCACGGCGCCATCCTGCAGGTCGGCCACCAGGACGCGGATCTTCGCGTTCCCTGCATCCAGCACGACCAGAAGGGATTCCTGCTGTTGCGCCATCAGTGCCCGGCCTTTCTACCCCTGGTTGCGTGCGTATGCTTCGCCGTGTTTCTCGTCGGATTCATCGTCTTCCCTGTTCCTGCACCGCCGGCAGAATTGCTGGTCCCGGAAGCATTCTGCGTCGAGCTCTGTCCGGCAGCGTCTCCCGAAGCCATGTCCAGCACGACCTGCCGGCCGTAACGCATATCGACGGACGCCAGTCGCGGATACTGCCGCAGCCATTCCGCGCGGTGTGTGGCAAAGCTCTGGTAACGCGCCAGAAAATCGCTGTCGCCAAAATGCACCAGAATCTCGCTTGAACCATCGGTGATCATGGCGCGCATGTCTTCCGGATCCGAAACATTCACCTCGCTCACGGTCTGCGAAAATTTTCCGCCGCCGGCATCCAGCGCTGCCATGAATTGCTGGTACAGGCGCATCTTCGCCATTCGTGTAGAAACAGGATCGTTGGCCGTGATGCCCGTAACTACAGGGAACGAGTTGTGCTGCATGGCGCCCGGTGGCATATCCAACAAAACGCCATCGGCGTCCAGCATGCGGATGGTATTGCCGTCACGCATGTACGCCACGGGCGTGCGTTCCTGAATCGCAACCCTCAACCGATTCGGCCACAAGCGCATGACCGTTGCGCTTCTCACCCAGGGAATCGTTTGAATCTCCGCGCGGCGCGCCTCCAGCGGTATAACGAAAATGCTGTGCCCAATGTCCTTGGTAAAAGCAGTGATCACTTCCGGGCGCGTCACGATCTGGTTCCCTTGCAATTGAATTGCAGCAGTCGAGGTAAGAAGAAAATGCGCATCGTGACGCAGAAAGTTCCTTACTTCCCAACCCAGCCCACACAGGACTGCCAGCGCCAGCGCGATGATGCCAAGGCGCACCCAGCGGCGAAAATTGCTGCGCTGCGCCAAGCGACGACGCACGGGAACGCGGTTTCTGGCACGCAGAAATCGCGCCTCCTCAATATCAGCAAAATCGTCGGGACGGCTACCGGAAGAAAATTCGGAATTCTTCGAGAGATACGGAGGCGCTTGCAACTCGTCATCGAGCAGCACAGTCGATTGGTCGTTGAGTCCTTTGTTTTTACGCACGCCCGCTACCAGGCCGTGAAGGTCGCCATTCCGAATGTTACCCGTTTTTTTAGGGCTTTTACCATCTTTTTCAGGAAAAAACCGCTCTGCCATGCAACCGCTCAGGTCTGGAGAGCTCGCTGGCCAAGTGCTTCCAACACCATCGGAGCAGCCTGCAGGATGTTTCCCGCACCCAGTGTCAGGATCAGATCGCCGGGAGCGGCCGTCTCCACAACCTGTTGCACGGCGTCCTGAAACGATGCGGCATAGCGCACGCTCTCACGGTCGATTGCGGCCACCAGCGCCGGAGCATTCACACCGGGAATCGGTTCTTCACTGGCCGCGTAAATATCCAGAATCCAGACCTGATCTGCGTCGTGAAAGCAATCGCGGAAGGCTTCCAGAAGATCGCGTGTCCGGCTGTAGCGATGCGGCTGAAAGAGCACCAGGATGCGGCGGAAACCACATTCGCGCGCTGCGGCCAGCGTGGCGCGTATCTCCGTGGGATGATGGCCGTAATCGTCGACGACCGTTACGCCTCCTACGACTCCTTTCTGCTGGAATCGCCGGTCAACACCGCTGAACGCTGCCAGTCCGGCTGCAATCTTTTCTGCGTCAATTCCTAATTGCAGCCCGATGGCGACAGCCGCCGTCGCATTGCGCAGGTTATGTACGCCGGGAACGTGCAGCGCGAATGGGCCAAGCCTCTGACCGGCATGGAGGACATAAAAATGGGCGACGCCGTCCGGCCTTTGGCCACCGGAGGATGCTGCAGATTTCGTCGAGGGTATCGGCTGCAAATGAAAGTCCGCCTGCGATGTCATGCCGTAGGTATGAATGCGGCGGCGGACACGAGGCAAAATGGTTGCCAGCATCGGATCGTCCAGACAAACAGTCGAGGCCCCGTAAAAGGGCACCTTGTCCATGAACTCCACAAAGGCATCCTCGACGTCTTCCATGTCGCGATAACAATCCATGTGCTCACGATCCAGATTCGTGACTACGGCCAGAATGGGTGAGAGCTTCAGAAACGAACGGTCGCTTTCATCGGCTTCGGCGACCAGATACTCGGAGCTGCCGAGCCGCGCATTGGAACCCATGGCGTCCACGCGTCCACCAACCACTACGGTTGGATCCAGTTCGCCCGCCGCCAGGACTGCAGCGATCATCGACGTCGTTGTGGTCTTGCCATGCATACCGGCGACAGCTACGCCATATTTCAACCGCATCAATTCTGCCAGCATCTCCGCACGCTGAATGATGGGGATGTGATGTTGACGAGCCGCTACCACTTCAGGATTTTGACTGCTCAGAGCGGAGGTAGTGACAACGACATCGGCCCCGGCGATATTGGCTGCGGCGTGGCCTTCGTAAATTGTGGCGCCAAGGCTGGCCAAACGATCTGTAATGGCCGAGCGTTTCAGGTCAGAGCCGGAGACTGGAAATCCCATGTTGCACAGGATTTCCGCGATACCGCTCATGCCGATACCGCCAATACCAATGAAGTGTACGTGCTGGGAGCGGACAAACATCAGGTTTCCTGGCCTTACTTTACCAGCCTGCTTGGAGGATGATCGTTCTCGGATGGTGGAAAACGTTGAAAATCAAGGGCTCTGGGGGCAAAGAAAATATGTCTGCTTCTGTGCACAAATGGCCACAACTCTTTTGTTAAATTTGCGTTCATACTACTGTGAGAGACGGGAAGCAGCAAACCTCCCAAGGTTGCCACTCCGGTACTCCCAGGCATCTCATCCCGGAAGCCACAAAGCGGTAGTGGATACCAAGGAGTGAGATCAAGAAAGGTACGTTATGCGTACCCTTCGTTCCCTGATTTTGGCAGTGTCTGTACTATGCGTTCCGATACTCTTCATGCCGATGTCCGCGCATGCCGGCGTATTTGTCTCTGTGGGCATCGCGCCGCCAGTGTTTCCCGTCAACGCATACTATCAGCCTCCGTGTCCCGGTGATGGTTACCTCTGGACCCCCGGATATTACGGCTATGCCGATGGTGGATATGTTTGGTATCCCGGCGTTTGGACGCTGCCGCCTTATATTGGCGCGCTTTGGACACCCGGATACTGGGGCTTCTACGGTGGTTTCTATAACTGGTACCCAGGATATTGGGGCCGGAGAGTCGGCTGGTACGGCGGCCTGAACTACGGTGGTGGCTACTACGGCCACGGCTTCTACGGTGGCTATTGGAACCACGGCGCGTATTACAACAACAGGAACATCAATCGCATCAATTACGGCCGTGTTCACAACACGTACAGCGGCGCACGAGCGGGAGCCTTTAATTCCGGCCGAGGCTATGGTGCAGCACGTGGATACAACGGGTCGCGTGGCTACAACGGGTCGCGTGGATATAGTGGGTCGCGTGGCTACAGCGGCAACAGCTTCCGCTCCAATAGCGGCTACAGAAGCTACGGTGGCAACCAGATGCGCAGCTACAACCAGGCGCGCAATTATGCATCCTCAGGCTACGGACAGCGTAGTTATGGTGGCAGCTCCGCATATCGCGGCAACAGCTATGGCGGGCAACGTGCCTCCTCTGCCTATCGCGGCGGCGGCAGCTATCGCAGTAGCGGTGGCGGTGGTGGATTCCACGGTGGTGGTGGTGGTGGCGGCTTCCATGGTGGTGGCGGCGGCGGATTCCACGGCGGCGGTGGTGGTGGACATGGTGGCGGCGGACACCGCTAATTCCTGAACCTGCTTCTTTTCCAAAAATTGCAGCCTGCTTTCAAGCAGGCTGCAATTTTTTCAGCATGCGTGCAATCTGCAGAGCCGCATCCGGATGCGCCAGCGTGCGCGCCTGACGACCCATCGCTGCTAAACGCTCCGGGCTGCCCAGCAGCGCTGTGAGTCGATCCAGTAAATTCTTCGGCGTTAAATTGGCTTGCAGCAACATCTCCGCGGCCTTGGCCTGCACGAGCATCTCGGCATTGTGGCGCTGGTGGTCATCGGCAGCCTGCGGAAACGGAACCAGCAACGATGGCCGCGCCGCAGCCGCCAGCTCTGCAACGGTGCTGGCTCCGCTGCGGCAGAGCACCAGGCTCGCAGCGCCAATCTGCTGCGGCATGTCGTCGAGAAATTCGCGTACCCGCCAGCACGCGCTGGATGCACCACTTTGTTCGTACGCCAATTGTGTGGATTCCAAATGCTTCGCGCCGCATTGATGCAGAATCGTCAGACGGGGAATGGCCTGCAATAACGGAGCAACAATCTGCGGCATGGCTGTGTTCAGCATGCGCGCTCCCTGACTGCCGCCAAAGACCAGCAGATGCGGCGATGCGTCTGGCTCGCGCGGAGCAAGCGAAAAAAACTCAGGACGCACAGGGATGCCCGTCACCGTTGCATTGTGAAAATACCGCGCCGTAGCGGCAAAATTGACGGCGGCAGCCTGCACTCTGCGGCCTATCCAGCGATTGGCCATGCCGGGAACGGCATTGGGTTCAAAGGCCACGCGCGGTATGCCGGTCAGGATAGCGGCCAGCATCGCAGGGCCGGAAGCATACCCACCCACACCCAATACCGCGTGTGGGCGAAAATTCCGTAGCAGGCGCATGCATGTGAGCAATCCAACAGGCAATCGAGCGACGGTGCGCACGCGCGTCCCGAACGAAACACTGTTGAGCTGGCCCACCTGCACCAGATCCAATGGAAATCCCGCAGCAGGAACCAGTCGTGTCTCCATGCCGCGTGCGGTCCCGATGAAACGAACCTCTGCGTTGTATTGCGCAACCAGCTCGTGGGCAATCGCGAGCGCGGGAATCACATGGCCGCCGGTCCCGCCACCCGCAATCAGAACCCGCAAACGTTCCGGATGCGTCGCGTCGGGCGTCAGTTCAGCCATTGCGGTCAATCAATCTCCCGCGTGATATTTAAGAGCACACCGATACTTGCAAGCATGAAAAACAGCGACGTCCCGCCGGCGGAAATAAACGGGAGCGCGATTCCTTTGGTTGGCACCAGCGCCAAAACCACGCTGATATTAAAAAAGGCCTGAATCAGAATCGTGGCCGTGATGCCGAACGCCAGGAAACGCGCGAAAGGATCGGTCGACAGAACCGCCGCACGCAGGCCACGATAGCCGAGAACGACAAACATGCTCAGAACAAAGAGCGCACCCATCAGCCCCAGTTCCTCGGCTATATTCGCAAAAATAAAATCCGTGTGCGGCTCCGGCAGATAGAAAAGTTTCTGGCGGCCTTCCATCAAGCCCAGCCCATGGATGCCGCCCGTACCGACAGCAATGAGAGATTGCAAGATGTGAAAGCCCGTGCCTCTCGGATCGGCTTCCGGATTGAGAAACGCCACCATACGCGCGCGCCGCCAGGCAACATGGAAGAGCATGTAATAGAGAACCGGTGAGGCGGCCAGCAATGCATAGAAGAGATAGCGCATCTTTGCGCCTGCCAGATAGAGCATTAAGGCAGTTACGGCAGCGCAAACCATCGCCGTGCCCAGATCGGGCTCTTTGAGGATCAATGCAATAAAGAGCAGGCTGGGCAGAGCCGCTGGCAGCAAGGAGCGTCGCCAGTCATCCAAACGGCCCACGCGATTTTGCAAAAACCACGCGAGAAAAAGCACCAGCACGGGCTTGGCAATCTCAGAGGGCTGAAAGCTGAGCAATCCAAAACGTATCCAGCGGTGCGTGTGATGCGAATCGTGCATGGCAAAGGCGGCCAGCAACAGCAGTGTCGTGATGCCGACTGCAGGAAAGACCACATTGGAACGGTTCCATTTGCGATAATCCACGCGCATCAGGATAGCGAGCGCCAGCAGCCCGAATACGGCCATGATTGCCTGGCGTATCACAAATGTGTAAGGCGAACCATACCGCGCCTTGGCCATCACCGCCGAAGCACTGAAGATCATGACCAGGCCGAACAGCACCATCAGCAGCGTGACGCCAAAGAGCCACTTGTCTACGCCGACACGTTTTGCCATGTTTGCACACCTTCGAGCGCCAGCACCCGCTGCTTGAAAACGCGGCCACGGTGCTCATAATTCTCAAACTGGTCAAAGCTCGAACACGCGGGCGCAAGCAAAACAACCTCCCCTGCCTTTGCATGGGCTGTGGCTGTTTCCACGGCATGCTCCAGGGTCCCACAGTCGTGGATGGGTACCGTGCCGGCAATCTGCTGCACTATTTTTTCCGCAGCGGCGCCAATGGTGTAAACGGCGCGCACGCGCTCGACGAGAAGCGGCTTCAGCAACGAGTAGTCGGATTGTTTGTCCTTGCCGCCAAGAATCAGGTGAATGCCTCCGGCAAACGATGCGATGGCCTTTGCCGCCGCGTCCACATTGGTCGCCTTGGAGTCGTTGTAATAGTCCACGCCATGAACGCTGGCAACAAATTCCATGCGATGTTCGACGGCACGGAAGTTTGCGATTGCGGAACGAATCGTTTCCGCAGGCACGCCTGCCAGACGCGTTGCACAGACCGCAGCCAGCACATTCTCCACGTTATGCGCACCCTTCAGCGGAATCTCCGTCAACGGCAGAACCGGCTCCACGGCAGCTTGCTCGGAGGCGCGGAAAACGACCGCGTCCTGATATACAAAAGCTCCCTGGCGCACGGCACGTTTGGCGCTGAACCAGAAAACCTGGCTCCTGGCGCGGGCTGCGGCGTGTTGCGCATGCTCATCTTCAGCATTCAACACGAGCCAATCCCCTGCCATCTGGTTGGCGAAGATGCGCTCTTTGGCAGCAACGTAATTTTCCATCGAGCCATGACGATCCAGATGGTCGGGTGTAATGTTCAGCAGCACGGCAATGCGCGGATGAAAATTGATGATGGTTTCCAGTTGAAAGCTGGAGACTTCGAGAACATTCCAACCTTCCGGCTGACTCAACTCCACCAGCGAGATGACCGGCACCCCGATGTTGCCGCCAACCAAAGCCGGGTTGCCGCCGGCGCGCAGAATTTCACCCACAAGCGTCGTGGTCGTTGTCTTGCCGTTCGATCCGGTGATCGCCAGGATTGGTCCCTGCAGAAAACGCGTGGCCAGCTCCAGCTCGCCCAGAATCGGCAACCCAAAGCTGCCTACCTGCTTCAGCTCCGGAGTATCCGGCGAAACTCCGGGACTCATCACAATCAGGTCTTGCCGGCGGAAGGTCAGCAACCCGTGTCCGCCCGCCTCCACCATAATCCCGGCATCCAGCAGCGTGGGAATTTCCTTCGCCAGGGCTTCGGCACTGCGGACATCGGAGACAGTAACCTGCGCTCCGCGCTTGCGCAGAAACAATGCCGCCGCCAGGCCGGACTTGCCCAGCCCAACCACCAAAACTCGTTTGCCTTTCAACTCCATCTGTTTACCCAATCCTGGTTTATGTCCTGCAATCTTGGCCCGCGTCCTGATTGTCCCACGATTCCCCCCATGTCGGCCCGGATCAGCGCAGCTTCAAAGTAGTCAGCGCAAACAAAGCAAACACCAGCGCTGCAATCCAGAATCGCACGATCACCTTCGATTCCGACCAGCCGAGCAACTCGAAGTGATGATGCAGCGGCGCCATCCTGAAGATGCGCTTCTTGCGTAACTTGTAGCTGCCCACCTGCAACATCACGCTTAAAGCCTCTAACACAAAAACGCCGCCGATAAAGGGCAGCAGCAACTCCTGCTTGATGATGACGGCTACGGTGCCAATGGCCCCACCCAGAGCCAGCGAGCCGACATCGCCCATAAAGACCTCTGCCGGATGTGCGTTATACCAAAGGAATCCGATGCTGGCGCCCACCATGGACCCGCAGAAGATCGTCAGCTCAGAGACCAAAGGCATGCGTTGCAATTCCAGATAATCCGAAAAGACCACGTGACCGCTGACATACGTCAGCACCGTCAGGGCGCCTGCGGCGATGATGGTACATCCGATAGCCAGTCCATCCAGGCCATCGGTCAGGTTGACGGCATTACTGGAACCTACCAGCACCAACACAGTAAAAAGGACAAACGGCAGAAACGCCAACGGCCAGAGATGTGGATCGTGCAACAGAGAATGGATCACCATATCAGGCCGAAAACGCTTGATAAATGGAACCAGTAAACGAGTCGAGTAATCGCCACGCCGCTGCAGCGCCACCAGGGCCATCGCAATGACGAGAGCAATGCCTACTTGCGCCCCCAGCTTGACCCGTGCCGTCAGGCCCAGGTTGCGGCGGTGAACCACCTTAATATAATCATCGGCAAAACCGACGGCGCCAAACCCAGCGGTCGACAGGATGGCCAGCCAGACCAGTGGGTTGGTCAGGTCACTCCAAAGCAGTGTGGGGACCAGGATGGCCACGACAATCAGCAGGCCCCCCATGGTCGGCGTACCGGCCTTTTTCTGATGGTCCTTGGGGCCATCTTCGCGGATGTACTGGCCTATCTGAAACTCACGCAGCCGTTCAATGACATAGGGGCCAATTAACAGCGCTATCAGAAGGGCTGTCATGGTGGCAAAAGCAGTACGAAACGTCAAGTACCGGAAAATACGAAAAGCGCGAAAGAACGGGAATAGACGTTGATAAAGCAGCCAGTAAAGCAAGCGTCCTCCGGCGCCTGGTTAGCGACAGGCACCCTGATCATTGCAGAAATCTGTGGTTATGGTAACCGGTGATGCGGCTTCTGTCGCTCTCTTCCACGGCGGATACATGGTGGCGCAGTGTCCAGACAGGTTCCGCAGCATCAATGGGATGGCTTATTGGCCCCCGGGGCATGCGACAGACCGCCAGACGATGGCGCTTTTTGCGTCGTCGGGAAATAGCCGGGACGCGTGCGGGCGGCCAGTTTGCCATAGCCGCTGGCCTTTACAACAACGCGAATGGTTCGATAGCCCCCTTCGCTCTCCGGCTTCGTGGAGTGGTAGCCGATGGTGTATTGGTTGCGAATGTCCTTGGCCACCTCGGCTGCAATGTCATCCACCTGGGCCAGAGATTTAGGGAAAAAGGCGAGGCCGCCAGTTTCATCGCTCAGCAACTGCAAGGCGCGCTTGGCCCTTTTGGATTCTCGTCCACCCTCATCGCCGTACAGTAAGCCAATCGAATAAACGATGGGCCCCTGTAAATCCTGGATGCGGCGCACGGTTTCTTCCAGCGTGGTACTGGAGCTGTTGTCTTCTCCATCGGTGATGATCAGCAAAACCTGTTTGGGGCGCTTTGCGGCCTTCGCCAGATGGTCCGCCGAGGCAACCACGGCATCGTACAGGGCCGTACCACCCCGGGAATCGATGTGGCTGAGCCCGCTCTGGAGTTTCTCGATGCTGGACGTAAAATCCTGGTCAAGAAATGCGTCATCAGAAAAATTGACGATAAATGCTTCGTCATCCGGATTCGATGCGCGCACAAGATCAAGTGCGGCGCGATTGACGGCCGCTCGTTTCTCTCGCATAGAACCGGAATTGTCGATCAGAATGCCTAGTGAAATGGGAATGTCCTCCAGCCGGAAGGAGGAAATCTTCTGCTGGACATTATCCTCAAAAACAGTAAAGTCCGGTTCGGTCAACGTCGTCACCATGCGATCTCGTCCATCGACTACGGTGACGTTCAGGACAACTTCTTCCACCGATGTGCGAAATACATACCGGCCATTCTCTTTGGATGGAGCGACCTGCCCCGACCCTGTCGCGGCGGCGTTGGCCGGCTGGTTGGTATCGTCCGGCGAAGCAACCGGGTCCCGATCGACCGTCAATGAGGGTTGAGCTTCCGCAGCAGGCTTGCCGGTCGTGCTTTGCGGCGCAGGCGTTGCCGGCATCTGCTGGGCGATTAGAAAATTACAGGAAAATGCCAAAGCTGCAACGAATAAAATCCTGATGGCAAACAGCTTATTGCGTTGGGGCATAGTATCCGGTGCGCGCACTTACAGTCAGTGGTGGCAATCCTTTCGGAATAGTCAGCGCCACTTTCAATTTACGCCATTTACCATCTTTCTTTTCATTTAATGGCTTGTATCCCAAGACGTACTCATTACGAATGGATGCGCTGATCCTGGTTGCAACGTCCTGCAATTCATCCAGGTCATGCACCGGGAACATACGTCCCCCGGTCGCTTTACACAGGTCGTTCAATAAGATTGGCCCATTTTCCTCTTCCGGGGTAGATACAAAAAAATCGTAGATGCCCATCGCGAACAACTGCACGTCCGATTCGGCCACGGCATTGCGCACCTCATGCTCGGTGTACCGGCTGCGATTGTCCCCTCCATCCGAAACAACGATCAACGCCTTGCGGTCGTACTTGGCATACTTCATTTTGTCCATGCCCATATAAATGGCATCCAGCAATGCGGTCCGGTGTTGCGCTTCCGTCGTCAACAAACCGCTTTCGATATCGTCAACGGAGTTGGTGAAATCCGCAAGCAGCTCAGGCCTGTCATTGAAAGCAATGACAAAATACTCGTCCTGCGGATTCGATGTCTGCAGCAATGACAAAACTGCCTTTCTGGCGCGATCGATTTTATCGGCCATGCTGCCGCTCAGATCCAGAACCACGCCGATCGTGACAGGTGCATCTTCTACAAAAAAGCTATTCAGTTTTTGCGGCACATTATCTTCATAGACCGTAAAATTCGGCTTGTCCAAGCCCGTTACCAATCGCCCCAGCGGGTCCGTCACCGTCACGGGAACCAATACCTGGTCCACAGTCACGCGGAAGCGGGATGGACCATGCACGGAGAGGCTTGTCGTGGGGTTTGCGTTACTGACGGGCGGAGCTTCCAGGCCGGGAACAGTCTTCTTAGCCGGTGGAGGAGGAATCGTCACCCGGTTCAGAGGATCGTCCTGTTGCGCCCACAGACCCGGCGCCAGCAAAAACAACAGAAGAACGCAGACAAAGCAGAACAGCTCACGATTTCGCTGGATGCGCACGAGAGAGACTCCCTGACGATTTTGCAGCGCGGACTTCATACGGGCGGCTTTAGATCCCCAGGCACTGGAAAGTAGCCCGGGGACTACCATGTGCGGCATCGTAGCACTCCCGGACGCGTTCTTGTTAAAAACCGCAGTGGGTTGGATTACAAATTTTTCACTGCCTCAACACAAGGAAGCGTGTTGCTGCGATAAAAGATTGCGGTCATTGGGTTTGGGGGACGGATGAAAGATCGGAGGCCATAGTCTGCCAGGCCGTTTTGTCATGACCGCTGCGATACAATCCGAAGGTATACAGCAATATGAATTCGAATGCACAGCAGGCAATCACCGGCGCCTGTACCGGAGTTCTACATAAGCATGGCCCGCATCTATCCGTTTCGCGCCTGGCGTTATAACCCAGCACTGGTTTCCCTTCAAAATGTTGTCACGCAGCCCTATGACAAGATTTCGCCCTCCATGCAACAAAGTTACTATCAGCGCAGCCCACAGAATCTGGTGCGCGTTATCCTGGGCCTGCCGGAGCTGTTCGACAACGCAGAAAATAATGTCTACACGCGCGCAGCACAGGATTTTTCCTCCTGGCGTGCGAACGACATCCTGATCCAGGACACTGAGCCATCTGTCTTTGCCTATTCGCAACAGTATCGTGTGCCCGGAACGGACGTAATACGGGAAAGACGCGGTTTTATTGGCCTTGGGGAGCTGTGTGACTACAGCCAGGGCATCGTTCATCGCCATGAACAGACCCTGGCGAAACCGAAGGGCGACCGTTTGCGTCTGCTGCAAGCCACGCGCGCGCACTTCGGCCAAATCTTTATGCTCTACTCCGACCCTGTGCATACCGTTGAGAAGCTGCTGTTTGGCAACAGTCACGCTCCGCACATGGAAGTGACGGATGAATATGGAGTCATCCATCGGGTGTGGCGCGTCAGCGACCCGGCAACGCTGAATTTGCTGCTGGGCGCCATGCAGGATAAAAAGCTGATCATCGCCGATGGACACCACCGTTACGAGACGGCACTGAATTATTCGCGCGAACATGCACCTAAAGACGGTACATCGACGCGTCCCCACGAGAGTGCAACTTCGGCATTGCCGCAGCCTGCCTATCCGGAAGCGGCGGCCATGATGACCTTCGTCAACATGGATTCCGAGGGGCTGACGATTCTGCCCACGCATCGCGTTGTATTCGGACTTGCGAATTTTGATGCAGACGCATTCCTGGCCAGGGCTGGCGAATTTTTCGATGTGCAGGCGCTGCCCGGAAATGCCGACGCTGTCGCATTGCAACAAAAGCTGACGGAAGCAGGCGACCATGGGATCAGCTTTGTCGCGATTACACGCCAGGGCAAACATCTGCTGACCGCACGCCAGAAGGCAATGGATGCCGCACTGGCTGCATTGCCGGAACGCCAGCGTCATCTGGATGTGGTGCAGCTGCACAAAATCGTACTGGAACGATTGCTGGGTATTTCCGAGCAGGCGATTCTGGAGCAGACGCATTTACGCTATCTGCGAGACACGGCTGAGGCCGTACAACAAGTGGCCGGGGGAGAGGCGGATGTGGCATTCCTAATGAATCCGGCCAAGCTGGACCAGCTGCGCGAAGTGGCTTTTGCCGGAGACGTGATGCCACAGAAGTCTACCGACTTTTACCCCAAATTGCTGAGTGGCCTCACCATTTATGCGCTGGACTAAAGCCTTGCGGCGAGCACGGTGCCGGCAGGCAGCAGGAGTTTTTGTGTTGCTGTCTGCCGCAGGAATGTTTGCCCAGCAACCAGCCAAACCAGTTCCCACACCGACAACGACTCCACAAACTCCACCGCCGGTCATAACAACTCCAATAACGCCCTCAGCGGTTCCGGTACTCCCTGCGCCTCAGCCGCCTCCCATGGAGCTTCGCTATGCTGTTGTGCTGGATGCCGCGCATGGCGGGACGGACCTGGGAGCACAGCTGAGCGCCAGCCTGGACGAAAAAGCCTACGTGCTGGCGTTGACCCGTCAGCTGCATGCGTTACTGAACGCGCGCAGTATTCCGGTCATACTGACCCGCGATGCGGACGTTCCCATTTCCGGGGATCAGCGTGCTCAAAGCATGAATCATGCGCATGCGGCTGCCTGTCTCAGCGTGCATGCAACCACCGTTGGCAATGGCGTTCATCTCTTCACGTCTTCCCTGCCTCCCAGTGCAGCGTCCGGCGGACAGCGCAGCTTTGTACCCTGGAAAACCGCCCAGGCAGGCTACATTACGCAGAGCCTCCGTCTGGAATCGGAACTGAACACAGCGCTGTCACAGGCACAAATTCCTGTTTTGATGGGCCGCACAACATTGATGCCCCTGGAGAGCGCTACATGTCCTGCGGTAGCGATTGAGATTGCGCCGCTGAATGCAAACACGCCCGTGACAGACCAGAAATATCAGCAGCAAATCATCGATGCGCTGGCGGCCGCGCTTACCCAGTGGCGTACGGACTGGAGGATGCAGCCATGATTCCACGCTGGCAACAGGCGATCTTCTGGATGCTTCTCGTCAGTTCCGTTTGCATGGCTGCTTTTCTGATACGTATGCGTGAGCGAGCCCAGGACCGCCTCCTGGCTGTACAGAATGCGGCGCCTCTGACAGTTGTGGCGGACGCTCCGGCTGTTCCCGTTACCCTGATGATCGCCAATGACAGCGACGGTTCCCTGACACCGGTGCAGAGCTCGGTAACGCTGCCATCCGAGACCACAGCACGTATCCACGCACTGCTGGCGGCGCTGTTCCGTTATTATGCAAGACCGGATTCTCCGCACCCTTTAAGTTCTTTGCCTGCCGTTGCGGATGTGTACCTGTTGCCGCTGCCCGCACAACCCGGCAATGCAGACCAGCAAGACCAACCCGATGAGTTGGCCGTCGTTAACCTGAATGGAAATTTTGTGGCCAGCCACCCCTCCGGCATTGAAGAAGAAACATTGACGCTGCTTTCCGTTGCCAATACCCTGCACGCCAACATGCCCCAAATTACACAGGTCCATTTTCTCGTCGATGGACAGCAGAAAGACACGCTGGCCGGGCACGCCGACCTGACACAGAATTATCTGACGACAGAAAATCCTGCAGAAAGCACTGCGGGAAATACTCCGTGAGCCAGCCGGTGCGGATTGGCGTCTTCGATTCCGGCTTCGGCGGACTGACCGTGTTGCGCGCGCTGTTGCCGCAGATTCCAATTGCAGAATTCATCTATCTCGGCGATACCGCCCGGCTGCCCTACGGTTCCAAATCCAAAGCAACAATTGAGCGTTATGCGATGGAGAGCGCGCGGCTGCTGGTAGACCACGGAGCAGAATATCTTGTGATTGCCTGCAACACAGCCAGCGCGTTAGCCCTGGATGCCATACGGAGCACTGTTGCTGTCCCAGTGCTCGGTGTGATTGAAACCGGCGCTGCCAGCGCTGCAGCTATCAGCAAGAGCCGCGATGTCCTCGTACTGGCCACCGACGCCACCGTGCAAAGCCATGCGTATGCGCAGGCCACTGCCGCCCGGGGACTGCGCGCGTTAGAAAAAGCATGCCCGCTATTGGTGCCGTTGATTGAAGAAGGCTGGACGGAGCATGCCGTAACGAGCCAGGTGTTGCGCATCTACCTGGAGGAAGCACTGCATCAGGCTGAGGAACGCCAATGGATGCCAGATACCGTGCTGCTTGGCTGCACGCATTATCCGCTGTTGCGCCCGTTGCTGGAGCGTACCCTGCCCGCGTCCATGCAGATTCTGGATTCAGCCGCAACCACCGCTGCCTGCGTTCGCCAAGACCTGGAATCGCGCGCGATGCTGCAAGTTGACACGCCTGCGAACGACAATCCTATAGCCGCCAATCGCTGCCGTTTTTTCGCTACGGATTCTGTCGACAAATTCCGTGCGCTCGGCAGCCGTTTTTTGGGCCATTCTATCGAAACAGTCGAGCTGATTGATCTCGGTGGCTGATATTCTTGCCTTTCGCGTAGTTTGTTGGAAATCGGCGGGCCATCCAGCGCTCGCGAAAATTTAAATGGACGTGACTTGCCATGCCGCGTCCGACCGTGGAGGAAGTATGTTGCATCTGAAAGATCGCGTTGCCGTCGTGTTTGGACTGGCAAACAAACGCTCCATTGCCTTTGGCATCGCACAGAAGCTGCACGCCGCCGGCTGTCAGCTCGCCATTACCTACCAGAATGACCGCATGCGGCAGGAGGCCGAAGGTCTGCTGGCAGATCTGCCCGGCGCCGAGGCTTTCCAGTGCGATGTGTCCTCCGATGCCGAGATTGAGAGCGTCTTTACCCAACTGAAAGATCGCTATGGAAAACTGCATGTGCTGGTGCATTCCGTTGCTTATGCCCCTGCCGACGAGCTGAAGAATGATTTTCTACTCACAAGCCGCGAAGGGTTTCGTGTGGCTCATGAAGTCAGCGTCTACTCGCTGATTGCGCTGGCCCGCGCTGCCGCGCCGCTGATGACCGAAGGCGGCAGCATCCTGACCATGACCTATTACGGCGCGGAAAAAGTTGTTCCGCATTACAATGTGATGGGCGTTGCCAAGGCTGCACTGGAAGCCACGGTGCGCTATCTTGCGTCCGATCTGGGAAAGCAGAACATTCGCGTGAATGCCATCTCCGCCGGCCCGATCAAGACGCTGGCCGCGCGCGGCATCGGTGGCTTGAGCGATATGCTGAAGGCCCACGCAGAACGGGCTCCGCTGCACCGCAACACGGAGCAATCGGAAGTCGGCGGGACAGCGGCTTTCCTCGCATCCGATCTGGCATCGGGAATCACCGGCGAAGTTATCTATGTCGA
Organism: Acidobacteriaceae bacterium; assembly: GCA_036267255.1. GTDB lineage: Bacteria > Acidobacteriota > Terriglobia > Terriglobales > Acidobacteriaceae > DATAWK01. The sequence goes on along the minus strand of DATAWK010000053.1, from coordinate 195,079 downwards.
CAGCGGCTACAACATTATGGGATTTTAAGCTGGCTTTCCGAAAGCAGCGGCGACAAACCTAGGAGCGAAGATGCAGCGCGATTCTCCGCTCATCACCCCGAGCAGAGTCGATTACGATTTCCCCGCTGCTGTGCGCAACGATCCAGGGAAACTTCTCTCCCCACTCGATCAATAGAATGCTCTCCGGCGTCATTAACTCTTCGATGCCGAGTGTATCCAACTGGCGCTGCCCTTCAATGCGATACAGATCGAGATGATAGAGCCGAACGTCTTGCTCTTCGGCGTCGTTACTACCAGACATACTCCCCTGGTACTCATGAATCAGCGTGAACGTGGGGCTGGTCACTTCTTCCGGATCGGCTGCGCCCAGAGCAGCGGCAATTCCCTTCACCAGCGTCGTTTTGCCTGCGCCCAAATCCCCGCGCAGCACAAGCATCTTCGGCGGCGTAAGGAACTTTGCCAGTTTGCGGCCAAGGGCAATCGTCTCTTCACTGGAATGCGTGGTGTAAACCAGCGGAGCTGCCGGTTCGTTGCTTTTGGGCACCCTCATGGCTGTCCCTCCTGCAGCCACGTAAATCCATCATGGAAGACCGGCCTGCAAAAAGCCTGGGAAAGATGCGCCAATGTATCCGTTGCCAGCAGCGTGTGCTCGTTTTGTTCACGTACCGCAGCATCGGCCGCTGCCCCATGCACCCACACGGCTGCCTCCACGGCTTCGGCAACATGGTCTTTATACTGGCCCAACAATGCGGCCACAATGCCGGTAAGAATATCGCCGCTGCCGCCTTTGGCCATTGCCGGATTGCCGCTGGTATTGACGCCAATCGCACCATCGGGATGCGCTACGAGCGTCCGCCAGCCCTTGAGCACCAGCGTGACATGATGTTGCTGCGCAAAAGTACGCGCCGTTTGTATGCGATCCTGCTCCACAGCTGCAATGGAGGTGCCCAACAGCCGGGCCATTTCTCCGGGATGCGGCGTCAGCACCATCGTGCGCCCACGGCCATCGAGCAGGTCGGCTTTCCCTTCAAAGGCATTCAGACCATCGGCATCGAGCACCAAAGGGAGTTTGGTTTGCATTACCAGATGCCGTACAAATTCTGCAGTCTCCTCATTCCGCCCTAACCCGGGACCAACGGCCAGGACAAATTTTTGTTCCGCCAAAAAATCCTTTTGTAAGGAATCCAGGCTGCGCATCGCAATGCTTCCGGATTCTGTCTCCTCAAGTGGGTAGGTCATCATCTCCGGAGCAAATGTGGCAACGGTGGCCGCAATGCCTTTTGGCACGGCCACTGTCGCCAGGCCGGCGCCCGCGCGCATGGCCGCCAATGCTGCCATCGCAGGCGCTCCGGACTTGCCCGCGGAACCACCGACGACCAGCACGTGGCCATAGCGCCCCTTGTTTCCATCAAGCACGCGAGGTTGCTCCACGATCGACTTCGCAGAGCCAGTCCAATGCAATCCTGCGGAAGAAACGATCGCCTCGGATGGCGAACCTATCTCTGCAACCACAATCGGCCCACGCTTCGTCGGACCCGTTAGTGCTCCAAATACATGGGCGAGCTTTGGCGCTGTGAACGTGACAACAGCATCGGCCCGGAAGACTGACTCCACCTGCATCGCTGTCGCGTCTGCATCCCAGCCGGACGGCAAATCGACAGCGACGACCGGCACGCTGTATTTCGCAATCGCATGACACACCGCTAGCGGCAGATCCTTCAGCGGAGGCCGAAAGCCTGCGCCAAAGATCGCGTCGATGAACAGATCGGTCTGCGCAAAACAAGCCTGTAGGTCAGGGCTGTCAAGGTCGGCTACTCGCGTGAGCAGCCGAGGATTCTCCGGCAACTGGTCGCAGGCACGGCGGGCTGAGCCTTGTAACTGGTCCGGCTCCGCCAGCAATATGGTCACAACCTGCTTCCCTGCTATCGCAAGATGACGTGCAGTCACCATGCCGTCGCCACCGTTATTTCCCTTGCCGCAAAGAATCGTGATGCGCGTGGCCGATGAATATCGCTGCAATACAAAGCGAGCCACCGCTTCCCCGGCATGCTCCATCAGCGTGTAATTCTTCACGCCATGTTCCTTGACGGTGCGCTCATCGCAGGCGCGCATCTCCGCTGTTGTCAAAATCTGCATGTTGCCGTTGTACGCAACCAGGAGAATTTCTGCAAATGTGGAATGGATTGGGTTGGAATTACAGAAGGAATCGACAGGAGTCCATGCATCAAAATCGCCGACGAAATTGATTGGCGCGATCAAATTCGTCGCGCAACTCCGGCTGCTTCAGGTTTTCACGCAGATGCGCCAGACGTTGTTCCAGCGCCAACAGTGTAGCGGCAATTGGTTCTGTGTTGGTCTGCGCGACATCGCGCCACATGGAAAAAGGGCTGGCTCCCAGGCGAGTCATTTCGCGCATGGCGCGTCCACCGACATCGCGCAACTCCTCGCGCAGTTCTTCGGAGGCGCCAAATTCCTCTTCCAGAAGTGCGGCCAGCGCGGTGCCCAGCATTTGCGGAAGATGGCTGGCCCACGCACACAACTCGTCATGCCGCGCCGGATCAACATCGACGATGCGAGTGCCAAAGCGCAAAACCCATGCACGCCACTCCTGCTTGCGCTCTGCTTCCAGTATTGAAAATTGCGTAACGGGCCGAGCAGTTTTTTCCTGAGCAGCGGAAAATAACCAGACGGCACCGCGAAATAATTGGGCATCCGCATGCGCTGCGCCGTAGACTTCTTTACCGGCCATCGGATGACCTGCAAGAAACCCAGCCGTGGTGTCGCGATTAAAAAACTTCACGGCCTGCTCGCAGATTTGCCGCTTGGTGCTGCCGACATCCGTAACTAACTGCCCCGGTTGCAGCACCGGCGCCAGCTGCTGCATCCAATCGAGAATACCGAAGACGGGAGTCGCCAGTAGGATCAAGTCACTGGCTTTTGAAGCAGCAATTGGATCCTCTGCGACATCATCGATGGCGCCGTTCTCCTGCGCGACCTTCGATTCCGCCGGATTGCGGTCCCAGCCTGTAATGCGTCCGGAAAATCCGTTGGCATGCAACGCAAGCCCGATCGAAGCACCGATGAGTCCCGTGCCGAGAATCGTAACGTGCTGCATGGTGCCAGTGGTCACGGCGCTCTCCTGCACCTTCTGCATTTTCTGGACTCTCGCCCTACGAAATGGAACGTCCGGCAGCGGTAGCAACAATCCGCAACGTATCCATCAGCGTCGAAAACTGTTGCGGATAGAGCGACTGCGCACCGTCCGACACCGCTTTTTCAGGGTTCGGATGAACTTCCATCAACAGACCGTCACAACCAGCCGCCACGGATGCACGCGCCATTGCCGGAACCATGTCTCTGCGCCCAGTACCGTGCGAAGGGTCACCCAGAATCGGCAGATGCGACAGATGTTTGATCACAGGAATGGCAGAAATATCCATTGTGTTGCGCGTATACGTTTCAAACGTGCGGATACCGCGCTCGCAAAGCATCAGGTCATAGTTGCCGCCGGACAGAATGTACTCTGCGGATAGAAGCAATTCCTCGATGGTGGCCGCAATGCCGCGCTTCAGTAACACAGGACGCCGTACCAGGCCAAGCTCGCGCAGAAGATTGAAGTTTTGCATGTTGCGCGCGCCCACCTGGAAGCAATCGACATAAGGCAGCATCAGTTCGATCTGCGAAATTTCCATCACTTCGCTGATGATGAGCAGCCCTGTGGCATCCCCCACTTCTCGCAGCAGCTTCAGTCCTTCGAGCCCCATTCCCTGGAAGGAATAGGGTGAACTGCGCGGCTTGAAAGCGCCACCGCGAAGAAATTTTGCGCCTGCTGCCTTCACCTGCTCCGCTACAGTAAAAATCTGTTCGCGCGATTCGACCGAGCAGGGACCGGCCATCACGATCACCTCATCGCCGCCAACCACGACACCATTCGGGAAACGCACAACCGTTCCTTCCGGACGAAAGCCGCGGCCTGCCAGTTTGTATGGAGAGGTGATCCGGTGCGCTTCCGCAACACCACTCATTACCTGAAAGTCCTGCACATCAAAGCTGGCCGGGCTGCCTACTCCAGCAAGTACACTTTGCTGTGTGCCCGTCGTACGGTGCACATTGAATCCAATATCGACCATCCGGGAGATCACATTCTGGATCTGCTCTTCGGTGGCATGTTCCTGCATAGCAACAATCATGTTCGTCTTTTCCTGCTCAGTATCGTGATTTAGCGCGTCTTCTGCTGTTCATTTGACCCGCCAGCCTTACCGCGCTGCGAGGCGAGTTCGTTTTTTTGTAATGCGCGCATCACGTCAATGATTCGCTCATAAATATGTGTCAGCTCAATGTCCGGCAATGGCCCGATATTGGCCTTGCGCACGTTTTCAAAGATTACGTTTTCGCGCGCCGGTTCATACACGGGTAGGTCGGTTGCATTTTTCAGTCGTCCTATGGCCTGCGCAGCACGCGCACGCTCGCTGATCAGCTGAACAATCTGCCGATCCAGTTCGTCGATTTTGCGGCGCCATTCCGCAATGTCCATTCCGCACCTCAAATCTGCCAGCAAAGACACAGGCAATGCGCCCGCTACACGTTACTCGGCATGGAGTGATGTTCTTTATCCTAAATGAGAGGAGCTGGTTCTCAAGAAGGAATCGTCACCGGATCGCCGGATGGCAACGCTACCGTGCCAAGTCCCGACAGAAATGCAGCCACGGCTGCAGGAGCCTCTGCCGCAGTGGATTTCTCAATGATGGCCACAATCGCGCTGCCAATCACCGCAGCATCCGCAAATTCACCAACAGCCGCGACATGGGCCGCCGTGGAGATGCCGAAGCCCACCGCAATCGGAAGCGCCGTGAAACCTCGCAAACGCTCGACGAGCTGCCGAGCATCGCCAGCCACCTGTTGCTGCGTGCCGGTGATGCCAGTACGCGAAATGGCGTAGACAAACCCTTCTGAAGTCGCAGCAATACGTTGTAACCGCGCATCCGGGCTGGTGGGGGCAACCAAAAAGATTGGCTGCAGCTTGTGCCTGCGCATTGCGGTGCGATATTCCTCTGCCTCTTCCACAATCAGATCGGTAACCAGCACTCCGTCGACGCCGGCATCCTGTGCCATCGAACAGAACTTTTCCAGGCCGAGACGAATAATCGGGTTGAGATAAGAAAAAATGACCAGCCCAATCCGGGGGCGTTCCGCACGCAACTCCCGTGCCAGTGCCAATACATCGGTCAGCCGTGTTCCATGCAATAATGCGCGCTCGCTGGCCCGCTGAATTACCGGTCCGTCTGCCAACGGATCGCTGAACGGTACGCCGAGTTCCAATACATCGGCACCCGCGTCGATGGCGGCCAGAGCGATCTTCCTGGACGTGGCAAGATCCGGGTCGCCCACAGTAAAGTAAGCGACGACTCCCGGCTTGTGGTGAAAACGGATTGGCATGTCCTACGCTCCCTGCAGCTTCAGTTCGCGTGCCAGGATGCCCATATCCTTATCACCACGACCGGAAAGATTGACCAGCAAAATATCGTTGCGTTGCAGTTTGGGAGCCAGGCGCATCGCCTCTACAACCGCGTGCGCGCTTTCAAGCGCGGGAATGATGCCCTCCATGCGCGCCAGTGTAACCGTGGCATGCAACGTCTCCGCGTCGGAGGCGGAAACATACTCGGCACGGCCAGAATCATGCAGCGCGGCATGCTCCGGGCCGACAGAGGCATAGTCCAGGCCCGCAGAAACAGAGTGCGTCAATGACACTTGCCCGGCATCATCCTGCAGCACATACGAATACGTGCCCTGCAGCACTCCCGGCGAACCGCCCTGAAAACGCGCGGCATGATCACCAAGGCCAGGACCGCGACCGCCTGCCTCGACACCGATCAGGCGCACATCTTTATCCGGAATAAATTCAAAAAACGCGCCGATCGCATTGGAGCCGCCACCCACACAGGCGATGACTGCGGATGGCAGACGGCCTTCGGTCGCCAATATCTGCTGGCGCGCTTCGATGCCGATAACGCGATGAAAATCGCGCACCATCGTTGGATACGGATGTGCGCCGAGCACGCTGCCCAGCAGATAATGCGTCGTGCGAACGTTGGTAACCCAGTCGCGCATGGCTTCGTTGATCGCATCCTTCAGTGTGGCAGACCCGGAGCGCACACCTCGCACTTCCGCGCCAAGCAGGCGCATGCGATAAACATTCAACTCCTGGCGTCTCATGTCCTCTTCGCCCATGTAGACGACACAGTCCATGCCAAACAAAGCGCAGACAGTAGCCGTGGCGACGCCGTGCTGGCCTGCACCTGTTTCCGCAATAATGCGGCGCTTGCCCATGCGGCGCGCCAGCAATCCCTGCCCAATGCAGTTGTTGATCTTGTGTGCGCCGGTGTGCAACAGGTCTTCGCGTTTTAGATAAATTTTGGCGCCACCCAGAGATTCCGTCAGCCGCACGGCAAAGTACAACGGCGTAGGCCGACCTGCGTAGTTGTGCAGCAGATACGCCAGCTCACTGGTAAAGGCCGGGTCCTGCTGCGCTTCGGCATAGGCATGTTCCAGCTCTTCGAGAGCTGCCATCAGCGTTTCCGGAACGTAGCGGCCTCCGTACGCACCAAAGCGTCCCGGTTTCGACGCGGAGGACTTCGGTATCTTTGGTTCTGCGGGTGACGTAATGCTCACTGCAATCCACTTCCTTTCTGCGATTCGATGCTCGGGCCTCTTCCTACTATTAGGCCCTAGCTAACTTCATGCCTTAACCGGAGCACTGATCTTTGCCAGCTCGCCTGCCGCTATACGTGCCTCGCGGATAAACGCCGCAACACGTTCCGGATCCTTGCGGCCGGGTTGCGATTCCACGCCGCTTGAAACATCCACGCCCCAGGGTTGCAGCGTGCGAATGGCTTGCTTTACATTCTCCGGCTGCAAACCACCGGCAGCAATCAGGCGGAGATGTGGCGCTTCCCGAAAGAAGCTGTCGCGCGCCTCAGCCCAATCAAACGTGATTCCCGTACCACCCTGTTGCGTGGCCGTGCGGGAGTCGATCAGCACGGCGTCGACAGCAGCAACAGCGCGTAATTTGCGCAACTGCGCAGAAAAAACATCCATATCCGGCACATAATGCAGAACCTGCAGAATAGAGAAATGGTAAGGCAATTCTGCGTAATGTTGGCGCAGCCGCTCTGCCAGCCCGATTTCGTCCGTCGCGTGCAACTGCACCCCTGTCAATCCAGCATCGCGGACCGTTGCAACAATCGTGTCAAAGTCCGCATCGACAAAAACACCATACTTCTCAATGCTACGCGGTAGTTTTTCTGTGATGCTGTGAACAACATCCGGCGTGACGCGTCGTGGGCTGTCGGCAAAGACAAAGCCAACGGCATCGGCGCCGTAAGTAACGGCGAGTTGCGCGTCTTCGAGTGTCGTATTGCCGCAGATTTTGATCCACATAGCTTTTCGTCCGCACTCTTAAGCCGAAACTTCCCGCATCCCGACGCCAGGTTGCGCTACTTCCGCCAGCAAGGATCGCAACGCCTGCCCTGGATCCGCTTGCCGCATTAAAGATTCACCTATCAAAAATGCCGCGTAGCCGGCATGCCGCAACAAGACCAGGTCCGCGGCTTTGTGAATGCCGCTCTCGGCTACGCGAACTATATTTGCAGGCAGCATTGCAGCCAATTCGATAGAGGTTTCCAGACGAACTTCAAATGTCTTCAGGTTGCGATTGTTCACTCCGACGGCATCGGCTCCCAGATCGAGCACACGCGCGGCTTCCTCAGCGTTGTGCACTTCGCAGAGCACGTCCAGCCCATGCGCATGGGCCGCGTTGGTCAGACTTCGCAGTTCCGTATCGTCCAGAGCGGCAGCGATCAATAAAATTGCGTCAGCGCACGCAGCTCTCGACTCAAGAATCTGAAACTCATCGACGATGAAATCCTTGCGCAGACACGGCACGCTAGCCACAGCCGAGGCCTGCTCCAGATTGGCCAAGCTACCCTGAAAAAAATGCTCTTCTGTCAGCACCGACAGCGCCGCGGCACCGGATGCCGCTAAAGTCTGTGCCAAAGGCTCTACGGCGAATTCAGCACGAATGAGACCGCGAGAGGGCGAAGCTTTTTTTAGTTCGGCAATGATGGCTGGACCGGTGACAGCATAGTGACGCAGGGTCTGTGCAAATCCGCGGGGCGTGTGTGCCGCAGCGCGCTGCTCCAGCAGACGCAAATTGGCGGATTCTTTGCGCTCTGCTACTACGCGCCGTGTAACCGCCAGAATCTCATCCAGATGTGTCGCCATAACGTTGAGAATTGCTTGGAATTCTCAGTATAAACGGGCTGGCACGACCGCTGCTGTCCATCGCTCCGACCGCAGAGTGCATTCAAAAGGAGGGATTGCTGCAAATTCACAGAAAGACCATCGGGAAATGGCCTCTATTTTTGGCGTCCCTGCAATTCCAGCGTCACTACACGAGCCAGAATCGTCGCGGGAAAAAGCTGACCGATGATCGCTTCCATGTTGGCAAAGCTGCGCGCCAGTGGATGCAGCGGAACAATGTCTCCATAGCCAACGGAAGTGAGCGTAACAAAACTGAAGTACACCAATTGCGAGCCGCCACGGGCTCCCTTCATGATGTCCCCGGTTGGTCCATGCAGAATGATGGCTGGAACAAATGCACCTGGGACAAGTTGGATGATCAGGAGATAGATGAAAGTAAAGAGGATGGCAATCTGTAGATAGATCGCAATCGCGCCCTGGATACGGTGGAACGTGATTCTCCCCGGGCTAAATACTCCGACTCCTACAATCCAGGTTAGCGCGCCGAGAAATACGATCTTAGCGGCGAAGTCCAGGTAGATCGTCAATTCCGATGGCAGGTCCTGGCGCAAAATTGGCGTCAGTACGCCTACAATAAAAGCCACCAGTACGGTTACAACAGCTGCGCGATTGCGCAAAACCACCAGCACGGCGGCAAAGAGTATGGACAGGCCTATCAGGAAATCCGCCTGCCACGGCCACCTACCTATATCCGTCAACGGAACTGCTACAAACAGGCCAATGAGTTCCAGGATAACCAGTACGGTTAAGCTGGGTTCCACCATCCGTTCGGACCAGTTGCCAATAGTTGCTCTGGATAGCTGTTGCAATGGACTCCAGTCTGAGGCAATACTTTGCCTCCCAACGCTGCTTGATAATGGTATTTGTCAACGGCGTAGTTCGATATCTTCACATCTGTAAGTTGCATTCCAACCGATAGCTCAATTGGAGCAGGCCGCGTCGCTCGCACTCATCTTTGCAACCATATCTTTTGAAATTTGAGTTGCAGTTTTCTTTATCGTCTTTTCTGGAGCATTCTTTTCCATGACAAACTTTGCTCCGGCGACAATTGGGTTGAGTGTGATGACAGCACCGGGCATCTTCCCGCTGTTTTTCTGCGTATCCACGGTATAGAGAGGCTGTTCGGGATGCGCCAGATTGCTGGCATTCACATACAGCTCCATTTTGGAAGCGCCGGAACCAAATCCAAAGACCGCACGGCGCACCTGGTTCCCTTCTTCCACATCCGTAAACACCCCTCGGATTTGCCAGCCACTCATCGGCTTGGGATCGTCTGCGAGAAGACGCTGTGCTGTATAACCAGCCTTGGTCAGGTCCTTCACCAAACTGGTCGACATCAAATTAACCAGGTCCTGCGCTCGCTGCGCAGGAGTTTCTTTCTTCTTGCGAAGAATATGAGGACGTGGAACCGGGGCTTCCGGCAGTTTGCTAACTAAACTTGTATCGCCTTTGTAATTTGCCGCATCCAGATCGAAATCAGTCACATAAACCAACTTGCATTGTCCTATGGCCGTTGGGGTGGCCGTCTGCGACCACGCGAAAGCGGAAAGAAGAATGCATGCTGCGCATGATGCGAATCGAATATATTTCATTGGCGTGTCTCTCCAATCACCAACTGCGAAGAATCTTTACTCCATGTCAAAAGCAACATATTGATATATCCCTTGACGTTCTATCTCTAAAACGATGGGATCGCCAGGCTTGAATTTGTCCATCTGCGAATGCAGTTCCGTTACATTGTGGATGAATATGTTGTTGACAGAAAAAATCACGTCGCCGACTGTCAGATCCGCATCGACAACGGGCATATAGTTTGCCTTCCCCGCAACGATGACACCGGAATCAGAACGCAGATCGGGAATCAGGCCTGCAGCCTGCTTGTCGTTATTGACAACGAAAATTCCCAGTTGTGCAATCAATCCGGTTTGTGGATTGATCATGTCGGCAAGAGTTCCTGTGTCCGAATGTAAATCGACCGCAATAATCGAAAGCTTGACCGTCTGGGTTCCACGAAGGACCTCTACCTGAAGAGGAGCATCGTGGCCGTAAAGATAGAGCGAAGAAACATACTTCGGGAGTGAGTCGATAACGCTGCCATTAATCTTCGTCACAATATCTTTGGGTTTTAAGCCTGCTTTGTCCGCTGGACCGTTGGGAGTTACGTCGGAAATGATGACACCCCAATCCTGCGGCAGCTTTAAGCCCGCAGCAAGAGTCGGCGTAATGGTCTGCGCATTGGCTCCAATCTCAGCCTGCCGGACTCGCCCATACGTCTTCAACTCCTCGTAAACAAACCGCACCGTAGGCTCAGGAATGGCGAACCCCAGACCTTCGCTGCCGCCTCCAGAGGTAAGGATGTATGTGTTAATTCCAACTAGATTGCCATCACGATCGACAAGCGCGCCCCCACTATTGCCAGGATTGATTGGAGCATCCGTCTGGATATAAACCATGGCTCGATCCAGTTCTGGCTGGCGCCCGACTGCGCTGACAATCCCTTTTGTAACTGTGTGATCTAGTCCCTCAGGAGAACCGATGGCAAGTACAGTTTGGCCCAGGCGTGCTCGATACATCAGCGGAAGTGGAATGAATGGCAGGTTTTTAGCATCGATCTTAATCACCGCAAGATCTGTCAGCGGATTGGCCCCAATCAGTTTTGCTTCATAACTATGTTCCAGATACTTCAAACTTGTTTTGTAAGTAGCTATCTCTTGTGCCATGGGAGCAATAACAACACGAATACGTTGCGCACCGGCAACGACGTGGTTGTTTGTAACGATGTATCCATCCGGATCGACAATAACCCCGGAACCAATGGCCCTCTGGCGTTCAATGATCTGCTGATTCTTGCTATCTTCAGGTGTTCCATAGCCACTCACCTGAATCTGTACCACGGCAGGCAACGTGCGCTGTGCTACATCCTCAAGTTCCTGATCATAATTTTTAAGTTCTGTCTGCTGTAAGGCAGCAGGCTCTGTAGTTTTTGCAACGCCATGCATCGCCTTGCCATTGTCTACCTGCCCAGCCGCGGCTACGCATACTAGAAACACAAAAGCAATCCCTCCGTATAAGCCTGTTCTCATACGAAACATTGCATGCTTCTCTAAGCAACTACAACAGGCTCTTTGAGATGGATCTTCACCATTACGCTTCATAGACTATTGCGCCACCTTATATACGAATGAGCTACTTTCTGTAGTCAGAAGTGGAGACACGAATCTCCAGATTTTTCGCCGGGGATTTGATTGTTGTCAGTGCCGGATAGTTTGTACCATCCGGTAACTGGCTGAAATTTACTACAAATGCAACTGGGTCCGTATCGAGAGTGGAATTGATTTGAATCTGGCTCAGTTGCTTACTAAGAGGACTAATAGATAAAGCCATCGTATCCCCTGGTTTCAGATAGTTTTTCAAAGAGATTTGTATGCCCCTGCCTTCGGGAGAGCGTGCCATCTGCGCATTCGGCATGGCCGCCTTGATCCGATCTGCATTTGGCGGCAGATAGTCACTCATCAGGCCGGTCAAGCGCTGCATATACTCCTTCATTTCCCCTTGCTTTTCTGCCATTTTCTTCTGCATAAATCTGCCCCCCAGGCGACCGGAGCCAGCCTGAGGCTGGCTTGCCTGGGTTGCCCCCATAGGGACAACGATCTTTTGTCCGGTTGTTGCGTCGTAGCGCACCTGGGCAAGCTGCGTTTTCTTTAGCTCGCCATTCATATAAACTTCTGTCTTCTGGATATAGGTATACTGTTTCAACTTTTGGCTGTTTTCCGCCATCTTGGCAGTAAATTCACCGTTCATCTGGGCAAAAACTTCTACACCCAGAACCATCACTACGGCCACGAAACAAAAGGCGGAAGTTCTTAATGTTGATCTATTGCGCATACAGATAATCTCCTTATGTGCTTTCCATTCATACTGCATGTTGTCAAAAGTCTGAATGCATCTTGCCGAACAAGCTTGTATGGCTGCGGAGTTTTGCCCGCTTGATAGCTCACTTCCTATTCTTTCCTTGTATGCATGTGCCGCTATGATTCGCCATCGAAGCAACGGTTGCTGCCTCGATTGCATACTTCTCTAAGTAATCAGGTCCCGGCTACATCTCTGAAAGATGGCCCGACAATCGGATAGCTGTAAAAAGTAATCTGGGAATTTCTTAAAAATAGAATGGACTGGAGAGTAGCACACCGCACTTGAGAATGTCGCACATAAAAATTCGCAGAATCCTGTTATTTACTCGGAAGAATCTTGTGCAACAAATTTCACAGGCATGGTAGTATCCAACGTCAAGAGCCCGCTTGCCGTACTTATATTTCATCTAGCCAAAGCAGTTATGCTTTTCAGTCCGCTGTAGGAACCTAATCTATGCAGGGATTTTTTGCGATGTTCAAAACAGCAGTTATTGGGCTTGTCGCTCTTATACTCATCGCAGGAAATGCCTCCCTGGCACAGAGTACGAAGGATTCGGAACCTTTGTTGACGCTGGATGAAGCAATCCAAATTGCAGTCAACAATAACAGGCCATTAAAAATATCGAACCTGGAGATTACCAAGTCCCAGTGGCAGGTAAAAGAAACTAAGACGAAGCAACTGCCTGCCATCAGCACTTATCTATTTGGTTCGGAGTTCCTGCTTCCTTTCAGCTTCCAGTTCGATAAAGGCTCTCTGGGCACCGTGGACAACCAACCTGTGCCTTCCGAAAACAAGCAGATTACTACCAATCAACAGTTCAGTCTTTACGCCGCAGCCCAGGTAGCACAACCACTTTCACAGCTCTACCAGATCCATTTGGCCATCCGCGAGCAGGAGCTTTCCGTAGACATGAATCGCGAAAAGGCCCGGGGACAGAAAGAAACGACTGTCACCGATGTAAAGCAGGCGTATTACACGATTCTGCAGACTGAGAGTTCTCTGCAGGCGGACGCGGCAAGCATTCAGCAATATCAGGAACTGCTGCGTGTTGCCGATCAGTACCTGGCGCAGGAAGCAACGCTCAAGTCCGATGTGCTCGATGTAAAAGCCAGGCTCGCGCAGGAGCGATACAAGGTATTTCAATTGAAGGACACGCTGCAAACTCAAAAAGAGCAGTTGAATGACTTACTGGGCCGCGACATACGGACGGCTTTTCACACTGAGCAAGTTCCGGCGATCACACCGGAAGAAGAGGACCTGCAAACGGCGCAACAGATGGCGCTAAACAGCCGTCCCGAGATCAAGCAAGCGGAGATAACCGTGAAACAAGCGAACTATGAACGCCGTATCGCCAAGTCCGCGTACATTCCGGGCATCGGTCTGGCGCTGCATTATGTATCACCCTTTAACGAGTCCCCGCTGATTCCGACGAACATTCTTTCCGCCGGTGTTGAAATGACATGGGATCCCTGGGATTGGGGCAGCCGCAGTGACAATGTAAAACAAAAAACCGTCTCTCTCAGCCAAAGCCAATACCAACTGAAAGAAGTGCAATCGCAAGTCCTGATCGATGTTGACAACCGATTTCGCAAACTGGCGGAATCGAGAATTCTTTTGACTGTGGCGCAGGCATCCCGGGATGCGGCCGTGGAAAAATTGCGTGAAGTAACCAACCAATATGGCCAGAAGACCGTGCTATTGAGCGATGTGTTAAAACAACAGGCCGCAGTTGCAAGCGCTGATAGCGACTATGAACAGGCATTGCTGTCGTTCTGGTTGGCGAAAGCGAATTTTGAAAAATCTTTGGGGGAGGACTAAAAGCCGTGAACTACGCAGGTGCAGTCCGTGGCCCCGTCCTTCATCGTTCTGGCCTTCATGGTTTTGGCGCAGGCTTGCTGGCGATGGCTGGATTGCTTGCGCTGGGGCCTCTCGCATGCAATCAGGGAAAGCCTCCCGCAAACGCTCCAACCCCGGTGCGCACAACGCCGGTGCGGACAATAGATGTGGGTAACAGCGTCAAATATTCGGCCAACATCGTTCCGTATACGCAGGTCGATCTCGCCTTCAAGTCAAATGGCTATGTCGACAAAATTCTGCAAGTCCGCAGCGCGGACGGCCATATGCGTTCCGTGGACGAAGGCGACTGGGTTACGAAAGGGACCGTGCTCGCAGTTGTGCAGGAGCAAAACTATCTGGATAAATTGCAGCAGGCGAAAGCGCAACTTGCCAGTGCGCAGGCGAACTATGAACATGCAAAGCTGAACTTTGATCGTACGTCGATCCTTTATTCCAGCCAAAGCGCAACCAAGCCTGAGTATGACTCGGCCAAGGCCTCACTCGATAGTGCCGCGGCGGCTGTTAGCAATGGCAATGCTGCGATCAGCGAAGCTCAGGTGGCCCTGAATTATTGTTCGCTGCGCGCCCCATTTAACGGGTGGATTGTAAATAGGAACGTAGACGTGGGAAGCCTTGTGGGACCGGCAACCAATGGGTTTTCGATTGCTGACACCCGATCGGTAAAGGCAGTCTTTGGTGTGCCAGACATTGCAATGAATCGAGTCAAGCTGGGAGCCAGGCAAGCTGTTACTACGGATGCGCTACCAGAAACATTCCAGGGCCGCATTACATCCATCTCCCCGGCCGCTGATGCAAAGAGCCGTGTTTATCCAGTAGAAGTCACGATCCAGAATCCTCACAACTTGCTGAAGTCTGGCATGATCGCCTCAATTTATCTCAATGGACAGACATTGCATCACCCAGTCACGGTAATTCCATTGTCTGCTGTGGTGCGCAACCCAAATCAGCCCGATGGATTTGCAGTTCTGGTTACGGAAGGTACCGGAGATGCCGTCACAGCCCGTATTCGCCCCGTTGAACTTGGCGATGCCTACGGCAATTTGATCGCTGTCACCAGCGGCGTCCAGAACGGGGATCAGGTCATCTCAACCGGAGCCACATTGGTTAATAGCGGTGACCCGGTTCGTGTGATTCCGTGAACCATCCCCATACTTGCAGTCGATATTGTTCTTGATTGTTAAATCGCATGGCACACAAAACAGAGACCGAGATTATCGAGCACACGCATAACACGGCACGGTTCTTCGCGGAACACCGTCAGGTTGCGTTGGTCTTGTTGCTGTTTACCCTGGTAGCAGGCTGGTATGGCTACAGCCACATGCCTAAGCGCAAGGACCCTGTTATTCCGGTGCGTGTGGCGGTTGCCACAACACAGTGGCCTGGAGCTACGGCGCTACAAGTGGAACAATTGGTAACCCGCCCTGTCGAACAAAGCATGGCGCAGAATGCCTTCGTTAAACCTCCGGTCCCTTCCGATTTCGGCATCAAATCGCTCAGTCTGCCCGGCCTTTCTATCGTCTATATTCAGTTGGATGACAGCGTAAAAGATACGCGCAAGCAGTTCAACGATATCAATCTCAAACTCAACGCACTCAATAGTTCTCTTCCCCAGGGTGCTGGTCCCATTCAGTTCAACGGGAATTTTGGAGATACCGCCGCGCTGATGTTGACGATTGCCAGTCCTCGCGTCAGCGAAATAGAAGTTGCGCTGCGAGCCAGGTCCATCCGGAAAGCGATCGAACAGGTTCGTAGCGGCGAATCAAAGAAAGCGCCGCAACCCAGGGTCAGCGTTATTTACTGCTTTCCACCGTCGGTTACTCCAGACCAGATTCAGAATTCTTTCAAGCAGGTCGCGGCCATCGGAAGTCTGCATAAGATTTTCAGCGACCCTCACTCTTTCCAGGGCTCCGGCTTTGTTGGGCTAGATGTCAGCACACCGCTCGACGATGCGTCTCTGCGCGCGTGGGGCGATCGCTTTATGCAAGACTATTTCCATCGTTCGGAGATTCATCCAGATGCCTGGCAGGCAGCACTCATTCGCGATCCCGAACACACGGAGGAAAAGCTGCAGGCCGTTGCCGGCGACAAATATTCATACCGGCAGTTGGACGACTTTTCCGATCTGATTCAGAGAACGCTCCAGGAAGCTCCGGAAGTTGCCCGGATTGACCGCAAAGGCACTTTACCCGAACAGATTTACCTCAACTACTCGCAGGAGCGCCTGGCTGCGTACGGGATGACGCCTTCCAATCTCAAAAACATTCTGGCTGCACAGAACATTACTCTGCCGGGCGGCGCGTTGGAGGTCGGCTCGAAGAGCATTCTGATCGATCCTTCAGGAAGATTCGTCCATGCTTCCTCCATCGGCAATGTCATCATTGGAACTTCCTCCACTGCCGCGCACAGTCCGGTATATCTGCGGGACCTGGTGGACATCTCCCGTGGCTATCAAAGCCCGGCAAGATATCTAAACTACCTGATCTCGCAGGACAAAGATGGGAAATGGTATCGCAACCGGGCTGTGACTCTGGCCGTGCTGATGAAAGACGGTCAACAGATAGGCGCCTTTGGAAAGAGCGTCGCAGAAAAGCTTGCCGCGGTAAAAAGCTACCTGCCCGACGATCTCATCTATGCGCGTACATCCGACCAGCCCTTGCAGGTGAAAGAGAACATCGACCTTTTCATGGATTCGCTCTACGAAGCCATTGCGCTGGTTGTACTGGTATCGCTGATTGGATTCTGGGAATGGCGCTCCGCACTGCTGATGGCGATATCGATCCCGATCACACTGGCGATGACCTTTGCCATGATCTACGTTCTCGGCATCGATATTCAACAGGTATCGGTGGCGACGCTGATTATCGCGCTTGGATTGCTGGTGGATGATCCCGTTGTTGCCGGCGACTCCATCAAGCGCACGCTGGCTGAAGGCTATCCGAATTCCATCGCTGCGTGGCTGGGGCCAACCAAATTGGCAAAAGCGATTGCCTATGCCACCATCACAAATATTGTTGCCTACCTTCCCTTCCTGCTGATAACGGGTAGCACGGGTTATTTTCTTTTCAGCCTGCCCATCGTCATGACCTGCGCGCTGCTTGCGTCGCGAGTGGTTTCCATGACGTTTCTTCCTCTCATGGGTTACTACATTCTGCGACCGGATACGAAGCCGGAAAAACCCATCGAAGAACGCAGGAAATCGGGATTTACGGGCTACTATACCCGCGCCGCGAAGTATTCCATTGAACATCGCTGGAAGTTTTTTATCGGTTCGCTAGCGTTTTTAGTTTTGGGCGGCTTCATCTTTTCCCAACTGAAAACATCTTTCTTTCCAGAAGACGTTCAGTACTGGTCCTATCTGGATATCTGGATGCCCAACGATACGAACCTGGATACGACCAATCAGACGGCCCTACAGGCGGAGGAGATCATTCGCCGCACTGCCGAAAAATATGGACGGGAGCATCCTGACAAAGATGGTCAGCCAAGCCACGTCTTAAAATACCTGACGACCTTTGTAGGTGGAGGCGGGCCGCGCTTCTGGTTCTCCGCCTCTCCACAAATGCAGCAGACGAACTACGCCCAGATCATCGTCGAGGTAACAAACAAAGACATCACGCCGCAATTTACACGGGAGCTGCAACCCATCCTCGACGCCTCCGTTCCCGGTGCGCGCATGGACGTGCGTCAACTACTCACCAGTCCGGTGGATTATCCGATTGAGATCCGCGTATCAAGCACGGCAGACGTCAACGCTGCGCAGGAGACCACGGACATCGAGACCTTACGGCACATCGCGGGACAAGTGGAAGACATCTTCCGCTCCATCCCAACCGCCAGCCGGATTCGCGATGATTGGTTCGAACAAAATGCGCAGATCCAGTTGAAGGTGGATCCGGATCGCGCCAACCTTGCCGGAATCACGAATATGGATGTAGCGACTTCCGCAACCGCGGCGATGAGCGGAATGAACATGACCACGTTGCAGGAGGGCCACAAACAGATTCCCGTAGTTGCGCGGCTGCGCATGTCCGAGCGCGCGCAACTCTCCGACATACAAAATCTCTATATCTATGGCTCTCAGGACAACTCCAAAGTGCCGCTGGTACAAATCTCCAACGTTGTCCATAGCATGGTGACCGGACGCATTGCGCGGTTGGATCAGTTCCGCACCATCAGCGTGCGCTGCTTCCCGGTTGCCGGAGTCTTAAGCTCTCAAGTCTTGAAAATAGCTGGGCCAAAGCTCCAGGCATTGGAAAAAACACTGCCGCCCGGCTATCGAATTCAGATTGGCGGAGAGCATGACAAAACGGCTCGCGGATTCAAAAACCTTGCGATGGTGATGGGCATCTCCATCTTTGCCATTTTTCTCGCCCTGCTTTTTCAGTTCAACAACGCGATCAAGCCGCTGCTGGTACTGGCTGCTGCTCCCTACGGCATGGTGGGAGCATTCGCGGCTTTATGGATCATGAAGGAACCCTTCGGGTTCATGGCGTTCCTGGGAGTCGCCAGCCTGGTTGGCGTTATTGTCAGCCACTCCATCGTGCTTTTTGACTTTATCGAAGAACGTCACGAGGCGGGAGATTCCTTTGAAGAAGCGATCATCGACGCCGGCATCATTCGCCTGCGGCCCGTATTGATCACGGTTTTCGCAACGGTCCTGGCACTTGTTCCCCTCACACTGCACGGTGGCCCGCTTTGGCGCCCCTTGTGTTACGCACAGATTGGCGGATTGCTGTTAGCCACGCTTGTAACCAAACTGCAGGTTCCCTGCATGTACGCCATCTTCGTTCTGGATTTAAAGATCCTCAAATGGGATTCACTCGACGGGAAGGCACTCCCTTCCGCTGTCCCCGCTTCGGAATGAGCCGACGTGAGAGTGCAGGGTTAGAAGCGAATCAGAATGATTTGCGCTTGAAAAAGTATAGGCACCAGCATAGCCAGCAACCTAACTTATTTGGTTGTAAATTGATTTGGTGCCGAAGAAGGGACTCGAACCCCCACACCCTTGCGAGTACGTGGACCTGAACCACGCGCGTCTGCCAATTCCGCCACTTCGGCAACCGGTAAGACCGCTCAACAGGACTGTTGAACGAGCAGCGCCTTACTCATCATACAGAGTCGGCAGCAGGAGTCAAACCGGAGCCGAACCGCAAAAAGCCCGCGTTATGCCGACGGCTTGGTAGCGCGAAGGACACGCGTCGGAGTGACAAAAATAAAGTTTGGGAACCAGCGTCGAACATGGCTCCAGCCACGCGACCGTAGAACACTCTGATATTGTCTTGTCTGCTGGATATCTGCGATGGCCAGCTCGCCGTCCGGTTTGAGAACGCGGGCAATTTCCAGGATGGCCTGCTTGCGGTCGGCTGCGCTCTTCATATTGTGGATAGCAAAGCTGGAAACAACCACATCAAACGTGTTGTCGGGAAACGGCAGCTTTCGAGCATCGGCATTCTTCACCTCGACACGATCCGCAACGCCTTCGAGGGCGGCATTGTGCAAAGTAGCTTCCATGCTGTTGTCTGCCTGATCCACCTGAGACCAGATGTCGATCCCGATGGCCTTGCCGCTGGTAAGACGCTTGGCCGAAGCCAGCAGCATCAGACCATGACCGCAGCCGACATCGAGAACCATTTCGTCGCCACGCCATGGAATGGATGCGATGATTTTGTCACGTAAGCGAAGCTTGCCGATCTTGCTGCCCCAGAACATAACGGCCGCAGTAAGAACAAACCATCCGCCAGTCCAAAGTAGAGAATGAGCGCAATACGCCGCGACATGAAAATTAGCATGGCCGCCAAGATTCAACAATGCAATTCCGACAATTATGCCAGCCAAACCTCCAAGGAGTGCCCCACGCTGAAAGCCCGGCGCATCCAGTCCATAATTTATTTTTGCAACTTGCTCGGCTGCATCCATATTCACCGGACGTCTCCAATTTTTCTACATTTGCACTGCGAACTGCCCAAACACAACGCGTCAGAATGTAGGTACGCAGACACTGCGTCGTCAGTTCCAATCCAGCCGAACAAAATACATTTTGCTCAGTATGGCCACTCAGGCTATCCGTTCCGCATCTAAACTGAGCATTATAGGAGTGCGCTAAAACAATGCCATCCACTACGGAAGGTGTACGGGCACCTGAATCTGAAAGAATTCCACCGCAGCCCGCAGCCCAGATTCGCGCGCTGCTGCATGATCTGAGCAATGCCCTGGAAATCGTTGTGCAATCCGAATACTTGCTGTCTACGGCGGCTGAGGCGCCCGAACTTTCCAAAGAATGGCTTGGCCTGCTGGATAAAGGAACGCAGCAGGCCATCCAGTTGAATAAGCAATTGCGGGAGTATGTGCGCGCTCACAGTTAGCCTGTATGCGCGCTGTCGTGTGGTGGGGCGACTCTAGGCTAGTTGCGCGTCGAGCGTGATCTCCGCTTTCAGCAGGCGCGAGATCGGGCACCCTGCCTTGGCGTCCTGCGCTGCCTTGGCAAAGGCCTCCGCACTGGCGCCAGGCACCTTGGCCCGCGTCGTCAGGTGAATCTTTGTTACGGTCCAGCCAGCATCCAGCTTCTCAAAGGAGAGATTTGCCGTCGTTTCGATCGAATCCGGAACCAGATTGGCGCCGGTCAACTGGGCGCTGAGGGCCATCGTAAAGCATCCGGCATGGGCCGCCGCGATCAACTCTTCAGGGTTGGTTCCTACACCGTTCTCAAAACGCGTGGTGAACGAGTATTGCGTGTCTTTCAGCACGCCACTTGCTGTGGATATGGTTCCTTTGCCGTCTTTCAAACTGCCGTGCCAGACGGCATTTGCTGTGCGTTGCATAGATTGATTTCTCCTAACTATTTGGATTATGCGAGTTCCGTAGTGTTTGATGCATTCTGCTAATGGTGCGCAGCCGATGCAGTGCAACGATCGTCAGCACAACATCGCAGGATACCAAGCAGTTCTTGCCGCGTCGAACGCACGCATTTCCTTGGCTCCAGTCAAACGTTCTTAACCATGCAGCACTCCTGTCTATCTTTTCTCGTAAAAGACTGGCATAATTGCGCGATATGCCAACGGCTCTCGGTGCTGTGCAGACGCATGATGCGAAGACTTCGATGAAATCCTCGGCGGACGTTTCTCCGGTGGGACATCCTTGCACCTATTGTCCAAATTGTTCAACCCAGCTCGAAAGTCGACGGTGCAAACTGCTTTGTCTTGCATGCGGCTATTACATGAGCTGCGCAGATTACTACTAATGCGTCGGACCTCTATTTTTTTGTTACTCCAAAAATCCATGACAACCGTTCTGTTTTCGATGTAGAAGTACCCATATGGCCCGCAAACCTCAGATGCCCGATGACGGAAGGCCCATCAGCTTAAAGATGCTGGCGGAATCCCTGGATCTGTCGCCAGCCACGGTCTCGCTGGTCATGAACAACGCACCGGGAATCCGGTCGATTCCAGAGCACACCCGGAAGCGCGTACTGGAAGCTGCGAAAAAACTGAAGTATCAACCCAACTTTTTTGCCCGTTCCCTGCGCACCCGGCAAAGCTTCGCCATCGGCATCATCATCCCCGAACCCAGCGAAGGCTACTTTCCCATGATTATGAAAGGCGTGGAGCAGCCGCTGGTACAGGCCGGCTATTTTTTCTTCCTTGCCAGCCATCTGTGGCGTGAGGATTTGATCGAAGAATACCCACGTCTGCTGATGAAACGGGGTGTGGATGGACTCATGCTGATCAACACGCCGCTAAAACAAGAAGTGCCATTGCCGGTCGTTGCCATCCCCGGCCATAAGAGCCGAGAGGGTGTGACGAACATCGTTCTCGACCACATGCAGGCGACACAACTTGCGATGAAGCATTTGTGTGACCTTGGCCATCGCCGCATTGCTTTCATGAAAGGGCCCAGCTTTACGCAGGATGTCAACGCCCGTTGGGATGGAGTGCTGATGGCCGCACGAAGCATGGGATTGCCCGTTCTTCCGGAGCTGTTCATGAACTTTGAAGCCTCGGAAATGGCGCCGGATATGGGCTATTCCGTGGTCCGCAACCTGCTCTCCAAAACACGAGACTTTACGGCGATCTTCTGTTTCAACGACACCACGGCCATCGGCGCGATCCGGGCGCTGCGGGATGCCGGCCTTCGTTGCCCGGAGGATGTTTCCATCATTGGATTCGACGACATTCTGGGTGCTGCCTACCACACACCCAGTATCACGACGATTCGACAGCCTCTGCGGCAAATGGGCGAAGCGGCGTCGGAGCTTCTACTGCGACGCATTCGCGATTCAAAGGCTCCCTATCCACGCGAGATGGTCCTGCTTCCCGAGCTGGTTGTACGGGAATCCACCAGCATGGCGCGGCGACCCGCTCTTCCGGCGCATGCGAAACGGACTGCGAAGTCGATCTAGCCCACACCCGGTTACATTCAGAGCAGCGCATCGCCGGCGTGGCGACAACCGGCCCTCTATGCGATACTAAATTTTGTCATCCAGCCGGGATGGCGGAACTGGCAGACGCAGCGGACTCAAAATCCGCCGAGGGCAACCTCGTGGGGGTTCGACCCCCCCTCCCGGCACCAACAAATAGAAAATCAGCCCGCAAACGGCGTCGAGAGCAACCCACGAACACCCGGATTCACAGCGAACAGGCTGCCGGAAAGCGGCGCTTGTTCCAATTGCTTCGGCGTCATAGTCTCACGCGCACTGGTGATGTACAAAATGTCGAGATTGCTACCGCCGAAAGTACAGTCCGTTGCCCGCGGAACAGGCAGTTGCACAATGCGTTCCATGTTTCCCTGCGGATCATAACGCACGATTCTTCCCAGGCCAACCTGGTTGCTCCATACAAATCCTTCCGCATCGACAGTCATACCATCGGGAAATCCGCCGGAGTTGCGATCGATTTCCGCAAACGTTCGGCGATTTGAAATTGCTCCGCTGGCTGGATCGAAATCATAGGCAAAAATCGCATAGCGGAAACTTTCGGTGTAGTACATGGTGCGTCCATCGGGGCTCCATCCACTGCCATTCGAGCAGATGACATGGCTTTGCATGAGCGTCACGTTGCGATCGGCATCCATACGGAATAAATTACCGGAAGGTTTCTGCCATTCTGTAGCATCCATCGTGCCTGCCCAGAAGCGCCCCTGGGGATCGCACTTACCGTCGTTGAAGCGGTTGGATGGCAGGTCTTCTTCGACATTCGATATCTTCTCAAGCTGGTTCGTTGCCGGATCAAAGAAAGCAAAACTCTTTTTTAGTGTGAGAATCAAACCTCCCTTTGCTCGTATCGCAATGCATGTAACGATCTCCGGCAATGAGAACGACTCATTCGCTTTGCTCGCTGGATCGAATCGATGAATTTGTTTTCCCTGAATATCAATCCAATAAAGACGCTGCTCCGTGGCATGCCAAACTGGTGACTCGCCAACGATCGCCTCCCACGGCAAGACACAATCGATTGCAGAACCAGAGATGATTCCCGGTGTCATGACGTCTCCTCGATGGTGCGCTTATGAAAAGAGAGATTCCAGTGGCCAATCCATCCCAGATGTCCCCTGGAGTTTGGCCCTCCGAACTTTGTGCTGAGAATGCCCCCAACACTGACTAAGATGACACCGCACAGTGAAAGAAAATCCGGAGTGTTCTTCCAGACAAGCCATCCGATGAGTCCTGAAAATACGACAACGGAATAGTTGAATGGAGCGATGCGTCCAGCGCTCGCATGCCGATACGCCAGAATAATAAGCAACTGGGCCGCCGCCATGAAAACCCCGATTCCGATCAAATAAATCCACTCTCGGAACGATGGAAGCTTCCACGTCGCTACAGCGAAAGGAGCAGCCGCCAGCGACGAAATCAAAAAGTAATAAAACAAAATTCTCTCTGTCGTCTCCGTGCTGGAAAGCCGATTCACCGTTACCAGGGCAAACGCAGAAAATACCGCCGCGCTGGTTGCCAGCAGCGCCGCCGGATTGGATAGCAAGGCTGCGCTCGGTTTCAAAATGAACATAATGCCAACGAAACCGATCAACAAGCTTATCCAGACAACGTCGCTGATTTTCTCCTTCAGCCATGCCCAGGTAATGAGCGGAATAAAGAGTGGAGCAGAATTTGTCAGTAAAACGGCATCCATCAGCGGCATTTTTTTAACAGCGATAAACATCAATGCCTGCGAAAGCAGGCCGCCCACAGCGCGCAAAATATGCAGCCAGATTCTGGATGTCTTCACGCCGGAGATTCCATGCCGAAGCGCCCAAGGCAAAAACAGTAGAAGACTTATGAAGTTTTGGAAGAAGACAATTACACCGGTAGAGACATGAACGGCAGCTTTTCCAAGCGCGCTCATAATTGCCACGCATAGAAACGCGGACACAATAAGCAGTGCGCCGAGCGACGCATTTTCCTCTGGCATTGCGGTCCATTGCGCCGTCTTTATGGAAGGCTGCGGCATCTAGGTCAACCGCTCGACCAGGTGATCTCCAACCCGCAACGCATTCGCAATAACCGTCAACGATGGATTGACTGCACCACAGGATGGAAAAAATGATGCATCGACGACATAAAGATTATCTATGTCATGCGTGCAACAATTTACATCAAGCACGGACTGCTTCGGATCCACGCCAAATCGGCATGTGCCGTTCTGATGGCCAACACCTTCAAGGGGAATACGTTTCTTGAAGTATGCATGCATCGGAACAGACGATTCTGCATGTCCTGCTTTTTTGAGAACATCGATCCAGCGATCTTTTAAGCGCTGAAAAGATTCAACGTTGTTATTGGTGTAGTCCAACTGTATCTGACCGTTGATGACCTGCACGCGATTGTTCGGATCCGGCAAATCCTCCGTTGTCAGCCACCAGGGAACGGCATGCGCTGTCATTTTTTCCAAAACGAATTCAGGCGTAATAGCGGGTGCATCTCCTTTCATCATTTCGTGATGAAAAGAGCCGATCGGCTGCACGTTTCCCATCGGATAAGGGTAGTCCGGCTCGCCAAAATAAAAGTCGTTCACGCCGAAGGTCTTCATGTACTTGCTTGGATTTGCCTCAAATGACAGAGCCAGGATGGCATCTGCCTGATGGAACATAAAGTGGCGACCTACCATATCGGAGCTATTGGCGAGCCCTCGCGGATGTTTCTCGTTCGCACTTCGCAGCAGCAAAGCTGCAGAATTGATGGCGCCGCAGCAAACAGCAACAATGCTTCCGGAGAATTTCTCGGTCTGACCGGAACCTCTTAGCTCCGCTTCCACCGATTCCACCGCAATCCCTGCTGCATTTGTAACCAATCTGGTTACTTTTGCTTCCGTAACCAAAGTTACGTTGGGCAGATGCATGATAGCGCGAATGCAATTGATGTCCGCGTCCGACTTGGCATGCACCAGACACGGATAGCCATCGCATGTGTCGCACCGGATGCATTTACTTTCAAGCAAGTCTGACTCATTGCGTTTAAGGCCTAACGGAACCGGGAATGGATGATAGCCGAGCTTGGCGACATCGTCCTGAATCTCCTGCATACGCGGTTCATTGGAAATCGCAGGAAACGGATATTCCTCGCTGTGGAATGGCTCTGTTGGATCAAGCCCCAATTTTCCATGTACGCAGAACAGTTTCTCCGCCTTTGTATAGTACGGTTCAAAAACGTCGTACTTAACGGGCCACTCCGGAGAAATTCCCCCTTTGTGGTGGAGCACATTGAAATCCTCCTTACGCAGCCGGAACATCGCCGCACCATACACCTTGGTATTTCCACCGACCCAATAGCCCGTGCCCGGATGAAGTGTATTGCCTTTCTTGTCTGTCCAGGTTTCCTTGGTGTGATAGCGGTTATCCAGGAAGACGCTACTGGTATCCCAGTTCATTTTTTCCTGGGGAAGAAACGGGCCGCGTTCCAGAATCAAAATGCGCTTACCCGCATTCGCTAAGTGATAGGCGAGCGTTCCGCCTCCTGCACCGCTGCCGATGATAATGACGTCGTAAGGCTGAGACATGGACCATCCTTATAAATCTGGTGGTGTTTTCTACCTGCTAGGTTCATATTGACCGCAAAAATCCGTTCCAACAGCTTAAGAAATCTCCTTAAAGACTGCCTGCCTGCCGCGACATGCCGCCATCGATGACGAATGTGCTTCCTGTGCAATAGGCAGCAGCTTCCGATGCAAGAAAAATAGCAAGTCCAGCAATTTCTTCCGGCTTGCCCCAGCGCCCCAGAGGAATTTCGGCCATCAAGGTTTTTTGGATGGCTGTATTCGCTTCTACGTCTGCGTCGATAGGAGTAAAGACCGCGCCTGGTGCAATGTTGTTTACAGTGATTTGATGAGGCGCCAATTCCACCGCAATCGTGCGCATCAACATGCGAAGGCCACCCTTAGCAGCACAGTAGGGCGCATTCGTTGGCATCGTGACGTCTTCATGGATGGACGAGATATTAATGATGCGTCCTCCATTGCCCTGGCGAATCATTTCTTTGGCTGCCGCCTGCGCGCAAAGGAACGGCCCTGTCAGATCGACGGCAATCACCTTTTGCCAGAGATCGAAGGGGAACTCTGTAAATGGGTGTTTATATTCGAGGCCGGCATTATTCACAAAAATATCAAGATGCCCCATCGCTTGAATGGTCTGCTGGATCAGCTTGTTTACATCGTCTGGATTGGAAATGTCAGCCTGAACCGCGAGCGCCTTTCCCCCTGCCTTCTGGATGCTCTGCACCACGCCGTTCGCTGGAGCCGGGTCGCCGACATAATCGATCACGACGGACGCACCTTCCAATGCCATGCCAATGCCAATTGCCTTGCCAATCCCTGTAGCGGCACCGGTAACAACTGCAACTTTATCTTTGAGCTTCATTTTGTTTCTCCAGATGGCTATTTGCATTTCCTGGGTGTAAAAGCCTGAAATCCAGGACACAGAAGATTGCTTATGTAGATGCAATTCAAACGATGGACGTCTGCCTACCATCCATCGTGCTACAAATGCGATGCAGAATTGTAACCCGGAAATGAAAAGAGTCCATCCCCGCCGGAAAATGCTGGAGGTGATTTAGCTGGGAATATGGAGACAAAACCAATAGGAACGGGTGGGAGCTTGGAAGGTTTGCTGTTTAGAGTGCGATAGACTCTGTTCTAACCAATTTGCATGACAGATTTCTTCCCGTGCGCAGCAAAGAACTCTTCCCTCTTCTCCGCATCCAGGAATGCTCGTGTACCACCCTGAGCTGTCGTTGAAAATGCGCCACAGAGATTTCCTGTTTGCAGGCATTGTTCCAGCTCCGCTCCGTGCGTCCAGGCATGCAAAAATCCCGCGTTAAAACTATCGCCTGCCCCCACTGCATCCACGGGGGAAATACTGATGGGCGCGGCGTCATATCGCTTGCCATGATGAACAGCAAAAGCACCCAGGTCTCCCCGCTTTACAACCACAGTCGGAATTTTGGCAGCAAGCTTCTGCGCGGCCCGTTCGACATCATCCTCGCGGGCAATGCGACAGACTTCCTTCTCATTCGGAAGAAAAATGTCGACATACTTAAGCGTTTCTAAAATTTTCTCGTTCCATTCGTCGGACGGATCGTCATTTGTGTCCAGAGACGTGCTGAGTCCAGCCTTCTGCATCGCGGCCAGCAGCTTGGGTGCATCCGGTCGCAATGAATCCTGCAGAAAAAGCGCGGCCAGATGAAAATGCCGCGACGAAGCCAGATACTCCAGATCGAGATCGGAAAATCGGAGCTTGCTGATACTTCCAGGATACGTAAAGGCTCGCCGCACTGCCTCGTGCTGCAAAAAGACAGTGATGCCCGTTCCTACATTCGCCTGTGGCGGAACAACACGGCTGACATCCACACCGGCATCTTGCAGTTCACGCAGGCAAAGCGCATGAAATGCATCGTCGCCCGCCTGCGATATAAATCCTACGCTGCTCCCCAATCGCGCCAGATTATGTGCGGTGTTTGCGGAAGATCCGCCAAGCATGATGCATAAGCCGCTCGCGAGCAACTCCTGCTCCACAGGAAGCTCCAAAGGCAGGCCATAAAAGATCATATCGAGATTCGCTTCGCCGGCAAGTGTTATATCAAACTGAGGCATGACCGAGACCTTCTCCTAAAACGAAAACAATGGTGTTGCAAAGTCGTACCAATTCCATTCGAACTAAGCGGCGGCTTGACGCAGCATGATGCGCCTGCGCACAAAAAATAAGAGAATGCCAATCGAGGCCCAAATCGTTCCCGCAATCAACGCAAGGCTGCCGAGATGTATCCACAAAAAGAAGCAAGTGCCGAGTCCGGCCAGTGACAACAGGATGGGGAACCATTGCGCGCCACGGTCCTTCTGTCTCCATCCCCAAACCGCAGAAGAAAGATTCACGCCCATGAAAGCGATCAAGGCTCCGTAGTTGAGCAGCTCGGTACCCAGTTCGTACGACATCATAAGCCCGCCCACCAGAACAATCGCGCCAATCAGCAAAATGTTGTTGCGAGGAATGCGGTTTTTGGGATGCACGGCACCAAAGAATTTCTTCGGAAGCGCACCTTCCTGCCCCATCGTCAGCAAAAGCCGCGCAGCACCAAGTTGCGATGCCATACCGGAGCCGATGGTCGCCAACAGAAGCGCCCCATTCACGATGGCAAAAAGCATCGGACCACCAGCGCGCCCTGCCACATGAACGAATGCTGTATCAAGGTCGGGAAATATTTTGCTCTGCGGCCACACTAACTGGCCCAGATAGGCTTCCATTGCTGCCAGCACGCCGGTGACAAAGCAAGTAAGAACAATCGCACGAGGGATGTTGCGTCCCGGATCGTGTGCTTCGTCCGCCAGAGTAGAGATGCCATCGAAGCCGATATAGGTGAGCACCGCGATGGATGTCCCTCGAAACAAGGTTGTCGAAGAAAACGTTGCGCGGTTATAAAACGGCTGAATATAGAACGCTGTGTCGCCAATATGCATGTGCCAGATATAGCGCAGAGCTGCAATGACAAATAAAACAATCACGACGCCCAGCGCAGCCGCCATGGCTGTATTGATGCGTGCGGACGTTTCGACGCCATTCAGGTTGAGCATTGTGAAGAAAATTGCGAAGAAGAAAATCCATGCGACATATGGGACCTCGGGCAGAAAATTGACCGCGGCCTTGCTGCACCATATGGTGCAGATCAATGGATTCAGAATGTAGTCCATTGCCATGGACCAACCGGCCAGATAACCCGCGCTCGAATGGAGTTCCTTGCCCACATAGGTAAAAGCCGAACCTCCCTTTGGATACGCGCGTGCCATGCGGCCATAGCTGATCGCAGTAAAGAGCATGGCAATCATCGCCAGCAGAATTGCCGTAACCACATGACCACGGGCCACCGTATAGATGACGCCGAAAACAGGCATGGCCGCTGTCGGTTGGATAAGAATGATCCCATACAGGATCAGGTCTGAGAAGCGCAGCGTTCGCTTCAGGCTCGCTGAATGTTCTGCCGTCGTCGCATCGGTCAACTTTATAGCTCCAGGCTTTCAGCGATCTCTAGGATGTAGTTGTCCACAATTTTCTTTCTGGTTACGCTACTTCGTCGCAATATTCTCAGCTCCGGCCTTCGCAGGCTTCAGGGAAAGCGGGCTCGTATTCCAACTCGTGACTGTAACGGTTGGAGCAGCTCCCTTGTAATCTGCCGGCAAGTTTGCAGTCAGATCTCTGCTTTCTCCTGGCATCAATTCGACAAAATCATCGCTCCAAAGCAGCGGAATCACCGGCTTACCATCAGGACTGTTCGCCGCGACCTGCACTTGAAAAGCCAATCCATGGGATGGATTTTCAAGATGCACATGCAGCTCTCTTCCCTTCATAGTAAGGGCTCCATGGATTTCAACCTTCGGCAGCGTTTGCAGAATTTGCATATTCGCAAATTCCTTGGCTTCCGTATGGGTATAGTCCGTCTTCTTCCAGTCGAATTCGGTCAGCTTGGAAGGGATCCAATAAAAATTGCGACTCACCACTTCGCCGGAAGGCTTTTTGAGTTCCAGTCGAACGAAATGAAGCGAGCTTTCCGGTTGAAAAATGCTGGCGGGAATGTCCATGGCATGCTGGGAGCCATCCGCAGCGACGTTGACTGTTTGTGTCTGGTCAAAGACGCGTTGCAACTGGAAGTCATAGACCTCCACGTGAACGGTGAGGGAAGACACGGGAGTGGGCAGGCTGCTGACCACGTAGATGCTGTGATCGTCGTAAGAATACTGCACGTGCAATGGCTCGCAGGCTATCTTCGTACCAAAATAACCACCGCCGGTCTGCAGGTAGTAGTCATACAAATGCCAGATCACCGACGGCCACGCATTGTTCAACATCCACTGGATCACGCCCGTCGATGTGTATTTGTTGCGCGTGTATGCCTCAAACATGGCGCGCTCGCCGTCGTATGCCATGGTCTGCGCGATACGCGAATACGCATCCATGGAATCGGGCCAGCCGTAGGTTGCTCGCATTCCGGCGTTGAAAGCGTTCAGATTTCTAAAATCTCCGCCACCTGCGTGATAGTTCCATACATCGTTGATGGGCCAGCGGTCTTTTTCCGGAAGAAAACGGCGCAGGCTATCGGGCTGCGGAATCGCGGGCCCCGGACTTGTCTCCGTGTTATACCCATACGCGCCGCCATATCGGTTATCTCTCAGCCAGTAGGAGGGCGAAACGTAATCATACGGCCCCAGCATTTTTACGCCACTCGCGCCGGTCACCGTCGTTCGCCTACCAGATGCTGAGGAAAGAATTGCGTTGGGCCACAGCGTTTCTTTTTCTACATTGAGATACGCTTGTTCCACGTCCGCAGGCGGCGGATTGTCACTGCCATTCAACCAGACGAACACCGATGGATGATGCCGGATGCGCAACATCTGCGAACGTAAGGACTCTGCGGAGACCTGGTGATTTTCCGGGGTCCAGTGTTTCCAATGCTCCCACTGATCACAGCAGCACCATCCTGCCATGACTAAAATTCCATTCTCATCGGTCAACCGGAAAAAGTTCTCACCCTCCAGCTTGCCCTCCAGACGAATGGTATTCAGATGCATATCTTTCACCATTTGAATCTGCAGCGGTAGCCGTTCATGATCTTCGCGCAGGAACAGGTCCTGCGACCATCCTCCTCCGCGAATCAAAATGGGTTTGCGATTGATAAGGAAAAGCCGAGCGCCTTTGTCGGTCAACTCCGAAGTGGCTTCTCGTATTCCAACGCGCGCTGTCGTGGTATCGGAGACATGGCCGTCGCTGACAAAACTCACCGACAGAGTTTCCAGGGGATGCTTACCCATCTCCGCAGGCCACCAGATGGCAGGATTCTTCAGCTTCAATTGCGGATACTGGTCCGGGGAGAAATGAACGCTTTTCGATGCCCCTGCAGCAATCGTCACCGGCTGCTCGAAATTGGCTCCCTCAAAGGTCCCCTTCACCGTCCCATCCACAGCGTGATCGGTCGCGTTCTGCAGCTCCGCATCCACGGAGATATCGGCAACCTTCAAGGTGTCGTCTTCAAAATGCGTTGTTATGAAGGGGGAACGCACACTGACCGGCCCGGTAACCCTGAGATCGACGACGCCCCATAGCCCCATGTTCTTATCGGGTGCCGTTGGATTCCAATCGACCCAATTGATACCCAGGTCCGTTGGTTCCGGTGCGAAAATTTGTACCGCAATCACAGCATCTTTCCCCGGCTTCACGGCTTTCGTAACGTCGAAATCGTAAATGCGATAAGCACCGGCAATCTGTTTTGAGTCGGCAATCAACTGACCATTCACCCAGAGATTCGCCCGATAGTTGATGCCTCCAAAGTGCAACCACACGGTTCCCCCCTTGGCATCGGCAGGAACCTTGAATTGTTTCCGATACCAGAAGGCGCAGCGATAGGGGCTGTCCTGCGGCATGGGCAAATTGGAGAATGTCGCGCCGATGGGATAGTCGCCGCCAGGAATATTACGCAGGTTCATCCCGACAAATGGATCCTTATAGATACCTGCAGCCAGTTGTGCCGCCAGAACCGTGGTTGGAACCGTGGCCTTGATCCATCCCTGCGGATGGTAATGGGTCGAAGATATGTGTGCCCCATCGTCGGATACCTTACAGGCAGACTGAATCTCCCATCCTTCATGAAGCGGCGTAGAGGCAAACTTGTCTGCGGTTTGCGCCGCGGCCCGCGGTGTCCAATTTGCAGAAATCAATACTCCCAGAAATGCCAGCACAACTGCTGGACAACAATGCCGGAACAGCTTCATAACGTTTCCGCCTCGCTCATCATTTCGAATCCGGTGAAGATATTTATTCGTTGATTACCAAACTTCATTTCGATATCACGCTGGTCACCGCTTGGCACAAATAGCGAAATCCCGGCATGGTAGCTGCTGGATTCTCACCGTTGGCCGCGTTGTGATCAGGGTAAACCTGTGTTGCATTGGAAGCTGAACTCAATCTCGGCTGCAAAAGACGGTTCCGATCTGCGCCGGACGACTGTCCGTAATCTCCTTGCGGAGCATTGCGTCGACGTAGACGTAATTGTATCTCGCACCATATTGAATCGTTTGAATATTAGCTTTTCTAGTGTCTCGCTAGCGGCCTTGTCAAGTAAAATCTATTTACTCTGTTTTTCTATCAACCCCCGGTCGATATTCGTGCCCCTCCGGCTAGCTCCACGAGGAACGTCAAAGAGGATTGGAACCTTCACAAAGCATGCATCGGTATAAAAACCGTTCATACGCAGATACTTTGCACGCATGGGCGTGCAACACGATCGAGGCCCACAAAAATGATCCAACTTCGTGTTCCGACACTCGAGTTTCCCAAGGTTATAGACCAGCCAATCCACGGTTTTACGAAGCGGTGCTCTAAGCAATTGAAAAATTGAGGCATTGCCGGGAGACTCCCGAATATCCGGCAAAATTGCCCGAAACTCTCTGATTTTAGGGTGCAATCCGCAGAATCGTGTGGTACTGTTATCGCGCTATGACACCCACATCCGTCAGGAAATTTGCACTCTCGCTCGCGCTGACAAGCCTGCTGCTTGCCAGCGGCTGTAAGAAAGAGGCCCAGCAGCCAGCCAGCACCCCAGCGGAAACTCCTGCGGCACAGCCTGCTGCAGCTTCGGGCACTCCACAGGCAGCGCCAGCGCCAGCAACGACACCCGCCCCTCCGCCGGCCGCAGCACCCATGCCAGCTCCTCAGGCGGCGACTGCGACGCCACCACCACCGCCTCCGCCCCCAAAAATCTACACTGTGCGTACGGGAACTCCTCTGCACGTCACCATGGGACAGACTCTGACTGCAAAAAATAACAATGTCGGCGATACCTTCACAGGTTCTCTGGCCAGCTCTGTCCGGATCGATGGTGTCATGGTGCTGAAAGCCGGAACACCTGTCACCGGCACGGTTGTTTCTGCTCATGGACAAGGCAGATTCAAAGGAGCTGGCAGTCTCGGAATCCAACTGAGAAGTGTTGGACGTTACAATGTCGCGACAAACGAGCATGATGTTGTGGAAAAGGGCAAAGGAAAACGCACCGCTGGCTTTATCGGAGGTGGAGCAGGTGGAGGCGCCTTAATCGGAGGACTCGCCGGCGGCGGCAAGGGAGCCTTGATTGGTGGCCTGCTCGGTGCAGGCGCTGGAACGGCTGGGTCCGCAATGACCGGGAACAAGGCTGTGACCATCCCCGCGGAATCTGTCGTCACATTTACTCTGCGGCAGCCTCTACAAATCCAATCGAGCAGATAGCCATCATGCAGCGGAAGTTTTAGAATGCATTCGACTTCCGCTGCAGGTTTCACCCGTCCTACTCCCAGAGCACACAGCGTAGAGAACTGCTCGCTCTGGATTACAATCAGATTCATCTGTGTAATTAAGCCTTGTTCCATGGAACAAAGACACCGCGCAGGAACGTACCTGCAGTATCGGCCATTGCAGCACAATACAAACGGGAGCATGTAGCTGCTGTCCTCATGACGGACAAATGAATTCAGATATCTTGGAGTAGGAACCTCTTGAAAGAAAACAAATCTGACTACTCTGAAGAGTCGAACAACTCCACCGTGATCGCCTTGAACAAGCAAGGCTTCATCCCGCTCTATTACCAGATCCAACAGGCGTTGATGCAGAAGATTCAGAACGGGGAGCTGCTGGTGGGTGATCCTCTGGATTCTGAAGAGGAGCTATCGCGCCGCTTCCAGGTAAGCCGCATGACGGCGCGCCAGGCTCTCCATGGACTGAAAGTCAGCGGTTACGCCTACAGCCAGAAGGGCCGCGGTACGTTTGTCAGCCGTCCAAAATTTGAAAAGAACGAGATGCACCTCCAGGGCTTTACCGAGGACATGCGTCATCGCGGCATGATGCCGGGTTCCCGTCTGCTGGAACAGCAACTGATTCCGGCCAGCGAAGAACTGATCGTAAAGCTCCAACTGCAACCGGGCGATGATGTGTTGCGGCTCCTGCGCCTGCGCACGGCAGACAACATCCCGATGGCAATTGAGGAGTCGAACTTGCCGCTCCGGCATTTTCCTGGCCTGGATCAAGTGGACTTCAGCAAGTCTTCTCTCTACCAGATACTGCGCGAGCAGTTTGGCGTCCAGCCCGGTTGGGCGGATGAAATGATTGAAGCGCTGCCAGCGTCGAATAAAGAAGCCGAGCTGCTCACCATTCCGAAACGTTCCAGTATTCTTTCCATTACCCGCACGGTCATGACCATGCAGGATACCCCCATAGAAATAGCATGTTCCCGCTACCGCGGAGATCGCTATCGTGCGCTGATTCGCGTCCCTACCCGGTCAACCCCATAGATCAGATTCCTGGATTGCGAACCCAAATCAATTCGATTGCTTCTCGGGCGCACTGGAAGAAAATAAAAGACTGGCAACGTAACCCACCGCAAACGTACACGCCGATCCCATGGTGACATACCAGGTCCAGGCGACCTTTGGAAGCAGCACTTCGTGGCCCAGGAACGAAAATTGCAGGGCATGGGGTTGCAGCCAGAGCATCAGGTTAAACGCCAGACCTGCCAGCATACCAACCATAGTTCCACGCTCGTTGGCCCGGCGCGTCATCACTCCCAGCATAAACACGCCCAGCAGCGAGCCATAGGCAACGGATGCGATCGACAGGCCCAGTTCCACGACGTGGCCTCCGCTTCTGGAAGCAATGGCAAGCGCAAATAGAATGCAGGCCCACACCAGCGTGCTGCCTCGTGAGACCAGCGTTCTCTGGCTCTCGCTCGCATCCGGGCGAAAACGCAGATAGAAATCAATGACGCTGGTAGACGATAACGAGTTCAACGCTGCGCTCAGGTTGGACATCGCTGCGGCAAGGATGGCGGCAATCATCAGCCCGGAAAATCCCGCTGGCATCGTGCTCACAATAAATGCAGGGAAGACTCTGTCTGCGCTGGCAAAGTGCAATCCGGGAAAACTGCGCGTGTAGTAGACAAACAGGCCGGCACCCACCAGAAGAAAAAGGAAAAACTGCACCAGGATAAACCCGCCGCTGGAGAGCAAAGCGCGCTGCGAATCCTTCAGATTCCGTGCAGCAAGAAGCCGCTGCACCATCAGCTGATCGGTACCGTGGCTGGCCATCGTCAGGAAGCAACCGCCAATAATCCCAGCCCAGAATGTATAGGTGGTGCTCAGATTCAGCGAGAAATTCAGCATGCTGAACTTCCCTGCTGCGGCTGCAACCTGGTGGATTGCATGCCAGCCGCCAGGAACGGCGCGGCCCAGTGTCCATAGCCCAACCAGGACGCCCACAACATAAATGCCTGTCTGCACAACATCGGTCCAGATGACCGCTGCCAAACCACCCTCGAAGGTATAGATCAATGTAAGCAGCGTGATGATGGCGATGGAGGCAATGTCTCCTGTGCCGATCGCCATATGAACCATAATCGAGACGGCAAAGACTCTCACGCCTTCTGCCGCCGCCCGGGTCAACAGAAACAGCAGCGCAGTAAGCCAATGCAGCTTGCTGCCAAATCTTTGGCCAATCAGTTGATAGGCTGTCAGGAGTTCTCCGCGAAAATATCGCGGTAAAAACAAAATAGAGACAACGATCCGGCCCAGTAAGTAACCAAAGACAATTTGTAAAAATCCGAAATTGCCCGTAAATGCCAGGCCCGGCACGCTAATGATCGTGAGCGTGCTGGTCTCCGCCGCTACGATAGAAAGCGCGATGGCCCACCAGGGGATCGAGTGATCGGCAAGAAAATAGCTTTGCAGCGTTCGCTGGGGCTTTCGGAAACGCAGCCCGAATATCGTGATGCCAATGAGATAGGCGACGATAATTCCAAGGTCAACAGGTCGTATATGCGATAGAGGTGTGGAATGCATGCAACAGGTCTTATAACAAATCGTAGCAGCACCAAAATTAAACCCGGCCCTCATCTCTGTTTTTTTCTGATTCTGTGCAGAGTCACAATGATTGGCGCTGAAAAAACGCAGACAATCCTCGGCTTCACCGATATTTCTCCCAAAGCCAATTACAGATGAAACAAAACGGCACACAACCGCATGCCAATGCTGAATACGATCGAGCGATATAAATTTCCAGAGACAATTTTCGAATGAAAGCGACGGCCTCCGATACCATAAGGTGGAGAACGAATATCAGTCTCTGTTTGCGCCGTTTCGAAGGATAGATATTCTGTGCGTATTGCACTCTTTATTACCTGCTACAACGACACGCTGTTTCCGGAAACAGGCATCGCCGCCGTCCGCGTTCTGGAACGGCTGGGCCATACTGTGGAGTTCCCCGAGGCACAGACCTGCTGCGGGCAGATGCACTACAACACGGGCTACCAGGCGGAAGCGCTTCCGCTCGTGCGCCGCTTTGTTCACATCTTTCAAAACTATGAAGTCATCTGTGTGCCGTCGTCCTCCTGCGTAGCGATGATGCGTGAGCACTATGAGAAGATCGCCATTGCTGCCGGAGATGAAAAGCTGCAGGCGGCCGTAGTCGCACTTCTGCCCCGCATCTACGAATTTACCGAGCTGCTGGTGCATCGCCTTGGCGTCGAAGATGTCGGCGCAACCTATCCGCATCGTGTGACCTATCACGCCAGTTGTCATTCATTGCGCAGCCTGCATGTGGGCGATGTTCCGCTGCGTCTGCTTCAAAAGGTACGCGGCATCGACCTGGTACCGCTCGAAGGGCTGGAGCAGTGCTGTGGTTTTGGCGGAACGTTTGCCATCAAGAATGCCGACGTCTCCGGTGCCATGCTGGAAGAGAAATTGCAGTGCATTCAGAAGACGCAAGCGGAAATATGTACCGCTTGTGACAACTCCTGCCTGATGCACCTGCAGGGCGCGATGCATCGGCAACATGCATCGGTCAGAACGGTACATATCGCGCAGATACTTGCGAACGATGCTCCCTCTTCCACAAAGCTGAAAGGCAATCTCTGATGGCCCCCGTCACAGAACATGCGGCGCAGGATTTTCCAACCGCGGCCTTGCCGCTGCTGCACAACGCACAATTGCGCAGCAATGTTCGCCACGCGACCGATGTAATTCAAGGAAAGCGGTTCCGTGTCGTCCATGAGATGCCGGATTGGCAATTGCTGCGCGACGCCGGTCAGCGGATTCGCCAGCACGCTCTGGAATATCTCGATGGCTATCTGGAACAGTTTGAACACCACTGTATCGCTGCAGGAGGCCATGTTCACTGGGCCCGCGATGCAGCCGAAGCCAATCGCATCGTCCTACAGTTGGCCCGGAACGAAACCGGCAGGGTCATCAAGATCAAAAGCATGACCACCGAGGAGATTGGCCTGAATCGCGCTCTCGAAGCCGCCGGTATGCAGCCCATCGAAACCGATCTTGCGGAGTTGATCGTGCAGCTCGGCCATGACAAACCTTCGCACATCGTCGTGCCTGCCTTGCACAAAAATCGCCACGAAATACGCGAACTCTTTGCACGCACTATGAACCTGCCGGAGCTGGGCGACCGTCCGGAAGATCTGACAGAGGCTGCGCGCGTCTATCTGCGACAGCAGTTTCTCACCACTCCCATCGCTGTCAGCGGTGCAAATTTTCTGATTGCGGAAACAGGTGGGGTTTGTATTGTCGAGTCGGAAGGCAATGGCCGGATGTGCCTCACCTTGCCGCAAAAACTCATCACCATCGCCGGCATCGACAAGATTCTTCCGCGCTTCCGTGATCTGGAAGTTTTTTTACAGCTATTGCCGCGTTCCGCTACTGGCGAACGGATGAATCCCTACAACTCGTTATGGACTGGTGTCCGTCCCGGCGACGGTCCACAGGAATTTCACGTGGTGCTGCTCGACAACCGCCGCACAGAAGTTCTGCGCGATCCCGAATCGCGCGAAACATTGCACTGCATCCGCTGCGGTGCATGTCAGAATGCCTGCCCGGTCTATCGGCAGACCGGCGGCCATGCCTACAACTCGGTCTACGCCGGCCCCATTGGCGCGATTCTTTCTCCGCAACTTGCTTTGATGAAGAGCAGCCAGTCGCTGCCCTACGCGTCGTCGCTATGCGGAGCGTGTTATGAAGTCTGCCCGGTCAAGATCAATATTCCGGAAATATTGATCCATCTGCGCGGACGCGTGGTAGAGGGACAGCCGAAACTGATCCGGGCCTTGCATCCGGAAGCCGTCGCCATGCGTGCAATGCAGTGGATTTTCCTGAGCCAAACGCGGCTCAAACTTGCGCAGTGGTTGGGACGCATCGCACAGCGCCCGTTCATTCGTCGCAGCGGGTGGATTGAAAAGCTTCCGGGCATTCTCGGCGGATGGACACGGACGCGCGATCTTCGCCCATTGCCGGAACAAAGTTTTCGCGCATGGTTTCAGAAGCACAACCCGTCCTCTGCGGAGGCGCCGCATGACTGACGTCCATGGGGCGGCAAGTAGTGCACGCTCAGAGATACTCTCACGCATACGCTCCATTACCGGCAGCGGCCCGCAGGCGGAAAGCCCACGGGAGGCCTGGCAAGCCATCCCGCGACTGTACCGGCAGCACGGCACGCTCGACTCTGCTCAGTGCATCGAACTACTCGAAGATCGATTGCGAGATTACGGAGCACGCGTGCATCACGCCGGGCCGTCGGAGATTCCGCGCACGATTGCCATGATTCTTGCCGAGCGGGAAAAGCAACGCATTCTGCTGTCTCCGGCTGTATCCGCCTCCTGGCTGCCGGATGGCTTTCCGTTTGTCGCCGATGCGGCGCTTTCTTATCAGGCATTGGATGCTTGCGATGGCGTGCTGACTGGCTGTACGGTGGCCATCGCAACCACAGGAACATTGGTTCTCTGCCACGGAGCCGGCGTTGATGCGGAGCACGATCAAGGCCGCCGCGCATTGACGCTGATCCCGGATTATCACCTCTGCATCGTCGCGCGTTCCGCCGTGGTCCAGACCGTGCCGGAAGCGATGCACTTGCTGGAACCCTACAGCGGGCAGCCCATCACATTCATTTCTGGACCGTCGGCAACGGCAGACATTGAGATGACCCGCATCCAGGGAGTCCATGGGCCTCGCATACTGGATGTCGTCATTGCGGAATAAATGGAGTGTCGAAAAAAACGTTGCAGCAAAAATAAATCCGCATCTTCCAGCTACGCCATATTTGCTGATCTACAACGTCAATCCACCAGGGCATACGAGCGCAACGATAGGTTCCCATATTCAAAACCTGTGTAGATATTTTCCACTGTAGCCATCTTCGATGCCGCGCCTGCAACGACAAATACCGGAATAAAATGCTCCTTGGTCGATACCGCTTCCGCGGCATAGGGAGCTAGAGTTTCATATTGCAATAGAGCTTCGGTATCCGCAGTTTCCAGGGTTGCCTGAAACCACTGGTCAAACGCACTGGCCCACGCATCCACAGGTCGATCTCTTCGACGCAGGTCTGCCAGCGCAAGATTGTGCACAATCCCACCGCTGCCCATTGTCAGGATGCCGCGCTCGCGCAGATAGGCCAATTGTTCCCCGATACGGAAAAGTTCGCGTGGCGTAAACGTTAAGGGCAGGGAGATTTCCACGACGGGAACATCAGCTTTGGGATACATCGTTCGCAGGGGAATCCATACGCCGTGATCCAGACCGCGCGTAGCATCCAGTTGCACCTCGAAGCCGGCCTCTGCCAGCTTCTCCGCGATCTCCAATGCAAGCTCCGGCGCACCTTGTACCGGATATTGCAGGGCGTAGAGCGCACGTGGAAATCCGCCAAAATCGTAGAGAAGCTTGTGTTGTGCTGCGGAGGAGATACGAATCCGCGCGTCAGAGACCCAATGCGCTGAAGCCACGAGGATTGCCTTCGGTTTTACTCGCTCCCCAAAGGCCGCCAGTGCATCGTTGTACGCCCCCTCCTCAATGGCAATCATGGGAGAGCCGTGAGAAATGAAAACCGCAGGCATCCTGGCGTCCTTCGTCATCGTTGCAGCGCTCCTCCCATTGTCTTAAGCAACAGAATAACCCTTGGCATGCATCGGATTGATTGGCTATTTCAAGCCAGGTTGGGTCGGTTCGTGAGACAGATTGGCGTTGCCCGGAAGCAGCCTGCGATACTGGTATCAGGATATGCGTGACCGCGAGACGGACGATTTGCGGGTTGGCCCTGAATATACTTAGGACATCGCACAGGACACTTTGAAAGAAGGAGAAAACGGATATGCAGATAGGAATGATTGGTTTGGGACGAATGGGAGCCAATATGGTCCGGCGGCTACAGAAGGACGGCCACACATGCGTCGTTTTCGACAGAAGTCCGGACAACGTGAAGAAACTGGCGGGCGAAGGCGCTACCGGTGCAACATCCTTGAGCGATTTTTTTGCCAAGCTGCAGGAACCGCGTGTTATTTGGCTCATGATCCCGGCGGGTGTCGTCGACGACACGCTGCATGATTTGAGCGGCCTGCTCAAATCCGGAGATATTGTGATCGACGGTGGAAATTCGTATTACGTTGACGACATGCGTCGCGCCAAAGATATGCAATCGAAAGGCGTCAGCTATGTGGACGTCGGCACCAGCGGCGGTGTGTGGGGTGCCGAGCGCGGTTACTGCCTCATGATCGGCGGTCCGAACCAGGCGGTAAAGTATCTCGATCCCATCTTTAAAAGTCTGGCGCCCGGGCGCGGAACCATCGACCGCACTCCAGGACGCGACAAAGCGCCCGCCAGCACAGCCGAGGAAGGCTATCTGCATTGCGGCCCTTCTGGCGCAGGGCATTTCGTCAAGATGGTGCATAACGGCGTGGAATACGGCATGATGGCCGCTTACGCTGAAGGATTCAACATATTGAAAAAGGCAGACGTCGGCAAGCAGAAGCAGGTCGCCGATGCCGAGACCACTCCTCTGCGCAACCCGGAACATTATCAATTTGATTTGAATCTGGCGGAAGTTGCCGAGGTCTGGCGTCGTGGCAGCGTCGTTGCGTCCTGGTTGCTGGATCTGACGGCGATCGCGCTGCTCGATCAACCGGATTTGTCTAAGTTCTCCGGTCGTGTTTCCGACTCCGGCGAGGGGCGTTGGACCATCATGGCTGCGATTGACGAAGGTGCCCCGGCACCTGTCCTGAGTGCCGCTCTCTATCAGCGGTTCGCATCGCGTGGGCAAGAAGATTTTGCCAACAAGCTTCTCTCGGCCATGCGTTTCCAGTTTGGCGGCCACGAAGAGGGGAAGGCAGGAAAATAAATTTGCCGACGACACCGATGAACTCCACCCACTTGGCGCACAATGGACCGCCCGGGCCATGCATGATGGTGATTTTTGGCGCTACTGGCGACCTGACAAAGCGCCTGCTACTGCCTTCGCTGTATAACCTGGCAAAAACAAAGCTCATTCCGGAGAAATTTGCTATTTTCGGTTTTGCTTTCGACAAGCTGGACACAGCTGGTTTCCGCGATCATATCGAGCAAAGCCTGAAGGAATTTTTAGGCCCGGATATTGACGCAAATATCGTGCGTTGGCTGCAGGAGCGGTCGTACTACGCTTCCGGCGATTTTCAGGATGCCGCTTCGTATCAAAATCTGAAAGGCGTAATGGAAAAGGCGGAGAGCGAACAAGGCACCCAGGGTAATCGCCTCTTCTATTTCGCCATCGCTCCCAGCTTTATTGCGGCGGTTGCAAAGCGCCTGAATGAGGCCACTCTCAGCTGTGAAGAAGAAGGCGGCCCCTGGCGGCGCGTGATCGTGGAAAAGCCATTTGGGCACGATCTGGAATCGGCAAAACAGTTGAATAAAGATCTGCAGAGTGTTCTCAGAGAAGATCAGATCTACCGGATTGACCATTTTCTTGGAAAAGAGACAGTGCAGAATCTGACTGTCTTCCGCTTCGCCAACAGCATCTTCGAGCCGATATGGAATCGCGCCCACATTGATCACGTGCAGATTACTGCCGCGGAAACGGTGGGTGTGGAACATCGCGGAGGTTATTACGAAACTGCAGGGGCCTTGCGAGACATGATGCCGAATCACCTGGCGCAGCTTCTATCCCTGACAGCCATGGAAGCTCCCATCTCCTTCGATGCCGACAGCATGCACAGCAAGCAGGCAGAGGTATTGCAGGCGATTCAGCCGATACCGGAAAACGATGTGCCTTCGCGAACGGTTCGCGGACAATATGGCGCAGGAAAATTAAATGGCGCCGACGTACCGGCCTATCGCAGCGAGCCGGGAGTCGCACCGGACTCCGGCACGGAAACCTACGCGGCCATGAAACTCATGATCGATAACTGGCGATGGGCCGATGTTCCTTTTTATCTACGCACCGGCAAGCGCATGGCCGAACGCTTCACTGAAATTACGATTCAGTTTCGCCGCGCTCCCTTTGTGCTGTTCCGGGATACGCCGATCGAATCATTTCAAAATAATCAATTGCTCATCCGGATTCAGCCGGACCAGGGCATCACGCTGCGCTTTGAAGTCAAGGCGCCGGGTCCCGTCACCACCGTGGAATCAGCGGACATGAGTTTTGATTTTTCCAAGGACCCAGCGAACCTTCATGGAACAGGATATGAACGCTTGCTGCATGACTGCATGCTGGGCGATCCAACGCTGTTCTGTCGTGCAGATATGGTAGAAGCCGGTTGGAGGATGGTGCAGCCCGTACTGGACGTGTGGCAGACTGCAAAGGCGACCGACTTTCCAAATTATGCTGCCGGCTCCTCGGGTCCCAAGGCAGCCGATGATCTGCTCGCTCGCGATGGCCGCCATTGGCGCAAGCTCGGATAAATAGAACAGATTCGGAGAACATCTCCGCCCTTAACATAGCGAGCCACAATCGCTCCGGCGGAAGCTACACACAAACGAAAACAAACACAAATAAACAACAAGACTTGAAACTAATAGGGTGGCTTCTGCGTCTTTAATCTGAGGACAGTAGATGTAGCCCGATTGCCCTCACGGAGATAACCGAGCCAAATGCCGCAGAACGGCCTTTAACCTGCGCGCAACAATTCAATACAGGAATAAACCTTGGCACCGGTCTATCAGCAAGTACACAACAGAATCTTCAACAAGTGTATGGACAATGGTTACGCATGCACAGGAATCTTTCTGATTTTCATTTTTGGTCTGGGAAAATGATGAAATTTCGTTTTTTTTGCATCTGGCTGCTCGTTCTTCTGACGAGTGTGACAATTTCTGCTGTTGGTCAAAATCTTCCAAGCGAAACAGGATCGCTGCACGGTCAGGTCTCGGATCCCTCTGGAGCGGTTATTCCCGGCGCCACGGTAACACTGAGCGACTCTTCAGGAAAAACTGTCTCCACTGCCACCGCAGGTGGCACAGGTGCATATCAGATTCCCAACATTCCTCCCGGCATGTACAACGTCGTCGTCGTCGCCGATGGCTTTGCTCCCTATGTGCATGACGGTGTGGCGATTTCGGCCAGCCAGTCGAGGGAGTTGAATGCAGCTCTCGTTCTGCAGGCAGAGCAGCAGCAGGTGCAGGTGAGCGCGGAAAGCTCCACCATTGACACCACCCCGGACAGCAATGCGAACGCTGTCGTTTTGAAGGGGAAAGATCTGGATGCACTTTCCGACGATCCTGACGAATTGTCCAATGAACTCCAGGCGTTGGCAGGACCATCCGCGGGGCCGAATGGCGCGCAGATTTATATCGACGGGTTCAGCGGCGGGCAGATTCCGCCAAAATCATCCATACGCGAAATTCGTATCAATCAAAATCCGTTTTCCGC
Source organism: Acidobacteriaceae bacterium (assembly GCA_036267255.1). Classification (GTDB taxonomy): domain Bacteria; phylum Acidobacteriota; class Terriglobia; order Terriglobales; family Acidobacteriaceae; genus DATAWK01. The sequence continues at coordinate 150,835 of DATAWK010000053.1, read as the reverse complement.
TGAGTTCGATCGCATTGGTTACGGGCGCATCGAAATCCTTACCAAGCCTGGAACTGAAAAGCTGCATGGGCATCTGTATTCCAGAGGCAACTATTCCGGATTCAACGCGCAGAACCCGCTGTTGAATGCCAACCTGCCGGCTGGCTCTACCCCTCTGCAGGAACCAAGCTACTACTCTTATTTTCTGTACGGCAATGTAGGTGGCCCCATCACGAAGACTTCATCGTACTTCGTCGATGTCTTCAATCGTGATAACCAGAACGTGAGCATCATCGACGCCATTAATCCGGCCAGCATCACCGCAGCGAACCCCAACGGAACCGAATTTAATCAAACATTGGGCAATCCCAGCTCTCGCCTGGACATCAGCCCGCGTTTCGACATGCAGCTTGGGGAATCCAACACACTAACTTTGAAATACGACTATTACCGGGCAGTGAACACAAATGAAGGACCAGGCGAGACCAATCTTGCCAGCCAGGCCTACAACGTTCACAACGAAGAAAATACTCTTCAGGCCAGCGATAGCCTCGTCATCAGCAAAAATTTCGTTGACGATATCCGCTTTCGTTATCGGCGAATTCGGGATGCGCGGACGGCACAATTCACTTCCCCATCGGTTTCCGTACAAGGCGCCTTCACCGACGGCGGCAGCAGCTCCGGCACGGTACAGGACAATCAGGATAATTACGAAATTCAGGAATATTTCACAGGCGCCAAAGGAAAGCACTCTCTCAATTTCGGCACGCGTTGGCGCGTGTATCGCGATGCGAACTTTACCAATGCGGGCACGAATGGGCAATACACATTCACCTCGACCACCTCGTACCTGAACCGTACACCGCAGCAATATCAGGTAACGGTCGTCAATAATAACCAGTACACGGCGCGCGCCGTCCTGTTTGATGGAGCATTGTTTTATCAGGATGACTGGAAGATCAACCCTCGTTTCACATTCAGTTATGGAATGCGCTGGGAAACGCAAAATTATATTCACGACAAAGATGACTGGGCACCGCGCCTCTATCTGGCATACGCCCTGGATGGCAATAAAAAGAAACGTCCAAAAACCGTGCTGCGCCTCGGCTACGGATGGTTTTACCAGCGCTTTACGGTAGCCAATGGTTCGATCGGAACGCCCTACATTATTCAGACTATCCACAACAATCTGCCGTCGAACCCATCCCAGCTATCGAACCAGCAGGTTTTCATCATCAACAATCCTCCATACACGCAGACCAGTCCCGGAAACGCGACCAAACCGCCACTCGGCGCAGCAACAGCCGCGGCTCCAACGTATTCCACGATCGCTCCAAATTTCCATGCAGCGCTGGACATGCAGGGTGCTGTGGGTGTGGATCGGCAGTTGGCAAAAAACATTACCTCCAACGTCACCTATTTGTATAGCCGAGGCGTGCATCAATATTTAACCAACAACATCAACGCGCCATTTTTTGACAGCGCCACCAATACATACCCGGATACTCCACTCACGACGCCCACCAGCAATATCTACCAATATCAATCCGGTGGCGTGTATCGGGAAGATCAGATCATTGCCAGCGTAAATGCGCGCTATCAGCGTTACAGCCTCGCCAGCTTTTATACATATACAACTGCCAAGGCAGATACCAGCGGAGTCGGCTATTTCCCGTCCAACGCCAGCAATCCGGGTTTTGACTATGGACGTCCGGACTTCGCTCTTAAAAATCGCTTCGTCTTCATCGGGACAGTCTCGGCGCCATACCAGGTTCGAATTTCGCCGTTCCTTGTTTACAACTCTGGATCACCCTACAACATTCAGATTGGCAACGATCTGACAGCCAACAATCAGTTCAATGCTCGACCCACCTTTGCCAGAAGTTGCAGTGAAGCTGGCGCGGTATCCACTCCTTACGGATGTTTGAACGCGGATCCCACCGGCACCGGAGAACAGATTATTCCGTATGGCCTCGGCACAGGGCCATCCAATGTCAGCCTGAACCTGAATGTCAGCAAAGCAATCGGTTTCGGCCCACGCATCGGAGGGCATGGCCAGAATGGATGGCATGGGGGTGGAAGAGGTCTCAATGGCCGTGGCTTGAGTGGCAATCAGGGCGGATTCGGTCCGATGAGTGCTGGCGTGCCACGCAAGTACAATCTCACGCTCTCCGTCTTTGGCGCCAACGTCTTTAATCACGAAAATTTAGATCCACCGAATGCCACACTGAGCTCACCTTTGTTTGGAAAATATCAGTCTCTGGCGGGCGGCTTCTTCACACCACGGAGTGCGGGCAATCGCAGTATCTTCTTAAACGCTTCTTTGAATTTCTAATTTCTACCTTGTGTGAGATTCCTGTTCCAGGTTGAGCGGAAAAATATCTGCTCAACCCGGAACAGTTTAGCGTCCATGTATGTCACCGCTCGCCGCATCGCCAATATCCTCCGTGACACCTTCCGCACTCCGCAAATCGAGACGATACCGCACCCGCTGTGTCCACGCAGCTGCGCAACTCCCCACAGCCAAAACGAAGAACTCCAGTATTATCGATGAAGTACGCAATTCATTGGTAGTTTGTATATTTTGCAAAACATTGAGAGATATCTGCCGATTACGATGAATACACGACAATTCTTGTCTGCCCTGTTCTTAAGATTGCCGCACCGAATTGCCGGGAGCCTGTTTCTTTTGCTGGTTCTGGCTTTGCCATCGCTATGCGCTCCCATTCCAGTGCCGGTCAAGTTGATTCCCGTTCCAGCATTTCCCATCGCGCGCAGCCCTTATGCGCTCATTCAACCTGCGCAACCGCAGATGACGCTCACCGTGGTCGGCCCGCGGGGAACATTTCTGGGCCAGCAGGACGGCAGCTTTGAAGCCTGGGTCTTCCCAATCAAACTGCTCAGCAACTTCAGAATCTCAGCGGAGCTGCAGAATTATCCCGTACCCATCGACGTAAATTCTCTGGCGTCTCTGGTCGATGTGGAACCGGACCACACGACGATTACCTATTCCCATGTCGCATTCACCATCCGCGAGATTTTATTTGCGCCGCGTCATTCGCCCGACGGCACCGGAGTTGTGGCCTTGTTTCAGATTGATTCCGTGCGGCCTATGCAGCTTACCTTTAGCTTTACGCCGGAGCTGAAACGTTTATGGCCGGCCCCCAACGATGATGTTCCGGACGCCGACTGGATCTCAACGCCGGATGGCAGCGGTTACTACATTCTGAGCTCGGACTTTTCCGATCTGGCAGCAGCCTTGGCCATACCCGGTGCACACCCGGGAATTATGCCTCCTTTTCAGGAACGCGTGCATACCTATCCGACGCAGTTTGTTCTCAACTTCGACCCCAAAAAAGACCGCGACCTCTACTATCCGTTGCTGATGGTTTCTGGAAACACAACAGCGACAGCGACGCAGGCTGCACTGCAGGCCGGCTTGCAAAAACTGGATCAAACCATTGCACCTCTGTATCGCGCAGAAGCGGAAAACCGCGAGCATTTTTTTGATCATCGACTGACCATCGAAACACCCGACCCACAACTCGACCTCGCCTATCGATGGGCATTGCTGTCCATGAATGAAAACAAGATTCGTTTGTACAGCGATGGAGAAGTGGGCCTGGCTGCCGGCTTCAATCCATCGGGCGATTCCGACCGGCCCGGATTTGGATGGTTCTTCGGACGCGATGCGCTATGGACATCCTATGCACTGGATTCCACCGGAGACTTCGTTACGACCCGCCAGGCGTTGGAGTTTCTGCTGCGCCGGCAAAGGTCCGACGGGAAGATCATGCACGAATATTCCCAGACTGCTCCTATGGTGGATTGGAGCCACATGCCGTTTGAATACGCCGCGGCAGACGCAACGCCTCTCTTGCTGATGGCTGCAGCCGATTACCTTGCGACCAGCGGAGATACTGCTTTCATTCGCGCACATTGGCCGCAATGGATGAAGTCCTGGCAGTTTGAATTGCGGAACGACAGCGCCACGAACAGCATTTATAACAATCTCAATGGCACCGCATGGGTGGAATCGTGGCCCAGCGGCATGCCTTATCAGGAAATCTATCTCGCTGCGCTCGATGAACAGGCCTCCATCGCAATGAATCGTCTGGCGTCTGCCATGCAGGATACGAAGGTTGCAACGCAGGCGCAGACACGGGCCGCTGCTATCGCAACGCAAATCATGCAGGAATACTCTGTCCCTGCGACAGGTTTTTATGTCTTCAGCCACAATGCAAACGGGTCGCAGGATACAACGGCCACCATTTATCCCACGGTTGCATGGTGGGATGGAACCTATGCTCTGCCCCAGAGCAACGCTATGTTTCGGCGTTGGGCTTCGGCAGAATTTTCAACGGACTGGGGCACGCGCGACGTGGGAGAGCAGGAGCCGTTCTACGATCCTCTCAGCTATCACCAGGGTTCCGTCTGGCCTCTGTTTACTGGCTGGGCATCGCTGGCCGAATACCGGACGGGCCACGCACTGGCGGGATACGCGCATCTGATGCAGAACACGGATTTAACCTACGCGCAGGATCTTGGAAACGTCACAGAGCTGCTCTCCGGCGCTTTTTATCAGACCTTCGGCAGATCGACAGCACATCAGTTATGGTCCTCCGCAATGATCGTTACTCCCTTGTTGCGCGGACTCTTTGGTCTGGAGTGGGACACAGCGAGCAACACTCTTTCTATAACGCCGCATTTACCAGCCACCTGGGACCATGCAGCCCTCCATCACGTCTCGCTCGGCAATCAATCCTTTGATCTCGACCTGAAGCGTCAGCAAGGAAGTCTGCTGGTTGAAGTCATCGGCGATCCTGGCACGCTGCACTTGACCAGCCATGTCCCAGGTGCAAAAACGTTGTCGAATGGACGCGCCATCCGCATTCCTCTCCCTGCGGTTGAGGTGTATCTGCCCGTGTCTTTGCCAGAGCCCGGCAGCCGTACCGCACTGCCCAAGGTGATATCCGAAAACTACAGTGGTCACGATTACGCGCTGACCCTCGAGGCACAAGGAGGGTCCACGGTGACGCTGCAGCTCCGCCGCAATGCGGCACATCTACAACTGGCCGTGACAGGAGCGACCCTCAAAAAAACTCCGCAAGGAGAAGTCCTGGTCGTGTCGTTCCCTGCGCAACCCGGCTATCAGCAAACGAAGGTTGATTTACATTGGTAGATTTTTTATCTTTAGGCGACGATTCGGGATGCAATGTCTGCTGGATTAGGATTTTATGGGAATGGATCCAGTACGATCAGGCCCATGAACAATCTCTCACCCTATATCGGAGCGCTGGATCAGGGAACCACCAGCACACGATTTATTGTCTTTGATCGCTCCGGCAGATTGGTAGCCGTTGCGCAGAGGGAACATGAGCAGATTTTCCCCAGACCCGGATGGGTGGAGCACGATCCGGAAGAGATCTGGCGGCACACACAGGACGTAATTGCGACCGCGCTCAAGGAACGAGCGTTGCAAGCGAAAGATCTCGCCGCCATCGGGATCGCGAACCAACGCGAAACTACCGTTGTGTGGAACCGCAAAACCGGGCGCGCCCTTTATAACGCCATCGTATGGCAGGATACGCGCGTAGCCGACTCGGTTGCCGAATTTGCGAAACACGGCGGTCAGGACCGCTATCGCGCAAAAACTGGCCTGCCTCTTACCACCTACTTCAGCGGATTGAAGCTTCGCTGGATTCTGGAAAACGTAAACGGTGCGCGCGATCTCGCCGAAAAAGGCGATGCCATCTTTGGAACCATCGATGCATATCTAATCTGGCAATTGACTGGCGGCATTCACGGAGGCATCCATGTCACCGATGTTACGAATGCCAGCCGCACCCAGCTCATGAATCTCGCAACCCTCGACTGGGACGATGCGATTTTGGCGGACTTCCGTATTCCCCGCACCATGATGCCGGAAATCCGCTCCAGCTCTGAGATCTACGGTGCAGCGAAAACTTCAACAGTAAAGGGTGTGTTGATTGCTGGCGTATTAGGAGATCAGCAGGCAGCGCTCGTTGGGCAAACATGTTTCCAGCCCGGGGATGCAAAAAATACGTATGGCACTGGCTGCTTTCTGCTGCTGAATACCGGAACGCGTGCCATGCCATCGAAATCCGGATTGCTGACTACGGTCGCCTATCGCTTCGGCAAGCAGCCGGCTGTGTACGCACTGGAGGGCAGCATCGCCATTGCCGGAGCCCTGGTACAGTGGCTGCGAGATAACCTCGGCATGATTCCAACCAGCGCCGATGCGGAATCTCTCGCCTACACCGTCAAGGACAATGGCGGCGTTTATATCGTGCCGGCATTCTCCGGCTTATACGCGCCCTACTGGAAAGACGATGCTCGTGGAATCATCGTCGGCCTCACTCGATTTGCCAACAAAGGACATTTCGCCCGCGCAGCACTGGAAGCAACGGCATTCCAGACTCGCGAAGTTGTGGAGGCCATGGAGAAAGACTCCGGCATCACACTGGAAAATCTGCGCACCGATGGCGGTATGGTCGGCAACGATCTCTTGATGCAATTTCAGGCAGATATTCTTAATAGACCGGTGGTTCGCCCTGCGGTGCAGGAAACCACCGCCCTCGGCGCAGCCTATGCCGCGGGACTGGCGGTTGGCTATTACAAAGACCTTGCCGACCTGACAGCCAATTGGGCCGTGGACTACACCTGGAAGCCCCGGATGGATGCAGAAATCCGGGAATCCCACTATCGACTTTGGAAAAAAGCAGTTACCCGTTCCTTCGATTGGGCAGAATAAATTTTTCTGACAAAGCATCGAAACACATGTCCATTTACACGAACCAGCGGAAGCTCAGACCTGCGCAACTTCTACTGCACGGCTGACAGGTTTTCTCTCTCCTTCCAGGCACTTCCGTAACTGCTCCGATAGCACCTGAACACCCGGCTCCTGCAAAATAGATTCGTGCGTAGCCGGAACGGGATGCACTTCAATTCCACCAGCTACAAAGTCGCCCCACCCTAAATACGCATCATCCCCATCGAGAGGTTCTCGCATTGTGGAACGGAACAGCGTCAGCGTACCCGGATATATTTTCGCCTTGTACGTGGAACCTGCAAAGGCATGGATGTCCTCCATTGTGCCCATGCCCTGCGGCACGGGCCTGCCCAAAGCAGTAAAGAGTCGATAGGTCAATCTGTAGAACTTGGCGGCCATGCGTCTCTTTAAGCCGCCCAGCCTATCCTCTCCGGACCATTCCTGTTTCAACTGCTCTTTGTAGACTTCCAACCTGGCTCGCGAATGGAGCGACTTCTCTACTTGCTCCATATACTGCCATTCAATCGTGTCGAACATTCCCAGCAGGCCAACTTCTCTTCCCTGCGCGACGATTTGTTGCGCCATCTCAAAGGCGACAGCACCTCCAAAGGAATATCCCACCAATCGGTACGGTCCTTCTGGTTGTACTCCCCGAATCGCATCCACATAGTAGGCAGCCAGATCTTCCACACGCGTAAAGTACGGCTCTCGCCCATCCAGACCTCGCGGCAACAGGCCATACACCGGCTGATCTTCTCCCAGGTAGAACGCCATACTATGAAACTTGATCACATTCCCGCCAAGCCCGGAGATAACGTACAGCGGCGGGCGTGTTCCTTTCGGCTGGATCGGCACAATCGGAGACCACGGCTTTGGCTCCAGGTGGTTCACCGTTTTTTCCTGCCGTATCAGCTTGGCTAACTGACGAATGGTTCTGGCTTCAAATAATGTCGAGAGCCCGAGTGCCACTCCATAGTTCTTTTTTATTTTGCTGAATAGCCTCGCAACGATCAGCGATTGCCCTCCCAGGTCAAAGAAGTCCTCATCAACACCGACCGTCTGCAGTCCTAATAACTCCTTCCACCATTCCGCCAAAGCCGCTTCAACATCATCGACGAAAGTAGTTGGCTGCTTCTCTGACTTAAACTCCGAGAATGCAATCTCATTTTCGATTGCAAGTGGCTGGGGAGAGACAATCACCCCGGGAGTGATGCCGGAGGAAAGAATGCGCAGAAAGGCTTCGATCCCTTCGGCGGAACCGATACCTGTGCCCATCTGCACAGGCTGGGCTTCGACTCGCGATGCATGATCGCGTAATTTTGGCTGCACAGTGTTCAGAGCCGTCATCGGCTCACGAATAAGCCGTAAAGAAAACCCTTCGATTTCAGCCAGCACTCTTCCATCGCCATCCATCAGCGTCAAATCAAATGTAACCACATCATTTCCAGCCGCATTATTCTTGCTGGATCGAATGTGACTGTGCATCTTCTGGCACAGTGGTCTGTAGATCGTCGCCTTTTTATAAGAAAGCGGCATGTAGACTGCGGGCGCTTTGCCATAGTCTGGAATAAGATACAGTGCCGCTCCCGTAGCGAGGTCGAAAACTGCCGGATGGAGCTGGTAGGCTTGCGCATCTTGGGAAAACTCCGCGCTCAATTCCAGGTCCGTGAGTGCCTCGTTCTGGCCAAGGTGAATCTCCTTCAGATTTTTCCAGCGAGGGCCGAAATGGAAGAATTTTTCCTGATGCGTGTGATGATCGCCACCAAATGCGATTGTCTGCAATACACAACGGCGTAGAATTTCAGAAATATTGCGATCTTTTGGAGGAGCTTTCCTGCAGCGCATAACTTGGCCGGAGGCATGTTCTGTCCATCCCGCTTCGTTGGTTGAAACGGAAAAATAATACCCTGCGCCATTCTCGTGCTGTAGCTGTATCCGAACATCTTTGGTCTCATCCGGATCTACAAATAATGGCGAAAGGAAAAATACATCTTCAAATTCCACGCCTTGTTCAAAAGAACCATGCGTCAATGCCGCTGCAGCCATTTCCAGATAGCCCGTACCGGGAAACACAGCCCTTCCGTTAGCCATGCGGTGTTCGGAAAGCACCCAGTGCTTTGCGCAACTCAGTTGGCATGCATACGCAATCTCATCTCGCGTCTCCGCCAACCGCCTTTGGAATAGCGGATGCAACGAACCCGTACGAACCGCCATGCCGACATCGGTCCACGGCCCCCAGTTGATGGCAATCACAGGAGCGTCCTGCTTGCTCGCTGCAAAAGCATCCAGAAATGCATTGGCGGCAACATAATCCACCTGGCCGGCGGGCGCTAGAACAGAACTTACAGAAGAAAATAATGCAAAGAAATCCAGTTGGCTGTCTCGCAATGCCTCATCTAAAACAAGCGTTCCCTGAACCTTCGGGCTCAGTACGCTCGCTGCACTGGTTGGTGTTTTCAATTGCAGCGGCCCATCCTCGACAACGCCGGCAGCATGGATGACGCCGTCAATTTTCCCAAACCGTTGACGTGCCAGCTCGATAGCATGTTTCACTTCTGCAGAATTTGTAATATCCGCGCTGACTACAAGCACCTCAGCGCCAAGAGATTCCATTTCCATCAGCTTCGATACTTTTTCCCTGATTCGATCTGGAGTATCTTCCGCTTCCAGAGCAGTCTTCCATTCGCTGGAAGCAGGCAGCAGCGTACGGCTAATCAAAATCAATCGTGCGCGATGCATTCGCGCCAGATGTTCTGCCATCACAAGCCCAATATCACCAAGTCCTCCGGTGATCAGGTAAACACCCTTGTCCTTCAAGCGGATTGTGCTCCGGCTGGCTGAAACATCAATGGGCTTGAAACTTTCAACCAAACGATCTCCGTTTCGATAGGCAACAATCGAATTGCCGGGTGCAGCGCAATGTTCGGCGATCACCTGCACAGCCAACTGCCCTGCTCCTTGCGACTGGAGATCAATATCAATGTTGCGGCAGATCATTCCAGGAAATTCTTTTGGAATGACTTTTGTCGGCCCCAGCAGTACCGCGGAAAGCGGATCAGAAACTCTCTCCCCCTGCACCGCATGCAAGCGATCCGAAACAACAGCCATGTCTACCTGGGTTTGATCTTGATCTCCAAGCGCTTGTGCCAGATATAACAAGCTATAAAAATTGGATTCAAGCCGGCCTTCCATCGAAGAAGAGATCGCCGCATTGTGCAGCGACCATAGATGCACAACCTTCTGTGGATGGATGTTCCTCTTATCCAGATCTACCAGCAGCGCATCATAGTCCGCCCGCATGCCGGTACGAATCATGTAGGTATGGCTGTTGACACGTTTAAACGTTGCACCCGGCACAACCTGAATCACCTGATGTTCCGCCCCACGGAGCTGTAGGCTCATCTGCGCGCCAAGCCCAACTGAGTCCATAAATATCAGCCAGCACAACGGACCCGACGGACTGGCGGATGGATGTAGTGTCTTGTTCCAGGTCCGGCCAAAAAACCATGCATCGATGTTTTCGCTCTCCCGCAGAATGGTAGCGCCGGAGGAAAGATCTGGTAAGGCTGCTCTTGATTCAGAATGGTGTTGCGCAGCAGCACTGTCGGCTTCTATCCAGAAACGTTGCCGTTCGAATGGATAGGTTGGCAACGGAATTCTTCGAACATCTGCGCCGATATGCAACGAAGACCAATCGACTGAAACGCCCGCAATCCAGAGCTGCCCCATCACGCTCTTTAAATAGACAGCATCGGAGACTGCTTCTTCCTGGCGGCGCATCGAAGAAAATATTCTTGTTCTCTGCGGGGCATGTTTCTTTGCGAGAGCGGCGAGGGTCTGTCCCGGCCCTACTTCCAACAACACGCGGTCGCTGTTCCGAAGTAGCTCAACGACGGAATCTGAAAATCGCACAGCATCGCGTAGATGTTGCGACCAATATTCGGGATCGGTAGCCTGCGCATCTGTAATCCATGTGCCTGTCACGTTCGATATATACGGAACGCGAGGTGCCCGCAGCGGAATCGCGCGCATGTGATTACCAAAATACGCCAGCATCGGGTCCATCATCGAAGAATGAAAAGCATGCGACGTACGCAAAAGGCGGCAGGATATTTCCCGTTTCGTTAACTCTTGCTCAAATGCGTCGATAGCATCCGTGGGCCCGGAAACGACGCATTGCTGTGGCGCGTTGATCGCCGCAAGTGAAAGCGAGTCTGGCAGCGTCAATTCTTCCGGGGCCAGTTGCACCGCCAGCATGGAACCGGATTCCATCGCCTGCATCAGACTGCCCCGCGCCGCAATCGCTTCGAGTGCATCGTCCAGCGAAAATACTCCGGCAACACATGCAGCGACATACTCGCCAACGCTGTGGCCCACCATGGCGTGCGGCTTCACTCCATGCGCCATCCACCACTGCGCCAGCGAATATTCCACGGCAAAAAGCGCCGGTTGGGCGATGCATGTACGATTCAGTTGCGTAGCGGCTATAGCGGCATTTTCTTCGCTGGGATAAAGCAACTCACGCAGGTCCAGGCCAAGATGCCCCTTGAATCCTTCCGAACAAATATCCATATATCGTCGGAAAATTGGCTCCAACCGATAGAGCTCCGCTCCCATATCGACATATTGGCCGCCCTGGCCAGAAAACATAAACACAACGGACGGTGCGGACGACATCACTGTGCCCGTAAATACGCGCTTTGGGCTTTGTGTGGAAAGTAATTCAGCGGCCTCCATTCCGTCATCTGCCACAACGATGCGCCGATGTTGGAATGCCCTTCTGCCTGTCTGGCTGGTGAAGGCCACATCTTCCAACCGTACCTCAGGGTGTTCGCGCAGATGTGCTGCCATCCTGGCTGTTACCTGCTCCAGAGCTGTTTCAGTTTTGGCAGAAAGTGCAATCACCTGCTGCGATGCGTCTTTCGCGCGCCGCTCAATCGGTGGAGCTTCCTCCAATACAATGTGCGCATTGGTGCCGCCAATTCCCAGAGCCGTTACACCGGCATGGCGCAGCTTTCCATTGGCTGGCCACGCAGTCAACGCCTTGTTCACATAGAATGGGCTGTTTTTAAAATCAATCAGCGGATTCGCAGCTTGAAAATGCAGACTCGCCGGCAATTCCTGATGTTGCAACGCCAGCGTTGTCTTGATCAGACCCGCAACCCCGGCCGCCGTATCCAGATGCCCGACATTGGTTTTGAGCGATCCAATCGCGCAGTATCCGTTGCGCTGTGTTTCCGCGCGGAATGCCTGTGTCAGTCCCTTGATTTCAATCGGGTCCCCCACAGTCGTTCCTGTTCCATGCGTCTCAATGTAGGAAACATCGTCCGCGCAGATCCCCGCCACTCCCAGCGCTTCCGCAATTACCTCGGCCTGTCCTTCAACGCTGGGAGCCAGGTATCCGACTTTGCGAGCGCCATCATTATTCACTGCGGAACCAAGGATGACAGCGTGGATGGTGTCATGGTCCGCAATAGCATCTTCCAGACGCCGCAACACAACAATGCCCGCACCGCTGGAAAAAACTGTCCCACTGGATGCCGCATCGAACGCTCGGCAATGACCATCGCTTGAAAGTATCTCGCCCTCTCGGTAGAGATAACCCTGTGCATGTGGAATTTCGATGGTGACCCCACCGGCCAATGCCATGTCACACTCTGCATGCAGCAAACTCTGGCACGCAAGGTGCACGGCGACAAGAGACGTAGAACAAGCCGTCTGCACACTCAGGCTGGGCCCATGCAGATTCAATTGATAGGACACGCGTGTCGCCAGCACATCCTTATCATTGCCCGTCTGTCGAATCAGAAAGAGTCCTGCGCTATCGACCAGGCGACGGTTTTGCAGCAGATTGTGCATCATATACGCGTTCATGCCGGAGCCGGCAAAAACGCCAATCGAACCCTCAAACCCTTCCGGTGTGTGTCCTGCGCTCTCCAGTGCCTCCCACGCGCACTCAAGAAAATGACGATGCTGCGGATCCATGATAGCCGCATCGCGCGGACTCAATCCGAAGAACGCCGCATCAAACATGTCGACGTCGTCCAGCACAGCCGATGCTTTTATATAGTCGGGATTTTTCAGGTCTTCCGTCGAAACACCGGCAGCACGCAGCTCTCCGTCCGATAGCGTGCGAATCGATTCGACGCCATCCCGCAGGTTGCGCCAGAATTCCTCCACATTGCGCGCGCCGGGAAAGCGCCCTGCCATACCTACAATCGCAATTGCCGAGCTTTTCATAGAGTCACAAAACTGTTTCTTGCCGCAAGGCGTCTTTGGGCACGCTCCGAAGTGCGGGGAGTTGCCGACTCACCCGACAATCGTCCCGCCAGAGCGCTGACAGTATGAAATTGAAAAAGATCGATCAGAGGAATCTCCCTACCCAATTTGCGCTGCAGTTCGATCTGCACCTCCGGAACCATCAGCGATGTGGCGCCCAGGTCAAAGAAATTCTGATGCAGCCCGACATGATCGACACTCAGTGCATCTACCCACGTTTGCTGGATGATCTGTTCTATCTCGCTCTGCGCTTCCTCGCTGGAAGGCTTCTCGCAACTCTGCAGGGAGATCGTTGGGAGTGCATTCCGATCAATTTTCCCGTTCGCTGTCAGCGGCAGGCGGTCCAGAAAAATAATCTGTGACGGAACCATATACTCCGGCAGCTCCCGCTCTAACACGGCGCGCAACCATGCTGCGGTTGCTGTACTCCCCGGTTTAAGCACGACATAGCCGACAAGCCTCTTATCTCCGGGCCGATCTTCCCGTGCGACCACAACAGCCTGCTGCACCGCGGAGTTCTGTTCCAGCGTCGCTTCAATCTCGCCCAGTTCAATGCGAAACCCTCGCAATTTGACTTGAAAATCGGTGCGTCCCAGATATTCGATATTTCCCGATGCAAGAAATCTTGCCACGTCTCCCGTGCGATACATGCGTTCCGTCGTCGAAAATGGCAGCCGAACAAATCGTTCCTTCGTCAATTCCGGACGTCTCCAATATCCACGTACGACACCTGCTCCACCGAGAAACAACTCGCCGGGTTCTCCAACAGGAACCGGCTTTAGATCGGAATCGAGAATGTATGCCTGCGTGTTTGCCAGCGGCTGTCCGATAGAAACTGCCTTTTCGAATTCTGCAGCGAGCGGAATGCGATATGCCGTGGACCAGATGGTTGTTTCCGTAGGTCCGTACACATTCAGGATCTCCCCCGTCACGGTCGTGCGCAGGGTATTGAGCAAAGAAACAGGCAACGCTTCCCCACCCAGCAAAAGATATTTCACATTGCCCAAAACTGCCAGCGAGTGAGGATTGACAGCAAGGATGCGCGCAAGCGACGGTGTCGATTGAAAATGTGTTACCCCGTAACGGGCAATCTCTCGCGCAATGGTGTCGGTGCCTTCCTCTCCGTGCAGCACCACCTGAAAACCGCGCGTGAGCGTCCAGAAAATTTCGAGAACGGAAATATCAAACGAAATGCTGGTGACCGCCAGCCAGACCCCGGGCTTCGTTCCCAGCACACGATCCATGGCAGCAAAGAACGACTGCACATTCCGGTGTTCCACCATCACACCCTTCGGCTTTCCCGTAGACCCTGAGGTGTAGATCATGTACATCAGATTTTCTTCTTGAGCCGGGCAGTCAACCGGATCAGCGCTGTGGCTCGCAATCAACGAGGCCATGCCATCGACAGAAAAAATGCGCCCTTCCACCGGAGGCAATTTCCTGCTCAGGCGCTCGGTTGTCAGGATAAAAGGCGCCTTGGAATCTTCCAGAAGAAATGCAATGCGTTCGCTGGGATACCCCGGATCGAGCGGCACATAAGCGCCACCCGCTTTCAGAATTGCCAGCAGCGCGACCACCATCTCCAGGGATCGCTCCATCAGAACGCCGACCAGCGTCTCCTGCCGCACGCCAAGGCTTTGTAGATATCGAGCGAACTGGTTGGTTCTTTCATCCAGTTCGCGATAGGTAAGACTCTCGTCTCGAAAGTACAGCGCAACAGCATCGGGAGTTCGCGCGGCTTGCTCCTCAAAATGCCGCGCCAGCGTGTTTGAGGAAAAATCGTCTTTTACCGCGGCATCTTGATCGAACATCGTCTCGGGTAACAAAAAGTCCTCCTACACAGGGTTGACTTCGGCGATACATACCAATCAACGCAAGATAATAGGCAATTTTTGTTCCAAATCAGGCAAAACTCGCCACCGGCGAACAGTCGCAGCCAGAAATCGGCAATACCGGGCAAGCGACGCAATTCAGCTGAGGAACGGCGCGGGAAATCCCTCGAAACGGGTCAGATGGAATCTAAAAGCGCACTGCTTTCACTGCAAAATTGTTGAGATGTGGACGTGTTTTTCCTAAGGTGAGCCGTTTCCGTATGCAGAGTTTTGCGCATTCTTACTGTCCAGGCATGGAAAATGGTGCGCAGAAAACTACCAGCGATACACCAGCGTATCTTCCAGAAACAGATACTCTATCCCGGTTCTGAGAAATGTTTCCAACGCCTCGCCCGGTGTGTTCACAATGGGCTGGCCTTTGACGTTAAAGCTGGTGTTCAGCACCATCTGCCGACCCGTAGTTTTCCCCACTTCTTCCAGCAGCGTGTGAAACTCGCCGTTGTCCGCCCTGGGAACCGTCTGCACGCGCGCCGAACCGTTCACGTGCGTAATGGCAGGGAGCGCGGCGCGATGCTGCGGTTGCACATCAACCGTCATAACCATGTATGGAAATTTAGCGCCAGGGGACACTTCAAACCAATCCTGTACCTGTTCCGACGAAACCGCCGGAGCAAATGGCCGAAACGCTTCTCGCATTTTGACCATCGCATTGATGCGGTCGCGCATCTCAGGATGTCCAGGGTCCGCCAGAATGCTGCGATGTCCCAAAGCTCTGGGACCAAATTCCATTCTGCCGCGATACCAGGCAATCACGTGCCCATCGTGGATCAACCTTGCCGCTTCCGCACATGTCTCCCGCAAATTGGAAAAGCGAACCGTCGTCACGCGATCCTGAAAATGCTTCAACGCCTCGTCGATGTCATTGCTTGATGCCGCAGGGCCCAGAAATGGAACCGGCATACGCACGTTGCGAATCTTGTCGACGCGCGAAGCCCTCCATAACGCCGCACCCAAAGCGGACCCATCGTCTCCGGCAGCGGGCTGAACATAAATATCGTCGAAGATTCCCGAACGCAGCAGTTTGCCGTTGGCCGTGCAATTCAGTGCCACCCCGCCAGCCATTGCCAGGCGGCGTAGACCGATTACTCGCCCGAAGTGCCCGCAAATATGCAGCAGCACCCGGTCCAGACATTCCTGCAGCGCAGCCGCAACATCGCGATGCATGTCCGTAATTTCATCCTCTGGCGCGCGATGCGGAATCAAATGTTCTTCCAGAGAGCGTCGCGTCGCACCGTAGGTCTCGCGGTCTTCACGAGACTTATTGATCTTCAGCAAGGGAATCTGAATTCTTCCATCGTCCAGGCACTGGACCGCTTCTTCGAAGAACGCACGATAGCGCGCCGGATTGCCATACGGCGCCAGCCCCATGATTTTGTACTCGTCCGAATTGAAGTCGAAACCAAGATGCAGCGTAATGACGGAGTACAAAATGCCGATGGAATCGTTCGCGGAAATCTCCTGCAGTTTGTCCAGCTGGTTGTCATGCGCGTGGTACACCGTCGCGCTATGAGCTTCACCCATGCCATCGATCACGACCACCAGGCACTCATCCCAGCCGGAAGTGTAATATGCGCTGGCCGCGTGCGACAGATGGTGATTCACCGCATGGAAGCGTTCCTGAGGAAACTCCGGCAGCGCCTGGCGCAATTGCTGCAGTAACGCTTCGCGTGAAAAAACCTGGCTGTATTGTTCTGCGGTTATAGGGTCCAGCGAATACATCTCTTTATATGGGGAGTAGTCGAAACCGTGGGCCATCTCGTCGATGTCCTCAGCCTCGATCCCCGCCTCTGCCAGGCAATATTCAATGGCGCGGATCGGAAAGTCGCCCGTATGCTTCTTTCTGCTAAAGCGTTCTTCGGCAGCCGCGGCAACAATTTCTCCATCGACCACCAGGACCGCAGCGGAATCGTGCCCCTGGGAAATCCGGTACTCCCGTTCCTCAAGCCCGGGCCAGTGCGCCCGTTTGAATGGAATAGAGTTTTCAAACCCGCTGATTCCCAGCACTTTCATCGGTGGTTATCGTCTCCCTGAATATGGCTGTTCCCAGCTATATCAGATATTCAGAAGATTACTCAGGCAAACATCTGGAGATAGGTGGGGGAAAAGGGAAATGTCGTGGATGGGAACATTCTCTCGACAAGCATGCGAACTGGACTCAGCTGCTCTTGATCGATTCTGTTGCTTGTGTTTCTGGCGTGACTGCTTGTCTTTTGATCGGCAAACGCACGATAAATTCCGTGTTTCCAGGCTTGGACATAAGTTGGATGTCGCCGCCAAAATCAGTAACCACGATGCGATGCGCAATGTTCAGGCCCAGACCCGTGCCAACGCCCACCGGCTTGGTGGTAAAGAACGGCTCAAACACATGCACCTGGTTCTCTGGATCAATCCCCATTCCATCATCCGCGATGGCAACGCAAATATCTCCGCCGTCCTGCCAGGTACGCACACGAATATGTCCCTGTTGCGCAACCGCGTCGATCGCATTGTCCAGCAGATTGGTCCATACCTGGTTCAGACCAGCCGCGCGCGCCTCCAACAGCGGTAAATCGGGAGCAAACTGTTTCTCCAGTTGAATCTGTTTATGGCGCATCTTGTGGGCCAGAATCACCATGGTGCTATGCAGGCTTTCCCGCACATCAATGTCCTTGGCGCCAGCCTTGTCTGCGTAGGAATATCGCTTCACTGCCATCACCAGGTCCGTCACGCGAGAAATGCTTTCCTCAACCACGCCCACCAATTGCAGGCTGGAAACCAAGGCCTCCAGCCAATGCAGCGAATCCGACAGAATTCCCGGCCTGCAGCAGGTACGCGTGCACTCCAGTCTGTCCTCTGACAAACCGATGGACACCAGCATGGGCGACAGACGCCATGCATCGTCCACTCCCGCCTTCTCCAGCCACGTAGCCAGGGAATCTTCCGCATCGGCCTGGTCCATCGAACTCATCGGAGGCTGTTTGGGGGCGTGCAGTGCAAATTCCTGCAGCTCCGCCATGCAATCCAGTTCCTGCGGTTGAAAATCCGTTCGGCAGTGGCGCAATGCCATCTCCTGCAATCGCGTCAGGTTTTCTCGCAATTGGGAAGCCGCGCGTTGTGCCGCTGCTCCCGGATTGTTCAGCTCATGCATCAGCCCAGCCGACAGGGTGCCCAGTGAGATAAGCTTTTCTCGTTGCAGCAGCAGACTCTGGTAATACTCCATACGCTGCGCCAGGTTGCCTAGGATTTTCTGCCGTACGCTGGGGCAACTGACAATCAACTGCCAGAAAGATTCTTCATCCATCCGCAACAGTTCACTTGCCGTTGTCGCGACGCATTGAACAGAACTCCTTCTTCTTGTCGTTGAAAGCATCAGCGGAATTTCCCCAAAGGTTTCACTGCCGGAAAACGTGGCGATGGAACTTTTGGTGTCATTCAATTCAAGTTTTTCCACCCGCACATTGCCCTGAAACATCGCCCAGAAAGAGGGCTGGGGTTCGTCCACCGTGACCAGAATATCCCCGGGTGCTGCATGGATAAGAACAGCATCCATCACGCAGTGTCGGTTTTCGTCCGTCAATCCCTCAAAGACAGGAATCTGCCGCAGCCTTGCGAGTATCTCCTCCTGCTCGGACAGCGGTAAATCTGCAATTCTGCCTTTGATTTCCATAGTTGCCGTTACAACCTCGCCAGATATTGATGTACAAACTGCACTGCAATCGAACCTTGCCCCACAGCCGAAGCCACGCGTTTCACCGAGTCATAGCGCACATCGCCGGCAACAAAAATTCCCGGGATGCTCGTCTCCAGCATGTATGGCTCTCGATCCAGTTTCCATTGGCTTGGCAATTTACCTTCAATCCTCAGGCTCTGCCCGGAAAGCACAAATCCCAACGGATCGCGCATGATCGCCGGAGGCAACCATTCCGTGTTTGGCTCCGCACCGATAAAGACAAATAACGACGAAGCAGGCCGTTCCGTCGTGCCCGCAGGCGTGCGCACATGGATGCGTTCCAGGCGTTCCGCTCCATCCATTTCCGTAACACATGCGTTTGTCTCTATCACAATATTCGGCGTGCTCTCGATCTGATCGATCAGGTACTTCGACATGCTCTTCTCAAGCGAACCTGCGCGTACCAGCATGGTTACCTTCGCGGCGTAGCGAGCAAAATACACCGCCGCCTGTCCCGCGGAGTTGGCGCCACCAATGATGTACACGTCTTCCTGCGCACAGGACATGGCTTCCGTCATCGCCGCACCATAGTACAGGCCGGCTCCGGTCAACCGGTCGGCATTCGCGACGTTCAGCTTGCGGTAATCGACACCTGTGGCAATCATGGCCGTATAACAGGAAACCTCGCGCCCATCTGATAATTGGATGAAGTGATACTGCCCATCGGTGCGAATTCCACAGGCGCGCTGGGAAAGAAATTCAGCCCCAAACCGGGATGCCTGAATATAGGCGCGCCGCGCCAGGTCGGCCCCGCTCAACCCGGAAGGAAATCCCAGGTAATTCTCTATTCTTGAACTACTTCCAGCCTGTCCCCCTGGAGCCGCCGGTTCAATCACCAGCGTTCGCAGCCCTTCCGAGGCGCCATAAACCCCTGCAGCCAGGCCAGCCGGTCCCGCCCCTACGATCACTAAATCGTAGAAATCCTTTTCCGCCTGCACCCGCAGGCCGATCTTCTGCGCCAGCTCCGTCGGTTGGGGCCGCACCAGCGCTTCGCCATTGGGCAACAGCACGACCGGGAGATGCGTGTCGTCCAGATTGTGCTGCTGCAATAGCTGCAGCGCTTCGCCCGTCTGTGCCGGATTCAGCCAGATATACGGAATCTGGTTCCGCGCCAGAAAATCCCGCACCTGATGGTCGGCTGCCGACCAGCGATGTCCGATTACGCGCAAACCGTCGAAGGGTGGCCGATAGCCCTCACTCCAGGATTCCAGCAGATCGTCCAGCACCGGATACAGGCGCTCTTCCGGGGGATCCCACGGTTTCGTCAGATAATAATGAATTTTTGCTGCATTGATAGCCCGAATCGCCGCTTCCGTATCCGCGTAGGCGGTCAACAACGCCCGCTTGGCGTCGGGGAAAAGCGGAATGGTCTGTTCCAGCAGCTCTACGCCGGTCATGCCCGGCATGCGCTGGTCCGACAGAAACAGCGCGACAGCATCCTGACGGCGCTGCAGCTCCGTACATACCTCCAGGGCCGCCGGGCCGGAAGTAGCCCGCAGAATGCGATAACGAGCGCCGTAATTGCGGCGCAGGTCCTGTACCAGCGCCTCCAGAACGCTTCCATCGTCATCCACGGCAAGTAGAACAGGCTTTGACATGTATCTCTAGGGATTCACAAGGTTTGTAAAAGTTTCTAGTTCATCCTACATCTGTTCCCTATTTGGCATCGTACTAATATATACGGTTCGTTTTTTGTAAAGAAACGCGGTAGTCTGGCTATGATAGTTCTTGGTATCTGCAATGTTTTCTATAGCGCAACCGGTTTGCTCCCCCTAAGATTCGAATTTCGCGTCGAATGTCATGGTGGGCGAAGTTTCCCTGAATCTCGCCGATAGGAAATATAGATAGTTTTTAAGCTTTGTATTCATTCTAAGGTATTAGTCTGCCTGTAACGGGATTGCCCTTGGATGCACTAAAAGATACGGCAACTGTCTCAAATTGCGTCATGAAAAAAATTGTACTCGCTGACAATCAATCGATTTTTCGTGCCGGTATCGCCAAAGTCCTTGCTGCGCAAGAAGATTTTCGCATTGTTGCGCAATGTCTGGATACCGAACGTCTGCATCAGGCTGTCTCGTCTTTTCGCGGCGCGATTGTTATTTTTACCGCCTCCGTACAGCCGGATTATGGCTCGCTTGTGCAACTGATTCACGCCGCATCCAGTCGCGCCATTGTTGTTGCAGAAAATAATGATCCGCCGCAAAACCACACCGGCAAAGCCGATGGTCTTCTCTTCCGCGATGTCAGTGGCCCCACCCTGGTTGAATGCGTGCAACGAGTCGCGACAGGTGCAACCTATATACAGCCGCGCACCGGCAGCATGATCCATGAAGAATTGGATTCCGTTGGAGCGCGCGTGCGCCTGCGCCTGACACCAAAAGAAATGAAGATTGTTGCTCTGATCGTTCAGGGATATAAAAACAAAGAGATCGCGGCGCAGCTTGGCACCACCGAGCAGGTCATCAAGAATTACCTCCGCAGCATCTATGACAAAACCGGCGTCTCGGATCGCCTGGAGCTGGCGTTGTTCACCATTCACCATCGCGTGCTGGTACAACCGACCGATGTACCCAACGGCTTTCGCATGGCCTCCGCATAATATTGTCAGACATTACCTGCCATGCAATGACATCGGATAAACCATAGACAGAGCTGCGAATAGATTTTGCGGAATTGTTTGACCACGTGTCCGCTAGACTTGCTCTGGCGCCGTGAGCAGGGCGCTCACGATGGCGACTAACTCTTCCGGATCCACCGGCTTCTCCAGGTAAATATCCGCCTGCGGTTCCACCGCAGCAAATGCTTCCGTGCAATATCCGGAGACAACCACCACGGGAACCTGGCTTTGCCCCTTGGCTGCTACAAGAATCTCGCGCCCGCTGTCTTCGCCCAGCTTCCAGTCGGTCACCACGGCTTCAAAATTTTCCGTCAGCAGCAACACAATCGCCTCCGGAGCCGACGTGCACGCCGTCACATCATGACCGGCACGCTCCAGAATGGCTCGCTTCAGGGCCACCGCTCCGGGTTCGTCATCCACACATAAAATTCTGGCCAACTACTGCCTCCGCATCCCTGCGATGCAAACGGAGATCGATCCGTAATTTCCAAACCACTCGTCCGAACAATGCTCGTCTCAGGCCACCGTCTCCGGCCTTATTTCAGGCGTTCCGCAACCGACTTCGCCTGCGTGAATAAGTAGAGATAATCCGGGCCCCCAGCCTTTGAATCCGTGCCCGACATATTGAATCCGCCAAACGGATGCGCACCGACCATGGCTCCCGTACTCTTGCGGTTGAAGTAAAGATTTCCCACATGGAAGTCGCGCCGTGCCAGGTCCAGCTTATCGCGCGAAGATGTGTAGACCGCTCCCGTCAGACCGAACTCCGTATTGTTGGCAATCTCCAGCGCATTGGTAAATCCGCGCGACCGAATCACCGCCAGCACCGGGCCAAAAATCTCTTCCTGCGCAATGCGCGCATGCGGCGCAACATCGGCAATCACCGTGGGCGCAATGTAATATCCGTGATCCGGCGTAGCGACCGCGTGACCGCCGCAGATCAGGCGGCCTTCTTTTTTGCCGATCTCGATGTAGTTCAGAATTGTTTCCTGCGCGCCCTTGCTCACCACCGGGCCCATGGCGGCATTGGTGACAGGATCACCCACCTGGATGCGCGACACGCGCTCCCGCAGCCGGTCAACAAAGATGTCGTAAATCTTGTCATCCACAATCACGCGAGAACATGCCGAGCATTTCTGTCCGCTAAAACCGAAGGCCGACTGCGCCACACCCTCCACCGCCACATCCACATCGCAATCCGGCTCGACGATGATCGAATCTTTGCCGCCCATCTCCAGAATCGTCCGCTTGATCCAGATCTGTCCCGGCTGCGTCTGCGCGGCACGCGCGTGAATATCCAACCCAACTTCCTTCGATCCCGTAAACGCAACAAAGCGCGTCTTCGCATGCTCCACAATCGCGTTGCCAAACGTTGCGCCGGAACCCGGGCAGAAGTTCACCACTCCCGGCGGCAGACCAGCCTCCTCCAGAACGCTGAAGAACCGCGCCGCAATCGTTGGCGATTCACTCGACGGCTTCAGGATGACGGTATTTCCGCTCACGATGGCCGCCGCCGTCATCCCTGCCATAATGGCAAACGGAAAGTTCCACGGTGGAATCACCGCACCTACGCCCAGCGGAATATACAACAGCTCATTCTTCTCACCGGGATACTGGATTGGTGTTGTCGCCTTGGACAGCCGCAGCGCCTCGCGCGCATAGAATTCCAGAAAGTCGATCGTCTCGCCTACGTCGGCGTCGGCCTCCGCCCAGTTCTTGCCCACCTCATAGGTAAGCCACGCACAAAAGTCGTAGTGGCGTTCGCGAATCAGCTCCGCCGCACGCAGCAACAAGGAAACACGCTCTTCCACCGGAGCAACGCGCCATCCTTCATAGGCCGCCAGTGCTGCTTGCATGGCCTCTTCCACCTGCTCTGCTCCGGCCTTCTGGTGCACACCCACCACCTCCGACGGGCATGCCGGATTCAGCGACGTGATCTTGCCTTCGGTTCGCAGGCGCTTGCCGCCAATCACCAGGTCGTACTCCCGGCCCAGCTGATCGCTCACGCGCGTCAGCGCATCCCGCATCGAGCGGGCATGATCGTCCCGGCTGAAGTCAATGAATGGTTGGTTGCGAAATTCGCCTTTAGGCGCACGAGGAAGAATGACGGTCGAGATTTCTGCGGTTGCCATAACACATCAGTTTAGACCAGATGGACTACTTCCCGCTTGCCCGCAGCCCGGCCCAGCCCGGCCCAGCCCGGCATGACAAATAGCCGCTCGTGAATGTTCTTTGTCCTCAACATCGCCGAACACTCCCCCGTGCAATCGGCCTTCCGCTTCACGAAAGTCACTGCTCCTTCAACACTTCGGAGGGCGAAACAGCTGCCGCAGCAGTGGCCGGAACCAGAGAAACCAAAACCGCCACCACAATGCACGCCAGCGTTATGAGAACGGCATGTCCTGTGGACCAGGAGATCCGCCCCAGATAATCATTCGACGACAGTTTGGCCAGAATCAACCACAGCGGCGCGGAGAGTATTCCTGCGGAAACCGCGCACCCAGCCGCTCGCTCCAGAATAATCTTGCGGATTCTCCAGGGCGTCGCTCCAAAGCAAATCCGCACAGCCAGTTCGCGCCGCCTCGTTCCCACGTAATAAGCAAGCGATCCATACAGGCCAATGCAGGCAAGCAGCGCCATCAGCAAGGCGCCTGCCAGGGCTGAGGTAACGCGCACCTTCTCCGGGTGCAACGAAGCACGCGCTTGATCTTCCACCCTGTACGCGGACCGCACAACCAATCCCGGCATCAGCCCCGGCACCTGACGGCTGACCACCGCCTGCAAGGACCGGATCGATTCCGAACCATTCACAATAACCCGCGGCGTGGCGTCACCGCCCTTGAGCAACATAAAGATTGTTGGTTCGGGCGACCCCATAAATCCGGACATGCGCATGTCTTCCACAACGCCCACAACCGTAGCAACCTCGGAGAAAGAAGGGATTCCCGAACCGGCAGCATAGGTAAGCCGGACCGAGCGATGCAAAGGGTCTTGTTTGGACCAAAGCTCTCTCGCCAACGATGCATTCAGGACGATCTCGTTGACGTTGCCCGTCAAGGTGCGCGAGGAAAGGTCCCTTCCTCGAATGATTCTGGTGCCCATGGTGTGGAAGTAGCCCGGAGTCAATGTCATGTCGTTGACCGTTTGCGGCGATCCGGACGTGTGATCGAGGCGCTGAAGCGCGACCGTACTCATCCCTTCTTCAAAAGGAGCGTCGGAAGCAAGACTGGCGCTGCGAACGCCGGGCAGCGCGTCTACCTGCTCCAGCAGGCTATCGATCGCTGTGGCCGTCGGAAAGGACTGGCCGAGGGCCGTGCTGAACTGAACACCATTAGGGCCTGGCCCGATGGCAACGACGCTGAGATGGCTTGCGTCATATCCGAGCGGTTCTCTCATCAACGACAAGAGTGAGGAAACAATCATGCCGGCCAGGATCCATGTTCCGATACAGAAGACGATCTGGAGCGTAACGGTAATCTGTAGAAGAAAGCCGGTGCGCCGGGTCGTGGTGCTGGTGTATCCCATGCGCGGCGCGCCATCGTCGCGAAGCAAACCAAGCGCCGGAAGCAACGCGATCATCATTGTCAGGCCGCAGGCGAACAGCACCTGTACGCCAAACGCCAAAAATGCCGCATGCCAGGAACCCTGTACAAGCTGTCCATAGAATCCCGGCATCCGGGAGAGCAGCATCCAGCCTCCGGCACAAAAAAGACACGCGCCAAACACACCGGCTCCCACCATGGCTGCCGGTCCGATCATGAGTTCCATCATCAGGCGGCGGCTACCCGCTCCCAGGGCCTTCTTCAGGCGAATTTCCTCCGCGTAGCGCGGCGTTCTCGCCAGCAGCAGCAACCCATAATTCAGGCTGCTGACAATCGTGAACACCAGTGCCAATAGCAGCCCAAGCCGCAGCCATTTGCGCAGCTTGGCATCGCGCACAGGGTCGGTCGTCAATCCCTGGGATGCGTGCAGCGTCGCCTCGGTGGTCGCGTGGAGTGGAAGCGAGTGGGCCAGCTCCGCCGCAAGTCCCTTTGACGAAGCTTGCCTGGACGCCGCCACGCCGTAGAACGACGCTACGGCTTTCCAAATGTCCGGAGGTACCCCCTTGGGGAGGGATGCTTGAAAAATAAGCGGGATCTCGCAGTTTGCCGGTACCCACGCCTCGACGGAATCTCCGAACATGCCATGAAAACCGGATGGGGCCACGCCAACCACCTCGAAAGGCAGTCCCTCGATTCGAACAAAACGGTTCAACGCGTTTTCCGGAGACTGGAACAGCTTGACCGCAAGCGAATGGCTCAGAATGACAACGTGACTGCCGGCCTGGCCCTCCTCAACGGAGCTAAAATCTCTTCCCGCAGCCAGCCGAGGAGTGAAGATCGAAAAAAATCCGCTTGAAATGGCAGCTAGTTTCAGCGGTCTACTTTCGCCATGCACTTCCATCGTTACGCTGGCCGGTTTGCTGTAGGCAGCCAGCGCGGCGCCCTGCATTGGCGAGGCGCGAAGCTCCTCGAACCTGCGCCATGCGATCCGCATCGAGCCGCCGCCCTCAACCTCCTCGGCGATCGTCGCATACCCCAACGTTCGCATGCCCGGATAACCCATGGTGGAGAACGCCAGCAACAATGCCAGCGCCAGGGCAGACGCGCCGATACCCAACGCAAGAACCATGATGCCGGACAGACTGAGGAGAGGACTGCTGCGAAGAAAGCGACGAGCTTCTCTTAGAATCATGGGCGACTCCAATGCACGCTGGCACGCGCAGTGTAGCACCATGACTGGATGGATGTTCCGCTAGCCCTGGCAACACCCGGTAACAATTTCTAACTCACTGTCCAGTGTTCAAATGTCAATCCGGTTGACATCTGTTATACCCTATTTTATGCTAGGTATATTTGAGATATGCCTATGATACCCAGCAATAAAACCGAACACCGGGACCTGTTTCGCGGTGCACTGGAAATGATGGTCCTGCAGTCTCTGCGTCGCCAGCCCATGCATGGTTACGCGCTCATTCAGCACATCAAGCAAAGGTCCAATGACCTGCTGCAGGTGGAGGAAGGCTCTCTCTATCCGGCCTTGCAGCGCATGCTGAAAGATGGCCTCATCAAGGGCGAATGGGAAATATCAGCCAGCAATCGCAAGGTCCGTACGTATCGCATTACTCCGGCCGGGGTCAAGCATCTGGAGCGCGAGATGTCCCGCCTGGAACAAATGTTGAAAGGTGTCGCCCTGGTTCTTTCTCCTGCCAAATCCTAGGAGTCTACCGTGCATTGGTTTAGGCAATTCTTCACACGAAGCCGAATTTATAGCGACATCTCTGAGGAGATTCAGCAGCACCTCGAAGAGAAGATCGACGCTTTGATGGCAGAAGGAATGAGCCGAAAAGAAGCCGAACATGCTGCCAGACGCGAGTTCGGCAACGTCACCCAAATGGAAGAACGCGGTCGCGAAGCCTGGATGTGGCCGAGAACCGAAAGCCTTCTTGCCGACGCCAAGTTTGCTCTGCGCAAATTGAGAAACTCGCCCGGGTTTACGATCACTGCAATCATCACGCTGGCATTGGGAATCGGCGCGAATGTCGTAGTCTTCAGCGTGTTGAATGGCCTGGTTCTCCGGCCTCTGGATGTACCTCATCCGCAAAATCTCTTCCAGATCGTTCATGGATCTAGAGGATGGTACTCGCAGTCGTATCGGGACTACATCGACTACCGCGATCGGGACGCATCCTTCAGCGGCATGCTTGCCTGCCAGAATCTTCGCGTGGGACTCAACATCGGTAAGTCGGCAGTGCGAAGCTGGGGATATGCTGTTTCGGGCAATTATTTCGACGTGCTTGGCATGTCTCCTGCGCTGGGCCGTTTCTTTCACGCTGCCGATGTTCATGGACCAGCTTCCGCGCCATACATCGTCCTCAGCTATGACCTTTGGCGCAGACAATTCAACTTCAACCCCAACATTCTTGGAGAAACGGTCGAACTCAACAAGCATCCGTTTACTGTTCTGGGCGTTGCTCCGAAAAACTTTTACGGGACCGACCTTTTCTACTGGCCCGACTACTGGATTCCCCTCGTCAACGCAGCTCAGGTCACAGGCAACGATGATTTGTCCTTCCGCGATCACTACAGCTTCTATGTGTTCGGCAGGCTTAAGCCCGGCGTTACGCCGCAACAGGCTACCCAAAGTCTGAACGCCTTGGCCACCCAGATGGCCAAACAAGATCCGAAGGATGAGGCGCTGAGCGCTCGCCTAATACCATCCGGCCCCGGAGGAGATAGCGACAATCCCACCAGGAAGGCTCTGCTGGATATTATGTTGCTCGCCTTCCTCGTCTTGCTTGCTGCTTGCGCCAACCTGGCCACGCTCTTCGCGGCACGAGCCGCCGATCGTAGCGGCGAACTGGCTATCCGCATCGCGATAGGCTCTAGCCGTTGGCATGTCCTGCGTCAACTGCTGGCCGAAGCGCTCCTTATCTCCACTGCGGGTGGCCTGGTCGGCACCGCGTTCGCCAGCCTGTTGCTTCGGGCGCTGAGTCACTGGCAGCCGTATGGAGATTTCCCCACGCACTTTTTAATCGCGCCGGATATCCGCGTTTATCTTGGAGCACTGGCCTTGTCCATTGCCAGCGGTCTTTTGTTTGGCCTGCTTCCGGCGCGGCAAATCTGGCGCACCGATGTGGTCCAGGCAATCAAGAGCGGTCACCTGCATAGCGAATCCTTTCGCCGCTTCGCACTGCGCGACCTGTTGCTGCTGGTTCAGATCGCCGTGTGCACGCTCCTGGTCACCGCTTCCCTCGTTGCCGTGCGCGGCATGATTCTCGCTTTGCACGTGCCTCTGGCGTTTCAACCGGCGGGCATTGTGCTCGGGCAGGCGGAACTGCGCATGGCCGGATATACCGGCGAGCAAGCTCTCCCGATACAGAAACGAATGCTGCAGGCTGCGGAAGCGATTCCCGGTGTGACCGCTGCCGCACTGGCCGACGGCGTACCGTTTCAGGGTGGAAGCGATTGGTTTGTCTATCGCCAGGGCACGACGGAGTTTCTTCCTGCGCACGCGGCATTCGACACCCAGACATTTTTGATCTCACCTGGCTATCTGAAAACCGCACAGACACGGCTGTTGGCCGGCCGCGACTTCACCTGGCATGATGATGGAAAATCTCCCGGAGTAGCGATCATCAATCAGACCTTTGCTCACAGGCTGTTTGGCAAAGGTCCCGCCATCGGACAGCATTTCGTCATGTGGGCGACCGCCAGGTATGAAGTGGTCGGAGTCGTCGAGGACGGCAAATACAACTCCATTACGGAAGATGCTCGACCGGCAATGTTCTTACCGCTGGCGCAAGGCTGGGGCGGATACCTGTCCAGCGGTATCACCGTCCTCGTTCGCTCTCATTTGCCTTCCGATCAGTTGACGGCTGCCCTGCTGCACGCGCTGCACAGCGTTGAGCCATCGGTTCCCTTCACCATACGATCCTGGACCGATGCCGTTGATCTCTCGATGGTTCCCACGCGCGCCGCCACCGCTGTTCTCTGCGTGATGGGGCTGCTGGCGGCCATGCTGGCAGTCACCGGCATCTTTGGAATGGCCGCATATTCCGTCTCGAAGCGAACCCGGGAACAAGCCATTCGCATGGCTCTTGGGGCACAACGCATGCAGGTGATGCGATCGACTCTGCGAAGACCGCTGCTTCTACTGCTTGCCGGATCGGGCATTGGCTTCGGAGCCGGACTGCTGGCCAGTCATCTGATGGCCCATCTGATCTCCTTCGCCACACCTCATGACCCACTGGTTCTGCTCGGAGTGCTCTTCACCATGATGCTTCTGGGCATCCTGGCCACTTTAGTTCCAGCGCGCCGTGCCCTTGCCATCGATCCAGCACGGCTCTTACGGGAGTCATAAAAAAATCCAGGCTGCACGCAGCCTCTGTCGTATCGAAAACTCCCCCTGCGTTGCTATCTTCCTTATCTTCCTGTCGTGGCGATCTCCGTGTTTGCCGACAGTTTTGCCGTGCGATCCTGCTTTTCCCAGTTAAAGGGGCGGCCGTCGATGGCCCGTTTTATGGTCTTCACCAGCACCAGCGAAAAAACCTGCCGGTAAGTAAATCTCTGGATCCAGATATGCCAGAGCAGCCAGCCGTCCCCTTTATTCGCCGGGTGTCTGGGTTCCAATGCGAAAGCCAGCGACGAGGCAAGAAAATCCACGATCAAGAATGCCAGAAAGTACGCCACCAGTTTCTCAAAGCTGGCATTGCTTGCCGTCTCCGGATGGAAGTGGCGATCGACAAAGTAATGCACCACCCCGGCGGCAAACATCAAATCGATCAACGGCGAAAAGACCGGCATCAGCATTTGGAAAATGATGATGTTTGGTAGCGCGAACAGTCCCATCGCGCGATGCTTCACAAATGCCGCGCGATGTTTGAAGACTGCCTGCAGCGTGCCGAAGGACCAGCGGAAACGTTGCCGCATCAATCCGCGCACATTGGCCGGCGCCTCGGTAAAGGCCAGCGCACGATCCTCATAAATCACCTTGTACCCCTGCTGCAGCAGGTTCATGGTCAGGTCGGCATCTTCCGCCACCGTGTTCACGTGATATCCACCGCCATCCTTCACCGGCTGGGTGCGCCACGCTCCGATCGCACCCGGAACCACCGTGACCACGTTGAACAGGTCCAGCGCGCGCCGTTCAAAATTCTGGCTGGTGATGTATTCCAGCGCCTGCCAGCGCGTCCACAGATTCACGCGATTGCCCACCTTGGCATTGCCCGCAATCGCACCCACTCTGGGATCGGCCATGCGCACAATCAAATGCGAAATCGCATCCGGCGCAATCACGGTATCCGCGTCGATGCCGACATACACCTCTTCCTGTACGTGTTCCAATCCATAATTCAGCGCCTCTGCCTTGCCGCCGTTTTGCTTGGTTAACACGGTGAGCTTTCCCGATGCCAGCTCCGCAGGCATCGCCGCGCGCGCCGCTTCATAGGTTCCATCCGTAGAGCCATCGTCGATCACAATCACACGGAGAAAGGGATAGTCGGAGTGCAGCACCGACCGTATCGTCCGCGCAATCACCTTTTCTTCGTTGTAGGCAGGGATCAGCACGGCAATCTGCGGACGATAATTCTCCGCGCCCGGCGGCAGCTTGCGCCTGCGGAAGCGATCGATCGCCGCAAAGATTCCAACGATGATCAGCCGTCCGGTCATCAGGACATCTCCCACAAAGAAGAACACGATGACCGTGCGGTTGAAAAAAGAAATAAAGAAGAACGCAATGGCATCCACGCGTGCCTGCCAGCGCTGCTTCGGAGAGATGGGTGGCATCACTTCAGCGCGGGTCTTGCCCATCAGTGCGGAAACGGGAACAATCTTGTATCCATGCGCACGCAATGCATCGATCAGCAGCGGAAGCGTCTCCACCGTCACCGAGCGATCCCCACCGCCATCATGCAACAGAATGATGCTGCCCGGGCCGCTGCCTAGCTGCGGCTTGGTCTCCATGGTGTGCAGCTGGGCGAAGACGTTGTCGATAATCTCCTGTGGCGTTTTCCGCGGATGCTCATTCCAATCGTCGGTATCGATCTTGTCGCCGATGATGATGTAGCCCATCTTCTGAATGCGATAGGCCGGTGCAGCTTCGTCGTTCGTATCCGGTTCCTGATCGATGGAATACGGAGGCCGGAAATATAACGGCTGCACTCCCAGTTCGGCAGCGAAAAGTCGCTCCGTCAGATTCAGCTCCAGATCCACTTGCCGATTGGATATTTCACTGATGTCCGGATGCGTAAATGTGTGATTGCCAATCTCGTGCCCTTCACGGTAATAGCGCTTCAGCAGCCCAATATTGTCCTGGGCCTCTTCACCGATCACCATGAACGTCGCCTTCACATTCTTCTCTTTCAGAATGTCCAGGATCTTCGGCGTCCATGTTGGATCGGGTCCGTCATCGAAGGTCAGCGCAACTTCGTGGCGATGATATCCATACTGCTCGACGGTATACGGTTCTGGAAATGTCTGGATTTGCTGCGCAATCAGTAAATGCGTTTCAGGATCTTCCTGAATAAACCGTTTACCCAGTTGTGGAACGCCAATGATGCGCAGAATGTCGCCTTGGCCGTCGGTATTCACATCCTCACCCGGAGGAATGGTCGCCAGCAGCTTCGGCGCGTCAGACTCCACCGGCTTGTCCCAGATCTTCCACATCGACCGGTCTTCTGAACCCAGCCGCCACAGTGCAAATGTTTCAATGCCCAGATCGCGCGCCGCGCGCATTTGATTCACGGCCGTCACGCCGTCCAGATACCAGATTTGGTGCCGCACATGCGCATCGTCGTCGTCATAGGCAAAGTGCATGTTCAGCGAATCCGGATCGAGTACCGGAGTCGCCTCCGAGTCGGAAGCCGCCTGCCACGCATCCTGCACCGCCATGTCCTGCACCGAAAGCACCTTGCTCGGCATTGTTCGATGATGCACCGTCTTCGGCAACGACATCGTCCAGTCGTATCCGTAATTGCCAATCGCGCAGATCAGCTTGTTCTTCGGCACCACCTTCAGGGCCGCCTGCAGATTTCGAACGAACCAATCCTGTGCCGCAACCGGACCCGGAAGACTTCCCGGCTCATGCTGGTCATAATTCATCAGGATCAAACCGTCGCTGTGCGCAGCGTAGAACTTGAAATCCCAATCATCGTCATCCACCGGCACGTTGATGTAGAGGCGCAGGTTCTTGGCATGCATCTGCTCATACAGATTGGCAATCAATTGGTGATACAGGGGCTGCGTATCCGTGGGAAGCGCCTCCAGGTCCATCGACAGGCCGCGGTAGCGCGGGTTTGCATCCAGGAATTCCAGCATCTGGGTAGTAAAGGTCGTCTGTGCCTGTGGGCTTTTTAAAAACTGCTCGACAACTTTGGAGCTGAAGTCTCCCGTCAGCGGGTTGTAATTGCTGACCATGGGAAAAATGTCGGTATCTTCCTTGGCGTCGGTGATGGCTTTCATCACCTTGCCTCCCTGGTCTACGTTGTGCACTCCGGCGCTATCCACAACCGCGTATGGATGGTTGTCCAGGGTAAACGCCATCGGCCTGCCATCCGGCGTAATAATGTGGATCCAGTCGGTAAAGAGCAAATCAATCTGGTGTATATGTTGCTTCAGAGAGCTGTAACTGGCCGGATCATAGTCCACGTAATAAGCAGCGCGCAGGCCCACACCGGAGTTCAACGGAATCTCGGACGGCCGTCCCCGGTGGTTTCTTCGCCGCGCATGTACCGGTGGCTTCGCCCGGCCATATTCCTTCAGTGCGTGATAGTTGCGCTTCTGCACCGGCAACAACAATTCCGGCAGATTTTCACGACGTATCACATTGATTCCAAATGCAATCAGAACAATTGTCGAAACGACTGCAACAACATCGAACACCCGGCGCAGGCGTTTCCATCGCTTGCGGTCCGGGTCGTAAAAAATCGGTTTCGACATAGCTCTAGGGTATACCGGGCATCCGCCGGAAACACTCCTCATTTGCGTCAGCGAATGAACCGTGCGTCTCTCTCGACCTCTCACCTAGTATGATGCTTTTCGATGCATCTATTTTTTCTGCGTGCCCGCAAACATCTCTTGATTGCACTCGGTATCGGGCTTGTTTTGCGTCTTTGGTTCATCCACGCCTATCCGGTAATTGCGGGAGACTCGCTGATTTATGGCGACATCGCCAAGAACTGGTTCTGGCATGGTGTCTACGGCCTCACGGTGGAAGGCGGCTTTCAGCCCACGCTGATTCGCCTGCCCGGCTATCCCCTGTTTCTGGCCGCCTGCTTTCGCCTCTTTGGCATGGAGCACTATAACGCCGTCCTCTTCGCGCAAACGGCCATCGATCTCGGCGCCTGCCTGCTGGTCGCAGCCTTCGCGGCACACTGCATTTCGTTGCGCGCCGGCATTGTCGCCCTGTATCTCGCCGCCCTCTGCCCCTTCACTGCCAACTACGTTGCCACCCCGCTCACCGAAACCCTCTCCGTCTTCTGCATCGCGCTGGGCCTCTACGCCTTTGCGCGCTACGTGGAGCATCCCGGCTTCAACCGCTGGTTCTTCGCGCTCGCGTTTGCCATCAGCTACGCCGCTCTCCTGCGACCCGATGGCGCCTTGCTTGGCGTGGTTCTTCTTCCCGGCATGTTCTGGTTTACGCGCAGGCATCTTGCGCCATCGCGCGCATTCAGGCTCGCCGTGTTGTGCGCGGTTCTCACCCTCCTTCCCTTCGTACCTTGGACCCTGCGCAACGCCCGCACACTCCATGTCTTCCAGCCACTGGCCCCACGCTCTGCCATGGACCCCGGCGAGTATGTCGACAACGGCTGGAACCAATGGGTGCGAACCTGGTGCGTCGAATTCACCTCGACCTATGAGATTTACTGGAATGTCCCCGGCGCCGCCGTCGATGTCAACAATCTGCCTTCGCGCGCCTTTGACACCCCCGCCGAGCGCGCCCGCACCGCTGCCCTGTTCAACGCCTACGACATAACACTGGACCTTACGCCGGAGATGGATACGCAATTTGCACAGCTGGCCCGCGAGCGCATTCAGCGGCATCCTGTGCAGTATTACGTTGTGCTTCCTGTGCTTCGTCTGGCGGATATGTGGCTTCGTCCGCGCACGGAAATGCTTTGGATTGAACCGCGCTGGTGGCAGTTCCAGCACCATGAAGCGGAAACCGTTTTTGCCTGGAGTTATGCCGCACTCAATCTTGCCTACCTGCTGGCAGCCGTGTGGGGCATGACGAAACGGGTTCCCTACGCTTCGTTGATGTTGCTGTATGTGGTGCTGCGCTGCCTGCTGCTGCTCACGCTGGAATATCCCGAGCAGCGCTACACGCTGGAATGCTTCCCCATGATTTTCATTCTGGCTGCCGCCGCGCTGGCTGTACGCAGAAATTCAGAGCTTACTTCTGCACCACAGTCGTCTTCGATGTCGTCTTGATGTTGAACACCGACGATGAGACTTTCTGGTTGTACTGGATATCGCTGTAAAGCGCTGTATTCGTATCCCCGGACGGCTCAAAGAATTCCTGCTTCAGAGAAATTGCCCGCGTCGGATCCACCCAGATCGTGACGTGCTGGAACATGTTGCGGACGCTTGTCTGCTTGCCCACCAGGTCGAGCTTCACTGTCTTGACTCCGTCGATCGTCTCCGTACCCAGATAGGTGACGTCCCAGTTTTTCTTCAGGTCGCTGCCACTGCCGCCGAAACCCAGCGTCAAAAAGCTCTCAAATTGCTGCTGGTTGTTTCCCGCGTGGATGACCGTCATCTGGTCAATCTTGGGCTGGTAGAACTGCAGCACACCGTTCTTGAAGACAACCTTCTTCTCATCGGGCTGCCCGTTGAACTGCGTCATCCGCAAGGACATCTGCGTTGCGCCGTCACTGCGTAGAAAATAAATTGTTCCCTTTTGCGTATCCGTGTTGTCCACCACGCGTTGATACTGGTCCCGCTGGAAATTGGCTTGCGCGGAATGAAACTTCTGCGCCGCAGCATCCATCTGCGCCAGCACGGAATCCAGCGCGCCGGAGTTCGTCGGTGCGCTCTGCGCCACAGCCATCGCGGTCAGCGAGAAAAGCACAGCAAGCAGCACCAGGACGTGTTGTAAAAAGCTGCGATTCTGTGGCCAGCGGATTTTTGTATCCATGCTCTGCAAAACTCCCATCCTAGCGGCGAACCCAGACACGATACGCAACGATATTGCCATTGGCTCCGCGCATCGGCACATAATGGTCGATGTTCACTCCTCCGGAGATCGGAGCAATCACCGCTTTCAATTCCTTGCGCAGTGCCTTGTCATCCAGATTTGGTGACAACGTGTCTGCGTCAATCTGATAAATCAGGCTGTACTGGCCATCGCTCTTCACCAGAACTCCGCTGGCAGGCAATATCCGCGCCACCGGCTTGTCCTTGTAATCAATCACACGCGGCGACACAAAAATAAACACCAGGATCAGCGTCACCATCACGTCGTAGTGCACGCTCCCCCGTTCGTACGTCCAGAAGAGATATTTGCGCAATATTCGCAGCATGCTTCAGTCTCCTCAGCGAGTGTACAACTCGATCTTCGTTTCGCCATGCATATACGGCACCAGCGCCTCTGGAATCCGTACCGAACCATCGGCCTGTTGATAATTCTCCAGAATCGCCAGCCACGTCCGACCCACGGCAAGGCCGCTGCCATTCAGCGTATGCACGAACTCCGGTTTTTTCTGCCCCTGCGGACGATAGCGGATATTGGCCCTTCGCGCCTGGAAAGCCTCGAAGTTGGAGCAGGAAGAAATCTCGCGATACACGCCCTGTCCCGGCAGCCAGACCTCAATGTCATACGTTTTTGCCGCAGAAAATCCCATATCGCCGGTGCACAGGCACACCACGCGATACGGCAGCCCCAGCTTCTGCAGGATCGTCTCCGCATGACGCGTCAGCTTTTCGTGCTCTTCATACGATTGCTCCGGCGCAACAAACTTCACCAGCTCCACTTTCTGAAATTGATGCTGACGCACCAGCCCGCGAACATCTTTGCCATAGGAACCGGCCTCCGATCGAAAGCACGGCGTATACGCCGTCAGTGATATCGGCAACTGCCTGGCGTCCAGCGTCTCATCGCGAAACAGGTTCGTCACCGGCACTTCTGCCGTGGGAATCATCCATAGGTCTGTGCCTTCGCAATGGAAAAGATCTTCTTTAAACTTCGGCAACTGCCCAGTCCCAAACAACGATGCCGAGTTCACCATGTACGGCGGCAACACTTCCGTATAGCCGTGTTCCCGCGTGTGCACATCCAGCATGAAGTTCGCCAGCGCCCGCTCCAGCTTCGCGCCAGCCTGCCAATACACGGCAAAGCGCGCACCGGAAATCTTCGCCGCGCGATCGAAATCCAGAATGCCGAGTTGCTCGCCAATATCCCAATGCGACTTTGGAGTGAAATCAAACGCGCGCGGCGTGCCCCAGCGGCGCACCTCCACGTTGTCGTGTTCACTCTTCCCTACCGGAACACTCTCATGCGGCAGATTGGGAATCTGATGCAGCACCGACCGCATGGCTTCTTCTGCAGCGGCAGCCTCAGCCTCCAGCCGTTCCGTGTCTTCCTTCAACGCGCGCGTCTGCTCCATCAACGCCGTCGCGTCCTGTCCGGACCTTTTTAATTGCGCCACTTCGCCGGAGATGCGGTTCCGCTCCGCCTTCAGCTTCTCCACTTCGGTAATCGCAGAACGCCGTCGCCGATCGAGTTCCTCAAAGCCGGCCAGCAGCGTCTCGGCATCCACGCCGCGCTGCGACAGTTTTTCCTTCACCAGTGCGAGATTCGCACGCACAAATCCAGGATCGAGCATAAGTCTTTATTTTACTGGATGGCACGAGCATGACAGGTTCTCCTGTCTATCCACGCTCTTGCGGGGAGCTATGATTTGAAGCCTTACCGCCCCAGCGACTTATAGCTCACCGTGCGTTGCTCCACGGTTTCTTCGGAGCTTTTGTCCAGTCGATTTCTCGGATGATGCACCAGCAACTGGCCGCGCAGCACGTAATAGCCTTCCTTATCCCGCGTCTCTCCCGAGCCACGCACGATGGTTCCGCGAAAGGAATACCAGACGCCATGCACCACCTTCGTTTCAAATTGCAGTTGATCGCCGTCCAGCGCGGTGTGATCGAAAAAATACGTCAGCGGTGTGCCGGCATCTGTATCGACATCTCCCAGCCGCGAAATGTATCCACTCAGTTTTCCGCGATCAATATCAACTTCAATCGATTCCCCGCTGCGATCAAAGGCATACTCACCGGAAACATCCGCGGGAAGCGTGGAAGGCTGCTGCTCTGAAAAATCTTTTTTGTCCGGAGGAACAGATTGTGCCAGGCCATTATCCGGGACGCGTTGCTGCAGCTTGGGCGTCGTTGTCTGCTGAGCATCGACCATGCCATAACAGATCACAACCATGCACAACAGCGGCAACAGATATGTCGGACGATGAGGAAAGATGTGCCAACGTAACCGTGACATGCTTCCCCTTCCTCTCACACTGCCCGGATGGGATTTGTTCCGCATGCTTGCTTATAGCAAAAATGGGTCGAAGGCTGCAGGAATTTCTCTGCCCGTCCGAATTGTTTTCGGGCGCGGCAGAATGTCCATGCGCATCAGAATTTTTCTGGCCAGCCCGGTAAGCGGAAGGGCTAATAATGTATCTGCATTGGCCCACCGCTGCGTCTCATGTTTCTGCAGCATATTTTCTGTGGGGAGATCGAAGTCGTATACGCGGACATAATGGTTCGTGTTCGTGATGGCATGGCGGACGCGCAACACCGGCTCAATATTCTCCACAATGCTTTCATCCACCTCCAGCAGCTCCCACATGCCCGGCATTTGCGATGCGTTGGCGGGTCGTTGCTGCAGCAGGACTTCCAATTTGCCCTGTTGTTTCTCCTGCCGCCGCACCAGTCCATAAGCAATCAGGCGGCTGCGCATCTGCTTGCGCCGCGCCACAGGATGCTCTCCCTGCGTGCGGCATATTTCCATCACAGGGCACTGCATGCACAGCGGATTTTGCGGCAGGCAGATCGTGGCACCCAGCTCCATCATGGCCTGATTAAATGTTCCCGGTTTTTCGGTGGCCAGCAACCGGTCTGCGGCCTTGCGCAGCAACGACGGCGATGGCTGCTTGCCGCTTCCCGCCATTCCCAGAACGCGCGTCACCACACGCTCCACATTGCCGTCCACAACAGCCACAGGTTCGTTAAAGGCAATGCTGGCAACCGCAGCCGCGGTATAGGCGCCAATTCCCGGCAGCTTGCGCAATGCATCGGCGCTTTGCGGAAGTGTCCCGGCATGCTCCCGCAACACAAACTGTGCCGCACGATGCAGCAGGCGCGCACGCTTGTAGTAACCCAGTCCGCTCCATACCGCCAGAATTTCATCTTCCCCGGCAAGCGCCAGCGCCAGCAAAGATGGAAACCGCTCTACAAAAATTTTGTAGCGTTCCACCACCGCGGCAACCCGCGTCTGCTGCAGCATGATCTCCGAAATCCAGATGCAATAGGGGTCTTGCGTACGCCGCCAGGGCAGATCACGAGCATGCAGTGAATACCACCATAGGAGCGCTTGGCGGAAGGTGCGTAATTGCTGCTCTTCGAGAACGGCCGACTCCATAGGCTCGATTGTAATCGTGCCCGGTCACCCCGTGTAGAGCACTAAAGAGACGTTACCGAAATGCAAAAACTAAGGCCGCCCATTTCAGGCGGCCTTGTGCAAATTTCACTTCAAGTGTATGAGATGTTCCTCGCCCCTGCGTGGCTTTAATCGCCCATCACCGGCTCTTCTGCTTCCTTGGCCGGTGCAGCCTTCGGTGCAGGTGCGATCAGGGAATCGATGGCCACAAAATTTCCTTGCGGCTTCTCACCCAGTACATGTTCGCGATACAGTTGCGCCATCTTCAGGTTCTCTGCATCGTTCTTGGTCTTGGCATCCCGCGCGCGAACTTTCTCCTGGCGTGCGTTCTTGGCAATGCCCAGCTTGTCGAGTGTGTCATTCGCGGCTGCATGCACGTGGTCTTCGTTCAACTGCAGTGCATGCTTCTCCTCGCTCATGGCAACCTTCCGGCCGCCTGCGAAGATCTCATGCCGTCCATGCTCCTCGTACCACTTGGTCAGCGTAGCCGTCATGTGCATCTTCTCGATGATGTTGCGCCAGCCCACGCCCGTGTTGTACGCGCAGAAGCTGATCTCGCCTTCTTGCGTCGCATAGGGAATGATGCATTGCTCCGTGCGGCGGAAGTCGTAGTTGAACAGATCCTGAAACCACATTCCGGCGATGAACAGGAAGTTCCAGCGGTCGGCGCGACGTTTTTCGATGTCGGCCATGGTGCGGTCGCCCTTTACGGAACCGTAGTTGCGGCCAGTTGCGCCGAAGCTCTTGTCGAACTTCTGCAGCATGTCCTTAATATGGAAATGCGTCGGCGATTTGCTTGGATCGTAATTGCGCAACAGCGCCAGCGTCACACCCACAATCGACAGGAACCTTCCCCGCGCTGCGTCGTTGACCTTCGCCACGTCCTTTGCCAAACGGTCGGCGTTCAGGAAGGCCGTTACCGGAACCCCTTCCTTCGTTTCCTTGTCGATCATCAGCGCCATGCCGATGCCGCAGTTTGGATGGCATCCGCAGGAAAGTTGTCCCCAGTCATGGTCCGGTCCGTGCACCAGATCGGCCCAGTCGGAGAACGTGCTCATAAAGCTGATCGGGAACCAGTCGCGTGTCGGCTCGCCGAGACCCGTCTGGTTCTTGATGTCGTGCGCCATGTGGCTCAGCGTGTAGCGTTGCGCTGCGCGGCGTTCGTCCGTCACTTCTTCATCGCGCCCGGTAAACGAAACCGGCTGGAAGCTCAGGAAGTTGATCATCTTCGGATTGTCCAGCGCGAACTGGATGATGCGTCCCACCTGCTCATTGTTGATGCCGTTGATGATCGTCGTCACCGGAACAATATCCACGCCTGCTTCATGCAGATTATGGATGGCCTGCAGCTTCACATCGAACAGATTGCCAACCTTGCGGTGCGAATTGGCAGCGTTGCCGATGCCGTCGAACTGCAGGTACGCATAGCGCAGACCCGCTTCCGCGGCAGCGCGGCAGAATTCCTTGCTCTTGGCAAACTCAATGCCGTTCGTCGCAGCCTGCACGGAGTTGTAACCAACCTTGCGCGCATACGCAACCGCATCCAGAAAGTAGGGCGACAGCGTCGGCTCACCACCGGAGAACTGCACCGACATCTGGCGACGCGGCTTGATGGAGATGGCGTTGTCGAGCATGGTCTTGATCTCGTCCCACGTCAGCTCATGCACAAACCCAACCTGATTGGCGTCCATAAAGCAGGGATCGCACATCATGTTGCAGCGGTTCGTCAGATCGATTGTCAGCACCGAACCGCGGCCATGTGTGATGGTCGAAGTGCCGTGATTGTGCAGCTTTTCGTCGTTGTGCGCACGAATATCGCGGCCCGGAAAGACTTCTTCCAGATGCTTGAAAAATGCCGTGTCGATGGCCATCACGTCTTCAAAGTGGCCGTGCTTGGGACAGTCCTTCACCATCAGGATCTTGCCGTCGCGCTCGATGATCTGGGCCTTGATCTCGCCCACTCTTTCGTTCAGCAGCAACTCATGCGGCAGCTTGCCGTCGATGATCTGCTGGCGAATCTCCGGCACGCATTTCGGGCAAAGCGAGTCGGTCGTACGCGGCCAGCCGAGAGGGGGCTTTTCCTTCTGATAAGACTTCAACAGCGGCTTGTCGGACCACTTCGGTATAAAGGAAGCGTTGGGGCGGATGCTGTTAAATTTATCGAACACCACCCAGGCGCCACGGGCAGCGATGGTCACGACTTTCTCAGCGTATTTGACAGCTTTCGACATTCGCGTCGTTCTCCTGAAAATTGTGATGCAGCCAATCTCTGGATCGCACCTCCGAATTATTGGTTCGGTAGTGCTTTGCAGGGTTCAGCTGCGTTGAATTTCATGCCAATACATTCCCAGAACTAACGCCTTGCCAACGGTTTACCGGCAAAGGCTTTGGCCCTGATACCACCCTCTAGAGTACCGAGTCCCACCCCCCGGTCGAAACCACTCAGCATGGAAGTGCAAAATTCTGCAGTAGATGGGGATTTCGGGGAGCGAATGGAGCAGCCCTCAGCCCCTATACCTAACAATCCGGAAGCCTTACTGCACACCGCTCTCTTCTTTTGTGACCATATTTAAGATTCGCTGGAAGATGACCACATGCAGGTTCACATGGCTGGCCACGTCCGGCAAAAACTCCGTAATCAAATTACCAGTAGGACTGATGGCAAAGGCAAGCGCCAGGCGCTGCGACGTTGCGCCCCATCCCTGGCGCCCCGGTCCAGGCACAAACGTATTGCTGATCGCCGCCGTTGCGATGCCGCCAACAAAATTGGCGTAGTTGAACATCCCCTGTCCCGTGTCGCTTTGTGTCCATACCACCTGCGTAATCGAATGCAGAATCCGTCGCTTTACAGACACATTCGGTTCGCGATGGTAATGAGGATCCTGACGGGCCAGCGAACACACCAGAAAAGTTCCAAAGAATTCACCGGTCATATTTTCCGTGAAACTGACGCCGGAATACTTCGCAATGCCTCGCAGTCCCGGGCCATATACCCCATCGGAGTCGCTTTCAACGGAGATCGTGGCATCCGCAGCAATCGTTAACAGGTTGAATGGATCAAAAACATCTTTCACCGCCAGATGAAATTTATCTCTCGGCGTAAGTGGCGCCACTTCCGGACTGCTCAGAAAACGTTTGAAAGGAGATTCTCTCGGAGCACAACTCATCGAAGGTGTCGTGCTGGAAGCATTCGGATTGCAGGGTTCAATCACCGGGGCCTGTTGCGGCATAGGCTTGGCTCGTCCAACACTGCCCGGGCCGCTGCCGAACTGGAACATTTCCAACGTCGGCAAAGGAGCATCCGGCAGCGCTGCATCCCCGTCTTCGGCATCCCTGCCAGACGCATCTGGAGCGACATTGGCTGCGGAAGCGTTGGAGCGTGCTGGTGTCACTGCGGCCAACGCAACAACGGGGCGCATCATGCCTGTCAGCAGGCATACGGTCACCGCAGATGTCCAAAGTCCCATAGGATGCAAATATGATGGCCTGATAAGGCTTCGAGCGACGACTGCTGTCCCGGGACACACCATCTCGGCGATCGGCTCCTGCTGGAGATAGACCGGGGAACCCTGAAAAAGTTGGTACTTAATAGATAGACGAAGAATTGTGCGGCAAAGTTGCACCTGGCCATGCACTCAGAATCTTGCCCGCTTCCAGAATTCCCGCACGAAATTGATTCCAGCCTGACCACCCAGCGCCACGCCAAATGTCCGGAAAACCACGGTGGCACTGCGGCTGTCATCCGGGTAATACGCCTGGGTCAGTGCGGCGCCAAGGGCGCGGCCCCCAACATCGGAATAGTTAAATGTCCTGTTCCCGGAATCGGTTCGACCGATAAAAACGCGCGTTAGAGAATATTCCGTGCGCCTCCAAAAGCTGTAGCCGCTCCCCAGCCGGTAATACCGCGGGTCTTCTTTCAACAGGATTGGAAAAGCTCCATCCGAGAAGAAGCGAAAGCTGGCTTGCCGGACGGCTGCCGCGCCGAAACGCTGCCCCCAGGCGCCTGCATCCGTTCCATATTTCGGATCGCTGTTATTTATATTTCCCCAGCTCGCCGAAATTGCTGCCGGAAATATTGCCAGCGGATCTAGCACCTCATGCACGGAATATTTCAGTTTCCCGTACGCACTCAGCGGTTGCGCCTGATACTCCGGAGGAATCGTATGCCAGTAAAACTTCGCCAACGTGTGCGGAGCCGCCAGGTTGGCTGCGTTATCGGTATTTTTCTGGGCGAGTGGATTTCTCTGCGGCAAAGGCGCGCTGGGCAGTTCTGCCGCCGCAGTCAACACTTGCGCGTGGCCGGGAGCGGCACAGAAGAACAACATCAGCAGACAGAAAGAAAACGGGCTTCTACATCTGAAAAATATACGTAGCATGCACCTTCCGGATTTTCCGTATTTACTTCATCAGATGGCAGAAAGCCGATCTTTAGTTAATACCAGGTAGGGAGGAAATAGCACCTGTTATGTAGATTCTTTCTTTGTATTTTAGGTTGCTGTCGAGCAAAGCACCCGGCGCGTCGTTCACCCGGCATCCCAGTACTCTGGGAGGTTACTGAATAGACACCCCCTGCTTTCCTGCGAGAAGACTGCTGCAAACCCTCTCTCGGTTTCCGATAATTCCAACAGGAGCCTTTCCAGCGAATGTTTTTGCGCCCATCGACCGCCCGTCGCATTCTCAGCTCCTGTGCTGTACTGGCCTGTTGCATGCTGGCTGGTTGCCGCCACAAAAGAACTGCCGCCAATGCTCCGCCTCCTCCGCCTCTCCAGCAGCCCGAATCGCAATCGCCCGGGCAGGTTCCGTATTCAGAATCTCCGTCTCAGTCTCAAACCCAGCCTCAAACCAAGCCATCTCCGTACGGCCGCAAGGTTCTCTACAGCGAAGTCGGCATCGCCAGCTGGTATGGCGAGCCATATCACCACAGCCATGCCGCCAACGGACAGATCTATCGCCAGGACGACATGACCGCGGCCAATCGCACGCTGCCTCTGGGGACCGTCATCCGCGTCACCAACCTCACCACGCGCCAATCCGTGGTGGTCACCGTCACCGATCGCGGCCCCTTTGTCCCCGGGCGCATGCTGGATCTTTCCCGTGGCGCAGCCAACAAAAGCGGCTTGCGCAGAATGGGCGTGGCCCGCGTGCGTATGGATGTTCTGCAGGCGCCCAAGCCTCTGGATACCGGCGGCCGCTGGTGCGTGCAGATCGGCGTCTTTACCCATGGCCATGCCGCAGTCAAGCTGCGCGACCATCTGCAGCGCCAGTACCCAACCGCCAATGTCATCGAATTTACTGGCTCAACCGGCCATTGGGTGCGCATCAAACCGCAGGGAGAAACCCGTCGTACCGCCGTGTACATCGCGCAAAATCTGCGGCCCTCCGAAGGTCAGGCCTACCTCGTACGATTAGATTGAACAGGAAGGGCGGCT
Source organism: Acidobacteriaceae bacterium (assembly GCA_036267255.1). Lineage (GTDB taxonomy): Bacteria > Acidobacteriota > Terriglobia > Terriglobales > Acidobacteriaceae > DATAWK01. Next base: position 106,950 of record DATAWK010000053.1, on the reverse strand, counting down.
GGCAAAACATGGCGAAACGCATTCTCGCCCTCACGGCTCTCGCCATAAGCTTGCTCGTCCCGGCACGCTTGCTTGCGGCGCACCGTGCACCGACAACACCGCAAACACAATCCAGCACTAGCGCATCTATCAGCCCCACACAAACCTCTTCCGCAACGACGCCTGCTTACTCGCTCCCACCGGACAAGCTGGCTCGCGCCATTGCCTTCGAACATGCCAGAATTTTTCTGCACTTTGCCTCGACCGCATGGACGCTGCTCGCGTTGCTCTTCCTGCTCGGCCTGCACGTTCCGGCACGCTTCCGTGATTGGGCAGAGGCCTGCACGCAATGGAAATGGCTGCAGGGTTGCGTCTTTATCCCTCTGCTTCTGCTGGCGCTATCCTTCGTCTCTCTCCCCGTGGATATCTACGCGCAACACCTGTACCGCGAGTACGGCCAGTCCGTGCAGCACTGGAACAGTTGGTTCTGGGACTGGACCAAGTCCCTGCTCCTCACACTCCTTGTCGGCACGCTGATTCTCTCGCTGCTCCAGCGGATTATCCGCCGCTCGCCCCACCGCTGGTGGTTCTGGTTCTGGCTGGCAACCATACCCATCCTGATCTTCTCGATTTTCATTTCGCCCATCCTCATCGATCCCATCTTCAACAAATTCGAGCCGCTGCAAACCATGGACCCGGCACTCGTGACACAACTGGAACAGCTCACCGCGCATGGCGGCCTCGACATTCCCCCCTCGCGCATGTACTGGATGAAGGCCAGCGCCAAGGTCACCGGCCTCAACGCTTATGTCACCGGCTTCGGCTCCTCCAAACGCATCGTCGTCTGGGACACCACCATCCAGAAGGCCACGCCGGATGAGATTCTCTTCATCCTCGGACACGAGATGGGTCACTACGTCCTCAATCACATTTACAAAGGATTGGCCTTCGCCATCGCCGTGCTGTTTGTTGTGCTCTGGCTGGGATATCACGCCGTCCATTGGCTGGTCCGGCGTTTCGGAGATGCCTGGCAGATCCGTGGCGTCGATGACTGGGCCGTGCTTGCTGTGCTTTTTCTCGCCCTCGCCGTCTTCAGCTTTTTTCTTGAACCCATCGACAACAGCTTCAGCCGCATGCAGGAACATCACGCCGACATCTATGGACAGGAAGCCATCCACGGCATCGTCGCCAACCCGCAACGGACGGCGCAACAAGCCTTCCAGTTGCTGGGAGAAGTCGGTCTCGACGATCCCAATCCCAGCCACTTCGTCGAGTTCTGGACCTACAGCCATCCCTCCACCGCGCAGCGTGCCGCCTTCGCCGCGCACTACAATCCCTGGCAGCCCGGCAGGCATCCCAGATATTTTCAGAAGTAGATGGATGTTTGCAGAAGCAGTCTCGACAACAGCCGCCATACAACCGCTATAGATGTTTGCAGCAACGAAGAACGGAGAAAAGATGGTCAGGATTTTGTTAAGAACCTGTATGTGCCTTGCAATGCTGTTGCTGGTCGGCACGCTCCATGCGCAGGTACAGCCGGACTGGACCACCCCGATCGCACCGTTCCAGATCGCCGATAACCTGTACTACGTCGGCAGCAAGGATCTAGCGTCCTACCTTGTCGTCACACCTGCGGGAGACATCCTGATCAACTCCAGTCTTCAGAGTTCGCCTCCGTTGATTCGTAAAAGTGTGGAGCAGCTTGGATTTCGATTCCAGGACATCAGGATCCTGCTCATCAGCCATGCGCACTCGGACCATGACGCCGGCAGCGCCGAAATCAAACGCTGGACCGGGGCAAAGTACATGGTGATGGATGCGGATGTGCCGGTGGTGGAGAGTGGCGGCGCGAAGGACTTCGCGTATCCCAATCATCGCTACCCTGCCGTGAAGGTCGATCGTGTATTGCATGATGGCGATCAGGTTCGGCTTGGCGGTGTCGTGCTGGTCGCGCACAAAACTCCCGGACACACGCGCGGCTGCACAACGTGGACGATGCAGGTGAGGGAGGCAGGGCGTCTCCGGAATGTCGTGATCGTGGGCAGCTGGTATGTGAATCCCGGATATCGTCTGGTGGGCCGTCCCGGGCAGCCGGCCTCCTATCCCGGAATTGCCGCGGATTATCAGCGGTCGTTTGCAGTGCTGAAAGGCCTTCCCTGCGATATATTCCTCGGCGCCCATGGGCAGTATTTCGACATGTTGGCAAAGCTGAAACGCGCGCAGGCCGGCGCGGGCGAAACTGTTTGGATCGATCCTCAGGGGTATCAAGCAGCGCTGGCAAAGACGGAACAGGAGTTCGATGCGGAGCTACAACGACAAGAGGAACAAGCAACGCATCCGGCACCGCGCAAAAAATGAGACGATTGCATCATGGACAGACATGCCAGCAACCACACCGATTGCATCTTCTGCAAAATTGTCAGCGGCCAGATTCCCGCGAAAAAAGCGTATGAAGATGAGTTTGCTGTCGCCTTCTACGACCTGAATCCGCAGGCGCCCACGCACCTGCTCGTCGTGCCCAAACAACACATCGCGTCCATGGCCGAAACTTCTCCGGCAGAAGCCGCGCTGCTCGGCCATCTGTTGCAGGTCACCACACAACTGGCTGCGTCGCTTGGTTTGTCGAAAGGATTCCGCACCGTTGTCAACACGGGCGCCGACGGCGGCCAGACCGTCGATCATCTGCATCTGCATCTGCTCGGCGGCCGCGCCATGCACTGGCCCCCGGGATAAATCCCTTCAGCAGTGAGGACCAGAAACTTTACGCTTCCACGCGCTCGGTTTCCTCTTGTTCTTCCAGCCCATAGCGGCGTAGAAGATTCGGCAGGTTCTGTGAGAACGCCGACCGCGGCATCACCACATCGCAACCGGCTTCAGTCGCCTTCACCTTCAGGTCTCCCTGCAGGTGCGACAGAAAACCAATCACCGAGGCCGTCCGCTTCAATTTGGCTTTCAGTTTGGGGATCAGGGTCAGTGGCTTGGCATTGACGTTGTTCAGGTCAAAAACGATCAATGCCGGGCGCTCGGCATCGGGTGCCTCAGCCAGCCGCTTGACGATGTCTTTGTCGTTCTTCACGAAGGCCACTTTCACGCCCAGCTTGCGCGCCGTCTCCTGGATCTTGGCCAGGAAGAACAGGTCGTCGATAAAGCAGTAGATGCGCGTCGGCATCTCACTCGCAGCGGCCAACGGTGTTGCCGTACCGGCGAAATCATCTTTGGGCAGCCCGTTATAGTTGCCGTTGAAATTTCCGTTGCTGTTGCCGCGCTGCAGCTCGATGGTCGAGGGCGGCGCATCGGCATAGTTTCCATTGGCGGCGCGATAGCTGTGGTCCATGGGCCCGACAAACGTGCGTGGCTGCCGCCCTTGTTTGTTCCGCCGTTGCTGGTTGCCGGGGTTGGAGCCATTCGATTGCTTCTTGAAAAAGCGCTTCTTGCCAGACTTGTGGCCGTGAGGATTGCCGTTGGCGCGGGGCGCGCCCTGCATCTGTCCCGGCTGTCCTTGTCCGGCGGCTTGCGCTTGTCCTGGTTGCGGCTGGGCTTGGCCTGCCTGCGGATTGTTCGAGGTGCCCTTGCGCTTACGACGCCGACGACGAAACGCTGGGTTAGGATTCGCCTGCTGCGGCGGAGTTGGTTCGGTTGTCATCAATACACTTCCTTGGTACTTGCAGGCTGAGCGATGGGAGCGGACCACGCCGTTACATCGCCGTGGTCTTCTCCCGCACAGCCGGGAATCTTCGTGTTATCGCATGCGGATATTCCGTTCGGTGCCTGTCGGCGCGAACCTGCGGCATCGTATGCCCTGGTCTTCCGCTTCAGGCTATCGACCCTCTGTGAGTGCTGCACTTGGCTTCAGCGCTTGCATCGCTCCGGAGTCGTTACCGTCTCACTTCTTTTGAGTCCACTCTTCTAAAGTTATCGGCGAGCCACACTGCTTGGGAATCCTGTGACATCAGCCAAATATGATGGGCAACTCGAATATTACTCCGGGTCGGCAAAGAGGGCAAGTCCACATCGTTTGCCCGGCTCAACCCCGAAATCAATCGCTGCAACCAGTCCCGGAAATCAATCTCAGAAACCGATCGTTTTCCACGCAACCAAAGCCCCATACATCGGCAAATCCATCCTGCTTTTGTGATGCTCGTCCGATGCTGCTGCCGGAAAATTTTCGTTTGCCGTGCAACATCCTTCGTTCGACATTCTCAGAAGTCACGCAAAATCGCCTTCGACAAACGAAGACAAAATAAACGTGGGGTGGAATGCACTTTTGAGATGGATGGCTTGCGCGGAAGAATCTCGTATGAAAACCAGAAGAAATGAAAAACTAACAAAATTTGGGAACAATCAAGAACCAAGGCAGACGGGGTCACTGGCCTCCCGGTTGGGTTAACCCTAGCAACTGCCCTATTTCTGTCTTTCTAATGTCGGATTGGGGGGCCGTGTGTCTTTCTACCAGTGGCTTCAGATCTTTGCCACGACCCATCCGATTCTGATTTCACCCCGTAGGGCGAAGATGCCTCGCTAGAATACGCAAACTTAGTATGCAATCAAGGTGCCGAAGGCGCGAATACCTGAAATCAACAACTTAGCGCATGCCGAATGTCGCAGGTATCTAGAAAGTCATAGAAATGTAACTAGAAAGTCATAGAAATGTTACTGGCAGTTCCGAAATTTCGTAGTGAACTCCGAGAATGCGCCATCCGAATCCCTTCACAAAAGGCTCCGTTGTCCGGCTGGCTATGCGTTTTCCACCCAGGGCAGCACCGCCGCACCCAACAGGCCGGATTCTGCACCCAGTTCCGCTGCCACCACATGGGTCTTGCGGCGATCTCGGCTCATCTGCTCCTCGGCGGTCGGCGCCGTCGCCCGATACACATACGAACGCACCCGCAGCTCCTGCATCATAGCGGGTGCAAACAGCGGCCATGCCGCCGCGCTTCCCCCACCCACAACATACAAAGGAAGATTCAGCGTATTGACCAGGGCGGCCAGCGTCAGGCCGATACAGCGCCCCATCTCGGTAAAGATGGCCTGCGCTTCCCCATCCCCCGCCTCCGCCAGTAGGGCCACGTCCTTGGCCTGAAACTCAGGATTTTCCCGCACCAGCCGCGCCAGCGCCGAACCGCCACGGGCTTCTGTGCCGCCCACGGCCTCCAGCGTCATCCTCCGCAGCGCGGTTGCGGAAGCATATTGCTCCAGGCAGCCTCGGCTCCCACAGCCGCACGGCGCACCCTCCGGCACCACCATCACATGCCCGGCCTCGCCGGCCATCCCGCTCATGCCCTGCCACACACGGCCCTGCAGAATAATCCCGTTGCCGACACCCGTACCCAGCGTCAGCATGCATAACGCATCCACGCCGAACCGCTTGCCCGCTCCAAAACGCAGTTCCGCCAGCGCGGCCAGGTTGGCATCGCTGTCCAACAGAATTGCCTGCCCCAGTCTGCTTTCGATCGCCGCACGAACGGCAAACCCATCCCACCCCGGCAGATTCGGAGGCCGTCGCAGAATCCCTTCCGGCAACTCCAGCGGTCCCGGCGTTCCGATGCCGATGCCCACGCAGACTCCTGTAGCATCGTGTCGCGATTGCAGAGCAACCACGGCGTCGCACAGGTCGGCAATCACGGCATCGCGGCCATCTTCCAGCCGCGTTCGCAGAGAGATGGAATCGGCGAGCGTCCCCTGTTCCTGCATGACGGCAGCGCGCAGGTTGGTTCCGCCTAGATCCACGCCAATCGAAAATTTCGTCGCCAAATCTTTTCCTCTTTACAGGTAATTTTTCATCACCAGCAGTGTAGCGGGAAACTCGCCGATGCCGGACACTCCCCTACCGCTGGCACTGCGGACAATAATGCGTGCCTCGCCCAGCCAGAACAATACGCCGAATCGGCGTTCCGCACACCAGGCACGGTTCTCCCGTACGCATATACACGCGATGCTCCAGCTGAAAAAATCCGCGCGCCCCATCGGCATCCACATAATCCGATACCGACGACCCACCCAGCGCGATGGCATTCCGCAGCACCTGCTGCAATGCCTGGCGCAGCCGCAACAATTCCGCTCGCGTCAGCCGCGCGGCCTGCCGCTTGGGACGAACACCCGCATGGAACAGGCTTTCATCGGCATAGATGTTGCCCACCCCGTGCAGCAGCGACTGGTTCAGCAGCATGGCCTTGATAGGCGCGTGCCGCTTGTGGAATAAATCGTAAAAGTCGTCTTCAGAAATCGTCAGCGGCTCGCGTCCTGTTCCGGCAAAGCCCTCGCTCGAAGATTTCGCCGCGCCTTTTGCATCCAGCCAGAGAACGGACAGCCGGCCAAAGCGGCGTGGATCTACAAAGCGAATCTCACGCTGATCCTCCAGCTGCAAAATCGCGTGCGTGTGCGCCGCAACCGGAATCTCCGGCTGCGCCACCAGAAGCCGCCCGGTCATCCCCAGATGCACCAGCCATTGCGCGCGCACCGGTGACCCCGGTTTGTCCGCCAAATCGAAAACGATATGCTTTCCAACCCGGCGCACCCGCTGAATGGTGCGATCCGTCAGGGCCCGCAGCATCTCCTCAGGCGCGGACTTCAGCGGCTCCGGCTTCGCGCCGAAGAAGGCCGACACGATCCTCCGTCCGCGCACCCGCGCGTTCACGCCCTCTGCAATCGTCTCCACCTCCGGCAACTCTGGCATCTTTGCTTCGGCCCTCCCCGGGCCATCTTTCCGTATTGAAAGCCACACGCTTCCGTGGGCGCACTCGGTAGTATAGGATCAAACCTTGTGAGTGCTTCGAGTCAGCTCGAAGTTCACCATCCCCGGCACAAGCTGACCGCATCTGCAATGCCGCCATTGCGTGGAGGTGGAAACGTGCGCCGGATCGAAAGACGAGAGAGGCATGCAAGCCAAAACAGCAGTGGTTCTAGGCGCCCAATGGGGTGATGAAGGAAAAGGCAAGATTGTCGATGTCCTGGCGGACCGGTTCTCTATCGTCGCGCGTTACGCAGGCGGTCACAATGCCGGACACACCGTCATCATCGGCGGCAAAAAATTTGTATTGCAACTGGTTCCCTGCGGCGTTCTGCGGCCCGACTGTCGCGCCGTCATCGGCAACGGCGTCGTGCTGGACCCGATGGCCTTTCTTAAGGAGGTCGAACGTCTCCGCGAAGTCGGCGTGGACGTCTCCGGCAAGCTCTTTGTTTCCAACCGCGCCCATGTCATTCTGCCCTATCACCGCATGATCGAACTGGCCGCGGAAAATGCCCCCGGACGCATGAAGATCGGCACCACCAGCCGCGGCATCGGCCCCGCCTATGAAGACAAGATGAAGCGCAGCGGCCTGCGCGTCATCGACATGCTCAACACGGCCCTGCTGCGTACCCACATCCAGAACGCCTGCCATGAAAAAAACACCATCGCGCACGCGCTCTTCGGTACCGACCCGCTGGACGCGAACAAGATGTATGAGGATTATGCCCGCGTTGCCGGCCTGATCGAGCCTTACATTGCCGACACCTCCCAGCTTCTGAACGACGCGCTGCGCGCGGGTGAAAATATCATGTTTGAAGGTGCTCAAGGCACCATGCTCGATATCGACCACGGCACCTATCCCTTTGTCACCTCGTCCTCTGCCACGGCGGGCGGAGCGGCCATCGGAACCGGCGTTGGCCCCACCCGTATCGGCACCGTCATCGGCGTCACCAAGGCCTACGTCACCCGCGTCGGCGAAGGTCCCTTCCCGACCGAGATCCACGACGCCGCTGGCGAGTTGTTGCGAGCGCGTGGACAGGAGTACGGCGCCGTCACCGGTCGTCCGCGCCGCTGCGGCTGGATTGATCTGCCCATGCTTCGCTACTCCAACCAGGTCAACGGTACCGAATGGCTGGTCGTCACCAAACTGGACGTGCTCGACGAGCTGGAATCCATTCCCGTCTGCACCCATTACAAAATCGACGGCAAACTCAGCGATACGGTTCCTGCCGATGTCCGTGGCATGGAGTCCATCGAGCCGGTTTACGAACATCGAAAAGGCTGGCGACAGTCGACCGAAAACATCACCCACCTGGACAAGCTGCCCCAGGCGGCCAAAGATTATCTCAATTTTCTGGAATCGGAATCCGGTGCCCGCATCGGCATGATCTCGACTGGACCCGATCGCGACCAGACCATCCTGCTACCGGAGTTTGCTGCGGCTCTTCAGGCCATGGCCTCCTCCCATTGAAATTGTTGGACCTACCTTAGGAGTATCTGCCTCATGATTTCATTTACCGTGCGAATGCGTTTTGCCCCGGAAGACCGCGAGCAGGTCTCGGAAGCTCTGCGTCAGCTAACGGATGCCACGCGCCAGGAGCCGGGCTGCGTCACCTACATCCCCCATGAACTGGCGGACGATCCCAATACTGTCGTAATTTACGAACAGTATCGTGACAAGGCAGCCCTGGAGGCACATCGCACCTCTCCCCATTTCCACGATCACGCCATTGGCGGTCTGTACCAATGGATGCGCGAACGCAGCGCCGAAGATCTGAACGCGTTGGCATAATCCTGCTGGAACACTTCAGTCCTGCCAACCGGCCACACATCCTGTGGCCATACATCCTGGAACGATCCACCCCATGGCAGCCTGCCCAGGCTGCCATTTGTTTTTCCGTCTGCATCGAACTTATTGGAAGCTGAATTTCACCCTGACCACTCACTGATTTTCTTTTGACTCCAGCGTCTGTGCACACTACTATCCCGTATACGGCCATGCTGACCCATTCGCGGCACTTTCTCCGTAGATCGCCCAGCCATTGGACAACCTGCACTGCCCTTCTGTTTTCTCTCGTGATTGCGGCCCCTCCGGCACATGCTGGACTTCCTCACCGCCATCAGCCCAAAGAGGTGGTCGAGGCCATCTCTCGGCTGGAAAACAAATGGATCAACGCAGAATTGCAGGTCAATGTGACCGTCATGGGCAGCATGCTGTCAGAGGACTACCTCGGCATCACTCCGGATGGCACGCTGCAAACGAAAGCCCAGGCCATTGTGGCGTATAAAGATGGCGCTATGCACTTCACCCGCATGGAATCTTCTGACCGCAAGATCCGGGTCTACGGCAGCACCGTCGTCGTTGTTTCCAAAGTTGATGTTGCCGGGACGCGGGACGGACAGGATATCAGCGGTCTGTATCGCTACACGCGCGTCTACCACTCCGTAGGCACAACGTGGCAGATCGTCAGCTTTGAAGCCAGTAAAATCAGCCCCAACTCGCATTAGCGTGTAGCACGCGTGGCGCTCGCCCGTGCCTCGCTTTTCCTTAATCCCGCGCCAGCGCTTCGCGCAACCGCACATCGGTAACGTCCAGCGTCTCCGGCAGCACGCGCGTCTCTCCCGTCACCGTCATAAAGTTGGTATCGCCTGCCCAGCGCGGCAGCATATGCAGATGCAAATGCCCTTCCACTCCGGCGCCGGCCGCCTTCCCCAGGTTCATGCCCATGTTGATCCCGTGGGGGTGATAAATGCGCTGGAACGTGCGTTCCAGCTTCTGCGCCAAAGCCATCACTTCCGTGGCCGCCGGCGCAGCCAGCTTGCCTAATTCATCGACATGTTCGTAGGGAAGAATCATGACGTGGCCGGAGTTGTACGGGTACGCATTCAGGCAAATGAAACAATCCTGCCCACGATAGAGAATGTGTGCCGCCTGGTCTGCTTCGAGCTGCGGCATGCCCTGCTCCACGGCGTACGCCGTAGACGCCAGCAGGTTACAGAAGACGCAGTGTGTATCGCCCGGCCACGCTGACAGCGCTGGAGGCACACCCTGACGCGAAGCTCTATCCACCGTGCTGACGTACTGATAGCGCCACGGAGTCCACAAAATATCCATAGGCGGAGTATAGCGAGCACGCAGCAATTGCGGGTACATCAATTCCCGCTGCATGCTCCTCATCGATCGAAAATCGCATACAGCGAAAAGCTTGTCAGACGCGAATCACCAGCTTGCCAATATGGCTGTCCCCTTTGCGCAGCAGAGCCAAAAACGCCTCCGGCGCATTCTCCAGGCCATTCACAATGGTTTCGCGGTGCAGCAGCTTCCCGGCACGCAACAGCGGTATCATCTCGGCTAAAAACTGCGGCATCCGATGCAGATGGTCCACCACAATCATGCCCTCCAGCCGCAGCCGCTTGCCAATGGCGACGACCAGGTTGCGTGGCCCCGGAACCGGCGTGTTGTAACCGGAGATGGCCCCGCACAACACAATGCGGCCATGATTCCGCATGCTTGCCAGCGCGGCCTCCAGCTGTGGGCCTTCGGTATTGTCAAAATACACATGCAGTCCCTCCGGAGCCGCAGCCTGCAACTGCGCGGTCACATCGGCATCGCGATAATTGAAAGCCGCAGCCACCTTGACTTCGTTCTTCAGAAACGCGATCTTCGACGCCGTACCCGCGCTGGCAATCACGCGGCAGCCGCGCAGCTTCGCCAGTTGACACACCACACTGCCCACCGCTCCCGCCGCACCGGAAACAAAGATCGTCTCGCCTTCCTTGATCTGCGCAATGTCATTCAACCCCACCCACGCCGTCAATCCCGTCGGCCCCAGCACGCCAAGAAACGCCGACGCCGGCGCCTGGCTCACATCCATCTTGCGCAACTGGCCCGCCGGTGCAATGTAGTAATCGCGCCATCCGTAAAGACTCTGCACCCAGGTGCTCACGGGAAAATCCGCATTCAGGGACTGCACCACCTGCCCAATGGCAGCACCCTCCAGCGCTTTGCCCAGGACAAACGGCGGTACATAGGATTTCGCATCGCTCATCCGCCCGCGCATGTAGGGATCGACGGAAAAATATGCATTGCGTACCAGGACTTCCCCGTTCTTCAGTTCCGCCAGATCCACCGTGGCCAGCTCAAAATTGTCTGGCGTCGGCTCGCCCTGCGGACGTGACTGAAGGCGGATCTCCTTTGCCGGAATCTTCGACATATGGAATTCTCTCTTCCTCAAAACTGCTTCTAAAACTGCTTCTTTGGATGCCCTGTTTGCTCTATTGTCTGCAAATTGGACCTCCTCTTGTGTTATTACGTCACGCAGCAGACATAACTTTATGGATAAATTTGTGCGTCCAGTCACAAATCTCCGCATCTCTTTATGCAGGTGATTCCGGTGAGATTTCGATGTGTTTGATTGACACTGTTTTCCACCGGTTGATATAGTTTTGATGGGAGCACTGCGCTTTGGACTCTTGCGTGGATGCTTCATCACGGATTCGCTCTAATCCCAAACTCGACGTTCCTTTTGGCTGTGTCCAAAGTCCTTTGCGAAAGTCCGTCTTCGCAATCCACTTGGCGCTCTCGCCGCGGAGCTATCGTAGCAGGGTTCCAGAGAGTTCGTGATCTCCGGTTCTCGATCTTCTGCCAGGCACTGCAACCTGCAGCATCCTTCCAGGAACCCGACCGGATCGCAAGGTGAAACCGGCTTACCGGCCTCACCCTGCAGCGAAGCACAACACCGCTTCGCACTGAGTCTGGAGCCGCTGTCCTATGGTAGACGTCCTCAATCCCGATACAACCGAGAGCAATCCACTGAGCACCGAACTGGAAACCCACGCCATCGCAACGGTCGCGGCAGAAGCCGACGCCCCTGAATCCACCCACAACCCGGTCCATGACGACTCGGCCGGTATAGAACAGCACGACAGCCACGATCAGGCCATTCACGTCGAAGACAGCATGCATGCCGACGACGCAGCCGCATTTGAAGATTTTGCCGCGGCGCTTGAGTCCTTTGACCGTGAGCAGGCCGCAGAAGCTGCCGCTCTGGCCGCCGACGACAATATTGTCACCGGCACCGTCGTCAAGCTGACCGACAAGCACGTCGTTGTCGATGTCGGCCTCAAGTCCGAAGGCTTCATTCCGCTCGCGCAGGTTCTTGACCACACAGGGCAGTCAAAATTACAGCCCGGCCAGGTCATCGACGTTGTCGTCGAGCGCGATGAATATGAAGGTGGCTACCTGCTGAGCTACGAAAAGGCCCAGCGGCACCGTGTCTGGGACACCATCGAAAAGGCAGCCAACGAGAAAACGCCGGTCAGCGGTGTCGTTGTCAGCCGCGTCAAGGGTGGCCTCACCGTCGATATCGGCCTCAAGGCATTCCTGCCCGGATCGCAGGTGGAAGTACGCCCGGTTCGCAACCTGGAAACATATATTGGCCAAACGCTCGAAGTTCGCGTCATCAAGCTGAACAAAAAGCGCGGCAACGTCGTTGTCAGCCGCAAGGAAATTCTGGAAGAGGAAGTCACCGCCAAGCGCTCCAAAACCCTGGAGCATCTGGAAGAGGGCGTCATCCTCACCGGAACCGTGAAGAACCTGACAGAGTACGGCGCTTTCGTCGATCTCGGCGGCATTGATGGCCTGCTGCACGTCACCGATATGTCCTGGGGGCGTTTGACGCACCCGCGCGACCTGGTCAATGTCGGCGATGAAATTCAGGTCAAGATCCTCAAATTCGACAAGGAAAAGCAGCGCATCTCGCTCGGCTTCAAACAGCTCACGCCCGATCCGTGGCTTGACGTTGCCGAACGCTACCCGATCGGCGCGCATGTGCGTGGCCGCATCCTCAGCGTCACCGACTACGGCGCTTTTGTCGAACTCGAACAGGGCATCGAAGGCCTCGTACACGTCTCCGAGATGACCTGGTCCAAGCGCATGAAGCATCCCTCCAAGCTGGTCAAGCCCGGCGACGAGATCGAGACCGTCATCCTGAACGTCAATCCTTCAGACCGGCGCATCTCGCTTGGCATGAAGCAACTGCTTGAGAATCCGTGGGAGCACCTGGCCGAGAAGTACACGACCGGCACCACGGTCGAGGGCCGCGTGCGCAACCTCACCGAGTTTGGCGCCTTCATTGAAATTGAAGACGGCATCGACGGTCTGGTCCACGTCAGCAATATGAGCTGGACCAAGCGCATCAAGCACCCCTCCGAAGTGGTCAAGAAGGGCGATAAGGTCAAGGCCGTGGTTCTCGGCATTGAGCCGGAACATCGCCGCCTTTCGCTCGGCATGAAGCAGCTGCAGCCCGATGTCTGGGAGACGTTCTTCGAACAGCATCGCGTCGGCGATGTGGTCCACGGCAAGGTTCTGCGCGTGGCCCAGTTCGGCGCCTTCGTGGAACTGGCGGAGGGCGTCGAAGGCCTCTGTCATGTCTCGGAAGCGACGGACGTTCACGGCGTTCCCGTCAAGCTGGATGCCGGACAGGAGCACGACTTCAAGATCATCAAGAACAATCCGGAAGAAAAGAAGATCGGTCTCAGCCTGCGTGCTGTGGGCGATGAAGCCAGCCGCGCCGATGTCGAAGCCTACAAGGCTCCCACATCTTCAGGCTCCTCGAGCTCCTCTTCTTCCTCCTCATCGTCTTCCTCAACCACGCTGGGCGACCTCATCAACTGGAAGCGCAGCGAACGCGAGTAAACAGCCTCACTTTGCAACACAAGAACGCCGTCCATCAGGACGGCGTTCTTGTTTCTTTGTGCTCAATTTGACAGTTACCAGATGCGGTGAACATGGTACGCGTCGAACAATTCCTCATTGCTGATAAGCAACATTCCCTCTGTCTGGGCCTGTGCAATCAGCATGCGGTCAAATGGGTCTTTATGCTTGCCCGGTAGCAATCCTGCGCGCTGGGCATGTTCTACAGAAATCGGCAGCTCAGAAAATCCCAGCTTCCTCAAATTGCTATGGAAGGAATGCACAAAGATTTCCGCTTCCGGCAATCTGCCAAGCCGAAACTTAATTGCGATCTCCCAGACAGTCGCCGCGGAGACAAAAATTTCGTTATTGAAATCGCCGATTGCTTTTCGCGCCTGCCTGCTCAGATCGTTATGATCCAGCACCCACCACAGCAAGGCATGGGTATCGAGCAGAAGCTGCATCCGCTACTCTCCCATCCAGTGCCGAAGCTCATCCGCCGGTAACGGTTTATCGAAGTCGCGGCCTATCTTGAAAACGCCTTTGAACAACCCTGGAGCACGCCCCTTGGATTTCTCTTTGTTCATGGCTACCACCCGGGCCACCGGCTCACGGTCGCGCCCTGAGGTAATAATCACCTCTTCGCCCTTCTGCGCTCGTTCGACCAGCGCTGACAGGTTCGTTTTTGCCTCATGCATCGTCGCCTTGTGCATCTCATCCTCCGGCTAACTAAATCTTAGCTAATATAGGGCGGCTATGTCAACGTATCTTCGGACGCAGTTTCTCTCCTGGCGCATAATGAAATCAGCACTTCCGTTTCCTCTTCCACCTTGTGACCATTCATCCTACCCACTCCTTTGACGTTCTCGTTCTCGGAGCTGGCGCTGCCGGCCTCATGTGCGCCATCCAGGCCGCCAAACAAGGCCAGCGCGTCGCCGTCCTCGATCATGCCGACCGCATCGGCAAAAAGATTCTCATCTCCGGCGGTGGCCGCTGCAACTTCACCAACCTCCACTGCAAACCGGAGAATTTCCTCTCCGCCAATCCGCACTTTGCCAAATCCGCGCTCGCCCGCTACACACCCGCCGACTTCATCATGCTCGTCGAAAAGCACAACATCGCCTACCACGAGAAAACCCTCGGCCAACTCTTCTGCGACCGCTCCGCGCAGCAGATCGTCACCTTGCTCGAAGAGGAATGCGCCAGCGCAGGCGTAAAAAAATTCCTCAACGCGCACGTCCAGCAGGTTCGGCATACCCTCGGCTTCCACGTCGTCACGCGCGATGCAGAGTTCTCCGCTTCCGCACTCGTCGTCGCCACCGGCGGCCTGTCCATCCCGAAGATGGGCGCAACGTCCCTCGGTTATGACCTCGCCACGCAATTTGGACTGGCCATCCAGCCGTGCCGTCCCGCGCTGGTGCCGCTCACCTTCAGCACTTCCGACCTCGAGCGTTACGGCGATCTTGCTGGCGTTGCCACAGAAGTCCTCGCTTCCGTCGGCAATGGACCATCCGTCGGCAATAGACAAGGCAAGCAGCGCTTCCGCGAAAAAATGCTCTTCACGCACCGCGGTGTCAGCGGCCCGGCCATTCTGCAAATTTCCTCGTACTGGAAACCGCCTGCGCCGTTGCTCCTCGACCTGGCGCCGGAACGTACCTGGACGGCTCCACTGCTTCATCCCAACGCACGGCGCGATCTCGCGGCAGCCAGAGCGGCCCTGCGCGGCATCCTTCCCCAGCGTCTGGCCGATCGCTGGCTGCAGCTGCATCCTCCAGCCAGCTGGACCAACCATGCGCTCGCGCAAATGGAACAGCAGCTCCACCACTGGAGCGTGATCCCGGCAGGCACGGAAGGCTACGAGAAAGCGGAGGTGACCGCTGGAGGCGTGGACACAGCGGAGCTTTCCGCAAAGACCATGGAAAGCAAAAGGCTCCGCGGCCTGTTCTTTATTGGAGAAGTGGTCGACGTCACCGGGCACCTCGGCGGATTCAACTTCCAGTGGGCCTGGGCTTCCGGATACAGTGCCGGGCAGGCGTTCGCCTCTGCACCGGTCGTCGCCTAAGACAGCAGTTTATTTTTCTGTGTGAATATGCAGATTGATCAGGAAACTGTTCTTGGGATCGAAGGAGCTGATCGTCCGGACCTGACTTTTCTTTTCGTCCATCTCCGCCCACAGTTTGTAATCATCGTTGCTGGAGAGTTGTTCAAAGCGATACTCTCCATCTTTTTCTGTGATGTAGCTCTTCACATCCAGGGTACGAACATCTTTCAGATACACAATCGCGCCGGACAAAGGGCGTCCAGTCATATCGGATATCCTGCCTTGGACCATCCGGTTGGCCTGCTGCGCATGCGCAGAACCAGAGCAGAAAACTCCAACCAGGGCCACCGTTAGAACCAGTGCAGCAGAGCAACGAAGAAACCAGCGCATCGTATGTGTCCTCTCCATACGCACCATTATATGCAATGGAGTTTTATGGGTTCAGCATCCGGTCTATCCGGATGCCGTCTCATCTACGCATCTTCTTCCTCAGTTCTCAACTGAACATCTTCGTCGTCGTAACCGCCCCCTTCCACCTTGCTCAATTCCAGGGGATCCGTACCGACAATTTCATACTCTGTTCCGCACTCTTCACACAGAACGACCTCGCCCTCTTCGACCTCATCTTCTGCAAAGTCAAAGACGCTATCGCATTCTGGACAAACTGCCATGTTTCCTCCAAAGCTCCGGGTATATAAGATGGGTGACACCGCACCCGCGACATACGTTGAAATCTAGTTTTAGAGACAATGGCATGGCGCGTCAAGCGGTCAGGAAACATTCCCTGTGAATTTCCCACCTGCTTCGGAGGACGCTAAATGATTGGCAAAAGTTGCTTGATAAGAATGCTATATTTTTTGACCATACTTTTTTTGGGTGCCAACCTGCTCCACGCACAGAGGGATAGCCGTCAGTTTGGCAAACCCATCCCGCCCGCACCGGTCAATCCGCAAATTCAAGCAGCCATTGCCCAGATCTCCGCAGCCAGAATTCAGCAGGACATCACCGCGCTGGTCGGCTTCCATAACCGCAGCACGCTCTCCAGCATGGACAAAGACCTCCCTGCCGGCCAGGGCGTGCTGGCCGCAGCCGACTGGATTCAGGCACAATACGAAAGCTACTCCCGCGCCTGCGGCGGCTGCCTGCAGGTCAAGCGGGATACCTTCACCCAACCGGTCAGCGACCGCGTTGCCCAACCCACCGTCCTCAACAACATATACGCCATCCTGCGCGGCAACGATCCCGCCCAGGCCACGCGCATGTACCTCGTCACCGGCCATTACGATTCGCGCGACACCGATATCCTTGACAGCCACGGCTTTGCTCCCGGCGCCAATGACGATGCCAGCGGTGTGGCCGTCAGCCTGGAATGCGCTCGCGTACTCAGCAAGCTGCACCTCCCCGCCACGCTCGTCTTCGTCGCCGTCCCGGGCGAAGAGCAGGGCCTCTACGGCAGCCACCATCTGGCGGAGTTCGCCCGGCAGCAGGGCTGGCAACTGGAAGGTGTGCTCAACAATGACATCGTCGGCGGCAATACCACACCCGGCGATACGTTGCAGAACAAACATCTCGTCCGTGTCTTCTCTGAGGGGATACCGGCCACGGCAACAGACCGGCAGATCCGGCTTCTCCGCATGCTGGGCGGGGAAAGTGATTCGCCTTCGCGCGAACTGGCCCGTTCCGTCGCCGATGTCAGCCGCACTTACTTCCCCGCACCCGCAAATGCACCCGCCGCGATTCACCCGGAGCTGATCTTCCGCCTGGATCGCTACCTGCGCGGCGGCGATCATTACTCCTTCAACCAGTTCGGTTTCCCTGCCGTACGCTTTACCGAGTGGCGTGAAGATTTCCACCACCAGCACCAGAACGTCCGCGTGCAAGATGGCGTGCAATTCGGCGATCTGCCGCAGTACGTCGACTTTCACTATGTCGCCAACGTCGCCCGGCTCAATGCCGCCACGCTGGCCACGCTCGCCTCCGCGCCGGGCATGCCGCAGCAGGTCGCCATCGTGACCAGCAATCTGGACAACAACACGCAATTGAAATGGCAGCCGCCGGTCAACGCTTCCACCGGTACGCTGTATCAGGTGGTCTGGCGCGATACCGACGCTCCCAACTGGCAGTATTACGCCAACGCAGGCAACGCCGTCATCATGACGCTGCCCGTCTCCAAAGACAACGTCATCTTCGGCGTCCGCTCCGTCAATGCGGCAGGCTACCGCAGCCAGGCTGTTTTCCCGTTGCCGGAACGCTTTTTCACCCAGCCTGTTTCCAAGTAGCGGCCAGTGCCGTACGCTGGATACGTATGCCGCGCACGGGATCTACCAGTTCGATGATGATGCAGTTTCCGCCATTCGCCGGAATGGTGCGCAAGCTCATTCTGATAAACGTGGCCATTTACTTTCTGCTGCTCGTGCTGGGCTGGATCGCTCCCGGCCCGGCCAGCAGCATTCTGGGCCTTTGTTCCCTCACGCCGTACATGGTGATGCATGGCTACCTCTGGCAAATCCTGACCTACAGCTTCATCCACGTCGGCATCTGGTCCATCCTCTTCAACATGCTTTCGCTCTGGTTTGTGGGCGCGTACATGGAAACCATCTACGGCACGCGCTGGATCACGGAACTTTATTTCATCTCCGCGGTGGGTGCCGCACTCACCACCATCGCCGTCTCCTACACGCACATTTTTCACCTCACCCCCATGGCCACCACCTTCGGTGCAATGGGCGGCGTCTTCGGCCTGCTGGCCGCCTTTGGCACGCTCATGGGCGATCAGCAGTTTCTGCTCTTCCCGTTGCCTATCTCCATTCGCGCCAAATATCTGGTGCTCATCTACCTGCTGATTGCGATCGCCAGCATGATGCAGGGTCCCAGCGGCTTTGCCTACATCGCGTACTTAGGCGGAGCGTTGTTCGGCTACATCTACGCCAAACAGGCCCCACGGCGCGGCTTTGCGTTTGCCGTGTCGGAACGCGCGTTCAGCGTGCGCAACTCTTATTACCGCTGGAAGCGCAAACGCGCGGCGCGCAAGTTTGAAGTCTACATGCGCAAACACAATCGCGATGTGAAGTTTGACGACCAGGGCCGCTACGTGGACCCGGACAAAGACCGCGACCCCAACGACCGCCGCTGGATGAATTAAACCGAAACAATCATTGCAACAAAGAAAGCGCCCGAAGCAATCAGGGAAGAATCCATCGATTCCTTCCTGCACTTTTCTGCGAGTCTCTTCGTAGTCTTCGCCGCCTATTTTGTCCCTGCCGTTTCATTCCACAGAAACGCCAGCGTATCGGCACGGTCCTGTACCTGTTGCTCGACCGAAACGCCCGCACTATGCCCGGACTTCAATTCATAATGCAGCAGGATGGGCCGGTCGCTGCCGCTTGCCGCCTGCATGGCCGCCGTCATCTTGCGCGCATGCAGCGGAGCCACGCGCGTATCGCTGCTGCCGGTAAAGAACATGATCGCGGGATACTTCGTCCCCGCATGCACATTCTGGTAGGGCGAATATGCGCGCAGATAACCAAACTGTGCCGGATTCTCCGACGAACCATACTCCGTTGTCCAGAACCGGCCAATCAGAAAATTCTGATAGCGCAGCATATCCAGCAGCGGAAATCCGCACCAGATGGCGCCGAACAGATGCGGCCGCTGCGTCATCGCCGCACCCATCAGCAGGCCGCCGTTCGATGCGCCCTCGATAGCCAGCATCTTTGGCGAAGTGTATTTGTTGGCGATCAGATATTCGGCAGCGGCATAAAAGTCGTCGAAGACATTCTGCTTATGCTCGAACATTCCCGCCTTGTGCCACGGCTCGCCATACTCTCCGCCGCCGCGCAGGTTTGGCACCGCGACATATCCGCCCTGCTGCAGCCACCAGGCAAACCCCGCGCTCCAGTACGGCGTCATGTTGATGTCAAAACCGCCATACGCCGTCATCAGCGTGGGCACGCTGCCGTCGCGCGGCAAATCTTTGCGGCCAACAAGAAACATCGGCACGCGCGTGCCATCCTTCGACCTGTAAAAGATCTGCTTCACTTCGTACCTGGCGCTGTCAAACGGAACCTTCTCCGCGAAAAAGACACTCGCCTTGCTGCTGCCAACGTTATAGCTGTAAATGGTTGACGGCTGGTTCAACGACTGAAACGAATAGAACCCGGTCTTCCCGTCGATTCTGCCGGTCACCGTCGAGCCTGTGCCGATCCCCGGATACGTCAATACGCCAATGTGCCTGCCGTCCAGCCCATAGATCTCCGTTTGTGTTTTCACGTCTTCCAGCTTGGTCACAAACAGCCGTTTGCCCGTGATGCTGAAGCTGTCGATCACGTGCGTGCCCTCCGGCACAATCGTCTCCCAGTTCTGCTCCTCCGGGTGGGCAATGCTCACCTTGATGATGCGCGCATTCGGTGCCTTGTAATCCGTGCGCGCATACACGGCATTGCCATCCACCACTCCGCTAAAGCGCGACTGGATGCCATAGATCACCGGCTGCCAGTCGCTCCCCGGACGGCGCAGGTCCTTCACCAGAATGTCTTCCTGCGTGGCCGGAACGCCATGCGAAATCTCCAGCACCAGGTACCGTTCATTCTCGGAAACATACACGCTGGTAAGGTCCAGCGGCCCCAGCTTGCGGCCTTTGTACGCATCGCCAAAGATCATGGCGTCCGCGGAGGCAGCCGTACCGAAGCCGTGATAGTAAACGTGCGTGCCTTGTGCCGTGTACAGCGAATAATAAAGTCCCTTGCTCTTCGGCGCCAGGCTCACGCCGAAGTATCGCCCGCTTGGCAGAACATCCGGCATGTCCTGCAGTGTGTCCACATTCCGGACGTGAATTGTCTCTTCATCGGCGCCGCCCACGCGCACACCGTAAACCAGCAGCTTCGCATCGCGTGATACACCCCAGATCGAGACCGAGGTATTCTGATCCGCGCTCAGTTTGCTCGCGTCCACCAGCATCTGGTCGTTTCCATGCAGCCCCTTCCGCATATAAATGGCCGCCTGATTCTGTCCCGCCAGGCGTTTCTTAAAGAAGTACACATCTTTTTCCACCACCGGCACGCTCTCCGTGTCCACGCTCTCCAGCGCCGTCAGTTGGCGGACAATCTCCGGCCTGTCCTTCACCTGCGACAGATAGCGCTCGGTGTAAGCCATCTGCTTCTTGATCCATTGATGTACCTGTGGGCTGTTGTCGTCTTCCAGCCATTGATAGTTGTCCACCACGGTTACTTTTTCTGTGGCGACTTTCTCTTCCGGGCACGGCGGCGCATTGCACGCGCTCACCGTCTTCACTCGATAGACGTTTTCAATCGGAATCATCGGTGTCAGCGGCGGTGCCGGCAACAGAATGCCTCCTCCGCCGTGAATCGTGGTTGTTTGCTGTGCGATTGCCAAAGATCCACCTAGCAGAAAACATATTGCAAAGACACGTACGCGCATGCCATCGCCCTCAATTCAATAGAAACGTTCATGGTTACAAATCTCTGTTATTCCCCGCGCAACTGCTACCCGTTTCCCATCACTTCTGGAACGATCGTGCATTCACTTCCGGTACGACTGGCCACTCGATATAGCTGCCCTGAAATAAGGCTGCATGGTCTTCCATGCGTTGTGTGCCGTCATGCACCAGGAATTGATTTGACCTGCCATAGCCCGTGCTCCACAGCGAAACTCCAGCATACGCGCCATCCCGGCGCAGAATGTAATATTGCATGTCCACGTAACGCAGCTTGTTCATGTCGTTGTTAAAGTTCCGTGCGATCCGGCGCAGCGTCTCCAGCCCCGCTTCTTTCGGCGGCATCCCCTGCCGCATCAGGTCGATAATGCTATGCGCGCCCGCAACTTTAATGTTTTCCTCCCCGCTGCCCGTCGCACCGGCAGAACCTACGTCCTGGTCCGTGTAGCAACCCGCGCCGATAATCGGCGAATCGCCCACGCGGCCCGGAATCTTCCACTCCAGCCCGGAGGTCGTCGTCGCACCCGAGATTTCCCCCTTCGTATTCACAGCGGAAACATGGATCGTTCCGGTGGAGGGAAACAGCAGGCGGTTCACCGCATGCTGGCGATCCGCGGGTGCAATGCCGATGTCCGCCGCCATCGCATACAGCCGCTTGGCCTGCTCGCGCAACATCGGAATCTGGGAGGGCAGCGGGTTGCGCGGAATGCGACGGGACACCTCCCCGCTGCTCGACAATCCTTCCGGAGCCTTCCATTCCGGGCTGTCCAGCCCCGGCCCCCACCAGTCCTCATTGGACATGGTCTCCTTCCACAGCAGCCAGATCTTGCGGGAACGATCCGTCAGCAGGTTTTCCTTGGGGAAGCCCTCGGCCACGGCAAACCGTTGCGCGCCCTCACCCGCCAGCATCACATGCCCGGTCCGCTGCATCACCGTCTTCGCCAGCAGGCACGCGTTCTTGATGTTCTGCACCGCTGCCACCGAACCGGCACGCCGCGATGGCCCATGCATGCAGCAGGAATCCAGCTCCACCACGCCCTCTTCATTCGGCAGCCCCCCCAGGCCAACCGTGTCGTCGGTGGGATCATCCTCCTGTCCCTTGCAGATGTGCAGCGCCGCGTCCAGCGTGTCGCCGCCATCCAGCAGCATCTGGTAGGCTTCTCCAACCGTCGGCAGATTTGTATGGCGCGTAATGATCACCGGCTTCTTGGCGCTGCCAAATTTTGCATGGGTGTCGTCGATTACCGGGCTGGCAAAAGCGGTCGGGTTGGCGGCAAGGCCTGCGGTGGCGGCTGCCATTGCGGAACGGGAAAGAAATTCGCGGCGGGTACTGGACATGGATATCTCCGGCAAATAAGAGTCGCCGGGAAGAATATCACACACGCACGGTTGAATTTATGGAGAGGTCCTAGAGTCCCAATTCCGACAGCCCCGGATGGTCGTCAGGTCGCCGCCCCAGGGGCCAATGAAACTTTCGCTCCGACTCTTGCATTGGTAAATCATTGATGCTGGCATAGCGGTGGTGCATCAGGCCATTCTCATCGAACTCCCAGTTCTCATTTCCATAGGAGCGAAACCAGTTGCCTGCATCGTCGTGCCATTCATAAGCAAAACGCACGGCGATACGATCTCGATCGAAGGCCCATAGCTCTTTGATCAATCGGTAGTCCAACTCACGCCGCCACTTTCTCGTCAGGAATTTCACAATTTCCTCGCGGCCATGGACGAACTCTGAGCGGTTTCGCCAACAGCTATCGACGGTATACACCAGGGCAACCTTCTCCGGATTGCGTGAATTCCAACCGTCTTCCGCTTTACGCACCTTCAGGACAGCGGCTTCGCGTGTGAACGGCGGAACAAGACTCGGTGCCGGCTGCGTACTCATCTTTTTTCTTCTTCACTTTCTGCGCTGACATACGATCGATAAAATTCTTCTTCACTTTCTGCGCTGACATACGATCGATAAAATCGGAAACCCACCCTCAAAGAAGGTTCCAGGTTCAGAGATAAATCCGCAAATTTGTTTATGGAGCCGTTCCTAGACCGCAACCGTAAAGGTGTCTTCGGTCCGCGTAACCGCGCGGTACAGCGTGTCGCGTTCAAAGGGTACGCGTCCGGCTTCGGAGATTAGCCGTATCAGATCCGCTCGGCGCAGCCCCTGCGGCGTGCTCGCCCCGGCATCGTGGTAAATTTTCTCTTCCACCACCGTGCCGTCGATGTCGTCCGCGCCAAAACGCAGCGAAATCTGTGCAATCTTCGGCGTCACCATCTGCCAGTACGCCTTGATGTGGGCAAAGTTGTCCAGCACCAGGCGACCCACCGCCATCTGGCGAATGTCCGTCAGCCCCGTGGTCTTCGGCAGATGATCGAGTGCCGTGTTGTCGGGATGAAACGCCAGCGGAATAAATGTCTGGAAGCCGCCGGTCTCATCCTGCAGCGCGCGCAGCTTCAGCATGTGGTCCACGCGGTCTTCGTCGTTCTCCACATGACCGTACAGCATCGTCGCATTCGAGCGCAGGCCGATCTCATGCGCAATCCGCGCCGTCTCCAGCCACTCCCCGCCATCAATCTTGTGGTCGCAGATGATGTGCCGCACGCGGTCGGCAAAAATCTCCGCGCCGCCGCCCGGCATCGAATCCACACCCGCCTCTTTCATCTTCTGCAGCGTCTCGCGATTGCTCAGCTTGGCCCGCTTGGCCAGGTACGCCACCTCCACCATCGTAAAGGCCTTGATGTGTACCTTAGGAAAGCGCTCCTTCAATCCGCGAATCAAATCCAGAAAGTATTCGAATGGCAGGTCGGGATGCAATCCTCCAACCAGGTGGAACTCCGTCACCGCTTCGGTGTAGCCGGTGGCTGCATGTTGCCACGCTTCTTCCAGCGCCATCGTATACGCGCCCGGCGCGTCTTTTTTGCGGCCAAAGGCGCAGAGCCGGCAGGCTGCCACGCAGACATTTGTTGGATTGATGTGCCGGTTGACATTGAAATAGGCAATGTCGCCATGCATTTTTTCACGCACCCAGTTGGCCAGCCAGCCCACCGCCAGAATATCCGGCGACCGGTACAGCGCAACGCCATCCTCAAAACTCAGCCGCTCACCGGCCAGCACCTTGGCGGCAATCGTCTCCAGCTTCGGATCGTCTGTTTGGAACGGGTGACGCGGGAACATAGCAGCGTTCTCCATCTTTCTTATGATACTGCAAACGAATTGCCTGTTTCATCCATGCACCGCCTGGAGTCGCCACGCCTGCCGGTAACTTCCCATTCGGCCCATTCCCTGCCAGCAACTTCTTCTGTGGCGCACACCCTTGGGCTGAACCTTGTCATCGGAATTGCCATTGCCATCCGGGAACGCATAGCCTGAAAATTATTGTAGTTCTGTCAAAACGCACGCAGGATCCGCACCTGCCAAAGTGTACTTTTGAGACACACGGGTAACGATCCCACTTCGATTTTCCATCGCACCAGTGCCCGCTGCTGATACGCTGTGGAGAAGTTGTAAAGGATTTCTATCAAAAATCATTCCATGATTGCAAAAATGCACCTGCGCCTGAAAAACTCATCGTTCCTCTGCGCCCTTGCTCTTCTGGTTGTCTACTTCTCGCTTGGCGTCTCTTCTTCTGCACAGACCCAATCGCCGCCAGCAGGCACGGCCCAGCCCCATCCAGTCCAGACTAATCCGATCCTGACTAATCCAGTTCAGACCAATCCAGCCCAGACCAATCCAGCCCAGGCCAATCCAATTCTGACCAATCCCGCCCCGCCGCATGCAGCGGCCTCTGCTTCGACACCGGATCAGGGAACCTTCCCAGCCGTCGAAGCCACCAGCCTGAACAAGGCCCACTTCAATCTGCCCAGGGATTTTGGCGGCGAGCTCAACCTGGTCATCATCTCCTTCGCACGCGAACAACAGCAGGACGTCGACTCCTGGCTGCCGGCGGCACGGCAACTCGAAGCCCAGCACGCCAGGCTGTACTATTACGAATTGCCAACGACGGCCCGCGAGAATCTGCTCTACCGCTGGTGGTTCAACTCCGCCCTGCGCAGCAACAATACGGATCCTGTTCTTGAAGATCGCACGCTGACTCTCTACGTCAGCAAAGGACAATTTCTCCAATCGTTGAAAATCCCCAATGAAAAACAGATCGTGGCCATGCTGGTCAACCGCTCCGGGCAGGTGCTTTGGCGAGCCAATGGCGCTTTCACTGCGGAAAAAAATCAGTCGCTGACAACAGCCGTGACCGCCAACGGCATGTAACTGAATTCGGAAGCGGCATTCCGCAAAGACCGATCCGGAGCGAAATATGAAGAAATTTGCCACATTCCACTCGGCTGTCTTCCTCGCTTCTGTAATGGCGATTTGCATGGTCCCGGCAACAGCCTTAGCCCAGGACACAAATCTCAACTTTCAGCATGAGCAGATAGCGCCGCCGGATTGCCTGCAAATTTCACAGCAATCGAATCAGCCCTGCACGTCCGCAGAGCTGGCCGCCTGGATGCACGACATGCAGCACTGGCGCATGGAACGGCGCATTCGCATGGGCTTCGATCCATCGCAGTATCAACGCCCGGAGCTTCAGTGGACGGCATCCAGCTTCATCCAGCCGCAGATGATGGTGCAGGATCGTTATTTTTATGATCCTGTCACGCGAAAATACACCGTCGATCGCTACCTGAACGATTTAGAAAAGCGCTATGGCGGAATCGACTCTGTATTGATCTGGCACACCTACCCGAACATCGGCATCGACAATCGCAATCAGTACGACATGCTTCGCTCCATGCCCGGCGGCCTCGACGGTGTGCGGCAGATGGTTGCGGACTTCCATCGCCATCACGTCCAGGTTCTTTTTCCAATCATGTTATGGGATCAGGGAACGCGCGACGAGGGCAAACCCAATTGGGTCGCAACCGCCGAAATGATGCGAGCCATCGGCGCCGACGGCATCAATGGAGACACACTCGACGGCATCCCCTTGGCCTTCAGCAAAGCCGCAGACGCGGTTGGTCATCCGCTGGCATTGGAGCCGGAAGTGGCGCCCGGTCATGACGAAATGCTCATCTGGAACACCATGAGCTGGGGCTATTGGGAGTATCCCTATGCTCCCTGGGTCAGCCGCGATAAATGGCTCGTTCCCCGCCACATGGTGAACGTCTGCAACCGCTGGAACCGCGATAAAACCGACGACCTGCAGGCAGCCTTCTTCAATGGCGTCGGCTACGAAAGCTGGGAGAACGTCTGGGGCATCTGGAACGGCATCACTCCCCGCGACGCCGAAGCTCTGCGGCGCATCGCCACCATCGAGCGTGCGGTCGCGCCAATGTTGATCAGCGCAAACTGGCAGCCCTACTATCCCACGCTCCGCTCCGGACTCTTCGCCAGCAAATTTCCATTGCAGACCGATGCAGTCTGGACCCTCGTCAATCGCACGCAATATGACATCTCAGGTCAGGAATTCGCAGTCCCTTATGACATCGGCACACGCTACTACGATCTCTACCACGGTGTGGAACTCGTTCCGGAGCATCTTGGCAACGACAGCATATTGCGCTTTGACATAGAGGCGCACGGATACGGTGCGGTCCTGGCAACAAAAAATCCGTTGACCCCGCAGCGGCAACAGCTTTTGCAGCAGATGCATGCCATGACCGCCCAGCCCTTGAGCGCCTACAGCCATGCATGGAATTTTCTACCGCAAACAATTCTGCCCATCCAGCCGACCAAACCGCCTGTGTCCGCGCCCGCCGACATGATCAAAATTCCAGCGGCAGATTTCAACTTCCGGGTCAACGGCGTTGAAATTGAAGGCGACAATGACATCGGTGTGGACGTGCAATATCCGTGGGAAAATTCACCCCGCCGATTCCACAATCACACAATCCATATCGCTTCTTTTTGGATCGACACCTATCCCGTCACCAATGCCGAGTTCAAAAAGTTTCTCGACGCTTCCCACTACCATCCGGCAGACAACCTGAATTTCCTTCGCGACTGGACGCACGGAACGTATCCCTCCGGATGGGGAAGCAAGCCGGTAACCTGGGTCTCGCTGGAGGATGCGCGCGCCTACGCCGCGTGGGCCGGCAAGCGGCTCCCCCACGAATGGGAATGGCAATATGCAGCGCAGGGAAATGACGGACGCACCTACCCCTGGGGAAATGCCTGGGACGCATCCGCCGTGCCGGTTCCGGACAAAGGCCGAACCCTCCGCGGCCCCGACTCGGTAGAGAGTCATGCCAAAGGAGCAAGCCCTTTCGGCGTCATGGATCTGGTCGGCAATGTCTGGCAATGGACAGAAGAATTTCAGGATGACCACACCCGGGCTGCCATCCTGCGCGGAGGAAGTTATTACCAACCGCAGGGATCGCTCTGGTATTTCCCCCAGGCCTACAGAAACAATCAGCACGGAAAACTGCTTCTCATGTCTCCCAGCATGGATCGTGCCGCTACCGTAGGATTTCGCTGTGTCATGGATGCGCAATAATGGATGCGCAGTAGTGGATGCGCAGTAATGCGTCCGGATTCCCCCTATTCCCAGACTTTCTCCATCCACCAGGCATCCACCTTGCCCAGATAATAGCGCGGGATGCGTCCTCGCTTGCGATATCCCAGCTTCTCGTAAAAGCGAATGGCGGCATCATTCTCCACAGATACCTGCAGGCGAATTCTGCGTCCATTGCGATAGCGCACGGCACGTTCCATGGACGCATGCAGCAACTGGCCCACACCCATGCGTCGCGCACTGGCAAGAACGTCGATCGTAACCAGCTCGCCCACCACCGTGAGCGCGCGCCGACGCATTTCCAGCACGGCAAAGCCCACGATGGTCGTGTTGGCGTTGTCTGCTGCGTCTGCAGCGATTGGATTTCCGGCAGTAGGATCGTCGGTAAGCGTAGGCAACATCGCGACCCGTGTAACGGCGGTTGGGGCGCACAATAAATCGCGCAGATAGTTCCGCGGGTAGGCGATTCCAACGGGAAAACAGGCGGCATCAATTTCCGCCAGGCGATCAAGATCGTCGATGCGCGCCGGGCGCAACGTACATTCTCCCGGACTCCCCGAGCCCTCTGCAGCCATATTTACCGGAATCGCTCTCCATACTTTCCTAGTGGGCTGTCGCGGATGCCGACTGCGCCGGCTGCACGACCACACCATGCAGCAACGTAGCGGCCACCAGCCTGTTATCGAACGACTGCACTGCATGCGTATGCCAGCCCGCGTTCCACCAGGTATATTGCATCGTGGCGGGATCGACGCCAAAGATCAAATTCGACTCGTACGACGTGATCATGACACGCTTCAGCTGGGCATCATACGTCAATCCGCTGATGTCTACGATTGGCAGTTGATGCATCACCTTCCAGGTCTGCCCCTGGTCGTCGCTGGTGGCAACGCCCTGTCGGCCGCCAATCCAGTATCGTCCGCTCTCGTCGACCACTACGGTACGCACGCGCCTCCAGCCGCTGGGCAACGGCAATGCCTTCCAGGTCTTCCCGCCATCGACCGATCCATACACCAGATATCCTGCGTTGGCCAGCACGTTGCTTCCCTGCGCGCTTACATTGCGAAAATCCGTAGCGCCCATGACGGGTCCGCCCAGCCACGCAAATCCGGTATCCGGACTGCGATAGAGCCCCGCTGCCGTCGCTGCGTACCACTGGCCGTCGGCATACGCCAGGCCACGCACGCTCACATCGATCTTGCCATCCGGCGTCGCAACCGTCTCCGTAGTGGTGACGTGGGTTGTGATGTAAGTCCGGCCATGTTTCTTTCGAACCGCATGCGTCACGCGCCGGCTCGTTTCCTTCATACGATTACTGACGTCGTCCCAGCTCGTTCCCGTCCAGCGAAGCATACCGTGGCTGGTGCCTGCCAGCAGGTTTCCACTGCTGGAATCAACCAGCGCATACACATCGCGGTCATCCAGACCATTGCTGCGCTGAATCCAGGTCGCGCCACTGTCGGGAGAGAAAAATACCCCGCCGAAACGCTTGTCGTTCAGCAATCCCACATAAAAATTGTTGGGCTGGTGCACATCGACCGCCAGAGCTGCCACCTGCCGTTGTGTAAAGCCGACACTCGCATCGCGATAGCTCTGCATGCCATTGTCGCTCTCCAGAACGCCGCTGCGATCCGTCGCCAGAAATACATGCTGCGTATTCTTCGGATCGATGTGGACATCGTTGATGATCAGGTAACTCGGGGTCATCAGCTTCCAGGTCGTGCCTGCATTGACGGTCTTGTAGAGACCTTCCGTTGTACCCGCATAGACCACATCGTGGTTCAACGGATCCTGCATCAACACGCGCGTCCGGCGCGCTGCCGATGGGATTCCCTGAATTTTGTGGAACTGCCCTCCGCCATCCAGGCTCTTGTAAATTCCCGAGCAGGCGCTGGCATAGACTGTGCTCGGCATCGTCGGATCGATGATGATCGAGAAGACATCCGAGTCGACGATCAAGCCCTCTTTAATGCTGTGCCAGGTCTTGCCGCCATCATCTGTTTTCCAGGGCAGGTGCCATGTTCCCGCGTAGATCACGTCCGCATGCACCGGATCAATGGCAATCGACTCGACCTCATGGATCTCCATGCTGCCCGCCGGACTGATCGGCGCCCAGTGCTCGCCGCCGTCGCTGCTCCGATACACGCCGGTCAACGTACCGGCAACAAAAACCTTCGGATCCGATGCCGACTGCGCCAATGCACGAACCGATTGGCCTCGCATGTCGGATACCGAGCGCCAGTGATGCCCATCATCCTCGCTGATAAAGACGCCGCCATCGGGATGATTCAGCACCCAGGCTCCCACCACCAAACGGCTGGTCTTGGCCTCATCCACCACAACGTTGTCCAGCACCATATCGTCGGCGTTGGCTGTCACCTTCGCCAGCGGCAGCCAATGCGCGCCGTTGTCGTTCGACTCGTACATCCAGCCTGTAGTGGTTCCGAGAAAAATGTGTTGCGGATGCGCAGGATCGCCGGCAAAGCTGCGGGCGTCGCCTCCATCCGGTCCAACATTTTGCCAATTCTGCGCTGCGCAGGGAAGGGACAGCAGCGTAATACCAACGAGTGCGAGAAGTGTGCGGGGGAAGAGTCTCATAGGTTTCGCTTGTATACAGGATTGCGTCGTAATAAATTCCATCACGGTTTATATTCGTCCGATTCCGGTTCCGGAATTGGACTGCGGCTCATGAAGCGGTTGGCAAGAAAATGGCCAGCCGGATGATTGGTCCGGCTGGCCGTGTTGTTGCATACATCCATAAGAAAGAAGCTTAGTTGCTCGCTGGTGCAGCAGCTGCTTTCTTTGTGTGGTGGTGGTGATGATGCACGGTTGTGGCGGTGCCATGACCGTAGGCATTTCTGGAAGCCCTCACCGTAGCGGTGTCAACTTCCGTCGTGCCCGATACATCGGTGTCAAAGTTGGCGCCGGAGGGAACCAGGTAGTTCTGCACTTCCTTGGCTCCAGCGGTGCCGGTACGGACATCGATACGCGAAGGATCAATTCCCTTCTCGTTCACCAGGTACGCCTTCGTATTGACGGCGCGCTCAGCTGCCATTCTGTCACCGTGTCTTTCGTTCGGTGCACTGCTGCCCACCAGAACTGCCTTGGCATCTGCGTCACGCTGCATGTTCAGAGCAACGTCGTCCAGGCAAGCCTTGGCTTCGTTATCGACGCGCGTCGGACGGCGTGTGTCGCGATCGAAGTTGATCGAGCACAGCGTTTCCGTCTTCGGTGCTGGCGGCGGTGGCGGCGCATTGACTGTCACCGTTGTCGTCGCAGAGGCATTTTGGCCCTTATCGTCAACAACGTTACATGTCACCGTGATCACTCCGGCTTCTGCACCGGTGGTGTTCAGGGTTGCCGAGTTTGTCGAACCACTGATCTGACCCGAAGAAGCGCTATAGCTGTAGGTCAGCGGACGGTTCTGCGGGCTGACGCCCTGTGCCGTGATGGTGGAAGATCCACCAGGTTGCACGGTTGAAGGATCGGCCGAGCAGCTGATCGTCGGTGGCTGGAACTGGTTCACCGTAAAGGTGGAGTTGCAATCAGCCGATTGACCCGCCTTGCTGCCTTCCGTTACGTGGCCGGTCACCGTGTAGGTGCCCGGTGCCAGGTCGGCAGTGTCCACATTGGCTGTCGAGGATGTGCCGCTCACCTTGCCGCCCGTTGTCGTCCAGCCATATGTGGCTGTTTTCTTCGGGTTCAGGTTGAGGGCGTTGCCGGTAACAGTAATCGGGTCCCCAGGATATACGCTGGACGGGCTGGCCGAGCAGGTATACGTAACAGGGGGCGGCGGAAGAATGCTGCCAATGTGATACAGCAGGCCCGTGCTCAACTGCACAGCGTTGATGTTGGCGCGTCCACCGATAATTTCGTTATGTGCAGGCCCGAAGGATGCGTGCATGTACTGATAGTCAACCTGGAACAAACGCAGTCCAAGATGATGATGTAAAAACGGCAGACCATAATCCATGCCGCCGCCTGCAGTCAGAGACGTTCCCCAGGTATATGGATTCACAAAATCCGACTGGTAGCCGTTTACGGTCGTATTGTAATTCGGACCGCCAATCCTCGTGGTGCCTACCAGGAAGTGCGCAAACGGGGTGACATCTTCCGTTGGAAACCGGAAAATCGGGCCGGCGTTCAGCGTGGTAAAGCCATCGCCAGGTCCATCGGGATGGAATGCTGCGCTTATTTCGCCGCCAACATACTTGTTAAAGTAGTACGCGCCGCTGCCAATGGCACCCTCGTTAACGGCGCTATAGGTAACACCGTTGATGTTGCCATGGGGAGCCAAATATGAGTAACCCGCGAAAATATCGATCCTCGAGGGGTTAGGCCCTGCTGGAACAGGTGCCGCTGCTGGTGCCTGCTGGGCCATCAGAACTGTCGTCCCTAGTCCCAAGGCGCAGGCGGCTATAAGTAACCGGCCACATGACCGCAGTGTTTTGCTTTCCATCCGTCTATCCTCCGCAACCTGAATGCTTAGTGCTTTTTGATGCTTTATCCGTTGAAGTCTCGCTGTGACCGCAAATCGAAGTTTTGTTTTTGTTGACGTGCGCACAATTCCATCTCGTACAGAGTACGCCAAGCACATATGTGATTAGAACATAATTCTTAAGAAAAGTTGCCTGCTAAGTTGCTCAAACAATAGGTACCTGCATGGTTACCCGGAAGTCAACAACTTCCTGGTCACCCCAGTTGCTGTCTCCCGGCAACAGAATTTCCGGCAGACTCCGGTCGTTTTCAGGCCAGGTTCAATACGCGTTTCACGCTTCCGCGTTCCCGCAAAATCTTCTCCTGCAGCAGCGTAATCGCGTAAATCAGCTGTTCTGGCCGGGGCGGGCAGCCGGGAACGTATACATCGACCGGAATCACCTGGTTCACCCCTTGTTTCAACGCGTAATTATTGAAAACTCCACCGGAAGTCGCGCACGCACCCATGGAAATCACCCACTTGGGCTCCGGCATCTGCTCATACAGTCGCCGGATCACCGGCGCCATCTTGAGCGATACGCGGCCGGCAACCACCATCAGGTCCGACTGCCGCGGCGACGGGCGAAATACCTCCGCGCCAAAGCGCGCCACGTCAAAACGCGACGCACCCATCGACATCATCTCAATCGCGCAGCAGGCCAGACCAAAGGTCATCGGCCAGATGGAGTTCTTCCGGATCCAGTTAATCGCCGTGTCAAGTGACGTAAGAATCACCCCTTCCGGCTGGTCATAGCCAAAGCTGACCTCGCGTACCTTCTGCTGGTTCAGCGCGCTGCTTTCCAGATTTCCGAAAAGATAATGATCCTTCGTGTCCTTCGTTATCTCCGCCATGCTTCTAGTATCGCCGTCCTGCCCCGCTTGGCGCAATGGCTGATTGTTACCACGCGATTGCATCTCTATAAAATTTTCGATCCCAGCCGGCGTATGCAGGCGAACCTGCCGCACGCGTCCCATCCTCTCCGGAACTCAAATCCGGCGTACGGATCACTGGCACCGCAACGCCACCATCGGCTCCACGCGCGAGGCCCGTCGCGCAGGCAGATAGCCCGCGACAACCGCAACCAGCAGCATCGCCACAACAGCCACTGCCAGACTCATCGGGTCCGTGGCTTTCAGGCCATAGAGCATGTTCGCAATCCAATGTCCTCCAGCCAGCGCCACGGGAATCCCAATCGCAACCCCCACCGCAACCAGCTGCAGTATCTCCCGCATCACCAGCCACCGTACATTCGACCGTCCGGCGCCCAGCGCCATGCGAATGCCAATTTCATTCGTCCTGCGCGAGACAACATACGACATCAGGCCATAGATTCCAATGCACGAAAGAAACACCGCCAGCAGTCCGAAAAATGTAGACAGCTGCGCCACCAGGCGTTGGCTCGTAATCGATCGTCCTACCTGCTCCTCCAATGTCGTCACATCCGAAATCTGCAGATTGGGACTCACGCCATGGATCGCCGTCTGCACTGCGGAAGAGATGGCGCTGAAGTCGCCGGTATAGCGAACTTCAAAATCCTCCAGGTACATCGGATGTTCCGTGTAAGGGAGATAGTCCAGCGTCGTGGGAGCTTCATCGAGATGCTGAAATTTTGTATCTTTCACAATGCCGATCACTTCAACATCGCCGGAATGTTTCGGGCCATCCATGCCGTAGTGACTTCCAATGGCCGATCCCTTGGGGAACATCGTGCGGGCCATGGTTTCGCTGATGACAGCAACCTTCGGTGAGTTCGTGCCGAAATCCTGTGGCCCAAATGTTCGACCTGCCAGGAGAGGAATCCCCATCGTTGCAAAATAATCCGCGCCGACCACGTTATGCGGGACGTTCACATCCTTATTGTTGTTAAAGCCCTCAACCCAGATGCTGCCGCTCCAGCTTCCCTCATCAAAGGTGAAAGACGAATAGCTGGCGGCACGCACCCCGGGCAGCGCGCGAACTCGATCTTCAATCTGTTGGTACAGCTGGGTCATCCGCGGATCGTCGTCCTTGTAACCGATCGAGCTCGTGTCCGTCTGCAGGCGAAGAACATTTTCCTTGTTGAAGCCTGTATTGACATTGTCGAGATTGATGAGAGTGCGCAGAAAGAGTCCCGCACCGACAAGAAGCACCAGCGAAAATGCAACCTGCGAGATCACCAAAGCTCTTGCCAGCGGACTCTTCGTCGCGCCGCTCGCCGGTCCGCGTCCATCTTTCAAGGACTCTGTAAGGTCCAGCTGCGTCGCACGGAGCGCCGGAATCGTTCCAAACAGCAGCGCCGTGATCAAGGTGATTCCCAGGGTGAACAACAGCAGCCGAATGTTAATCGAAACATCCAGCGGCACTGTCTCCGTGCCGCCGGAAATCATCCGCAACAGAAAATGCGTGGCTCCCACGGCAAACGCCACACCCAGCGCGCCTCCGGCCAGCGCCAGCGTTAAACTCTCCGTCAATAATTGCCGGATCAATCGCGAGCGCCTTGCGCCCAGCGCCTGCCGCACAGCAAATTCACGCGCTCTCGCTGTGGACCGCGCCAGCAGAAGGTTTGCAATATTGGCGCACGCAATCAACAGCACCAGCCCAACCACGCCCATCAGGATCTTCAATGGCTCCGAGTATTGTCCACGAAGATCCGACAATCCCTTGGCCATGGGTGTCAACGCAACATGCGTGTTTTTCAACGCTTCAAGACTCTTCTGGTCCATATGTGCATTCGGAAAACCACGGAGAATTTGTTGATAGAGCAGATTCACGTTCGCAGTCGCCTGCGCCATGTTCACATCCGGCTTCAGTCGCCCGATTACGTCCAGGGTTTCGCCAAAGTTATCGCTGTATGCATCGAAGTATGGTGGAATCTCCTTCTGCATCGACAAGGGAATCCAGATATCTGGGGATTCTCCAACCTTTGTCCCAAAGAACTCCGCAGGAGCAACGCCGACGATCGTAAAAAGTGTGGACCCGATCCGCAGCTTCTTATGCAACACGTCCGGATCGCGTGCCAGGCTGCGCGTCCACCACGTATAACTGACGACCGCTACAGGGCTTCCATCCTTCGTTTGGTCATCTTCTTCGGTCAAAGTCCGTCCCATCATGGCGTGCACGCCCAGCACCGGGAAATAGCTGCCGGACACAAGCTGCACAGCCATCGGTTCGGTTTCACTGTGTCCTTCCACGGAACCATGCAAATCGCTTCTCATGCTGAAAACTGCAGCCACATCCGAGAAGACCGCGTTCTTCTTCTGCATCTGGCGATAAAACGGATAGGAGTAGAGCGCGGTGTTGGGAAAATCATCCGTGATGCCAATCTCACTTCCATCGCCCAGAAGAACCAGTTGCCCCGGATCTTTCACCGGCAGCGAACGCAGCATCACCGCATCCATCAGGCTGAAGATGGCCGTATTCGCGCCAATGCCCAACGCCAGCGAAAGCAACGCCACAATGGTCAGGCCCGGACTCCGCAGCATCCCGCGCACACCGTAGCTCACATCCTGCATCAGTTGCTCGAACCAATCCCATCCCCAGCTCATGTGGCTCTTCTCCTTGATCCCGGTAACATTTCCAAACCGCCGCCGCGCCGTCGAGTGTGCCTTGTTCGGCGCCATTCCCCGCTCCATCTGTTCCTGCTTCCGCAGCTCCAGGTGCAGTTGCATCTCTTCGTCCAGATCGGCGCTGAATTGGCGTCGATGCAGCAGCATCTCGATGCGTCGTCCCAGTTCCTTCAGCCAGTCCATATCGCCTCCTCAGGCGGTTTGAATCACCTGCGTGATCGCCCCGATCACCCGTTCGAACTGAGCCACTTCAACGGTCAGCTGTTTCCGCCCCGCCGCAGTCAGCTGGTAATACCGCGCCCGGCGATTGCCCGCCGTCGTTCCCCATTTAGCCGTCACCCATCCCTTGATCAGCATCCGTTGCAGCGCCGGATAGAGCGACCCCTCCTCCACCTGCAGCACATCGTCCGAGGTACGTTGGATCGCGTCGGCAATCTCGTAGCCGTGCAATTCCCCGCCCAGCGCCAGCGTTTTCAGGATCAGGAGGTAAAGCGTTCCAGGAGGAATCTCGTCGCGGTTCATTGCGCCACCAGCCTTTCAGGAGTTACATAGTTAGACTATGTCAGTCTCCACCACCCACCCGCTTCTGTCAATACGAATGCTTCCTTTTTCTGTCAGCGAATATCCCTCAGCGAGCTTTCCTCAAACGCGAGTTGCCGGCAACGATACATTCCCTCCCGGCCCAACCGATCCACAACCCTCCAATCCCCCGCTTGCTCCCTCTCCACCTGCGTGCTAGACTCCCATTCTTTCCTGCTGGAGCAGCCCTTCGGTGTCGAGTTTTTCGCATCCGGGCACAACCTCCGGCAGCCGCACGCATGATGCCGGGGCAAGCCAGATACGGTCTGTCCACGCAACGCTGCTTCCAGCGTTCCCGCTCTCTCCCTGCGCCTGACAACCTGTTTCAGCTCGGCTCGTTCTCGGCTTGCATCCCCCTGCTGCTTCCGCTGCAGCTTTTTCCCTGTCCAACCGTTGTGGAGGTAAGAAATGAAAATTTACAAGAGTAGGGACATCCGCAATGTCGCTGTCGTCGGCCACTCCCATTGCGGCAAAACCACGCTGCTGGAAGCGCTCCTGGCCACCGCCGGGGCCATCCCCGCCATGGGCAGCGTGAACGACGGCACGGCAGTCACTGCTTACGACGAGGAAGAATCCGCCCGCCAGATGACTCTGTCCAACGGCGTCGCTTACTGCGAATGGAATGGCGCCAAGATCAACCTCATCGACACGCCGGGCTTCAATATTTTTCTGCATGAAGCGCGTGCCGCCATGCTGCCGGTCGAATCAGCCATGGTCGTCGTCGATGCCGTGCGCGGCGTGGAACCGATGACGCAACGGGTCTGGAGTTATGCGCAGGAGTTCAATCTGCCACGCGTCGTGGTCGTCAATCGCCTGGATCGCGAAAATGCCGACCCGCTCGGCGTTCTGGATCGGCTGCAGAGCAGCTTTGGCCGCCAGGTGGTTCCCATTCAGTTGCCCATCGGTACAGAGCGCGAATTTCGCGGCGTGATCAATCTTGTCTCCATGCAGGCCTTCGAATACACCGCGGCCGGCAACGGGCGCGGCAAGCAGATTCCCATTCCATCCGACCTCGCGGATCAGGCCCAATCCGCCCACGAAGCGCTGGTCGAGCTGGTCGCCGAAGGCAAGGACGAGTTGATGGAAGAATTCTTCGCCAAAGGCACCATTCCGGAAGAAGATCTGATCCCCGCACTGCATGAAGCCATCCGCGAAGATCGCATCTTCCCCGTCATCTTCGTCGGCGGCCAGAACAACATCGGGTGCGATCGCCTGCTGGAGTTTCTGCGCGTCTATGCGCCCGCGCCCAGCGAACGCGAACCTGTGGCCGCAGCGGTCGCCGCGCAGGCCGTGGCCGCTGGCAACGGACACGCCAATGGGCACGCCGTCGCGTCCTCCGGGCAAACCGAATGGCCCGTCGAGATGGTCACCCGTCCCATCGCCGATGAAGAACCGCTCGCGTTATTCGTTTTCAAAACCATCTCCGACCCCTTCGCCGGACAGATTTCCTTCTTCAAAGTCTTCTCCGGCTGCGCCCACAACGATGACACCGTGATGAACCACAAACAGCACGCGACGGAAAAGCTCTCCCACCTGTCCGTGATGCAAGGCAAGAATGCCATCGCCATCGGCGAACTGCATGCCGGGGATATCGGAGCCGTTCCCAAGCTGAAAAATACCCACACCGGCGATACGCTCGGCGACAAAAACCACGCCCTTTTCTATGAGCCTGTCAGCCAGCCCGAACCCGCCATCGCCTTTGCCATTGAGGCCCGCACCCGCGCCGATGAGGACAAGCTGGCCAACGGACTGCATCGCATCATGGAAGAAGATACGCTGGTGCGTTTCTATCGCGACCCGCAGACGCAGGAATTTCTCATCGCCGGCACCGGCCAGCAGCACATTGAAGTTGTCGTCTCAAAATTGCGCCGCCGTTATCACACCGAAGTCACGCTCAAAGCTCCCAAAGTTCCCTATCGCGAAACCATCCGTGCCCGCGCCGAAGGTCACGGACGCCACAAGAAACAATCCGGCGGCCACGGTCAGTTCGGCGATTGCAAAATTCGCATGGAACCTTTAGAGCGTGGCAGCGGATTCGAGTTCGTCAACCAGATTTACGGCGGAGCCATTCCCAGAAATTACATTCCCGCCGTTGAAAAAGGCGTTCGCGATACCGCTGAGCGCGGCTTCCTCGCCGGCTATCCCGTCGTCGACTTCCGCGCCACCGTCTTCGACGGCTCCTACCACGATGTCGATTCCAACGAGATCAGCTTTCGCATCGCTGGCCGTCTCGCCTTCCGCCAGTGCATGGAGCAGGCGCGCCCCGCGCTGCTGGAACCCATCATGCGCGTCGACATCCAGACGCCGGAAACCTTCGCAGGCTCTGTGATGGGCGACCTGAATAGCCGCCGTGGACGTGTGCTCGGCATGGACCCCGATGGCAACGGCGAAACCGTCATTCACGCCGAAGCTCCCATGGCCGAAATGCTCACCTATGGCGTCGATCTCACCGCCATGACGCAGGGTCAGGGCAGCTTCCACATGGAAGCCGACCACTACGACTACGTGCCCGCACAGCTACAGGAGAAGATCGTTACCGCTGCGCGCTCCAACCAGCACGCCGACACGGAAGACGAAGAATAAATGCACCAAAGCAAATCCCGCTGGCTCAGGGTTAGCGGGTGCCCCGCAACAAAGTCGAGCGATCCGCGTTTCCTTTAGCTTCCACCGCGTAACTCGCCGCACAAACCAAAATTCGAACGGACGACCGCCTCCGCGCTTCGCTATAGTTGCTGTAGCTTGCTGACGACAAATACACACGGCACCCAGGCAGAGAACAATACCTCGCCGAATCCCCTGGCAAACGGCACGCGCCTTCTCTCTCTCCAGGCCATGCGCGCCGTGGCTGCTTTGCTGGTTGTCTGGGCCCATTCTCTGGATGCAGCGGCCTTCTTCGGCACGCCGCGTCAGAGTCGTTTTTTCTACTGGGAAAACTTCGGCGCCTCCGGACTGGACATTTTTTTCGTCATCAGCGGCTTCATCGTTTCGCTGGTTGCCGCGCGCGCCGCGGCGCAGATTCGTTCCCGGCAAAAACATCCTGCGCGTCACTTTCTCAGTCGCCGCATTACGCGCATCTTTCCTCTTTATTGGATTCTCACCATCGTCGTCATTCTGGAAAGTGAACTCGGACGCTACAACGTTCCCTGGCGCCATGTGCATTGGCTGCCAACGCTGTTCCTGCTTCCCACCCTGCACTACCCGCCGGGAATGCCGCTCCTCTGGCTTGGCTGGAGCCTCGTCTTTGAGATGTACTTCTATCTCGTGCTCACGGCATTTCTCGCCTGCACACCGCGCTCGCTGGTTCGCAATACGGCTGTCTTCCTCTGTGGCATGGTCGCGGTGGGCTCCGTTGTCGGCATCCATCGCCCGCTGCTGGCCCTCTGGATGAACCCCATGCTTCTGGATTTCGTCTTCGGCTGCATCGTCGCCATGCTCTTCGTCCGCTATCGCAACGCGACCCACGCGCCTTCTCCGCTGGGCCGCTGGATCGCCGCGCTGGGCGCGGTCCTGCTGGCTGTCACCATCTTCACCGGCTATGGCCAGGCCAGCGAAGCTCTCCAGATTTTCTCCGGCTACGCTTGCTGGCTGCGCGTCGGCCTTTGGGGAGTTCCCTCAGCAATCCTCGTCGGTGGCATGCTCTTCTGGAATCCTGCCATGCGCTCCCTGCCCGCGCGTCTGCTCGTCTTTCTCGGCGACGCCTCCTACTCCATCTATCTCTGCACCATTCCCGCGCGCAGTGTTGTGGAGCATTGCTGGAACATCTTCGGAGTTTTCGGTGCGGACATCGGCGTGTTGCTAAGCGCAATCTTCTGCGCGGGTGTCGGAGTGGTTTGTTATCTTCTCGTCGAACGGCCTCTGATGCGCTTCTTCCACAACTGGTACAAGCCAATCCCCTTTCGTGAGACACCTGCCTGAGCCCAAAGGTTACAAGGCTGGAAAAATATTTCGTCACTCTTTTTCAGCATCTGCAATGCAGATGATTTCGTACACAATACGGGCACACAAATGCTCCTGTGCGGCGTTTAATAGTGTGTGGGGAGATGCGCCATGTTAATTCGCAAACCATCCGACATTCCTTCGTCGGAGATTACTTCCAGGTCCGATTATCTGAATCGCCGCCAGTTTATGACCGGTGCCGCGGCTGCTGGCATTGGCGCTGCGGCTGCACTGCAATTGAAGGACATGGTTTCTCCTGCCCGGGACGTGCATGCTACGGACAAAATGCAGACCGTCTCCAGCAAATACTCCACCACTGGACTCACGCCCACCTCCTTCGAGGACATCACCCACTACAACAACTTTTATGAATTCGGCACCGACAAGAGCGACCCCGCAAAAAACGCATGGCGCTTGAAGACGCGCCCCTGGTCCGTCGCCGTCGAAGGCGAAGTCAAACAGAAAAAGACCTTCGACATCGACACCTTGCTCAAACTGCGCCCCATGGAAGACCGCATCTACCGCCATCGCTGCGTCGAGGCCTGGAGCATGGTCATTCCCTGGGTCGGCTACTCGCTGTCGGAATTCATCAAGCAATGCGATCCGCTTCCCAGCGCGAAATACGTGCAGTTCCTCTCACTCGACGATCCGAAAGAGGAACCGTGGATCGACTCCGTTTCGCTCGACTGGCCTTACTCCGAAGGTCTGCGCATGGACGAGGCCATGCACCCGCTCACCCTGCTTACGTTCGGCCTCTATGGCTCCACGCTTCCCAATCAGGACGGCGCACCCATTCGCATCGTCGTGCCCTGGAAGTATGGATTCAAATCCGCCAAGTCGATTGTCAAAGTTCGCTTCGTCAAACGCCAGCCCATGACCACCTGGAACGAATCCGCGCCCAACGAGTACGGCTTCTATTCCAACGTCAACCCCAACGTCGATCATCCTCGCTGGAGCCAGAAAACGGAGCGCGTCATCGGCGCACCGTTCTGGAAGGCCAGCCAGCCCACGCTCATGTTCAACGGATACGGCAACCAGGTTGCTTCCATGTACACAGGCATGAACCTGCGGAAGGATTTTTAACTTAGCGCATTCTCAGGCAGTGCAGATTTTTATAATTTGTATCATTTTTATAATTTGTATCAATTGATACGCGTCATTTTGAGCGTAGCGGAGAATCCGGGAAATTTTCGCTCCGCAATGTTCTCTCATATCTTTCTCACACGCACTATGAAAACTCTCTGACCTCATGCCAAATCGCTTCGTCGTCGCACTGAAATTCGTGGTCTTTCCGCTCTGTCTGGTTCCGCTGGGCATCCTGCTCTATCAGGGATTCACCAACACCCTTGGCCCCGACCCGGTCGCCACCATCACGCATCAGACCGGCTTCTGGACGCTCTACCTGCTGCTCGGCTCGCTGGCCATCACGCCGGTGCGACACCTCAGCCGCCATCTCTCCTGGCTGGTTCGCTTCCGTCGCATGCTCGGTCTCTTCGCCTTCTTCTACGCCACCCTGCACCTCACCACCTACGTCTGGCTCTTCTCCAACTTCGACGTTTCCGCCATGGCGCACGATGTCGTCAAGCGCCCCTTCATCACCGTGGGCTTTGCCGCCTGGCTCATCCTGCTGGCGCTCGCAGCTACCTCCACCAAATGGTCCATCCGCAAACTCGGTGGCAAGCGCTGGCAGTGGCTCCATCGCGCCGTCTATCTCGCGGCCACATTCGGTGTCATTCATTACTGGTGGATTGTAAAGACGGGCGTGCGTACACCCTGGAAGGTCACCGTCGTTCTTCTCATCCTGCTGCTGGCCCGCGTCGGCTGGTCCATGATGGAATCCGCCCGCAAAAAACGCATCGCCGTCCCCGCATAATCATTCTGTCTGGAGACTCCAGCCGAACGCCAGATCGTCGGCTGGCAGATCAGGAGACACCGCCTCCCCACACTCCCGCACCGGGGCAAAGCTCATCCGATGCAGCGGTGTCGGCCCATGTTCCCGCAACGCGCGCAGATGCGCCGGTGTTCCATAGCCTTTGTGCGACGCCAGCCCATATTGCGGATATTCGCAGTCATATGCGAGCATCCACGCATCCCGATACACCTTGGCAATGATGGAAGCCGCCGCAATTGAAATGCTGATCGAATCGCCATAGACAATTGCCTCCTGCCTGCACGGCGTATCCAGCCGTTCCGCATCGATCAGCAGGTAATCCGGCTGCGGCGTCAGTTGCGCAATCGCCTGCAGCATCGCCTGGTGCGAGGCCCGGCGAATATTGATAGCGTCGATCGTCGCCGCATCGGCATATCCAATCGCAATCGCGACCGCCACGCGGCGAATCTCCCCATCCAGCCGCTCTCGCTCTTCGCGTACCAATTGTTTGGAGTCGCGCACGCCCGGCAGCCGCACCTTTGCCGGCAGGATCACCGCCGCCGCAACCACCGGCCCGAACAAACACCCTCGGCCCACTTCATCCACGCCTGCAATGGCAGCCGCTCCCAGCTTCCGCGCTGCGCGTTCATGCTTGTTGCTGCAGATCAGCGCCCGCAACCGCCGCATCTTCTCCGCCTGCGCAGATAGTGGCTTCTCCGTCTCGTCTCGGCTCACCAACTGCAAGTGATTTTCAGGAATCTTCCGCACGTTACAGCGAGTGTAACCCTGCGCCGTACCGCCCTCCAACCCGCCTGCCGCCAAAGAAAAAGACCGCACTCCCCGCAAAGGGAATACGGCCTTCCATTGTTAATGTAACTGCCCGTTTCTGTTTCTGCGAATGCAACGCGGAACGCGCTGCCGGAACTCTACTTTTCCACTTCGCGCAGACGAGCAGCCTTGCCGCGCA
Organism: Acidobacteriaceae bacterium; assembly: GCA_036267255.1. Lineage (GTDB taxonomy): Bacteria > Acidobacteriota > Terriglobia > Terriglobales > Acidobacteriaceae > DATAWK01. The sequence continues at coordinate 64,180 of DATAWK010000053.1, read as the reverse complement.
GTTCGCGCAGATAAAACAGCTTCGAGCGGCGCACGCGTGCCGAGCGGAGCTTTTCCACCTTCTCGACCACCTTGCTGTTGAACGGGAAGATGCGCTCGACGCCTTGGCCAAAGCTCATCTTGCGCACCGTAAAGCTGCCCTGCGGCCCGCGCTTGTACGCGATCACGACGCCTTCAAAGGCCTGCAGGCGTTCTTTTTCGCCTTCTTTAATCTTTACCTGCACCCGAACGGTGTCGCCCGGTGCAAACTTCGGCAGGTCCGTGCGCTCCAGTTTGGCCGCCAGACGCTGCATTATTGGATGAATAGACATAGCTCTTTCCTTCTACTTTGGTCAAAAGTTCAGTTTACACGGAATTGACCTTCCGCGTCTCCTCAATCTCCCGCAGCAACGCCCGGTCCTCCTTGCTCAATGGCGAGCTCGCCAGCAAATCCGGCCTGTTCCGCAACGTCTTCTCCAGTGATTTCCGCCTGCGCCAGCGCCGTATCTGTTCATGATTTCCAGAGCTCAGCACCGCCGGCACCACTTCTCCGCGAAACTCCGCCGGTCGCGTGTAGTGCGGATAATCCAGCAGCCCGCCCGAATCGCATGTCGATTGCGGCGCAGCATTCGCCTCCGCGCCCGCAGCCGCCATCATTCTCTCCGCGCCAAAGCTCTCAAAGCGCGCCGAGTCCTCATTGCCCAGCACCCCGGGCAGCAAACGCATCACCGCATCCACCACAATCGCCGCCGCCAGCTCCCCGCCGGACAAAACATAATCGCCGATCGACAGCTCCATGTCCGCCACCAGGTCGTTCACCCGCTCATCCACGCCCTCGTATCGCCCGCACAACAGTACCACCCGCTCCAGCGTCGCCATCTCCCGCGCCACGGCCTGCGTAAACGGCTTGCCCTGCGCCGACAACAGCACCACGCGCTCCCGCGTCGTATCGCGCGCCGCCTTCTCCGCCATACCCAGCGACTCCACCGCGCGAAACATCGGCTCCGGTTTCAGCACCATGCCCTCGCCGCCGCCGAACGGCCGATCATCCACCGTCTGATGCTTGTCTTCCGTAAATGCGCGCAGCTGGTGACACTCAATCTGCAGCAAGCCCGCATCCAGCGCGCGCCGCAGCACCCCGCAGCCGAACGGCCCGGTAAAGAACTCCGGAAAAATCGTGATGATGTCAAAGCGCATGGGTGTGGTCAAAAGGATCCAGCTTCAAAACAATCCAGATTCAAAACAATGTGAGCGTGGCCTACGCCGTCTGCTTCCATTTAATGTTGCACCCCACGCTGGGCCGCTGTTCCGCCGCCGCCGGTTTTCCCGCCAGCAACGCATCCATCGCCGCGCGCAGATCGCGCCCATCCACGGGAACATCATTGCCCGGACGGCTCCCATCCATTTGCCCGCGATACACCAGCCGCCGCTGCGCATCGAACAGGAAAAAGTCCGGCGTGCACACCGCCTGGTAACTCTGCGCTACCTGCTGCGTCTCGTCATATAGATACGGAAAGTTAAAGCCAACCTTCTTCGCCTGCGCGCGCAGCCCATCCGGCCCGTCTTCCGGATACTCCACCGCATCGTTGCTGCTGATGGCAACCATGCCGATCTCTTTTCCCGCGTAGTCCCGCCCCAGTTGCGCCAGCTGCTGCTCCACATGCTTCACAAACGGACAGTGCGTGCAGATAAACATCACCAGCAGCCCGCGCTTGCCCGCCACCTGCGCCAGCGTCACCGTCTTGCCTGTCACAACATCCAGCAAAGAAAAATCCGGGGCCTGCGTGCCCAACGCCAGCATTGTCGATTCCGTCCGTGCCATCGTTCGTCCCTCCTGTCTCTATAGATTCTATGCAAAGCGGCCGAAGCCGAACGGATGCTGCCGAACGGATGCCGCCCTGCAGGTGCCTCATCTGCGCCGCGTACTGTGCGGCTGGCGTGGAACATAAGAATCCCCGCGCGCCCCCTACTCCAGCTCTTCTTCCGCACCCATCGTCGCCTGCTCTTCCGGCGTCAAAGGAGCATTCACCGCCAGCAATCCCGCCGGAATCGCCATCTCGATCCGTCGCGCCGCCACATCCATCCGCACCAGGTACGCCTTCGCAAAAGGAACCAGATGTTCTCTGCCATCGGCTCCGGCCACCACCAGCAGGTCCACCGCCTCCGGCTGCGGCTCCACATCGCGGACCGTTCCCACCACCGGCCCTCCCGGCTGGTTCGTATCCACCAGCGCGCAGCCAATCAGGTCGTCAATGTAGACAGCTCCATCCGTCAGCGGCACGCGCTCGTCTCGCGGAATCACCACATCCAGCCCGCGCAACGCCTCTGCTTCAGAGATGGAATCGACGCCCTTGAACTTCAGCACAATGCGTCCCTTGTGCAGCCAATGGCTTTCAACCGTAATGGGCTGGGGTTCGGCACGCTCGCCGCGCATCAGGAATGCTGCCGGTGCCTGCGCAAAGCGTTCGGGGAAATCTGTCAGAATCTCGGCAAGCACTTCTCCGCGCCGCCCTTGCGGGCGCAGTAGGTGCGCGATGCGAATCCAGTTGTTCGTTGAGGGCACAGACGTATTGTCCTACGTCCGGGCCGGGCAGCGCCAAGCCGGGCACAGCTTATTTGCCGTGATGCATCCCGCCGCCCTCACCCTTGCTCTCTTCCAGAATCTCCAGGGTGTATCGGTGATGCAGCTTCATGCTCACAGCGCCCAGGATCGTCCGCAGCGAGCGCGCCGTGCGCCCCTGCTTGCCGATCACCTTGCCTACATCCTCGGGCGCTACCCGAAGACGCAATACGGTCGCTGCTTCACTGGCAACAGATGAGACTTCAACTTGATCGGGCACATCCACCAGGGCGCGCGCGATCTCTGCAATTAAGTCGTTCGGAGAAGGATCCATCGGGTCGTTCGACATCCGTAGCCTCACTAGAATCTGGGAAAGCGTACCAGTGTTTATACCGAAAACTGCACTCTCTGTCATGCAAAGAATGGTTTACCTAAAAGTAACCTCTATAGGTTACTACCGCATCCATAACGCAGGAATTCCACGCAGGGTTCCCCCCTGCCGCCAACTATGACCCTGAATCGGTCAGGAAGTTGCAGCCGAAAACGAAAACGGCGCAATAAAAGGGATTTCCCTTCCACCACGCCGTACATTGCAGGTAGTTTTTTGAGGTTGTGGGCTTAGGCGGTTGCCGCTGCAGCCACCGGCGTCTCTGCCGGTGCCTTGGCTGGCGTCTTGGCCAGCAGTTTCCGCACTCTGTCGGAAACCTGCGCACCCTTGGACGTCCAGTGCTCGATGCGTTCCTTCTTCAGGTCCAGGGTGGCGGGATCGGTGCGTGGGTTATAGGTGCCCACCACCTCCAGCGAACGGCCATTGCGGGCGCGGTCCTTTTCAATCACTACCACGCGGTAGTAGGGCTTTTTACGCGCCCCAACGCGCGCCAGACGAATCATTAACACAGATGTAGTTCCTTTCTAAGGAGAAGCGGAGGTTGGTTACGCTCACCGCGCATGCAGGTGCGTATAGGCTCCAGCAATCTAGTATCGCAGGATTCCCACCCCCCGCGCAAGCAAACCCTATCAAAGGTAGTGTCCTAAGTTGGGCACTCACCTGTCCCGACGTGCCTATTAGGTTGCGTCGTTATAGGACTCTGGGCCACTGGGACAGAATGCAGCAGGGAAGAAGAGTTCCCCGCTCGCCTCATTGACCATGGGCCATTCTGATCTGATAGGGAGGTAAGTAAAACAAAATCGGGTAGTGTGTCTTCTCTTAAAAACATCACTGTACTCAATGTACCCGTATATGCAAAGGGCCTTCTCAGATATTTCCCATTTCGATAAGTTTCCTTCGAGGAAAAAAGCCTTGGGGAGCGTACAGAGAAAATCGAACTTCTGTCTCGGCATCCACACGACTCCAGGACCGACAATCACGGCACTACCCCGCTTGACGGTGTAGTCGGGATCGAGCGGTAACTTTGGAGCAATTGGGCGAGCATCCGGATCAATGCTGTCAGCCATCACAGCAAGTACATAGCTGCTAACGACCTTTGCGGGAGTTGCTCCAAGATTTTTAAAAATGAGCCCAATACCCAAACCCCAATTCTCTGCTTTCTCCCTTATCCTCATGTCTTCGCGACTCGGTTGATGGATGTTCGCTGTTATCCATGCCCTTTCGGCGTTCATCACAGCTTGGGCGTTCAGGAGGGCAGCATTTGCAGCCTTCTCGCCAGATTTTGTTTGGCGCTCAACTTTTTTAAGCGTACAGATAGCAACCCAAATGCCGAAAATTCCGGCTATGGCGAGAGTCAGACTGGCTCCCCACAAAACCTTATCGTGCCAATTCCATACTTCAGGCACGGAGGCCGAGTTAGTGACGGCCAACAGCACAGCGAGTATTGCGAACCATTTCATGGGATGGAGAAAATCTAGCACACACCAACGGACGCAGGTAGCACAAGGGGAGAGCTAGCGCCCAGATCTGCGCTCCGCGTCCCATCAAACCTCGCGGTAGTCGAACAGCAGCATAGCCGTTTCCATACAGTCCGGGTCGATCTCCCCCTACCTCCATACAATTGGCTACTTGCTCAGTTCAATCGAAAGAATCTGCCCGGCAATCGTCTTGTCGGAAACCTCCGCATACACCACGCGCGCCTGCCTGCCTTCGATCCCGCTGCAGGGATGGATATCGCCGCTGGGCGTGGTACTGACGGTGGAAAAATCAATATGGAAGTAGTCGTTGCTGTAGAGAGCAACAGTTTTTCCCGCTTGCTCGACGCTGAGCGTAAGAACCGACGGATAGAAGCATTGCACGCTGCGAAGGATGCCTCGAACCGTGTGATGCAACCCGGTTGGCGCTTCCGTAGGATATTTTGGCCCTGTGGACGATGCCGTGGCAGGGGTGGCAACCATTTTTCCGTTCATCCTTGTCAGGACCGTCGTCCGCACCGCGGCTTCGCTGTGTGCGATTTGTACGGGGCTGCTAGCGCTTTGTGTCGGGGCTATTTGCGCTTTGTATGGGAGCGTGCTTGGCCTTATATTCCTCGATGTGGCGGATGTGGCTCTGCACCAAATCGATCTCAGCCGGAGTCTTGGCTACCTCGGCTGCGAACTTCAGCACGCTCAGCGCACTATCGAACTTCTGGTTCTCCGCGAGAACGTCCGCCGCGTTGATGCGGTAATTCAGGTTATATGGTTCGAGCTGAACCGCCTCAAGATTCAACATGTAAGCTTCGTTGAGCTTCTCATGTCTTGAAGCGTAGAAACTGGCCAGCGTGTCATACGATGGGGCAAAGTTCGGATTGAGCTTGATGGCGGCGCGCAGATTGGATTCGATCGCGCCATCCTCTCCCTTGTCGCCGGCCTGCATGCACGTGCGTGCATAGTAATAGTGCGCCAGGTAGCTGTCAGATCCCAATTGGATGGCTTCGCCATACCACTGTTTCGCGCCGGCAATATCGCCCTCGCGGAACTTCAAAGCGCCCATCGTCTCATGGGCCAGAACATTCTTTGGGTCCTCCTGCAAGACATTGTCCAGCAGCGCCTGCGCATCCTGGGTGCGTCTGGCATTCACAAGAACATCGGCGCGGATCGCATCCGCTTCGGGCGTCGGGACAGATCGTACCTGGAACGAAGCCTCATCCACGACGTCAGCAGTATTCAGCCTGTACGCCTTAAATCTGCTCTGTTCTACATATTTATGTAATGCTTGTTGAAGTTTTGTCAGGTCCCCGAAAGCCTCTTGTGCCGCAGTGATTGAATCTTTGTGCTGCAGGAGCAGTCGAACATATTCCTGAATCTGTTGCGTCTTCTTCTCGCTGTCATGGAGCATCAGGTAATGCGTCAGCGCCCAGGATTCCGCATAAAAGACGGAGCCTGTTTTCTTGTTGACAGCGGAAGGCGACGAACTATCTGACTGAAGAAGCGTTGTCACTGGAAGCAAACGATTATGGCGAAGAAAATTGATTTCGCCCTCGCTGGTTTCACCGAGCACCGCATACTTGTCACGGATGTCGGTATTCGCGTAGAACTCTCCCAACCCGTCCTTGAGCCAGAGCGGCAGCCACGCGTCTACATTGCGCAGCATGTAAAAGGTGTAGTCGTGATAGACCATCTCCCAAGGGTGATAGATGGTCAACAAGGGGTGGTTGACTGGAAAGCCCAGCCAAAGCAGAACGTAGTCCTTGTCTGGAGTGCCCAGAAAAACACTGGCAAAATTAAATTCCTGTTTATGCAATTCACCTTCAGGCGCGAGGGCCAGAAAACTTTTCTCGTTTTTAAAGACCAGGACAATGAGCGGCGAGTCGGCAGCATCGCTTGCGGCAGGAAAAAGCATGTGAAAGACCGAGCGCATCCGCTCGAATTGACCCGCGACCTGACGAGCTTCTTGTTCATTTGAATTCGTCAATACGACAAAGTGCGGACTGCGCACTTCTACCCATCGGTCGGCAGACGAGGCCCACGAGACAGTAACGGCAGCAAACACCAGAACCAGGCCAGCAAGATGTTTCAGCATGTGTGTGCCCGTAGCCTAGACCAAATAGGCAGCGTGATGGAAGAGAAATTATCTCCCTGCGCGCAGCTCCCATCATTTCCTTTGTCCCGTCATTTCCTTTGAAAGATACTCGCCGCGCTCCGCCGCAATGCTCCTCTCACATCCGCGGTAATCACCGGGTTGTTCGCCGTTCCGCTCACCGTCATAGGCACACCCTGCTGCACCACCTTCGTTGCACCTCTCCCGGCAAACCGGTTCAGCGCCGTCATCAGCTTCACGCCCGCCTTGCCGATCCCGCGCGCCGTCGTCACCTTCACGATCAGCTGGAACGCCAGCGCACCGCTCGGCGACACCGTACCGCTGCCCGTAATCTCCCCCACCGCCGGCATCAACGCATAAATGTTGTCCGTCTTCACTCCGGCATTGCTCAGCCGCACATTCGTCCGCAGCGTCTGGATGCTCGTCATGTCGCCCGTCTTTATCCCGCCCATGGCGGCAACTCCGGCCACCCTCTTGCCAATGTCAAAGCCCACCAGCTGGGTATTGTTCACCTGCAGCGGTCCGGCAATCACCAGGTTGTTCGCAGGACCGGTAATCGTCAGATTGAGCGTCAGTGTTCCTCCCTTCAGCACCGATTTATTCGGCAGCGTCACCCCTGCCGCGGACATCAGCGCCTGCAGTTCGTCGATCGGCAGGCTCTCTCCCGCCAGCTTCAGATTCACCACCGGTGTCGGTGGAACCAGTTGGTAAGTGCCGCTCACATGGGCCGTCACGTTGCCGATCTTCATCGCCAGATCCTGCACCTGGCCGCTGTTGTCCTTCAGACTGTAGGTTGCGTTGTAGGTCAGGTCCACCGGCTTGGGAACCGGTGTGGCTCCCTTCCGCAACTGCAGTTGTCCTGCATGCACCGTCCCGCTGCTCGTCAGCGTCTGTCCATCGGAGGTCGCATGCGCATCGATGTCCGCCAGCATCGACACACCTGCCTCCGGATCAAGAAATCCTGCCGCCACCGGGTCCAGATGCTTCATCGATATCTGCGCATCCAGCGCCGTCAGCGCGGCGTCCTGGCTGTTGATCGGCCCCGCCTTCCCCGTCACCGCCACCGTGCCGTCGCCCGGCAGGCTCGCGCTCAGCGCAAACGGAAACTGCTTCGTAAACGCAAAATCGTTCACCGTCAGATTCACGTGCTGATACACGCGCGGCTGTCCCAGCGGAGGCAGGCTTTCCACCACCGCGCGGCCATCCTTGATGGCGATCAACCCCACCGTCAGGTCGGGAAATGCCGACTCCTTCTGCGCATTCTGCTGCGCCGCCGCATTGTGCCCGATGCTGGAAAAGTTCCAGCTCCCGTTGGCGCCCCGCACCAGGTGGATCTGTGGCGACTCCACCTCAAAGCTGCGCACGCGCAATTGCCGCGAGAAAATCAACGGCTTCATCTCCACGCCAATGCGCAACTCCTTCGCGGTCAGAAACGCGGTCGTGCTGTAACCGGGATCGTCGGCAATGCTCAGATCGCTGGCCACCAGGCTCCCGGAAAAAACCGAGAAGCTCAGCTTCCCCAGCTTCACCTGTCGCCCCAGGGCCGTCGTCAACTGCGTCTCCAGCATGGGATGAAACGTATTCGCATTCACCAGGACGGACAGCGCGATCAACACCACGACCAACAGCCCCGTCACGGCCGTGACAATTTTCATCCAGAGCTTCATACTTCCTCCTTGTTTTCAGTCAATGTTTCCGATTGATCGCACGTCCCTGCCATCATCACATCACGAAAGCGCTCGCTATGGCCGACGAAAGCAAAAGCACAGCAGGCTCCAGCAGAAAACAATTCGCTTTCCCGTGCGTCCCAAATCGCTCACGCTTGTTGTAGTGTTTATGAGAGTTCCATTTAGGAAAATTTGTGACTTCTAGTTTCTGCCGCAGCATACCTGCGTCCCGTACCGTCGCCATACCTACCGCATGAATCCCGAAGCCCTCGCAGCTCCGCTCGGACCACCCGCAACGCATCGCCGTTGGGGCATTGCGTGGCTCCTCGGCCTGGGCGTCTTGATCAATTATCTGGACCGCGTGAATATCTCCGTGGCCCAACAGGCCCTGCACCACAGCTTTGGCATTTCGACCGTCACGTATGGCTATCTGCTGGGCGCTTATAGCTGGACCTATGCCCTGTTGCAGCTACCCTCCGGCGTTCTGCTGGACAAGTTCGGTCTGCGCCGCGTCGGGGTCGCCAGCGCTTTTCTGTGGAGCGCCGCCTGCTTCGCCGGAGCTGCCGCCATCGGCACCGTCAGTCTGTTCCTCTCCCGCCTGGTGCTGGGCGTCGGCGAAGCCTCCACCTTCCCGCTCAACGCCAAGGCGGTCGGCGAATGGTTCCCCGAGCATGAGCGCAGCCTGCCCACCGCCATGTTCGACGGCGCTGCCAAGTTCAGCCCGGCCATTGGAGTACCCGTGATGGGCCTGCTGTTGTTGCACTTCGGCTGGCGCTTCACTTTTGTCTTTACCGGCGCGATCAGCCTCGTATTCTTCCTGCTGTTTTTTCTGCTCTATCGCAATCCGGCGGACGACCCGCATCTCTCCGCCAGCGAACGCGCCTATATTGAAGCGGACCTGCCGCACGCGGAAGCAAAGGAGCAAGCCGCTTCGGCTTCCCTCGGCTATCTGATGCGCCAGAAAAAAATCCTGGGCCTCTGCATCGGCTTTGCCGCCTACAACTACAGCTTCTATCTCATGCTCACCTGGCTACCCAGCTATCTCGCCACCGGCCTGCACATGACTGCCGTGCACGCCGTGCTGGCCGCCAGTATTCCCTGGTTCTTTGCAGGAACCGTCGAGCTTCTCCTGGGTGGTTGGCTGGTCGATGCCCTCATCCGGCGCGGGCACGATTCCTCACGCGTCCGTCAAACCACGCTGGTGCTGGGTATGGTTTGCGGCCTGGGCATCGTCGGTCCCGCACTCACGCACAGCCCTGCGCTGGTGTTGCTCGCATTCTCCATCGGCTTGGGAGGTCTTTCGGTAGCGGCCCCGGTCGGCTGGTCGATCCCCGCTCTGCTCGCTCCGCCCAACAGCACAGGACGCGTCGGCGGCATCCTCAATTTTGCCAATCAGGCGTCTGCGATTTCCGCTCCGGTCATTACCGGCTATCTCACCGCCTGGACGCACGGCTTCGCCGCCGCCTTCCTGGTGGCCGGTTTTGTATTGCTGGTCGGCATCGCCGGTTACGTATTGCTGCTGGGCAGAATCGAACGCGTGCCCACGCCCGTGCTTTAGACCTTCAGTCCACCAGTTTTAGACCTTCAGCCCACCCGTTTTAGACCTTCAATCCAATCGACCGCATCAGCTGCAGCGCATTGCTGGTCTGCACAATCCCCGGATGCAGCTTGTAATCGAAGCGCAGCTCGCCCTCTTCAAAGCGATCCGCAAAATGAACATTGGCCGCATGGCCTCCCATCGCGCTGGCAATCTCCGTCAATGCCAGATCGTGCGTCGTCACCAATCCAATCGCGCCATGCTGCACCAGGCCCTTCACCATCAACTCCGTTCCCAGTTGCCGGTCGTGCGAGTTCGTCCCTGACAGCAGCTCATCCAGCAGGAACAGAACATGCGTCGGCCCCTCGGCCAGATCGCTGATCTGTTTCAGGCGGCGAATCTCCGCATAAAATCGCGAGATGCCTCCCTGCAGAGAATCGAGCACGCAAATCGATGCCGTCACCGCCAGGCTCGAAAGCACAAACTGCTTCGCCCGCACCGGCGCACCGCATTGCGCCAGCACCACATTCACGCCCACTCCGCGAATAAACGTGCTTTTTCCCGCCATGTTCGGCCCGCTGATCATCAGCAGTTGCAGTTCGCTGTTTAAGTCGAGATCGTTCGCAACCGCCCTGTCCCGCGGCATCAGCGGATGCGCAAAGTCCGTTGCCTCCAGGCGTGGTCCCTCGGCAACAAATTCTGGAAAAATATATTCCGGATGCTCATACCCATACACGGCCAGCGCCGACAGGGCTTCCATTTCGCCCACCGCCGCCAGCCATCCCCGAATCCCCGCGCCGTATCGCATCCTCCACGTCTCCATCACGAAGGCGCATTGCGCGGTCCAGAATACAAACGGGTTCAGGATTCTTACAAATATATTGTCAGCCGACTCCAGCCACTGCATGGCACGGCTCAACCGGCCAATCGCCCGCGATGCCGTTACACCGGATGCCGCGGTCTCGCCTTCGGTCCGCAATTGCGCCTGCAACCCCAGCAGCTTTTCCGTCGAGAATTTTTCCCGCTCCATGCAGGCCAATATCTTCGCCAGCAATTCCAGATCGTGCGCCGCGCTCTCCACTCCAGCAGCGGCGGACTGCACTCGTTTATGCAGCCATCCCGTCACCGTCAAATTCACGATGCACATCGCGAAAAAAAAGATCGACTGACCTTTCCACGCCCACAGCACTCCGCTCGCCAGCCACAGCACGGCCAGCACCATCGTCACCACGCGCAGCCCTCCGGGCTTCATCATGGCCGCGTCTTCGCCCCACGCCGCCAGCGCCTCCGGATGCACTCCCGCGCGAACATCTTCGCCCGTCGTCGCCAGGTCTTCGCGCAGTTGCAGCCGCGTGCGCAACTCCTCCACTGCTGCCTGGCGTGCGCGGATCTCCGTCTGCGGCGCCGCAAACAACAGCCAGTCGGCCAGCGTCTGCTCGCCGGTCCGCGTGCGCACTGTACACAGCAGTTGAAACACACTGCCCGGTCCAAAAATATCCAGATCGCGCGCGTACGGATGCGCTTCCGCGAGAAACACCTCGCCCGTCTCCCCGCTCCCGGCCCAGCGATCTTCCAGCCGCGCCATGCCGCGTTCGTACAAAGCGATCACGCGGTTGCATTGCCGCAGCGACCGCAGCACCCGCTCATGCAGAACGATCAGGAAGACCAGCGCCAGCACAGGAATCAGCGCAAAAAATAAATAGGTAGGATCGAACTTCGCCAGCCAACCGCACAGAACAATCAGCGCCAGAAACAACACCAGTTTGGCAAAGCCCAGGGTTTTGTCCCGGCGCATGCGCTCGGCTTGCACGGCGCGCAGCATTGCCAGGCGTCGCGCATACGTTTGCTTTGGATCGTCCGCGGATTCCATCATCTCTCTGTATTGTCGCAGGCGCGGCGAGCGCGCACCGTATTGCCGATGATCGGCCTGTTACGGATGATCGGCCCGATACGTGCCCTTCTTCTTGGCAATCTCCAGCAGCGTCGGATAGAACTGCACAAAGGTTGTGTCCACCGCGCCGTGCTGTTCATGGCAGCGATAGCAGGTCGCGGACCGCGCAATCTGCTTTCCGCTCACCGTATTCTCGAAATCGAAAAACGCCCACTTGTCCGGAAACCGCGCAGCATCGCGCACGTGCACTTCCATCCCCATCATGTCCGTGCCCTGGTAATGCCCGCGCTGGTTGATGGACCCTTTGCTCTCCGCGCCGCGCACCTCCAGCACCAGCACCGTTTTGTCCGGCCAGGTGCCTGTCTGCAAAAAGCTCCGGTACGCCGCGGGATTCACAAATACGTTGTCGAACATGGATTCGTCCGCCGCGCCTGCCTTCACGGCGTAGCTCATGTCGATGCCGGAGGTCAGATAGATCCACTCCCGATACTTCGCTGGAAAGATCAGTTGCCCATCCTTCGTATATGTCGGCGTGTACGTCGCAGCCGTGTCTGTCATAGCCGTGCCCGTCATAGTCGTGTTCGTCGCTGCTTTTGCAACCTTAACAGGATGCGTGCCGTCCGCCGTTTGTGTAAACGCCGCAACCGGCAACAGCAGAGCGAAAGCAAACCATCCCCATAGACGCATCGCCGAACCTCATCGTGCCTTCAGTTTTTGATATTGGACTGCGCGGCAACGAATACTCCATCCGAGCTTATCGTTCCTTCGTGCGACTGGCCAGCAGTTTTCTTTTCTCGGCAATCAGTTTCTTTCGCTGGGTCGCAGGCATGGCCAGCGCATCTTTCGTCCGCTTAGGCAACTTCGCATACACCAGTTCGCGCGCTCGCGCCAGCAGCTCCAGCAACACGCGTCGCGGCAGCGCGTCCCAACGCTCCAGTGCCACCCAATAGATGCGCGCCATATACGGCGCCGGAATCACACCCTCGTTTTCCAGCAGCTCCGCATACCGCTCCAGCCCTGCGTGAAAGGAAAGAACCGCTCGCCCATCTTCATCCAGGTTCACGAGTGCAAACATCTTCCCGCCGATGGCCTTGTCGCCCACCCAGAAGACCAGATTCGCGCCCCACTGCATCGTCTCTTCCACGTGCGGCAGCTTCAACAGATTTTCGCGAACCTCATCGGCATCCATCGTCTGCCTCCTGCTATGTTGCGCTCGCCTTACGGCGCCGGATACACCGTGCTCTGCCTGGTGCGCGGGTTGTACATCACCAGCCGCCCATTGGGCCACGCCGTCAGCTTCAGGTAATAGCCCATGTGCGTGCCCTTTGGATTGGCAATGTACTGCGTGGCCACATTGTGCGTCGCGCCACCCTCCGCCGAGTAATGCAGTTGCCACAAATTCTTCAGCCGCGGAGATTTCTCAATAATCTCCCACGTCGATGGCGAACCGCCCTTGTTCTCTCCGTTGTCCATCACGGCAATGCGCGGCGCAATGCCATCCACAAACGCCGGGCTGCCGCTTTGGTCCCATCCGTGATGCGACACGATATACACATCCACCTTGCCCAGCTTGTTGTTCGGGCACATCAACTGCATTTCCTTGTCCCACGTCAGGTCGCCCAGATCGATCAGCCGCAGCTTGCCATACTGAAACACCGTTCCCACCGAGCGCGCATTTTCCGTCTGGTCGGCAGGCCGCTGCGCGGAAACCTTGCAATAAGCATTCGCCTCGCCCGCGCCCGGCATCGGCGCATCCAGAAGATTTCCATCCGCGCTCACCACCGTCGCCGTCAGCCCATACAGCGGCAGCTTCATGCCAACCGTCGCCAGAATGTGTTTTGTGTGGCTCTGCTCCAGCATCAGTTCATAGGCAGCGTACGCCTTCACCGTCGCCGGATCGTTGGTCTCACGCAGCGGCCCGTGGTCGATAAACTCCACTACAGGAATCCGCGCCACCAGTTGCGGCACTCCGCCTGTATGGTCCGTATGGTAATGCGTCAGCAACACGAAATCGATATGGTCCAGGTCCGCCAGTTTGGCCACCGCAACAATGCGATCGGCGTCGCGGCCTGCATTGTCCGGCCATCCCGTGTCGATCAGCAGCGACTGGTGCTCCGGCGTCACGAACAGCGTCGACTGGCCGCCTTCCACGTCGATAAAGTAAACCGTCAACGGCTCCGCTGCCTGAAAATGCTTCTTGCGCAGCTTCGACTGTTGCGCCGCCAGAGAACAGCACACCATGCCCGCCACCATCACGGCGCCAACCAGGCGTCCACGAAGATTGTTCCATCCGCAAAGTTTCATGTTGTCTTCTTCTCCTTCTTCTCTTGATTTCTTTTGGGCAGCGCCCGTGTCGCGCCTGTCGAAATACCGCCGTCCACCAGCAGCGTCTGCCCGGTCACGTAGCGGCTCTCCTCCGAAGCCAGAAACACCACCGCGCCATCCAGATCGTGCGGCGCGCCGGGTCGCTTCAGCGGAATCCGGTCGCTCAGATACTCCACCCACTCCGCATCCTCGTACAGCGCCTGGTTCTGCTCCGTGCGAAACCATCCCGGCGCCAGGCAGTTCACCGTGATGCCGTGCCTTCCCCACTCATCGGCCAGGCTCATCGTCAACTGGCGAATCCCTCCGCGGCTCGCCGTATACGGCGCCAGCCCCGCGCTGCCCGAAACACTCGTCACCGAACCAATATTCACGATGCGCCCATACCCGCGCGCAATCATGCCCGGTGCAATCGCCTGCGCAACAAAAAAGCTGCCGCGCAGGTTCGTATCCAGAATTAAATTCCAATCCTCCCACGTCACGTCCAGCGCCGGTTTGCGCACATTGCATCCGGCATTGTTCACTAGAATGTCGATGCGCCCGAAGGCCGCCTGCGCCTCCTCCGCCATGTGCACAATGCTCACCGCATCGCGCACGTCCAGCTCCACGCAGGCCACGCGTCGCCCCAGCGCCTGCATCTCCTCGGCAAAATCCGCCAGCGTCTCCTTCTTCCGGCTGGTCAGGATCAAGTCCGCTCCCGCCTTCGCCAGCGCCCGCGCAAAATACTGCCCCAGTCCGCGGCTGGTTCCCGTCACCAGCGCCACGCGCCCCGTCAAGTCGAACATCTGTGCTGCGGGAACCGGCCCGCTCATGCCATCGACTCCGGCGTCAGCACCACTTTCATCAGGTTCGCTTCACGCGCATACAGGCGCTCAAACCACGCCGCGCCCTCACTCAACGGAGCGACCGCCGTCAGCATCGGCGTCACATCGATCGCCCCACGCCCCATCAATTCAATCGCCGCAGGATATTCTCCCGACGACGCGCAGGACCCCTGCAAGCGAATCTGTCGCGACACCACGCTCTGCAACGGCAGCGGAATCTCCGGCGCAATATTTCCCACCAGCGTCACCGCACCGCCCTTGCGCACCATCGCAATCGCCGCGCGCACCGTCGCCGCACTTCCCACCGCTTCCAGCACAACATCGGCGCCATCGCCGCCGGTCAGCGCGCGAATCTCTTCCACCACATTCCCCTTGCCCGCTTCCCCATCGCCTGCAAGCAAGGTCTGGCTCGCGCCCAGCCTCTCGGCCATCTGCAAACGTCCCACATCCAGGTCGGTCACCATCACCCGCTCGCAGCCGGATGCGCGCAGCGCCTGCAGAATCAGCAGCCCGATCATGCCCGCGCCCACCACCACCACCGTCTGTCCCGCCTGCAATTCCGTCAGCTGCACCGCATGCAGCGCCACAGACACCGCTTCAATCATCGCGGCCTCGGCAAATCCCAGCGTGTCCGGCAGCCGGTACACAATGCGCGCGGGCACTGCAATATATTCCGCAAACGCCCCGTTGCGGCGATACTCGCCACAGGAAACACCCACCACTTCGCGGTTGTCGCACAGGTTGATCTGGCCCGCCGCGCAGAACCGGCATACGCCGCAGGAAATTGTCGAGTCGAATGTCGCGCGCTCGCCCACGGAAAAATTCCGCACCTTCGCGCCCACCGCGGCAATCACGCCCGCTGCTTCATGTCCCATCACCAGCGGCGGAATCCTTCGCCCCGTCGAGCCGTCATAGCCATGCACATCGCTGCCGCAAATGCCGCACGCAGCAATGTGAATCAACACATCCTCAGGTCCTGGCTGGGGCATCGGCAACTCGACCAGCCGCAGTTTGCGATATTCCGTAAGTTGCAATGCTTGCATGGCTTCCTCAACGAAGCCAATGGTAAACGATTTCGGCAGCCGCCGATATTCGGTCCGTTTTCCGATCGCCCACAATTCGAAAACACGCTACTCCGATCGCCTGCCGCCGCAGCTCACCGCTCGTTCTCGGCTTCGACGAACCGCTTCAGTCTCAACAGCGCCCGGTCCCACTGCTTCGATACATCGTCGAGGTAGTCTTGGATTCCTTCCATCGCCTGCGGATCGAAGACAAACACGCTCTCGCGGCCTCTACGAACGCCATGCACGATTCCGGCGCTCTCCAGAACGCGAAGGTGTTTGGTGATCGCCTGTCGCGTCAGTCTGGAACCCCTGGTCAGCTGCGAGATCGAACATCGGCGTCCGTCACAAAGCCGCGCCAGCAGCAATAACCGCGTCTCGTCGCCCAGCGCGGCAAATACCGGCGCATAGGCCTGCCGTTTGCCCGCCACGCTACGACGTCCGCGCAACATAGCTCTCGATGTTTTTCATCTGCTCTGCCCAACCGCCCTCATTCATGCGGAACGCGTCAAAGCGGCGACCGCTCGGTATCTTGTCGAAGCCGGATTCCGTCAGCCGGACCAGGGTGCCTCCCGGTATCGTTTCCAGTTTGAATTCCACAAGCGTCGGCGTCTCATCCGAGTAATCCATCTTCGGATCGACGGCATACGGATGCCAGGTAAAAGAGAAAAGCCGCTCCGCTTCCATCGTTTGCACGACCGCCTCCCATTGCAGATGCTCGTATCCCGGATAGGTAATGTGGCCGCGCGAAATCTGGCCCGCAACAAACGGACCCGCCAGCTTCACGCGAAACCACTCGCCAAACTCACGGTAATCCGTCAATGCGCGCCAGACCCGGGAGACCGTGGCCTTCAGTTCCATCTGTTTCTCGATTCGATCTTCCATCATGCAACCTCCTGGTTGCATATTAGAATGGTCCCGATAAAAATGGCAACCGTATGGTTGCATTTTTAAAATTGCCCGCCTGCCGTCTACGGCTCTTCCACCATATAGACGGGTCGCTTCAGCGGCAGCAGGTACAGCAGCGACAGGCCCACGCACAACACCAGCGCCGCCATGCCATTCCACAACGCCAGCAGCACCGCCACCAGATACAGCCCATTCGATAGCGCAAATGTCCGTGTCAGATAGTCGATGAACCCTTTGTCCAGACGCTTGTCCACCAGCCGGTGATGATGGGTCGCGTACAGCCACATCAGCAGCCACATCACGGCTGGCAGGTACAAGCCGAGAACGTATACAACGATGGCGACATTTCGTTGCTGCGCATCGGTCACCCAGCGGGCCAGAATGGCAGTCGGCAGCGGCAAAAAGGAAATGCACATCAGGAACAATACATTCAGCAATAGGAACATCTGGTCGGTCCGCTTATACAGCTTGAAGATGTAATGGTGGTTCATCCAGAAGATACCGACCATCAAAAAGCTGAACACATACCCAAAGTACGATGGCCACAGGCGCAGCAGCGCGCCACCCAATCCGGAACCAAGCCGTGCCCCGCCCGCGCCATACACATTCGCTGCATTGGGAACATGGATCTCCAGCACCAGCAGCGTAATGGCAATCGCAAACACTCCGTCGCTGAATGCCTCCAGCCTTTGCGTTGTTGCTTCTTCCGTCAGGTCCTTTGGCTGCATGGATATTCTCCTCAGGCATTCGCCCGATTGAGTAATATCACTTTGTCTCTGGAATGTGCTGCCGAATCTACGTCGCCGCTGATGCCGCTGACGCAGCGAACAGGCTTCTCCGTGCGACGCAGATCTCCGCTGCGGTTTTCTTCTTCGGCTCGCCTCTTGCTCAGGGCTTGGGCGCTGGATCGATCGCGGGCGCACGCAGCACCGTCGGCCCAATCAGCAGCATCTTGCCCGTCATCGGCGCAGGCTGCAGACGCAAAGCGCCTGCCGGATTGCAACCCAGCCTCGCGGCATCGGCATTCCTGCTTGCAGCATCCACCGTCGCCGCCTGCATCCCGACGGTATACGCACGCAGCTTCGGAAAGCACGCGATTCCTTCCTTGCTCTTGGCCTTGTTCGCCGGCTGCTTCGGCTGCTGTCCCCAAAGCTGGGCTTGTCCCAGGAGCTTAGCCTGTCCCAGGAGCTTGGCCTGTCCATTCTGAACGATGGCATCCTGGTTATGCTGCCCCGTTGCTTGCAGCAAGGTTGCTTGCAGCACTGCTGTTTGCGGCAAGGTTGTTTGTGGCATGGCTGACTTGGAA
Source organism: Acidobacteriaceae bacterium (assembly GCA_036267255.1). Lineage (GTDB taxonomy): Bacteria > Acidobacteriota > Terriglobia > Terriglobales > Acidobacteriaceae > DATAWK01. The sequence continues at coordinate 46,158 of DATAWK010000053.1, read as the reverse complement.
TTCGACGTAACCTGCGCCCCACTTACGTGCCATGCGCAGAACACAGCCAATAGAAAAAACAGAGCTGTACCAACCAGACGTTTCATCGAAAACACCTCGAAGAAGGCGTGCTTCGGGCGTGCGGTGCGCGCCTGTGTGTCGTCCTTATGCGCCTAAGACTAGGCCCCTTTCCGCGCTTTCGCAAGCGGAGTCATCGGCTATGCAGTCTTGAGTTTGGCATCCGCAATAATTTCGGAAATCACACGGTCGGCGACCCCGTGTTTGCGAAGACTTTCCGCCAGTGCCTGCAACTGCGGATTTTCCATTCGAGCCAGGTCTTTCCTTAGTCCTTGTCCGATATAGGCGCGGATCAGCGGCTGGTAGCCGGAAAATCCCAAAGCTGGTGCCACCTCTTTCAGGTCCTCAATCAGGTCTTCCGGAATGCGAATGCTGATGGTGGTCATGACACGATTTTTCCGGAGCCGCTTCTGGATTCTTTCAGTCATCTTCTTCATACGCTTTCCTTTCTTGGGATGTGGCAAGCCTCGCTGAAATGATGCGAATCGTGTCCCCTTCGCGGAACACGTGGACGACAAACAGCAGCGCCATGTCCTCCGTCAATCCCAGAACCGCCTCGCGCACTTCTTCCCTGTCGCTCGCATCGACGAGGCGGACAAATGGATCGAAAAATACTTCACACGCCTTTTCAAACGCGATTGCATGTTTGAGAAGATTCAGGACCGCCTTCTCCGTGTCCCAGGCAAAACGCTGTCCTTGATACAGAAAGACGGTATCCATTCATTTGAACGTATATACATTGTATATGCGAATGTCAAGACGTGATTGAACTTCATCTCTACACACCGCCGGGTGGCGGGTGCCCATGTCTCGCTTCTGAAACATGGGTTCGCTTTGCTTATTCCGCTCGCAGCCAGTAAATCCCACCGCCCACCGCCGCAATTCCCACCGCCAGCAGCAGTTGCCGTCCCGATCCATGCCGCGACAGCAGCATGAACACGCTGCCCACAATCGCAATCCACACCGGCAGCGGATACAGCCGCATCCTGTAATTCGAAAACATCTCCGGCCTGCGCCGCCGCAACGACAGCAACCCCACCTGCTGCAGCAGAAACTGCAGCACCAGCCGGATCACCACCAGCGCGGCAATCACATCGATCAGCCGGAAAAAGCACGCCAGCGAAGCCACCGCGCCCAGCCAGATCAGCGCCACATGCGGAATGCGATGCCGCGGGTGCAGCCGCGCAAATCGCGCGAAGAAATTTCCATCCGCCGCCGCCGCATAAAACACCCGCGAATACCCCAGCAGCAGCGAAAAGATCGACGCAAACGCCGTCCACAGAATCAGCACCGCCATGGCGCGCCCCGCCGTGCTTCCGTACAGCCGCGCAATGAACACCGCAATCACCGACGTTCCCAGGTTGGCGCTCTTCGCACTCACAATCTGCTGCCACGGAATCACTCCCAGCACGCTGATGTTCATCGCCAGGTACAGCCCGGCCACGCAGGCAATCGACAGCAGAATCGCCCGCGGAATATTCCGCGTCGGGTTGCGAATCTCCCCACCCAGAAAGCAGACGTTGTAATAGCCCCAGTAATCGTAGGTCGCCAGCAGCGTTGCCGCCCCCAGCCCCAGGAAGAACTTCCATGTCAGATGAAACGCCCCCGCCGGAAACGAAAATGCCAGCGCCGGATGAAAATGCGTCGCCCCGGCAAACAATATCCACGCCAGCGTCGCAATCACGCCCACCCACAGCAGTACGGAAATCCGTCCCGTCTTCTGAATGCTCCGGTGCAGCAGAATCACCGCCAGCCAGCACGCCGCAACCGCCAGCAGCACCGCGCGATCCAGTTGCAGCGGCATCCACGCCGGCAACACCAGTCCCGCAAACAATGGCGTATGCAGCGCCGGAAACACATACGCCGCATACTGCGCCAGCCCAATGCACCCCGAGGCAATCGACAACGGCGCGCTGAACGCCAGTTGCCACACATACAGAAATGAAACCGCCCGCCCCCAGCGCGCTCCATAAATCTCGCGCAGAAATTCATACGAGCCGCCCGCCTTCGGCATCGCCGCGCCCAGCTCCGCCCACACCAGCCCGTCGCATACCGCCAGCACCGCGCCCAGCACCCAGCCCAGCATGGCCTGCGGGCCGCCCATCGCCATCACCACCAGCGGCAGCGTGATAAACGGCCCCACGCCGATCATGTCCAGCATGTTCAGCGCCACGGCCTCTCGCAAACCAATGCCGCGCACCAGCTGCGCACCCGTTCCCGCGCCGCTCGCCTCTACCCCGTTGCCATCTGGATTTTTTGCACTCCGCACGTGTGGATTCTATCTGTATCTGAGAAAATCACAATTCGATGCCTTCTTCTCTCGCCATTGCCGCCACCTGGCTCATCAGCATCACCGTCATCGCGCTCATCCTGTTTCGTCCGCGCCGCATTCCGGAATATATCTGGGCCGCCGCAGGCGCTCTGTTGCTCGTGCTGTCCCGTCTTGTGCCCTGGCGGCAGGCGCTCGCCTCCGTGCGCGAAGGCGCCAACGTCTATCTGTTTTTAACCGGCATGATGTTGCTCGCCGGCATCGCCCGCGAGCACGGCGTCTTCGACTGGCTGGCCGAGCATGCCATGGAACAGGCCCGTGGCTCCCGCCTGCGTCTCTTTTCTCTGGTCTACGGCGTGGGCATTCTCGTCACCGCCCTGCTCTCCAATGACGCGACCGCCGTCGTGCTCACGCCCGCCGTGCTGGCCGTCGTTCGCCGAGGCCGCATGTCTCCCCTCCCCTATCTCTTCGCCTGCGCCTTCGTCGCCAACGCCGCCAGCTTCGTGCTGCCCATCTCCAATCCGGCCAATCTCATCGTCTTCGCCAACCATCTGCCCTCGCTGGCCGTCTGGCTGCGCACCTTCCTGTTGCCTGCCATGGTCGCCCTTGCCGTCACCTTTGTCCTGCTCTACTGGCACAACCGCCACGACCTCACCGGAACCATCGACGACGGCATCCGCCCCACTCCGCTCAGCGCCAAAGGCCGCCGCGCCGCTTTCGGCATTCTCTCCGCTGCCGCCTGGCTTCTCGTCATGTCCGCGCTGGACAAGCCCCTGGGCCTCGCCACCTGCGCCGCCGCCGCCGTGGTCCTGCTCATCACCAGCGCTTCCGATCTTCGCAGCAACCTCACCGTGCTGCACGATGTCTCCTGGGGCGTGCTGCCTCTGGTCGCTGGATTGTTTGTCATGGTGGATGCGTTGAACCACGCCGGCGCCTTGCCTCTCATGGTGGCCGGCTTGCATCGCGTCGCGGCATGGCCGCACGGAACCGGCCCGGTCGCCGCTGCTTTCGGTATCGGCCTCTCCACCAACGTCATCAACAATCTGCCCGTCGGCCTCATCGGAGCCGCCGCCATCCAGGCCGCGGGAGCCTCGCCGCTCATGCACGCCGCCGTCCTGCTGGGAATCAATCTCGGCCCCAATCTCTCCGTGGCTGGCTCGCTGGCGACCATCCTCTGGCTCATCGCTCTGCGCCGCGAAAACATCGACGTCAGCGGAAGTCACTTCCTTCGCGTCGGCATCCTCATCATGCCCACCGCCCTGCTGCTGGCCGCTGCCACGCTTGTCTTGTCGTCTCGCTAACCTGCGCGCAGAGATGCCACCAGCAATCCCTGAATATCCGCACATCTTACGCAGGCGCTTTACCGAGACTGCGGTGCAGGATGGAGCAGGAACAAGTCGACACTGTCCATCGCATATCGGGCATACAGGAAGTCGTGGATCGAGACGACGCGATCGCCATCGAAATCCAGGGCAACAAAATAGGCAGGCGTCTCAAGGGAAACGTTGCGATCGTACACCAGCATCGCGGCCCGGCCATCGACAACGCCCGCCGCGTAAGCCCAATGTTTGGCGGCTGCATAGGCAGTGTAGTATTCCCTGACCTCGCTCTTTCCCTGCTTGCGCATCTTCGTGACAAGGTCGAGTTTGACGTCGTCAGCCAGCATGGCGCGAACGGTGTCGAAGTCTCCGATCTTGAACCCCTCTACATACGTGGTCAGTCGGGCGCGCATTCCATCGGACAGCGTTGGCAGCGAGACGTCGGCGGGTTCCCTGGCAAACTCGCGCAAACGGACGCGCCCCCGCTGCAGCGCCGATTTCGCGGCGGCCTCGCTGGCGCCGGTAATCGACGCGACCTCCTCCAGGGAGTGGTCAAGCACATCCTTCAGGATGACCGCGCTCCGCTGAAGCGCCGGAAGCCGCATGAAAGTGCGCAGGCTCGTCGTGGCGGCCTCGTGGTCCTGATCGGGGGAATCCGGAGCGGCAATCATGTCGAGAGCCTCATCATGCTGCATCATCGGGCCGCGCGCGCGGCGACGGAGAAAATCGAGCGCCGTGTTGTGAGCGATACGGAAGAGCCAGCCTTCCGGGTTGTCGATGACACCGACGTTCGGCAGCGCGGCAAAGGCCTTCATCAGCGCGTCCTGAACAATATCCTCGCCATCGACGGTAGAGCCGGTCATGCGCGCGCAGTAGCGATGGAGCTTTGGACGAAGCTCTCCCACCAGACGCTCGAATTGATCGCGCGCATCCTCCGTCATAGACGATCGCCTCCTCGGGATAGCATTGCTCTTTGGATCATACGTCGAGCGGCACGATGTCACTCTCGTTGCGAAACCCGTAGGCCACGCCCTGCATATAACGCGGATCGCCGAGTAGCTCGGCCACCTGTTCTCCAATCTGTGCCGGGCGCAGGATCGAGCCATACCGTCGCATGACATGCTCCTCGAGGCTGACGCCTTCGAACTCCGCGCAGGCGGCCGCAACCTGATGGCCGAGCGTGGTCCCGGGAATCAGCTGCATGGGCGCGAGCACCTGAAAATGGATTCCAAGATCACGCGCGCGCGATACCGCGTTGGCACTGTGCGCCATGAACCACAGCATCCGTTTGGCGCCTATATAGCCTCCGGAGAGGCTCAAATCTTCGGGCTTGATGAATGGCACCGCAAGCACCATCGCGGCTCCGCTCGACATGACCAGAACGCGGCCACCCGGCTGCATCGGCGTGCGGAGCGCGGCCTGAATGCCGACCAGCCCTGCCTTCACATCGGTGTTCCAGACGGTCGAGAACTCGTCCCAGTTCTGCTCGTCGATCGGCTTGATCGGCAGCCGCGCGCCAGCGTTGAGGATCAGCACGTCGGGCATCTCTTCGCCGACGACCTTGTTCATCAGCGCGGCGTCGGTTGCATCGCCGGCAATCACCGCAGCACCGGCCTGCTCGGCTGCAGCAAGATTCGCTCGATCGCGGCCAATTGCAGTCACGTTCGCGCCGCAGGCGACGAGCGCCTCGACCATCGCGAGCCCCAGCCCCTGGCTGCCGCCGGTGATGACCACTCGTTTCCCGTTCAGCTTCTGCATGTTCCTTCTCCTTTCTCCGCGCATCAGGCGTGGTGGTTGTAGACAACGTCGCCGGCGAGGCTGTCGAACGCGGCGAGCGCAGCGATCCTCGGAAAGTAAGCGGTCATATAGGGGTTGGTCCGCATCGCCTCTACCGAGGCAAGGTCGCGCCACTGCGAGTAGATGACGACATGACGCTGATCCTTGGCGGCGATGAAGCTGGTCGAGATCCAGCCATCCAGTCCGCTGACGACACTTTCAGTATTGTCACGCAGAAGCTGGATGAGCTTTGGCTGATTCTCCGGTTCAACGGTCAGGACGTTGATAAGGGTGGTGACCTGTTTGGTCACCGCTATGGTCGTATTCATGATGGCCTCCTTCAAAATTGTTGTTCTCTGTCCTTACACCATGAAGACGATTCCGTTCATCAAAACGGATCGGTCAGGCCAAAAAAAATGCAGAGCAGAGCAGAGTCGGCCCATGCAGGAGTATTCCCCTGTAGCCAAAAACCGTTCGACCCTCCAGGCCACCGCTGCTGCCGTCTCGCTGGCCCACGCAAAAATGCTCCCTATTGCACCTCAATGAGCGCATTGGCCTGTTGTCGCCAGTTGAAATATGCTCATTTTTCCGAGATGGCTACTTTTCGGTCAGGTGCTAACTTTTGCTGTCGAGTGACCGGCGAATCGGAAGTAACTATTTCGTTGCACAGAGCCTGTCCCGACCTGAGACTCTAAAATGGAAGTCGCAGATCACGCGCGAGGAGGCAGTAATGACGGCAGTATCCAGAAGAGAATTCATCAGAACCGCGTCGGCTAGCGCCGTGTTAACCGGGGTGCTTGCATCGGGAACGCAAGTGCTGGACGCCAGTCCTCTTGGCTTGCCCATTGGGTGTCAGACGTGGCCGGTGCGAGAAATGATCGCCACCAACTTTCGCGGCACGCTTCGCGAGCTTACCTCCGCCGGATTCAAGACGATCGAGTTGTGCTCGCCCGTGGGCTACGCCGACTCCGGATTCGCCGGGCTCAGCAAGTTCAGCGGGGCGCAGCTTCGGGCTATCCTGCACGATGCAGGCCTTACATGCGTCAGCAGTCACTTCTCCATCGATGAACTCAGGCAGGATCAGGCGGGCCGGATTGCGTGGGCGCAGGATCTCGGACTGACGCAAATGTGCGTGCCCAGCCTGGATGGCCCCAAGAATCCCACCATGGACGACGTGAAGCGCGCAGCCGACGAATACAACCGGATGGGTCAGCGGGCAGCGGCGGCCGGGATCGTGCAGGGCCTTCACAACGAGGACTTCGAACTTACCAAGGTCGACGGCCAGCGTACCTATGACCTTCTGTTTCAACTTCTCGATCCCAGGTACGTCAAGTTCCAATTCCAGGTGTCCACCATCAGCGAAGGGTACGATGCGGTAGAGTACTTCACGAGATATCCCGGTCGCTTTATTTCCATGCACGTGCAAGGCTGGTCGGCCAAGACGCGGCAAATTGTGCCAGTGGGTCAAGGCACTCTCGATTGGAGAAGAATTTTTAACGCGGCCAAGACCGGCGGCGTTCAGAATTACTTTGTGGAGATGGACTTGCCAATGATGAAAGCCAGCGTTCCCTACCTTCGTCATTTACAGGTGGGGTAAAGCCGCCCATCACCACTTCCCGGCATTCCGGAATCGCCAGCAGCTCCGCGACCGCCGCACCACCGACTTGCCCAGTGCCACCGAGGATAATTGCAGCGAAATTCTGATTCATAACGCGGACCCCTTGTCACGCAAGGATGCGACAGTCCCGTTCTTCCCAAGCGGGAGGCCTGCCGTTCCCGGCCGGAGCTCGCGATGATCGAATGCGGCTCGGTAGTCCTGAAAAGACTGGACGCTCTTTGCCACCCACAGCCAGAGCGGTGCGACGTGGTCGAGCATCTCGGACCCGAGGGCTGTGATGGTGTATTCAACCCGAGGGGGAACCTCGGCAAAGACCTCGCGAGTTACGAGTCCGTCGCGCTCCAGTCCGCGGAGCGTCTTCGTCAGGGACTTCTGGCTGATACCGTCGACCTGGTCCATGATGCGGGAGAAGCGCCTGGGCTGGCCGGATTGGGCAATCACGCTCATGGTCCAGAGCGACCACTTGTCCGAGATGCGGGAGACCATGTCGCGTGTGAGCGCATCTTCGGCGTCGGTCAGCGTCTCGCAGAAATCTCTGATGTCTTCCCATCCGAATCTTGATTTCTTTTCGGATTTCTTCATTAGTTACCTCCAGGTATGTACGGGAATAAAAGGTGCCTTATTGCCAAAGGATACTATTGGGTCAATACTAGACCCATGAAGACCAAATGGACTACCGAAAATATTCCCTCGCAGGCTGGGCGCAGGGCTGTGATCACTGGCGCAAACAGCGGCATCGGGTTTGAGGCGGCGCTGGCGCTGGCCCACAAGGGCGCCGAGCTTATTTTGCCTGCGAGGACGCAGGGTAAGGCCGACGATGCAGCCGCACGCATTCTGGAGCAGGTCCCGAACGCACGGCTTCATTCAGAGATACTCGACCTTGCCGTGCTGGATTCCGTCCACGCCTTCGCAGGCCGCGTGAAGAAACGATTCCCCGGCGAGTCACTCGACCTGCTAATCAACAATGCGGGCGTAATGGCGCTGCCGACGCGTGAAGTGACCGGGGATGGATTTGAGCGTCAGTTCGCCACGAACTATCTTGGGCCTTTTGCCTTGACGATGCTGTTGCTTCCATCCATCAAGCCAGTAGCGGGCTCGCGTATTGTGACGGTGTCGAGTTCGGCAAGTAACCAGGGCAAAATTGAGTTCGATAATCTGCAGAGCGAGCGCGTCTATAAGCCGATGTTCCAGGCGTATGCGCAATCCAAGCTGGCCGACCTGATCTTTTCGCTGGAATTGCAACGGCGGTTGAAGGCCGTCGGGTCGCCGATTCTCAGCACCGCGGCACATCCGGGATATGCGGTAACAAATCTTCAGGCGGATCATCTTCCGCCGGGCTTGAAGATACTGATAGCAACGATGAAGCCCTTCCTGTCGCAGGACGCGGCACATGGGGCCCTGCCAACGCTGTATGCCGCAGTTTCTCCGGAGGCAGTGGCCGGCGGGTATTATGGCCCGAACGGTATCGCAGAGCTGAAGGGTTATCCAACTTCTGTGCGGGTACCGAAAAGCGCGCTGGATGAAACCGTTGCGAAGAGGCTTTGGGTGGAATCTGAGCGCCTCACACATGTGACGTTTGGCTCACTCTCCAAAAGTCACGTAGAAGCATATCCGGCGGTGACAGTCGATTGATGCAAGGTGATTATTAAGAGTTCTCTGGAGGCTGCATGTTTCAAGTTATCTTTACGCTCATTGCGGTTGTAGGCGCATCTGTTCACCTTGCATTCTCACCCAAACGGCGGAGCAGTGGGGCGGCAATTGCCGGAACCTACCTCCTGTATCTGCTCTTCTTCTATGTTGGCCTGATGGGAGTGCTCACCGCGTATGCACACGTCTTCCGTCCCGTTGAGACATCGGCGTCCATAGGATGGTCAACAAGCCCTTACGAATACGAAGTCGGGATGGCGGACCTCACCGTTGGCGTCTTAGGCGTTTTGTGTCTGAAGTTTTGGGCCGACTTCTGGTTGGCGACAGCAATCGCAAACGCGGTCTGGCTGCTGGGCGACGCGGTCGGGCACGTTCGGCAGATGACACTGAACAACAATCACGCTTCCAACAACTCAGGCATCTTCTTAGTCACCGAAATCATCATGCCGTTCGTAATTCTCTCTTTGACTCTCTACCACCGTCGTTGGGAGGGTAGAGTCACCTGACAGGATAGTTGGCGCTAAATCGCCAATGCACTTATTGAGCGCTCCGGGGCCACCTGGGGTCCCATCTTCCAGGTCCCGTCTTTGGTGCCTGGGCTCTTTCAATCGGGCCGTCTCGCTGGCCCACACAAAACCACCGCCCAGCCCCTTATACTGGAACGGAAGCTGGCAACCGCTCTGCCTTATATCTCCACGCCAGCCTGCATATCGAGGAGTTCATGGCCGTATTGCTGGAAGCGATCAACGTCAAGCGCAAGATGTTGTTTGAGCTTGAAAACACCCCCTACCTCTGTCTCGATTCCGACATCTCCACCCCGACCGCGCGCGGCGGCCAGACCCTGGTGCATCTCAAGATGCGCAATCTGCTCAACAGCGCTGTTTTTGAAAAGACCTTCAAGGCCAGTGACAAGTTCAAGGAGCCGGACCTGCAACTGGTCCCCGCTTCCTATCTCTATAGCGACGCCCAGGGTTCGCACTTCCTCGACCAGGATAGTTACGAGACGCTCACCCTCGACGAGGGCAGGGTCGGCAATGCTCTCGACTATCTGGTCGAAGGCGCTCTGCTCCAGCTGCACAAGTACAACGGCAATCCCATCGGGCTGCAGCTGCCCATGTACGTGGAGCTGAAGGTCACCTATGCCGAACCGGGATCGCGCGGTGACTCTTCAAGCGGCAATGCAACCAAGCTCGCCAAACTCGAAACCGGCATGGAAATCCGCGTTCCCCCTTTCATTAAAGAAGGCGAAACCGTCAAAGTATCGACAGAAAACGGCGAATTCTCCGGGCGCGCATAAGTCGCTTCCAGCCCAATCTCTTCGAGTCCAGTTTCTTCGAGTCCCGGCGCGCCTACCCGGGCATTCCGCAAAAAAGTGATTGCCAGATTTCGCGCGATCATGGAGGATGCAAGTCACTGCCTGCCGCACCGGCAACCATGCATCCCAATCAGGAGAAGTCCATGATCCAGTTCCGCCATGTCCGCAGCCTCATTTGTCTCTGCGTTGCGCCGCTGTTGTTATCCGTAGCCAGTGGAACCTACGCGCAGAACTTCGCTCAGAATCAGCAGCACCCGCTGGTCGATACGTTGGCCAACAAGGTCATTCTGAAATATCAAACCTCCAGCTGTACGCAGTTGCGGCTCAAGAAGCTGGAGAAGGAGCCGCCATCCGCGCAGCAACAAAAAATCATCCAGTACATGAAGAACAACCCGCAGATGCGCACCTATTTCATCAACAAGGTCGCCGCTCCCATCGCCAACAAGATGTTTGAATGCGGAATGATTCCGTAATCAAACCCGGATGCCGGCCAGCCGAAAAGAGCCGGAAGCCTCAGCTTCTCGTGGAACTATTGGGTTCGGCTTTTCGTATTCCTCAAAAGAATGAGAATGCAGCAAAGCTACGACTGGTCATGGGTGGAGGCGCAGGTTGCGCAGACCATCGAGGTTTGGCATGACAGCGCTGCGCCATCGTTGCAAGGCGGGGCGCACTACGACCGAAAAGAACAGCAGCAGCGCGAGAACGCGTACGACGAAGGCTTGCTCGCCGTTGAGCGCGCCGTGCGAAAGACTCCTCGCACCAAAGCGCAGCGCCTCGAAACCCAGGATCGAATCACAGCATCCTTCGCTCAATTTTCGGCGACCGCACTCGGCCTGCAGGGAGATGCCGTCCATCTCCTCACAAACGATTTCCTGCCTGTAGGCAGAAAGCTTGCCCAGTGGGCCAGACAGTTCGACGCCGGCCTGAGCATGCCCGACATTATTCAGGCATGCCGGAATGCCTGGACCGCGTGCGGATTGCAGCCCCTGCTCGGCGACCGCATCGCCATCACGCCGGCTATCCTGGGCTACAGCCTCCTCTATCCGTACAGTGACAACTATCTGGATCGTACGGACGTGTCCGCGGAAGAGAAGCGCCAATTCAGTCGCCGTTTTCGAGACCGTTTGCGCGGCGAGCGACTTGCGGCTCAAGGGGATCGCGAGCTTGCCATGTGGGCATTGGTTGCGTTGATCGAAGAGCAATATCCTCGTCTGCACTATCCCCAGGTCTTCGACTGCCTCTTGGCGATTCATCGCGCGCAGGAGGAAAGCATCCGGCAACTCGAAGGCTGCGGCCAGGATGACGACGCCGAAGTGGTCGCCGAAGTGTTGCGGATGAGCTGCGCAAAAGGCGGCAGCTCTGTCCTGGCGGACGCTTGCCTGGCTCATGGCTGGCTCAGCGAAGAAGAAAGCCGGTTCTCGTTCGAGTGGGGCGTGCTTCTGCAATTGGGAGATGATTTGCAGGACGTGCGTGAGGATATGCAACGCGGTTCGATCACGCTGTTCTCTCGTGCCGCCGCGCTGGGTACGCCGCTGGACAGCCTCGTCATACAGCTCCTCAACTTCAGCGAGCGCGTGGGAGCGCGCATGGACAATCTGCCCCATGCCACACCCATGCTGAAAGAATTGCTGAAAATGAGCTGGCGATCGCTCATCATCGGCGCAGTCGCGGACTCGCACGAATTCTTTTCTCCCGGCTTCTTAAGCGAAGCCGAACTCTCTTCGCCGTTTCGCTTTGAATTTCTTCGCGCGCGGCGAGAGAGACTCAGCAACCGGCAAGGTCTCTATGCAGTCCTCTTCGATGCTTTTCTTGAGGCACGGGAAGGAGACGATGGCGACCTCCCTCTTGCGATCGTTCGCAATGCGAATATCTCTCGCAACGGAAGGAAGCGTCACGCGGAAACACATCCGCACCGGGCGGCCATGCGCAGGCTATAATTACGCGCAATCATGATGGACGCAAAATCCGCAGCGCGAGAACGTTTCGACTCCGCCCGCGACGGGCTCATTGCACTCAGCCATCGCATTCACGCTCACCCCGAACTGGGTTTTGAGGAAGAGAAAGCCTCTTCCTGGCTCTGCGAATCTCTCGACGACGCCGGCTTCACCGTGGAAAAAGGCATCTGCGATCTTCCCACGGCCTTCCGCGCCCGCGCCGGATCGGGTCCTTTGCACATCGGCATTTGCGCTGAATACGATTCGCTGCCCGGCATCGGCCATGCCTGCGGCCACAACATCATCGCGGCATCCGCCGTTGGCGCCGCCCTCGCCGCGGCCAAAGTAGCCGATGAGCTGGGCCTCACCATCAGCGTCATCGGCACGCCCGCCGAAGAAGTAGGCAACGCCGGCGGAAAAATTCTCCTGCTGGAGCGCGGCGCTTTTGACGGCATCCACGCTGCCATGATGGTGCACCCCGCGCCGTTTGACATGCTCCGTTCCAAGTTCATCGCTGCTTCCATGTTTGAAGTGCATTGCACCGGCAAGGAGTCGCACGCCTCGGCATTTCCCGAGCTGGGCGTCAACGCCGCCGATGCGCTCACCATCGCGCAAACGGCAATCGGCCTGCTGCGCCAGCATATCCGCTCCACCGATCGAATCCACGGCATCATCACCCATGGCGGAGTTGCGCCGAACGTCGTTCCCGCTCACACCTCGGCCAAATACATCGTCCGTTCTGAAACGCTGGAGCAGCTTGCCGATCTGCGGCCCAAAGTTTACCGCTGCTTTGAAGCCGGAGGCCTGGCAACAGGCGCGAAAGTTGCCATCACCGGCGGCGACAAGCCGTATGCCGAAGTGCGTCACGACGACGCCATGGCCTCTCTTTACCGCAAAAATTCTGAGGCGCTGGGGCGTCCGTTTCCTCCTCTCGGAGAGTGGGAAACGCGGCCCACCGGTTCCACCGACATGGGCAATGTCTCTCTGGCCATGCCGTCCATCCATCCTATGATCGGCATCAATTCTTTACCCGCCGTCAACCACCAGCCGGAATTCACCGCGCACTGCATCACGCCGGACGCAGACAAGGCGCTTGTGGACGGAGCTCTGTCGATGGCCTGGACCTGCATCGACATGGCAACGCACTCGGACGTGCGCGAGCGTCTCATAGCTCGCCGCTGAACGCCTGCGTCGTCACGCCTTAAAAATTCTCAAGTCATCCAACTGCTCGACGTGTGCCTCCAGCCTCGCTGAAAACAGAGTTGATAAGACGGCTGACCGTTGCCAGATATGCTTCCGTATCCAGCGCAGGTTCCCATGCCTGCTGCAGAATAAATCCCTGCAACAGCGCGAGCAGCACGCGCGAGAATGCATCGGTGTCCAGGTTTTTGGGTAGTTGGCCTGCTCGCTGCGCGCTGCGCAGCGACGCAGTAAGAACATCGCGCTGCCGGATTCCACGCTCTACGATCTTTCTTATTCGTTTGTCTCGAAGAGATTCGGCCCAGATCTGGATCGTTACCTTTCGCCGTTCTCTTTCTTTTGCATCCTGCAACATCTCAAAAAACGAACGCGCCAGATGTTGCAGACCCTCGGAAACATTGTTCGACGTCAGCAGCTCCGCCACCAGCGCCGATTCGCGGTTGTGCCTTTGATCGGCGATGGCTGCGATAATGTCATTCTTGCTGCGAAAGTAACAGTAAATCGCGCCCGGGCTCGACTTCGATTCCCGAACAATGTCCTCCATCGAGGTGCGGTGAAAGCCCTGCCGCGCAAAACAGCGTGCGGCCACATCGAGAATCTCGAGACGGCGAGCTTCTCTTTTCTCTTTGCTGATCTTCGGCATCGGCTATGCTCCGGCGCGAATCATGGTCGCGACCCTGTATAACTCAGAACCCGTCTCATGCCGTCCATTCCCGGCACAATACCGCGTCGTGGCTTCCGCGGTGGATACATCGCTTTGCAACAGAAAACCATGACGCCCGACGCTTTCTGCCAGCGTTGTCGGATCGAAGCCAAACAGAAAGGGTTCCCCGCTCCGTCGGACCCAGGACTTCCATCGGCGGGAACCTCGAAACGTCACCGAGCCATCCAGCGCCCCTTTATGCACATACGTGACAATCAATTGACTGCGGGGAGCAAGCAGTCGAGCCAGAACCGTAAGATTGGCGTTGACTGCAGGCTCGGTCAGGTAACTCACGACACCTTCCCACAGCACCACGGCAGGGCTCTTCTCGTCGAAGCCTGCTCCTTTCAGTTTGAATTCCAGGTTGTCTTTCTCGAAATCGACCTCCACGAAATGCACATTTTCCGGCGGCCGTTTTAGCCCGCGTTGCAGCCGTTCGCGTTTTGCTCTTTGCGTGGCAGGATGGTCCACCTCAAAGATCCGTATGCCCCTTGCTTCGTCCAGGCGATACGCACGGCTGTCAAATCCCGCACCCAGCAGGACCAGTTGTTTCGCGCCGGCGCGAATTGCCTCCCGCACAAGATCGTCAATCATGCGCGTACGCACCACCCCGGAGCTTCGCGTGTACGGCCATCCAAAATCCAGAAACGCAGGCACAAGTCTGCCTGCACCGGGCACCCGGGCAATTTCCGCTAGCATTTTGAGCGGCCCTGAAAGCAGGGGAAGGGCGTATTGATCTTCAAAGAGACGCCGCCCCGGACGTTCAGCCGTTTCCACGGCGCGAAAAAGGGCCATATATTCGGCAGTCCGGCTTGGCTGTTTGCTGCGCATACTAAAACAGAATACTCATTCTGTTTTAGTATGACAATCCTCCAACAAAAAAATCCCTCTGTCTCTGGAAAAATCCCTTTGATAGACTTGGTTCTCTAAGATCAAACCATGGCGCTCACGTTACAGCCCGGCACGCTGGTCGTCGCTTCCGCCTATCCCGACCCACCCTTTGAATTGGTGGAAAATGGCGCAGCCACCGGCTTCGATATTGCCATGATGCAGGCGATTTCCTCGCAGCTTGGACTCACGCTGCAACGGATTGCGTATACCGGCGACGACTTCAATAACATCTTCGATGGCTTGACAAAGAAAACGTACGACGCCGTAAGCTCTGGAACCACCATCACGCCGGATCGCTCCCGGCTCGTCCTCTTCTCCAGTCCATATCTTGAATTCAACCAGGGCGTCGCCGTGAACCGTGAACGTACGCCGCATGTCGCTTCGCCGCAGGATCTTCGCGGCCTCACTGCGGGCATCCAATCCGGCAATACATCGGAGTTTGTCGCGCAGCGCTGGCTCGCCCAGGGCCTCATCGCCAACATCCGGTACTATCCCTACGACGGCATCGCCAACGCGCTCGATGACCTCAAAGCAGGACGCATCGATCTGGTAATCAAGCTCTTTCCCGTCATCTCCTGGCTCGTCCGGAACGATGCCCAACTCTCCATCGCCTTTCAGGTTCCCACGCACGAGCAGCTCGGCATCGCCTTCGCCAAAGACAATACGGAACTATGCAATGCCGTCAACGGCGCGCTCAAAACCCTGCAATCAAGCGGGGACCTTGCGCAATTGCAGTCCCATTGGTTTCCCTCAAATTCTCCATCATAAGGTGATCTGTCAATGCTGCACGCGTTCAAGCTCTACACCGGCCCGGACAATGCCTCGCACGTACTGGAAGGAACCGTCCCTCAGGACGAGCGCACCGACGTCGTCGCGATCCACTTCAAGGAATCGCCTCCGCACGCCTCGTTGGCATGGCATGAGGCTCCCGAAATTCAATATGTCATCACCCTTTCGGGCACTTTGGAGTTCACCACCCGCGATGGCGAAACCTTCATCGTGCGTCCCGGAGATGTATTGATTGCGGCGGACAATGTCGGCAGCGGACACACCTGGCGGCTGATCGACGATCAACCCTGGCGGCGTGTCTATGTCGTCCTGAAGCCCGGCGCGCCGGATCTTTTCCTGCCGCAATAGCACGCGGGCCGCAGCGCAACCATGCGCACGGCCCATGGCTTCCATCTTCCCCACTCGCCCTATTGCGCCGGCTGCAGCCATCCGCTGGGAGTGGAGCGTGCAATCTTCATCTCTTCCTCCGTCATGTCGACAGAAACGTCTGCGAAGAGCGGCGTGCTCAGATAGCGTTCTCCCGTGTCCGGCAACATGCACAGAATCGTCGATCCTTTGGGAGCCTCTGCCGCCACGCGCAGCGCTGCCGCAAAGGTCGCACCCGAAGTAATGCCGACGAAGATTCCTTCCTTGCGCGCAAGTTCCTTGCTGCAGCGCATGGCTTCTGCATTTTCAATCCGCACCACCTGGCTGATGACCTTCATGTCCACGGTGTCTCCAGCCAGCTTGGCGATAAAGTCCGGGCTCCAGCCCTGCAGCGGGTGCGACTTCCACGCCGGGTGGCCCACCGCCGCCGATCCATCCGGGTTCCGCTGCTGCTCAATCCCGCTGGAGAGCATGGGCGCGTCATCCGGCTCGCACACCACGATCTTCGTGTCAGGCCGCTCCTTGGCAAGCACGCGTGCTACGCCCTTCAGCGTGCCGCCCGTGCCGAATCCTGTCACCCAGTAGTCCAGCCGCTCGCCCTTGAAAGCTTCCACGATCTCCCTGGCCGTTGTTCGTGAGTGCATGTCGGCATTGGCCTCATTTTCAAACTGACGTGTGAGAAACCATCCATGCGCTTCGGCCAGTTCGATGGCTTTGGCTATCATGCCCAAACCTCTGCCCGCCGCCGGGGTCAGCACAACCTTCGCCCCCAGGAAGCGCATCAGTTTGCGCCTCTCCACGCTGAATGTCTCCGCCATCGTGACCACCAGCGGATATCCTTTTTGCGCGCACACCATTGCCAGCCCGATTCCCGTATTGCCGCTTGTAGCCTCGATCACCGTCTGGCCCGGCTTCAGGCGCCCCGTCTTCTCGGCATCCTCAATCACGCCCAGCGCAAGTCGGTCCTTGACGGAACCAAGCGGATTGAAAGCCTCTATTTTTACGAAAAGATTGATATCCGGCGGTGCCAGCTTATTGATCTTCACCACCGGAGTGTTCCCGACCGTTTCAAGGATGTTGGCGTATATCTGTCGCATACAATGCTCCTCCGGATTCATCTAGCTATTTGCTTCCATGTCGATAATCGAAGTTTATATTCGATTACGCTTTCAAAATATCTGGATGCACCCATGGCATCCTTTGCGTTTACTACTGCGCCTTCACCAGCATGCAGGTAATGTCGTCATGCTGCGGCGTAGTCCCGACGAAGAAGTCCAGCTCCGCCATTAATCTGCTCAAAAGCTGGCTTGGAGAAGCCGCAACTCCGCCACTGATGACAGAGATCAGTCGCTGCTCTCCAAATTCCTGGTCCCAGCCGTTCATCGCTTCCACCACTCCATCGGTAAAGATCACCAGCCAATCCCCGCTCTGCAACGTCACCGTGCCCGTCTGGTACGTCGTGTTGTCCAGAATGCCCAATGGCAATCCGCCCTGCTCCAGCCGTTCGATCGTTCCCGCCGCCCGCCGCAGCATCGGAGCATTGTGCCCCGCATTGATGTACGTCAAAGTCCGCGCCGCAGGATCATATTCTCCCAGGAACGCCGTCGTAAATCGCGATCCGCCCTGGCTGTTGGTGCACGCATAACGATTCATCTGTTCCACCAGTGCGCCCAGAGGCATCGGCGTCGTCGACACCATTTTCAAACTCGCCTGAAACGTCGCCATCAGCAGCGCTGCGGGAATGCTCTTACCCGCAACATCCGCCACCACGAACAGATAGTTTGGATTGCCATCCTCTCCGCCCGCCCGCGAAAAAACATCGTAGTAATCTCCCGCCACCGTGTTCGCCGGTCGCGTGGCAAACGCAATCTCCACTCCCGGCACCATTGGAGGATTCGGCGGCAACAGCCATGTCTGGATCTCGCGCGCAATCTCCAGGTCGCGCTTCATCACCACCCGGTCTCCCACCTCCAGCACCAGCAGCAACAGCAGCAGCAGGCCGCCCCACAACCGCAGGTCGAACCCAATCAGGTGCGTGCCTTCTTTGGTAGTCCACGACAGTTCCGGATTCAGAATCATCAGCAGCAGCGCCACCAGCAACAGCACCCGCCGCGCCGGCGACAGCTTCTCCAGAATGGCCCAGAACAGCTGCTTCGCGACGCCCCACCACTGCTTGCGCTTGGGCATCGCGTCCGGCCGGCTCGCATCGATGTCCTTGGAATACAGCCGATAGCTGGAACGCGCATCGGTCTGGAACTGGTTCCACAATTGATTCAGTTCCAGCCCGTCCGTCACTCGTCTCCAGAACTGTTCCATCTTGGCACGAAAGCCGTGCACAGGCCGGGGATCGACGGGTTGGGACGAAGGGATCGGCACAGAGCACTCATTATAGAAGAGCCGCAGATTATAGAAGAGTCATAGACGCATCCCGTTCCAGCGACACGTCTATGCTCTACGCAGGCCTCTCACGCTGCATGGGAACTTCTACTCCGACTTCTGCTGTTCCTTCAGCAAGGCTACACTGGCTCTCGGATTGATCAAATGCATGCGGCCGTCGGCGCTCGGTGTGGCGCCCTGTTTCATCAGCGCAATGGTCTGCTCCGGCGTCAGCTTCGGATCCAGAGCGATCAATTTTCCCGCCAGGTTCGCAACATTCGGCGACGCCATCGACGTGCCGGACTCCTTCAGCCGCGTGCCGCCGGGCACATAGCTCTCCACCTCGTAGCCGTCGGCATCCAGGATCACCGTGTCGCCGTAGCTGGTGAAGGAGGTTTCGTCCCCGGCCTGATCCACAGCTCCGACCGTCACCAGATTCGGCAGGTGCAGCGAGGCGGGCACATCGCCTAAAAAGCTCGCATTGCTGTTGGAGTTGCCCGCGGCGCAGACCCAGAGCGTGTTGGGAGCCGCTTCAATCGCGCCCGCGACCGCATCGCGCCACACCGCATAGATTTGCCCCGCCAGTTGCTTCCGCTTGTTGGGGTCCTTCTCCGTGCTGGTCTTGTCCAGCCATTGCTCGATCTCGCCCTGGCTGTCGGCCCAGCTCATATTCACCACCCGGACATTGTTTTTCCTGAAGTACTCGCCCACCTGGCGAAAGTCCGCCTTGAACTTCTCAGCCCACGCGACCGATGGCGTAAACGGCATGTCCGGCAGCGCGTCATCGAACTGCGCAACCACAAGCCGCGCCGCTGGATTGCCGCGCACCGCGATGCCTGCCACATGCGTGCCGTGCATGTATTGACTGAAAAAGCGGATTTGCTTCAGAAACGGCGCAAGCTGATCCGGAGGCATATGGGAGAGCGTCTTCCGCACCTCTGCCGCCGCTGGCGAGTCAATGCCGCTCTGCAAATCGTCGAGCCCCTGAAACAACGTAATCACTTTCGGGTACGTCGCCTTCTGCTCGGCAGTCAGCGGCTGCAGATCGCCGTCGTACAACTTGCCTTGCGTATCGAAGGCGAGTCCATGCGGACTGTGCCCATCCGGGTGAGGATCCACGAACAGCAATCCCGGATACAGCGAGGTATCGATGCCGGAATCGAAGATGGCGATCCTCACCGGCGTCAGCTTGTCCTCCGGCGTCAGGGTCACATCGCGCGCCGCCCAGATGTCCGGCTTCTTCACGGTATGCTTGGCGATATAGGGCGCCAGCACCGCAAGCGTGCTCTTCGTCAGCGGCAGGTCGAGCTTTTCCGCAACGCGCATCCCCAGCAGATCCTGCGCTCCGGGAAGGTCCAGACCACCCGTCTTCGCCACCTGCGGATCGAGATTGGACTTGGCGCTGCCCACCAGCAGATCGGGCGAAAGCAGCTCGAAGCTGGTCCGCATTTCTTTCACCGTGTTCTGCGAAGTAGCCCAGGGAAGCGCGTTGATCTCCTCAGCAAAGTGCTTTTGAAATGCCTGTTCGTAGGCTGGCCCTGTGGTGGCGCCGCTGTCCTCGTACGCCTTCACCATCGCGGTCGTCATCAGGCCGTAGGTCAGCTTGGCCGCCGGCTTGTCCTGCAAATCGCGAACCTGCTGTACGGTCGCAAGCGCACCCTTCATGTCTCCGTTCAGCAGTTGCACAGCGAGTCGCGTGCCCAGCAGCTCTCTCTGTGTTTCTTTATCGGCGATGGTGTAATCCGACAGCACCGAGTTCACATCGCTCTCCACCTTGCGCGTGAGCACGTTGAAGGTCGCGTCATCGGACGTGAGCAGCGTGCTGGCTGGCTCGCTCAACGGATAGCGAAAGCGAGGCACGTCCGCCGCAGTGTTGATTGTCTTCTTGGTCTGCGCCCGGCTGAAACCGGCGCTGACGACACAGAACAACATGACACAGAACGATACGATGGAATACAGCGACCTGCGACTCATAGCACGCATGGGGCTCCTCACTTTGTTCACGGAGATAATACAGGATTGCCGATTCGCTGCCGGAAAGCGCAACCGGTACACCTCCGGCCGCGCCTTCCCTGCCGCAATGCACGCAAACCGTGGGCCCGGCGCACTCACCCCATAGGAATGGAACCCAGCCCCGAAGATCCCACCTGCGGCGGAACCTCACCGGCAGGCGCTTGAGATCGTGACGTGCCGCACCCGGAACAGAATCGCTGGTCCGGCGCAATCGCCTGTCCGCATTGCGTGCAGGGGACCGTGACCGGTCGCCGCATCACAAAGTAGAGAAGAAATCCCAGCAGGTTCGGAACCAGAATCGCCACCAGTGTCCAGGCGATCGGCGGCATGGCGCGCCGCCGCGCATCGCCATAGACGTAGCCCAGACACAGCACCCAGACTGCGATCACAACGCCGATCCCAATGCCTGCCAGCAAACCGATGCCGGTATCGAAGGTGCGACCATCGGCGATTCCCTCAACCAATCCGGCGATCAGGCCGACCAGCACCGCGCAACCCGCAAAGATGGAAGCTCCGGTTCTCACCGGCTTCGGCACAACATTTAAAAATTGACGGAGTTTCATAACGACCATCCTTTCGTATGCATCCACCCGGTCGGAAAAATGGGCAGCAGCAGCAACAGCAGACAGAAACACAAAGACGGCGCAATCCAGAACGCAACCAAGCCAAACTGCACCTGCGCAGGCTCGATGTGAAACGCAGCGGCAGCAAGTCCGCCGAACTGCGCCGCGACGAAGGAGCCAATCGCCGTCAGCATCAGCGCAGCCACGCATCCCCACAGCATGCGTCGGCGGCTTGGCTGTTTTGCCTCCAGCTGCTGCGCCCGCATTTGCAGTGACGCGCAGACTCTCGCCTGCAGGCCCGGGTCTACCTCGAAGGAAAACTCGCTCAGGCTGGCAATCACGCGTGTGCTCGCGTTCAGATATTCCTGGCACGCAGCGCAATCCCGCAGATGTTCTCGCAGCGCCTGCTCCTCCTGCGGCGACGCCTCGCCCGCCAGCGTTTTGTCGATGCCATGTCGCATCGTTTCGTGACCGTCAGCTTGCATGCTTTCCTCCATCCATCTGCGCTCGCAGCGTTGCCAGCCCTCGATAAATTCTCGAAGCGACGGTGCTGACGGGCACGCCTGCAATCGCGGCGATTTCCTGCAGCGATAAATCCTCTTGAAAGCGAAGCACCAGCGCTTCGCGATAGATCAACTCCAATGTCTGCAGCGAACCGGCAAGGCGCTGCGCATCTTCCGTTCGCGCCGCCAGCACAAACGGCGACGGCGCATCGGACACAGCAGCCAGAGGTGCAGTCTCTCGTTCTGTATCGTCGTTCGTGTCCAGGCTAAAGGTTCTCCGCTTGCGCAGGTGATCGATCGTGAGATTGCGCGCAATGGTAAACAGCCACGGCTCAAAACGCGAGCGTCCGTCGTAGCTGCGCCCGCGCTCCAGCACGCGCAGCCATGTTTCCTGCACCAGGTCGTCCACCTCGTCGCGCCTGCCCAGCAGATAAATCAGATAGCGGACCAGGCGATACTGATATTGCTCCACCAGGCCCTGCAGCAGTACGACATCTCCCCGGCGAAGGCCGCGCGCAATGTGCTGGGTATCGCTGTTCACTTCCCCCGCCAATGTCATATCGTATTCGAACATACGGGGTGTATACGGATCAGCCGTCCCAAATTACGCATGCATCGAAAAATAACCCCGCGTACGGTCGTTGCCCGCATCGCGACTGAGGCATAGAATGGCCGCGTGCAAAACGTACCGATCATCGTTCCCCCGCCGCTTTCCTGGGGATTGTCGAGGAGGCATCGCATGAATCCGAAATCCGTTGCGCGTCGCACTTGTTTAATCGCGGCAGTATTGGGTCTGATTTTCACGTGTGCCCTGCCGCCAGCCGCTCGCGCCCAGAACGAATCGCTCGCGCAGGCATACAAGATCATCTCGTCGAAGCGCTTCGTCGATCTCACACATTCCTTCAGCCCATTGACGCCTGTGTGGCAAGGATTCGGTCAGGCGACTTTTTCGAGCGCCGCAGACCCCAGAACGGGACGCCCCTACACCATCGCAAAGGACGGTTTTCACGCCGACTTCTATTCGATGGTCGGGCAATACGGCACCCATGTCGATCCACCTGCGCACTTTGACCCCCATGGCATGACCTTGGACGAAATTCCGCTCAAGCAGATGATCCTGCCGCTGGTGGTCTTCGATATCACGCCGATGCTCCGCAAGGACCCCAATCACGCGCTTACCGTTGCCGACATCAAAAGCTGGGAGAGCAGGCATGGCCGGGTGCCGGCGGGATGCTTTGCCGCGTTGCGCACCGATATGTACAAGGATTGGGATACCAATCCGGAGCGCTTCAAACGCTATCCTTTTCCGGCGTGGTCCTTTGAGGCGATCCAGTTCCTGTACGAGCAGCGCGGCATCATAGCCAATGGGCACGAGTCGATGGACACCGATACGAGCAAAGATATGAAGTCGGAGAAATGGCTGTTGACCCATGACCATTGGCAGATCGAGGCGATGGCCCATCTCGACGAGGTGCCGGAGACGGGAGCCCTGATTGTTGTCACTTGGCCCAAGCCGGAACACGGTCTTGGTTTTCCGGCGAGAGCTTTCGCGATTCTGCCCTGACCGACGCAAATCTTTGACTCAAATATGCACTCTTCCAGGCTCGGCCTGGTTCACATCCGTAAAAGGCGGCCCGCTGTCATTTCTCTTCCGCTTGCCGCGGCAGAAGCGCGCGTCGCCGGATAAGTCCCGACAAACGCCCTTGTCTTGACAGAACAGTTTCTTTCCATCTCTTGTCACGGGAGCGAACCGGCGATTTTCTCCCAAATGGACCTCGGAGAACACTCCCCTTGCATTCACAGGGGAAGTATGAGAGTCTTCCCTTGGAACGCAAGGGGTACACATGGATTCGGCCAAACTCGAGTTTCTTCGCGGAACGTTGGATGTCCTTATCCTCAAGGCTCTGGTCTGGGGGCCGCTGCACGGTTATGGCATCACCAGCCTCATCCGCCGCCAAAGCGACGATGCATTGTTGGTCGAAGAGGGCACGCTCTATCCCGCCCTCTGGCGACTGGAAAGCAAGGGGCTGCTTGAGGCCGAGTGGGGACTTTCCGAGAACAATCGCAAGGCCAAATTCTATCGACTCACCGCAGCAGGGCGACGTCAGCTGCGTCACGAAGTGAAGACCTGGGACGCATACGCAACGGCCGTGGCCAAGGTGCTCGACGCAACGCAGCCTCCGTTGCCGGAGGAGATCGGATGAGATCGAATCATTTCTGGCGACGCTACGACCGCCTGCTCGGCCCCGACCCCGCTTCCGACGTGAACGATGAGTTGCGCTTTCACCTCGAAGCCAGGATTGAAGATCTCATCGCGCAGGGCTGGGAACCCGAAGCCGCCCGCCAGGAAGCCAAACGCCAATTCGGAGATTTCCGCACGGTACAGCAAATAGGTCAACGCATGGGAGAGAAAATGGAACGCCGCAAACGCTTCACGGAACGCTTGAGCGTCTTGCTCCAGGACCTGCGCTACACCTTCCGCACCCTCGCTCGCGATCGCGGTTTCAGCATTGTCTCCATCCTCATCCTCACGCTCGCAATCGGCGCCAACGTCGCCGTCTTCAGCGTCGTCAACACGCTGCTCCTCCGGCCGCTTCCTTTTCCGAATGCGCAGCAACTGATCCGGATCCATGATCTGGACCCCAAAGCCGCCGAGTCCAGCAGGCCATTCTCCACCGACGCCTTGCAGGAGTTGCAGCAGCGGACTCGCACCTTCCAGCAGGTCACCGGATACTTCGGTTTCTCCGGTCCTGGCAACGTAAAGCTCATCGGCAAGGATCAGCCGCGTCCGCTCACCGGCATTTCCGTGGCCGGCAACTTCTTTCCAACCCTGGGAGTGAAGCCCCTGCTCGGACGCAATTTCAGCGCGGAGGAAATCGTCAGGAACAGTCGCCCCGTCGCCATACTCAGCTATCCATTCTGGAAGCGCCAATTCGCCGCCGACCCTCTCATCATCGGCAAGGTCATCAATCTCGACGGCAACCCGACTACGATCGTTGGCGTGCTCCCTGACACCTTCGACTTCGGCTCCGTTTTCTCCCCCGGCTCCAAGGTCGATCTCTTCACCCCCGCCATCTTTGCCGATATGGAGGACTGGGGTAACACCATGAACCTCGTCGGCCGCCTCAAGCCCGGCGTCACGCTGGCTCAGGCCCAGGCAGAAGCGGCTTCTCTCTTTCCGCAACTCCATTACAACTTCAAGCGTCCGGATATGGGCGTTGGCTACAGTGCCGACCTCTCCACCCTCAAAGACTATGTCAGCGGTAAACTCCGCCGGTCGCTCATCGTGTTGTGGTGCGCCGTCGGCATGATTCTTCTCATCGCGTGCGTCAATCTCTCCAGCCTGCTGCTCGCCCGCTCCGCCGCTCGCTCCAGGGAGTTCGCGATTCGCACCGCTCTCGGCGCAGGCCGCGCCAGAATCATTCGCCAGTTGCTCATGGAAAGTCTCCTTCTCTCGCTCGCTGGCGCTGTGTTGGGTCTCGGCCTCGCCTATGGCATCCTTGGCTGGCTGTCCCACCAGAATTCCATCGCGCTGCCTCTGCTCAGCAGCCTGCACATTGACAGCACGGCCCTC
Organism: Acidobacteriaceae bacterium; assembly: GCA_036267255.1. GTDB lineage: Bacteria > Acidobacteriota > Terriglobia > Terriglobales > Acidobacteriaceae > DATAWK01. The sequence goes on along the minus strand of DATAWK010000053.1, from coordinate 21,245 downwards.
GCCTGGACACTCCTCGTCGCCATCGCGGCCTCACTCTTATTCAGTCTTATGCCCGGCATCCGGCTGGCAACCGGCAGTCTGCAGGAGGCCCTCAAAGAGGGCGGACAAGCAACCGGCGAAGGAAAAAGCCATCAGCGCATGCGCTCTGTTCTTGTCGTCTGCGAGGTCGCGCTGGCCTGTGTACTGCTTGTCGGTGCCGGACTGCTCCTGCGTAGCTTTCTTCACGTGCTCGATGTCGATCTGGGTTTTCAACCCAGCCATTCCGCCGCCATCAGCGTCAGCTACGACGACGGCGGCGACCCCGTAAAACGCGGCGTTATCCTGCAGCAGATTCTTCAACGCGTCGAGCAGATTCCCGGCGTCGAAACCGCAGGCATCTCCGACAACCTGCCTCTGACCATCAACCGCAGTTGGGGTATTGACGCCAAAGGACACGCTTACAGAAAACACGGGGTGCCGGATACCTTTGTCTATCTCGTCACCCCTGGCTACCTGCGTGCCATGGGCATGCATCTGGTCCAAGGCCGCGATATTGCATGGGAAGACACGGATAAGAAACAAGCCGTCGTCATCGTCAACGAAACCGTCGCCCGTTACTTATGGCCCGGCGAAGACCCCATCGGAAAAATCGCCATCATTAACGGAAGCAGCCACGGCTATGCCCAGGTGATCGGCGTTGTCGCCGATGTGCATGAGACTAGCGCGGAGACTGCACCCGGCTGGCAGATGTACCTCTCCGAAACCGCGCCGCAATTCGGGCCGGTTGGGGCTCATCTCGTCATTCGCACCAAATTGCCGCCTGCCTCGCTCGCTTCTTCCGTCATGGGAGTGCTGCGCGAGATCAACCCCGCCCAGCCCGCATACCAGCTCGTCCCGATCCAGACGCTTGTCGACCGCGCCAGCTCGCCCCGCCGCTTTTTTGTCCTGCTCGTTGCCGCATTCGCCGGCCTCGGTCTCCTGCTCGCCGCCCTCGGCATCTACGGCGTCATCTCCTACTCGGTCACGCGAAGGACGCAGGAAATCGGCATCCGCATGGCGCTTGGAGCAACCACCGGCATCGTCCAGCGTGGCGTCGTTCTGGACACGTTGCGTCTTACGCTTGCCGGAATTGCCTTGGGAGCAGCCGCATCGCTCGCATCCGCCCGCCTCATCACATCGCTTCTCTTCGCTACCTCACCCTGGGACGCGACGACCTATGCGGGCATGATCGTTGCTCTCATCGCCGTGGCCTTGGTCTCCGGCTATCTGCCTGCGCGCAGAGCCTCTCGCATCAACCCATTGATCGCTCTGCGCAGTCAGTAATGCCAATCTCCATCGTGGCTTCCATTCTTCCATTGGAAGCCGCGATGTTGCCCTGGAAATACGAATTCCTACGCAGCCATCATCCAGTCATTTCCTGCGCAAAACAAAAAGGCCTGCTCTCATCCGGGCAGACCTCTCATCTAAATTCCTGCGAATGCCGGCTTACTCAGCGGTTGTCGGATCGATCATCCATCGAATGCGCGAAACCCGGTTGGCTGGAAATCCGCCCTGCTGCGCATGCTTGCGGATTGTTTCTTCATCCGGCGCAATGTACACGCAGTAGATTTTGTCGTCGGTAACGTAGCTCTGTACCCACTGGATCTGCGGCCCCAACTCCCGCAGCACGCCGCACGACGTTTGCGATATTGCCTTCAGTTGCTCCGCCGACAGCTTCCCGGCTTCCGGAATTTCCCGTTCAATAACAAACTTTGGCATAACATCCGTCTCCTTCTTGCTTCATACGCTGCCATCATGCTCCAGGTGCAGCCACAGAAACTGAACTTATACAGAAAAAGCCTCGTATCAGAGGCTGAAAAGAACGAACACATCATGGCATCCTCTTGCGGCTTGAGGACTGGGTATTGGATTCATCGACCATAGTCACAATACCACGATAAGAGCTAGCCAGATCTGCGCCCGGTCAGGAACTTCGAGCACACATCCAGCCATCCCCTGCTGGGGTCGAATGCGCTGGCAAATCGGGAACGGCGATTACATGGAACGAATGCGAAGATAGCGCCGGATGTCCGGAGCCAACATAATCAACAGAATCAGAACGCCTACGGCAACCACTATTCCGACAATCTCTATTGCCATCATCCAGTCACCTCGGTATCGATCGATAATGCGCTTCCCGGCAGAGTAATTTCACTCTCCTGGTATCGACAAAAAAGCCGGGCCCGGCTGCGTCCGTGTCATGGAAGAACATCCGCACGAAGCCATAGCCACATTAGAGGATAAGGATGCCCGCTGCAAGACAAAAGGTTGGTTGAAGACCTGCAAGGAATCGGCAACTGGCTTCTATGGCGTGGAAACAGAGGGCAACGGTCCCTTTTTGAGAAGCACATGCGTTGCCTTTGCCCCGGCGACCGTCTTATAAGGAATGAATCCGCGCTTGGGCAGATCGATTCCTGAAAACAGATGTTCCCCTTCGCCCAGCAGAACCGGGGACACGGCTAAATGCATTTCGTCGATCGCGTCCGCAATCAGGTATTGACGTAGGACGGACACGCCGCCGCCGATGCGGACATCTTTCCCGTCAGCCGCTTCCTTGGCTCGCGTCAGAGCTGCGTCCAATCCATCGGTCACAAAGTGGAATGTCGTGCCGCCTTCCATCGTCAGCGCAGGTCGCGCATGATGGGTCAGCACGAACACCGGCGTATGGTACGGCGGATTATCGCCCCACCACCCTTTCCAGGAATCATCCTGCCACGGTCCTCGAATCGGCCCGAACATATTGCGACCCAGTATCCAGGCGCCGACATTTTCGAAAGACTGAGCGGCAAAGTCGTTGTCGATTCCTTCCGTCCCGCCGCTCTGCCCGTACATCTTCTGGAACACCACCGTATCGAAAAACCATGCGTGCAGCTCCGTGCCGCGCACCCCAAGAGGATGATCCAGGGCTTGCCGCGGTCCGGCGCCAAACCCATCCAGCGAAATCGAAAACGCACCCACGCGCACTTGACTCATCATCGCCCCCGTCCTCCATCATACAATTGCCTTCCTCTCGAATTGGGGCGTGTAGAAGGTTCCGACAAGAATCGCATCGGCACGTCGGCACGCCCTTTATAATTACGCCGTTCTCAATATCCGAAAAAATCAGCGCTGGAAGGAGTACCGGATGCGATTGACTGCCCTCATTACGCTTGCCCTCGGATTCTTCACCAACATTCCCGCCCTTACGGCCCAGGTCAGCCAACCCCAGGTCAACCGACCGAAGGTGGACCAGATTTTCGCCGCTTACAACAACGCGGATTCCCCGGGTTGCGCCCTTGGCGTCATTCAGAACGGAAATTTCATTTATCGCAAAGGTTACGGTCAGGCCAGCCTGGAGCTTGGAGTTCCCCTTTCGCCCGAGTCCGTTTTCTACATGGGCTCGGTGTCCAAGCAATTCACCGCTGCCAGCATTGTGTTGCTGTCCGAACAGGGGCGTCTCTCACTGGACGACGACGTTCGCAAATACATCCCCGAACTCCCCGATTATGGCCACACCATCACGCTGCGCGAAATGCTGCACCATACCAGCGGGCTGCGCGACTTCCTCACGCTGACCGTGATTTCCGGTCGGCACTATTCCGATATCCATTCTCAAGCCGAAATGCTCAAGCTGGTCGAGCGCCAGAAAGGCCTCAACAACATTCCCGGGGAGGAATACATTTACAGCAACACCAACTTTTTTCTGCTTGGCGTAGTGGTGCAGCGCGTCAGCAAAATGTCGCTGGCCGACTTTGCCGCCGAAAACATTTTTCAGCCGCTGGGAATGACCCACACGCGCTTTTACGACGACCGTACTGTAGTTGTTCCCAACCGCGTTGCCGCCTACGCACCCGGCGACAATGGCAAGTTCCTCGTCGATTGGTCCACAAGTTATGACACCGTCGGCGCCGGTGGGCTCATGAGCACCGTGGACGATCTGCTTTTGTGGGACAGAAATTTTTATAACAACAAGCTGGGCAACGGCCCGCTCATTCAGGAGATGGAGACTCGCGGCGTCTTAAACAACGGCCAGAAGATCAGCTATGCGCTTGGCCTGGAAATCGGCGCCTATCGCGGTTTGCCGACGGTGGAACACAATGGCGCCCTGTTCGGATACCGCACCATAATTTCGCGCTTCCCGCAGCAGCACTTCACCGTGGTGGCTCTTTGCAATCTGTCGAGTGCACTCACAAGCAACCTCGCGCACAAAGTCGCCGACGTCTATCTCGCAAAAGATCTTGCGCCCGTGCCAGCTGCGCAAACTTCCAACAATCCTGACTTCCCCAACCCCGCCCGCTTTGCCGGCACCTATCTGGATACGCACAAACAGATTCTCGATTCGTTCACGGCTGCCGACGGCACTCTCTCGTACCGGAATACGAAACTCCGCCGTGTAAGTGCGAATCAATTTACCAATGCCGACACTGGCACCATCACCTTCGATGACGCCCACGGCAGCATGCAGGCAACCGTCGAAACACACAACGGAACAGCGTTTACCGGCAGCAGGATCGAAGCGCCGCGCCTCAGCGCCGACGCTCTCGCGGAATTTGCCGGGCACTATCAAAGCGAGGAACTCGACACCACCTACAATCTGTCGATCGACAACGGAACGCTGACGCTTCGCTGCAACTGGAATCCACCGCTAAAACTCACTCCCATCGCGCCCGATGAGTTCAACAGTGGCGACTATGGAATCCTTGTCTTCCATCGCGACGCCAATCATCGCATCTCCGGATTCAGCGTCTACACACTGAACGTCCGCAATGTCGGCTTCACAAAGACCAGTTAAGGCGCAGTGCCGGGTCATCGAATCTTTCTACTCCGACCGCAATGCCACCATGGGATCGATGGCCGCAGCCCTCGCTGCCGGTAAATACGCCGCCAGCAACCCCGCCAGAACCACAACGGCGCACACCGCTGTCAGCACCAGCGGATCACGCGGCCCCGTGTTGAACAGTACCGCCCTCAGTACGGAGGTCACTGCGAACGTCGCCGTGAGTCCAATCCCTACGCCCCATGCCAATAAAATCCCGGCTTCGCGCAGAACCAGCGTCAGTATGCTGCCCCGCTGTGCGCCCAGCGCCAGTCGCACGCCAATGTCGCGCGTTCTCTGCATAACGGAATAGGTCATCACGCCGTACAGTCCCACGATGGTCAACGCCAGCGCCAGACCGGCAAATGTCCCCAGCAGGATTGTTGCCAGGCGCGGCAGCCCCAGTTGCAATCCGATCAGGTCCCGCATCGTCCTCACATCTGTAATCGGCAGTTCCGGGTTCATCGAGGAAACAAGGTGTTGCACCGATGGTTCCAGGCTCAGCGGATCGACCGAAGCCCGTACGACAGAAGTTAAGCAACACCACCTCGGCAACTGACTCGCTGGCAGGTACATGATGGGCGGCGCCAGTTCCTGCATCGCAGATTGACGCGTGTCTCCAACCACGCCCACGATTTGTCTGATTGAATCGGTACGCAGTTTTTTCCCTAATACGTCGTTCCCCGCGAAATATTTTTGGACGAATGCATGGTTGACGATCATCACCTGGGGTGCCTTCCCATCATCTGCCTCTGCAAAATCCCGGCCCCGCAGAAGCGGTATCTGCATCGTGTGGAAATACTCACCCGAAATCAGAACGATCTTGGCCGCTGGCCGCTGACCGGGGGGAACGGGATGCTCGGGATCCTCAAAGTTCGAGTTCATGTCATTGTCAGTCATGGGCAGAAACATCGATCCCGCTGCCGACGTTACACCGGGCAACGCGCGCAGCCTGTCGAAGTACTCCCGGTAGAACGCCGGACGTGTGTCCTTGTACCGCGCATCCGGCAGGTCAAAATTGAATGTCAGCAGGTGGTCGGAATGGAATCCCTCATCGGCGTGCGTCAATTTCGCGTAACTGCTGATCAGCAGCCCGGCTCCTGCAGTCAGCACAATACCCAGCGCCACCTGTCCTACGATCACCGTCGATCGCAGCCAGTCGCGCCCGCTGACATGTGTATAACCACCCTCTTTCAGTATTGAAACCGGGTCTCGCCTGCTCGCAGTCCATGCCGGGAGAACTCCGAAAATAATTCCTGAAAGCAGCGAGATCGCAAATGCAAAAGCAAGCACCGGCAGATTCACGCCCGCGTCGGCTGCGCGTGGCACATTGTCCCCGATCAGTCGCAGCAGAACCGGTACAGCCGCAAATGCCAGTCCGCACCCCGCCACACCGCCAACAAAACCCAGCATCGTGCTCTCAACCAGAAGTTGCCGCACAATCCTGCCTCGGCCCGCGCCCAGCGCCGCACGCATAGCCAGCTCCCGCTCCCGTTCGCGCACGCGCGCCAGCAGCAGATTGGCGATGTTGCCGCACGCAACCAGCAGCACCAGCAGCACGGCGCTCAACACAATTTTCAGCAGGGTGCCTGTGGGACCCAGCACTGCGGTCAGTTCACTCTCCACTCTGGTGGAGGAGTTCCTGGCATTTGTATGAGGAAATTGCTTTGCGAGGCGCGCCGCAATCACATCCAGGTCTTGATTGGCTTGGGCTGGCTTGACTCCCGGCTTCAGCCTGCCCAGCACATTCATCCAGCGCATACCGCGGTTGCTGATTGCATTGTCCGGGTCACTGGGATTGTCATCGACCGCGGATGTCGTCCAGATGCTGTTCTGCGGAGCGGAAACCGGAAACCGAAACGACGGTGGCATCACGCCGATTACGGTGAACGGCTCTCCGCTCAACGGAATCGTTCGTCCCACAACCGAAGGGTCCGATGCGAAGCGCGAGACCCATAGCGCATGGCTGATCAGAACCACGCGGGAACCCTCCTTCTCCTCCTGCGGCAGAAATCCGCGCCCTAACTCCGGTTGCATGCCCAGAAGCGGCAACAGGTTCCATGAGGTCACCTCCCCATCCACACGCACCGCCCGCTCCGCGCCCGTCAGCGCGAAGGATGTGTCGTGATACGACACCAGTTGCGAGAAGCTTTTGTTCTGCGTCCGCCAGTCGAAGAAATCGGGATACGATACATCGCTCCGCTCGTAATCGTGCCGGCTCGACATCATCTCCACTTCCACCAGCCGCTGCGACTGCATGTACGGCAGTGGCCGCAGCATCACCGCATCGACGACACTGAAGACCGCCGTATTGGCTCCCACTCCAAGAGCGATGGTCAATACGCAAACCAATGCAAATCCCGGTCGTTTTCCAAATTGCCGCAGCGCGAATCTCACATCGGCCCAGAAATTTCTCAATCTGGTCCACTGCCAAACTTCGCGGCTCCGCTCTTCGATGCGCGTCACGTTGCCGAACTCCCGCCGCGCGGCTGTCTCTGCTTCTTTCCGCGTCATGCCGCCGTCCATCAAATCGGCAATCTTTTCGTCGAGATGTTCCCGTATCGACTCCGACAGCTCGTCATAGCGACGACCGCGAGTAAAAATTTGTCTGAACCAGTTCATAGCACGTCCTCTATTCCGTGTGGAGAGCTCTCATCGGAGAAACCATGGCAGCTCGACGAGCGGGCAGCCACGCAGCGACGGTCATGCATAGTGCAAGCAGTAGAAGCGGAACAGCTCCGATGGCCCAGCCGGTTCCCGAAATTCCATATAACAAACTGCCGAGCAGACGCGTTGCCCACACCGAACCGGCAATTCCCAGCACAAGCCCGGCAAAAAACAGGCGTAGCGCCGCAAGCAGAAACGAAACCAGCACGTGCCCTCTCTGCGCGCCCAGGGCCATGCGAATTCCAATTTCCTGGGTCCTTTGTGTGACGCTGTAACTCATAAGGCCGTAGATACCCAGCGCGGAAACCAGAAGGGCCGCAATGGAGAAAAAAGTGAAAAGCTGGGCCTCGAGACCATAGGTTTCCATGCGAGCGTTCACAATATGCCGCATCGACTGTATATCGGAGATCGGCTGTTCGGGATCAACCGACCAGATTGCCTGCTTGACGATGCCCGCGTAGCTGAACGGATCGCCCGCGACCCGGATCGCAAGATCGCGTGGCATCAAATATCCCGGAAGGTTCAAGGCCGTCCCGGACGACTGGGCATATAAAGAGGACTGGTCATATAAGAAGTACATTGCCGGTCGGCTTCGCGTCTCTGCGTTTGTTTCGTGGACATCGCCCACGATGCCGATGACCGTAATCCATGGTGTTCCCGGGGCGTCGAACCGGAACTGCTGTCCTGTGGCATCGCTGTGGGGCCAATATTGCTTTGCCATTTTTTCGCTGATTACCGCCAGGGGAATCGTATTCCCCGCATCCGCCTCGCTGAAAACGCGCCCGTTGAGAAGCGGTATGGAGAGCGCATCGAAATAGTGCGGCGTGATCTCGCGCTCGGCAATGTAGTTCAGATTTTGTTGTCCCGCCGGCAACGGCGCAGCTCCCTTAACCAGAATCAGGCCTGCGCCTCCCGGATTTGTAAACGGGAGAAACGTTGTATAACCGGCAGCCTGCACACCGGGAAGATGCTCCACCTTGTAGAGAACGCGTTGGTAGAAACTCACTCGGGCGGAAAAGTCGCGATATCGCGTCTGCGCGGAGACCGGTAGCTGCGTTCTCATTGTGAGAACGGAATCGGAGTTGAATCCGACGTAGGTGTGCGCGAGTTTCCAGAAGGCTCCAGCCAACAGTCCCGTGCTGGTAAGAACAATTGTGGTCAGGGCAATTTCGCCGATCACCAGAACAGAGCGAAGCCTTTGCCGGGTATCGGTCGCGCCCCGGTCGCCATTACGCAGCGCCTCCTGAGGTCGCGCAGCGGCAGAGCCCCGCCCAAACAGACTGAACGCAATCGCTGTAACCGCTCCAACCAAAGCAGTAAAGCTTAGCACCGTCCAATTGATCTCCGGGTGCGCCCAGGAGGCCATCGTTTCCGGCACAAAATGCCGCATGATGGGCATGGAAAGCAATGCGAACGCAATCCCCAGAATGCTGCCGCTAACAGCGAGCAGCAGGCTTTCCGCCAGTCCCTGACGCCAAAGTTCTCTCCGGCTTGCTCCCAGCGCCACGCGAATAGCCGATTCGCGTTGACGATTTGCCGCTCGCGCGATCATCAGCCCGGCTACGTTGGCGCATGTGATAAGCAGAAGAATGCCGACACCGCAGGCAAGCACAAAAATTGCCATGCGCGACTTGCCCAGTAGCTGATCCCGCAGCGGGACAACGGAGCTCATCAGCCCGCGATTGCTTGCCGGGTATTCGTCTGCAAGCTGGCTGGAAATATCGGTCATGTCCTTTTGCGCTGCCGGAATCGTCACTCCGGGCCGAAGCAATCCATAGACCGTAAGGTAATGATGATTCCGATCCAACTGCGCCGCTGCGCTAAGGGCGAGCGGAACCCACACGTCCGAATGCTCCGTGAATGTAAATCCAAAGGGCATGACGCCGATAATGCGATAGGGCACGCCGTCCAGAGGAATCGTCTTGCCCAGGATATGCGGATTCGACCCATAGCGTTGCTGCCATAATCCGGCGCTGATCAGGGCCACCGCATTTCCCGGCTGATCTTCTTCCTTCGTAAAATTCCTTCCAAGAATCGGCTGCACCCCAAGAACCGGCAGAAGGTTTGCAGTAATCTGCGTTCCCTCGATTTCCAACGGACGGCCATTGCCCGTGATCGTGTAAATGTCGCCGACCGCCGCCGCCATATCCGCAAAGACATGATTGCGCCGCTTCCAGTCAAAATAGTTTGCCGGTGCAGGTGTGCCTTTGGTCATACCGATCTGCGGCACCTCTGCGAAGATCTCCACCAGCCGCTTTCCATTGCCAAATTGCAGCGGACGAAGGAGCACAGCATCCACCAGGCTATAGACGGCAATGCTGGCGCCAATGCCGAGACCAAGCGTAAGCAATGCCGTCACGGTAAAGCCGGGAGCCCTGCGCAGACGGCGAAAACCGTAGCGAAAATCTCGTAGGATTGCTTCCACCCTCGCCCACTGCCACACTTCCCGGCTCCGCTCTTCGATGCGCGTCACGTTGCCGAACTCCCGCCGCGCCGCTGTCTCCGCCTCTCTCCGCGACATGCCATCATCCATCAAATCGGCAATCTTCTCCTCGAGATGTCCTCGTATCGACTCCGAAATCTCGTCATACCGACGACCGCGAGTAAAAAGTTGTGTAAGCCAACGCATGGAAAACTCCTACGATTGCGCATCTGCAAGAACACGGTTGATTCCAGCAAACATCTTCTCGAAGCTCGAAATTTCCTGTTCCAGATGTTTCCTGCCTGCCACGGTTACCTTGAAGACCCGCACAGGCCGATTTCTAGGCGAGAGTCCCATTTTCGATTCCAGCCACCCTGCCTTCAACATCCGCTGCAAGGCTGGATACAAGGAACCTTCCTCGATCTGGAGCAGGTCGTCCGAAACATATTTGATCTGCTGCGCAAGCGCATATCCGTGCATCGGCTTCCTGCTCAGGGTTCGCAGAACCATCAATTCCAGCGCACCCGGGAAGAGATCACGGTATTCCGATTTCTTCTTCATATTGATCCTTAAATAGTATTTTCCAATCACTATTTTTAAAATAGTATATCCGAAAGATCACAAGGGAGGAACATAAATGAGGAATATTGCGGAATTTGAGGAATATGAATATATAGATAAGAAATAAATTCGAGGAAGCGATACACGAGCAATGGATACAGATGATAGGTAGAGATATTAGGTACGTCCGGTACAGCGATCGCAGTTGTCTCTGCTGGATTTTATTTGCCGGATAGCCTGGCCGCCCTGTCTAGGATGTCTCCACTCTCGCCAACGCGCGAAAGATGATTCACTTCACGAAGGCTTTATGCTTCGGATAAGGTTCGGGTGCCCCATGCTCGCGTAGCTAGCGTGGGTCTTTTCTCGCAGGCAGCCCGGTGGCCCACGCAAGCCAAAACCAGGCTTGCATGGGCCACCCCGCGAACGAAAGAAGTTCAAGATCCAGCGCTCACCAGGGCATGATTGACACGTGGCAGGATTTGGCCGTCGGCGCAGTTTGAAGAACAGCCCAAAAGTTTACTCCAGTCTGAGTAGCAACTTTGTCCAGGAGTTGCGCTAATGTCATCGATCCGGGTGATATGCTGATCGCATCGGGCCTGTTTTTGGGTTGAAGAAAGGCATACGGACTGAAGCGTCCGATCTCCCTGCACCTATTGGCGCGCAACCAGTTTTTCACCTCGGGGCTTGTGCGCACCTGGGTCCATATCTGCAGCCTGTTTTTCTCTCTGGCGCCAGGATAATTGAGAACAACGTTTGCCAGCGGGCTGCCAGCGTCGCTGCTGGATACGTGGATGATGTTCCCGTTCTGTTGCCATCTGAGCCCACTAGCTTGGCTATGGAAGGTATTCATCAAGTCCGATACCGTGCCTCCCGGGAAATCGAGTTTGAATCGCTCATCATTCGGGGAGAGGATCGCGCTCACGCCGATAACAATATTTGCGCGGAATGCAACATACTGGAGCGCATCGTAGGCATTGCGTTGTTCAGTATGTAGCGCCACCACGGTCTTGGTGGCTAAGTCCTTTTGGGCATTTGCCGAATAAGGAAGCACAAGGAAGACGAGCGGCAACGCAGAGATAAGAATATGACCGAGAAGGCCACGCTGCTGCCATCTGAGCATCGGGTTCCAGAACATTGTTGCCATATGTTTTCTCCAAAAGTGTGTGACCTGCAAAGCGATCCGCCAAGCTTCTTTTCGGTTTGCCCGGCCATCCCTCAATCTTAGGGATTCGCTAAAATGCGATTGATTTCCTCTCGTACTTGGGGATCGTTGGTACGTTGTCCAATGTCATACAGCGCCATTATGGCCCACTCCTTCACCTCGTCATCGTCGGACGCGGCAGCTTCGGCCAAGGAGCTAACAGACCGACCATCGCCGATCCGTCCAAGGCCCTTGAGAAGGACGGGCTCCAGTTCACTCCGCTTGAAGAGAACGCTCCGGAGATAAGGTTCCGCCAAAGGATCATCAACGTAGCTAAGCGCCAACGCCGCATCGGCTGCGTCCTGGCCGTCCGGGCCTTCAATTTCTTTCACCAGGGATTCGCAGGTCTCGGTCAGGGCGGCCTCGTCCCTGGGCCCGATATCGAGCGTGAAGCGAAATCCTCGATCTGTCTGCTGTCCAATCCCCCCACCGATCACAATTGGGCGAGCTAAATGACCCTCTAACTCATATCTGCCGGGGACCGAAAACGAGTACCATTGGTTCAAAACTAGCTTCTGAGAATAAGTATGGCCGGGTTCAACCGAAAAGATTCCTGGGTCCGACAATCCCTCGCGGAGATAGAGAGGCAATTGGTGCCGTGTTCCATTCGGATCTACTACCGCGAACGAAAACTGTCCCTGGCGGTCCTGTCCCAAATCCAACTGAATCGGGTAACGAGTCTTGTTAGCCGCGGTAAAGACCAAAACAACCGGTTCATGGAGCGTCAGATGATCCTTGGGGAGAGAGTACGAAACGAGAACGGGCCAACTGGCTTGTTGGTCCACAGCCTGATCTTGGGCCTCCGCTACCTGGGCGGTGGCAAGAACCGCGATCGCAAACAAGACCGTTACACGAAGCAACTGGAGACTACGCATGTTCTACTCCTCTCGTTCATGGGAGCGGGTCGATTGTTGCAGACGATCCTGACTTCGTCACGAGATAGTACCAGCTTCCGTCTGGGTGTTGAGCCACGCTCTTTAAAATCAAGTTTGGCCCCGCAAGGTATGTATAGTGCGAATCACCCGCGCACTCATAACGAAAGTACTGGGTCGCGGGGATCGTAAACGAGATGTAGGGAGTCACGAACGGCTGTTTTATGAGTTGGTCATCCTCGCCTCTGCCGCCTGCGGCAGGCATATTGCGATAGCCGGGATTTGGCCAACTCTGAACCGCGAACGGAGGGCTTGGATAGGAGTACTTCTTAGTAGTAATACCGTTATAACTAACTTTCTCTCCAATCCTGCAAGTCGCTAAGTCTGCCAAGTGGCCTGGGCCTGTGCTGGATGCCCACGCATATTCGAATCGAAGGGTTCCATTTCCTATATCGGCAGCACTTAACTGCGTCCAATCGACCGGGATTCCATGAACCGCTCTTAAGTGGTGCATGGTCCCACTGTCATCTTCCATGATCATCCTCGGCAGGGCGTCGGAAACATATTTAATCTGCTGGGCCAGCGCATATCCGTGCATCGGCGTCCTGCTCAGGCTTCGCAGCACCATCAATTCCAGCGCACCCGGAAAAAGATCACGGTACTCCGAATTCTTCTTCATATTGCTCCCCGAATAGTATTTTTCAATCACTATTTCAAGAATAGTATATCTGGAATACCAGGAACGGGGAATATAAATTTGCGTCCTATATATAAGGAGCGCGATTTCCTCTGCTGGCCGCGCACCCCCGTCCTTCAGGGAGTCGGGCACAATCGGCGCAATTCCGTCCCAGGGTCAGAAGTTTCTATCGTTCGTGGTAGAAATCGTCGCAGCCTGTTCGACGTATGAATAGAACAGCCAATCTTGGCTGGAATCGATGATGAAGGAGATACGGATGCGCTTCATGATGGTAGTAATCCCCAGAGGATATGAAACGGCAGCTGCGGACGCAGCCCCTGACGCGGAAGCGGTAGCCAGGATGATGGAGTACAACAAGAGCCTGCAGAAAGCTGGCGTACTGCTCGGGCTCGATGGGCTTTTCCCCCCTTCGACCGGGGCACGCGTTTCATACACAGACGGCAAGGCAACGGTGACCGATGGACCGTTCTCTGAGGCCAAAGAGGCCATCGGAGGCTACTGGATCATTCAGGTGCGCTCGCGGGAAGAAGCCATCGAATGGGCCAGGCGAGCACCCATGGCCAACAATGAGATCATCGAGGTGCGCCAGATCTACGAGATGGGCGATTTCCCCGCAGACGTGCAGAAAGCAGCCGAAGGCTTCCAGGATCTTCCGAACACGGCTGCTGCAAAGGCATGAGCGACATTCACAAAGCGGACATTCACAAAACGATTGAGGCCGTGTGGAAGATCGAGTCCACACGGCTCATCGCCGGGATTGCCCGCGTTACCCGCGACATCGGCATTGCGGAGGAACTCGCTCAGGACGCGCTCGTTGCCGCCCTTGAGTGCTGGCCGGAAGAAGGCATTCCGGAAAAGCCTGCGGCGTGGCTGATGACAGCGGCAAAGCGCCGCGCTATCGACTCTCTGCGCCGTGGCCGGATGCTCGAACAAAAGCATGGCGAGATAGCGCGAGAGCTTGAATTTCAACAGCAGCGGCTGGGCGAAGCGATGGACCAGTCGCTGGACCAGGTCATTGATGATGACGTCCTGCGCCTCATCTTTACCGCCTGCCATCCTGTCCTCGCGATGGAAGGGCGCATCGCTCTTACGTTGCGTTTAATTGGCGGCCTCACGACCGCTGAAATTGCTCGCGCCTTCCTTGTACCGGAGAAGACCCTTGGCCAGCGAATCTTTCGCGCCAAAAGAATTCTCTCCGAAGCCCAGGTTCCATTCGAGATCCCGCGCGGAGACGAGCTGCGTCGCCGGCTTGAGTCCGTACTCTCGGTGGTCTACCTCATCTTCAACGAAGGCTATACGGCCACGTTCGGAGATGCCTGGATGCGCGAGGAACTTTGTAATGACGCGCTTCGGCTCGGGCGCATCCTCGTGGAACTTCTTCCCGATGCATCGGAGGTTCACGGTCTCCTCGCGCTGATGGAACTCCAGGCCTCGCGCACCGCCGCGCGCAAGGGGCGAAACGGAGAAGCCGTTTTGTTGCTGGACCAAGACCGGTCTCTGTGGGACTACGTGCAGATACAGCGCGGAATGGCCGCACTCCATCACGCGCAGAAGTTGGGTGGCGGAGCGGGTAACTACGCTTTGCAGGCGGCAATCGTCGCCTGTCATGCCCGCGCCGGCACCGCCGCGGATACCGACTGGGAGCGCATCGTCCTTCTCTACGACGCTCTTCTCCAGATCAGCCCATCTCCCATCGTTGGACTGAATCGAGTCGTAGCCGTCGGGATGGCGCAGGGCCCGGCCGCTGGCCTCCATGCGCTCGACGCTCTCGATCCCGGCGCTACCCTGGCGGGCTACCATCTGCTGCCCAGCGTTCGAGGAGACCTGCTCATGAAACTTGGCAGATTCACCGAAGCTCGCGAAGAGCTGCAGCACGCCATCGCGATGACAGACAATGTGCGCGAGCAAAATCTGCTGTCGAAAAAACTAAAGCAGGCGATTGTCCAGGCAGATGCGCGTCTCGGCAACGATTTGGATCGGTGAACACAAGCCGACTTGTCGTTACGTAATAGGCGCGGAGCTCCAGCCCGCAATTCTCACCGGCTTCTGCAATTGGACTACCGCAGCTTCCCGCGAAGCACCGTGATCGACCCGGCTGGGAGTGTGTACATGCCGTCGCGCGTAGCTGCAATCGTGGTGTTCTTGTCCTCAGCAGGCGTGTTGCAATACTGCACAAGAGCTATAGAACCAACGAAGGAATGGCCGACGTGCCTGGCACCGTCGATAACGATATGAACCGGGTGGGCCGCGTTCAGATCATGGTTGATCAGCATCAACGACCAGTTCCCGTCGGGACGTTTGACGGCGTAGGACGTAACCACGGTCCGCCCGGCAGCGTCCTTAAGATCTGCCGAGGCGGGAAAAATCTTGTTCGCTCCCGCGCCGTGCTGCAACCACTCGAAATTGATCATGTGTGCCGAAGAATAGGGAGTATATGCAGGGGTGCCATACGCCCCGCCGCCGTCTGGGCCACCGTTGGCGCTGAGGCTCCCGCGACCAGCGGCGCCATTATTGATCGCCGGCCGATAGAACGCCGTGCCGCCCTGTTCGAAGAATGTGCCAAATGCATCGCACTCCCAGATGGCGAGGCCGGTAACGCCCAGGTAGCCCGGTCCGCTTCGCCCCGCTGTAATTCCACTCTCGGAAATAATCAGCGGCACATTCATTGGGACGCCGTCCTCACGCCACATGTGCACCACGTGCTTCATAATTCCGGGCTCCATGTAAAGGGTCGCCCAGTCTCTCGGTGGAGTGAATTCATTAATCATGAATGGGTAATGTTCGAACGACATGAAGGAGAGGTCCTTCAGATGTCCGTGGGCCTGCAGATAATCGACGAATCGCTCCATCCAGGAAGTGCGTCCCTGATTGTCCGCCCAGAGGGTGATGTCTTTATCGACACCTTCGAAAACCGGGCCGCCCAACTTGGCGCTGGGCGTTAGTTTGTGAACCGCATCCGCTATTTGAATGTAGATGGCGCCATAGTCTTCCGGCGTCATGTGCTTGCCGTCGCACTCTTCCCCGACCTCAATTCCCACCACTGGATAACCACGCTTGTGAATGTAGGAAACCTCATTGGCGCAATCTTCAGGAGTGTCATAAATCGCCGCACATGCAACCAGCGCCGGATGGCCCATGGTCAATCCACTGGTAAAGAAATTGTCCATGCCGTTGTATTGATCCCTGCCGCCGGTGATCAGGTTGTCCGCCTCGTGCCAGGGATCGATGGAAGAAGCGAAAAAGCTTCCGGCAAAGTCCGCACGCGAACCGGCCACCACTTCCTGGTTTCCAGCACCCTCAAGGCGTGGCGGGGCTCCAGGTCCGGGTTCTACGCCGTTAGCCGGATAAACAATCGCGTACTTCCCCGCGGCATCGATCGTACCGGCGGACATCGTTTGCAGGGCGTAGCCCACGCAGTTTCGAATATCCTGCGCCCCGTGAGTATCGCAGGTTCCGGAAGATTTCGACATCAAAACGCGAATGAAACGCGTCGTGACGGGCGCATCCGAAAGCTTCAGATGGACGTCCCCGCCGCTGCCCTTCAGCACCGCACCCGATGTAAAGGGTTTCCAGACGCCATTCGGGCCCATGTCCCAGTCCATCGCGTTGTTGTCGCCGACCCAGTACTGCACAACATAAACGGTGGCATACGGATTTACCCATTGGATATGGATTGCATTCACGGCGCGGGCCTTGCCCATATCGATCACCACCCACTGCGGGTGCAGCGCATCGCTCTCGCCCGTGAAATGGCTGGTTAGGTAAGGATTGCTCTTCCAGTAACTTTGAAAACCAGCCACCAAAGGGGAATCGCCGCTGGTCATAAAGTCACGATGGGGCAACGAATACGAATAGCCGTAGTGGATCGGTGCGCCCAGCTCGGCGCTGCCGACATAATAGCCGCTCTTGGTTGCTGGATCGCTCCATGTGCCGTTTTCGTTCCAGTGCCACGCCGCAAGCCGCAACTCGCTGTTGTTGCGCATGGTGATGGAACCCCAACCCAGGTTTTTGATCCCCTGAATCGTCTCCGGCTTGCTCAGGTTGTCCACCTGCGTCTTACGCAGATCATCCATCCACGCGCCGGTCGCCGTGTCGGGATAGATCGTATTCAGAACGTGCGCCGGTGTCACGTCAACGTGGACCGTGGCAACCGAATCGACCGTGCCCACGTTGGCAACCGAATCGGCCGGGAGCGCCTCCTTAGCCCTTCGCGCCTCCCAGGCCCTTCGCGCCTCCCAGGCCCTTCGCGCCTGATCCGCTTGCGCCTCCTGAGTCGTTTGCGCCTGAGTCGTTTGCGCCTGAGCTGTTTGCGCCTGAGCCGTTTGTGCCTGAGCCGTCTGTGCCTGAGCCGTTTGTGCATAGACAGGCAAAGGAAGGTGCATCGATACCACCGTCAGCCCGAGCGCCGCAACTGCGGCACACAGCCAAATCCGAGCCCAGACCCCTGGGTAAGAACCAGTAAGCATATGGCATCCACTATACCAACACCAACGTAAAGCCCTCGAAATCATCCAGCAGGGCGCTCCAGTTGCCCCACTGCACACTGTGCGGCGTACGTTTCGTCTCGACTGCGATCTTGAAGCTGTCTTGCGCGATATACCCGTCGAGTGCGCTTCCGCAGGTACTCTGCTGCTGGCCTGTGCGTAACCACTGTGGCGACAATTCCAAATCTGCATCACCGGCCAAAGGCGTGAGGAACTCTTCGAACTTCGTTCCGCTCGCTTCCATCCGCTCACTTCCATCAGCTCGCTTTCATGAGTCGTAGCCATAGAAGAAGAGGAGTCGTAGCCATAGAAGAAGCGTGGTATTGGCGACAGTATTTTCCCGCTGAGAGTACCGAGGAAAATAGTGAATGCTTCGCATGCCGCCAATTTTAGCGAAATGAATAGGACGACGGCTGTTGATCAGAATTGGTACCGGGAAACATCAGTACCGACAAACGCCCTTGTCGTCCGTTGTGGCTCTGCGGCGCGAAGCCGACTTCCCGGTACCTATCGCTTGCTTTATGAGCGTCGGCAATTTGGCAATAACTGAGCGGTACCAGGGCTATTGAATTTCCGCGTGGAGGTCGATCTTCCGGATTCAGGCTCGAGCAAATTGACGAATCGTCGCTCGAACGGCGCTCATCCAAGACAGCAATGAGAGAGATACGTTATTTCGTCCACCAACCAGGCGGCGTCCTTCGCCGCTATGTGCGCGAAATCTTGTGGGTCCACTCGGAGCAGTCCCGGGTTCAGGTTCTGCTGCCGGAGACCGCGCTCACGCTTGTCTTGCGGCAATCTGGTTCTGCGTCGATGCGAAACGAGGCACTTCCCAACGCAGTTATCTCGGGCCTGCAACAACGAACCCGCTTCGTTGAGCACGCGGCGAACTCCTCGCTGGTTATCGTTCGATTCACGGAGGTTGGCGCACCGGCGATACTGCATGATCGCGCAGACCTTCTCTACAACAGGACGGCGCCACTTGATTCCGTCCTGCCACGGCGAGAGATCGACCATATCCAGAACGTTCTTGCCGATACCCGTCAGCCACAACAGCACTTCATGGCGGTGGAACGCTTTCTCGTCAGTCGTATCCGCACACAGAATGGAATCATTCAGCGGGGCATTTCTCCGCAGATCGAGGCGGCTGCGCAGATGATCCGCAGTACTCAAGGTCGGTCTTCCATTGCCGCAATTGCGCGCCATGTCGCCATGAGCCAAAGCGCACTGGAACGGCATTTTCGTGCCGCGGTCGGCGTCACCCCCAAGAAGCTCAGCCGATTGGCACGCCTGCAGCATGTCTGCAGACTATGGGACATCGGAAAGTCTCTTACAGAAATCTCCTTTGAAGCCGGCTACTGCGATCAATCGCACATGGTGCGTGATTTCCGGCTCTTCACCGGCACATCACCGGAGGAGTTTTTTCGCGAAGCGCCCGCACACAATCTGCCGATTTTTTCCAATTAGCGACCCTGCTTCATTCGCTACTTTCGAGGAATGAGACTCCCTCTTCGCGGTGCCCGCATTTCGATCCGGCGTGAAGCGGCCGGTCTGTTCACGTTCGTGCTGCTCACCTGCTTTGCCTTTCTTTGCCAAACCGCTCATTCCCAGATAACCAGCCCCCAAGGAGAAACCGATGAAGCACTACGCCCTGATCTTCTATTCCACACGCGCGCTCAGCCCCGAAGAACAGAAGCAGCGTCCAGTTGATATCGCAAGTTGGGTCAAGCAGGTTATGGATATGGGGATCACACTCGATCCACGGAATTTTGCAGAGGTGGAAGCTGACTTCTCCGCACCAGGAAGTGTGTCTGGCTCGGGGAATGGGTCAAGTGGCCCCGTGATGGTCACGATTGTTTTCTTCGATTCAGCGGACAGAGATCAGGCTGTCAACATCGCACGGATGCATCCTGGCCCGCTCTACGGTGTCGCCGTCAAGCTGCGCGAATGGACGACGCCCCGGCAGATTTTGGCCACGCAATGAGCGATGTGGCCGTATCGCCTGCGAAGGAATTCATTGATCGCAGAATGTCGACCGACCAACAAGACGGTGGGATTTGCAAGAAATGATCAAGGAATGATCGATGAAGCTGGTAGTTCTTGGCGCCACTGGCGGCATTGGAGTGGAAATTGTTCGGCAGGCAATGGAGCGCGGTCATTCCGTGACAGCCTTTGTCCGCACACCTGGGCGACTCAGCACGCTTGCCGGGCAAATCCAGCTCGTTCAAGGCGACTTGTTGGATGCTGCGCAACTTGGACGAGCACTGGAAGGCCACGACGGAGTGCTGTCGGGGTTCGGGCCTCGTCTGCCTTTGTCAAAGACAGATGTCGACCTGTTGGAACGCTTCGCCACAACGTTGACGAACGCGATGCTGCGAACGGCGGTAAGGCGCGCGGTCATCGTATCGACGGCATTTCTATTCAAAGATTCGATCATTCCGCCCACCTATCTGTTTGGTCGTTTGTTCTTTCCGAGCGTTCTTGCGGACGCCTCGGCAATGGAGCGGATTGTGATGGCGAGTCAGCTCGACTGGACACTGGTGCGTCCACCGCAACTTACCGACAAACCGCAGACAGGGCGGTATCGCGTGCGCGAAGAACATCTACCCGCCTTCGGTTTCAAGATCGCGCGCGCGGATGTCGCGAATTTCATGATCCAGTGTGTTGAGCATCATGCGTCAAGCCGCAAGATCGTTGGCCTGTGTAACTAACCAAGGCGCACATCGCCATTCCAGAGTGAGGTGAATCATGACTATGTATACGGGCATTCTCTTTGTTCACGCGATCGCAGTCCTTGTTCTCACTGCCGGGCTGACAATGGAGTCGTGGATGCTGTTTCAACTCAGGCGAGCCTCAAGCCCGGGCGAAGTTCGCTCGTGGACGGCTCCCCTTCCGGCGCTCACCGTGGCCAGCATCAGTTCGCTGGTGATCGTGTACGTCACGGGAGCGTATCTGACAGAAAGCCTGAAGGCATGGAAGTTCGCCTGGCCGAGGTTTGCGGTTCTGGAAATCATAGTGTTTGCCTTTTTAGGCGCGCTGACGGGGAGACGGCTACGCGCAATCCGAAGGCTTTGCAACAGCGTGAGAGAAAAGGAACCCGAGCTGAAAGCCAGACTACGAAGTCCCTTGCTGAAGATTTTCCTGAACATCCGTATTTGGATTGTTATCGGAACAGTTCTGCTGACGGCAGCCAAGCCAGGATTCGCTGAATCACTCGGTATTGTGGTGGCATCGGTCTTACTCGGATGGGGTTCTTCGCTGGTGACGTTCGGGCGATGGGACGCGAGTTCGACTGCCAGTGCTAACCATCAGTCCCGATAAACGCCCTTCTCGTCCGTTGTGGATCGCTTCCGACAAGCCGACTTTCCATTACCCATCGGGGGTCGATGCGTGCGTTGGCGATTTGGCACCAATCCAGGAGCGTTCCTCACGGGAAGAGCGTTTACACGATCAATCCCGACCACGCCCGCACGAGGCATTTCAGGCCGCATCAGGACCTGACTGCCGCGGCTTGGGCTGCCATCGAATCTG
>DATAWK010000052.1:0-2062 GCA_036267255.1 Acidobacteriaceae bacterium | reverse complement strand
CCTCCGGTGTTCCATGAACCATGCCTGCAAGGCAATTGCCCACGAAACCAGGTTCCGGCGGTGGACTGCTTTTACTCCGCCCTAGCGCTCCGACCTCGCAGCGCACTATGGCCTAGTTTTGCACCGGCGCTCATATGCGTGTGTCCTGAGAGATCACTCCGGGACCACAAAGGAGATCAAGACCATGCAAGCACAAACTTCAATTCAGCATCAGCTCATCAACACCATCACGCACGGCGATTGCATCCAGGTGATGCGCGAGATGCCCACACACAGCGTCGATTTCATCCTCACCGATCCGTCGTATCTGGTGAATTACCGCGATCGTGACGGACGCACCATTCAGAACGATGCGAACGCCGACTGGCTCAAACCCGCGATGCGGGAAGCGTACCGCGTGCTGAAGCAGGATCGCGTAGCCATCATGTTTTACGGATGGACGAAGGTCGATGCATTCTTCGACGCATGGAAGGCCGCGGGGTTCCAGCCTGTCGGACACATTGTGTTTCGCAAGACTTATAGCTCGAAGGCGAGGTTTCTCAGCTATCAGCACGAGCAGGCATATCTGCTGGCGAAGGGCAGACCGTCACTGCCGAAGCAGCCACTGGCTGACGTGATGGATATGCCATACAGCGGCAACAAGCTGCATCCGACGCAGAAGCCGGTAGCGGCGTTGGCTCCATTAGTTCGTAGCTTCACATTGCCTGGCGAGCTGGTGCTCGATCCCTTCACTGGAAGCGGCTCGACGTGTGCGGCGGCGTTGCTGATGGGTCGCAGGTATCTCGGCGTTGAACTCGATGCTGAGTTCCATGAGGCGGCCTCGCAGAGGCTCGACAGAGTGAAAGAGAGGATCGCAAAGCGGTCCTCTCCAGTACTCATTCCCACGTTGCGGTGAGTGTACCCGCGTACCCGCCACGCCTCAAGGCGAAGCATCGTCCTGAGTTGTGATCGTCTCAGCCTTGACCCGCGCCGCGCCCGCGGAATCTTGCTGGTCATCGTGGGAATGAGCATCTCCGCGCAGTCTGCGCGAAAACCCCGACTGCCGCAATGCCTGCTTTTGTTGCCGCTGCCCGAGGTCTCGATGAGTGCATTGGTGATTTGGTGTCAATCCAGAGTCATTCCCGGCAAAAAAGCGCTCTAGACGACACCAGCCAAACGCCTGACTAAGTGGCGCTGAACGAAGCGAAGGGACCGGCAAGCTTACTGGCCGGCGCCCGCTTCAGCTGCAAGTTGGGCGCGCAATGAAAGAGCGGGCAGCGCCGATTCGATGTATCGCATGATGAACGAACGTTGACGGGTCTGCAGTGGCGGGACCGGACTGCGAACGGCTGAAGTACATCTTCTGCTGGGAATGGCAGTTCATTTACTCAAGTTGAAATCAATGTTGAATGCTTGTTTGTTCAATTCCATATTGTATTGCTGCTTCAAGTACGTCGATTTTTATATCTGTTAGTGTTTTGAATTTAATGCAATACCCCGTGACGCTTGCTTTGCCGAGTTCCTGCCCAAATGTCTGGGCTAGGTACTTCTTGTCATTCACTCCCATAATGTAGACGGAAATGCCTGTTGTATTCGCACTTATACCGATTTGATAGAATTCCTTGGTATTTCCATTGGCATATTTAATGGTTTGAGATCCATATCCAATGTTTGGGTTGGAAACGGTTTTTCCTTTCTCGTCTTTTCCATCCAAGAACCACAATTTACGTGTTGGCATCAACGCCAAAATAATGTGATGCAACTGTTGCATTTCGCTGCGTTTTGGTTCCGGCTGAGTGGCAACATACTCCTTAATTTGTTTCTGCAAGTTCATGTAAATCTCCTTGGCTTAGCGGTACCAATCCTTCAATGCCTGGCGATCCTGTAAAGAGTACCAGTATGGCGCGCGTCGACGAAACTGCTCATCAAGCCGGTTGCTAGGTGTATAGTCCCGGCATTTGATGGTGCATACTTTTCTGAACGGGAAAAGGAGGCACTATGGGCCAGGTTTTACACCGGGGCGCCACTACGACAGAGGCGGTGCGTCGAGCGATACAACATAGTCAAGAGAGCATGAGGACGC
>DATAWK010000051.1:0-10521 GCA_036267255.1 Acidobacteriaceae bacterium | reverse complement strand
GAGATAAGTCGGCTAAATATGCTAAGGTGTTGTCCCTTGGTGGCGAAGGAAAGACAGAAGAGCTTGCTCTTCTTTTCGCAGTCCTATCGGGATATCGTCTATCAGTGAACCATCCTTTACAGAACTGGTGAGAGTGGGTTTCATCTGCCCGCACAGATAGTGCTCAAGAACTGTGGGATGTACGTAACACTTGCGGCACACTGCCGGCGTGTTGCCTAAGTGGCGGGCCACACCCTTGATCGCTATGACGATATTTTTCTTTGCCTCAGTCTCCGAGGTGAAAGGATCGAACGCTTGGAGCATGGTGCAGGCGAGAACACTGCCCGCCCAGGTACGAAAGTCTTTGGCGGTGAAGTTGTCCCCGGCAATTTCGCGAAGGTAGCTGTTGACGTCTGTGGAGTCAATGCTACGACGGACACCAGTCTCGTCTACATATTGGAATAGTTCATAGCCGGGTAGATCGAGACATTGCTTGACGATCCGAGCAAGGCGGCGATCGTGCAGGTCGATAGAATGCTTGATGCCGCTCTTGCCAGGAAATTCGAAATGCACCGTATAGCCGTTGACGGCCACGTGTTTATTGCGCATCGTCGTTAGCCCATAGGAGTGGTTGCCGCGCGCGTATTCTTCATTGCCTACACGAATCAACGTCGTTTCCATCAGGCGCACAATGGTGGCGAGAATCTTCTCTCTCGGCGTGCCTGGGTGTGCTAAATCCTCCTCGATTCGTTGGCGGATCGCTGGGAGAACCAAGCCGAAGAGCGTCAGGCGTTCGTACTTGGTTTCATCCCGGACTTCGCGCCAGCGCGGATGGTAGCGGCTTTGCTTGCGACCGCGAGAATCCCTCCCGGTCGCCTGCAAGTGCCCGTTGGCGATGGGGCAAATCCAAACTTCGTTCCAAGCGGGAGGAATAACGAGCGACTTAATCCGGGCTATTGTTGTCCTATCCCGGATAGGGCAATTGTCGGCGTCGACATAGCGAAATGATTTGCCGTGGCGGAGCCGGCGGATACCGGGCTTCGCATCGGTGACATAGCGCAGACCTGCGGACTTCGCCGAAGAAGCTGGATCTACATCGATTCGATGGAGAGAGCGCTGTAATTGGAGCGGTCTGGAACCTGCGTGCTTCGCGACTCTCATGATTGTTCAGATGCAAAAGAGGGTTGCACCGCTCCGGTGCAACCGCCGAAGCTTCAGGCCGCGACACCCTCCACCCAGGGATCGATCACAATCTTTGTAACCTTTTCTTTTTTGTCGCGCCAAACTCTGTACATCTCTGGAGCGTCGTCCAAAGTGATGCGATGAGAAATAATGTAGCTCGGGTCGATTTGCCCCTTTTCGATGCGCTCCAGCAGCGGTTTCATGTAGTTGTGCATGTTGGTCTGCCCCATTTTCATTGTGATCCCTTTGCCGAAGGCAGCGCCAAAAGGTACCTTGTCAAGCAGTCCACCATACACACCTGGGATCGACAGCGTTCCACCCTTACGCACTGCCTGAATGGCCTGGCGCAGCACACCCGAACGATCTGTCTCCAGCATTAGCGCGACCTTAGCCGAGTCGTAGAGACCTTGGACATCACCCAGATGAGCCTCCAATCCTACGGCATCAATACAGGAATCTGGCCCGACACCTCCCGTCAACTCCCTCAGCGCTGTGAGCACGCTGACCTCTTCTTCGGCGTAATCAACGGTGATCGCGCCGATAGACCGGGCGAGAGCAAGCCGCTCCGGGAAACGGTCAATCGCGATGACGCGTGCGGCGCCCAACATAAATGCGCTCGCGATGGCAAACTGTCCCACGGGTCCGGCGCCCCACACGGCGACCGTGTCGCCCTCCTCGATTTGCGCGTTCTCTGCCGCCATATAGCCCGTTGGGAAGATATCCGAAAGAAAGAGTACCTTTTCATCCGGAAGATCACTCTCGATTTTCAGAGGGCCAACGTTGGCAAACGGCACTCGAACATATTGCGCTTGTCCTCCAGCATATCCCCCCATCATGTGCGAATATCCGAATAAACCAGAGCCTGAGTAGCCGTGGGCCGCTTCCATCAGGTGAGCGTTCGGGTTGGAATTGTCACACGCGGCCCAAAGTTTCTTCTTACAAAAGAGGCATTGCCCACATGCAATCGTGAATGGAACGACCACGCGATCACCGGACCTTAGATTATCAACCCCCGGCCCAACCTCTTCGACAATGCCCATGAACTCATGACCCATAATGTCACCTTGTTCCATCGTCGGGATGAAACCGTCAAAGAGATGCAAGTCAGAGCCACAAATCGCGGTCCGTGTGACCTTGATGATCGCATCATGCGGATTCAGGAGTTGAGGGTCGTTCACGGTCTGCGTTTCTATCTTGTTTTTTCCTATCCAACACACTGCTTTCATCGCGAACTCCTTTCGGTGGCGGCTGAGCTCCCGTCGATCGCAGAAGTTCCCGGGGGTGTCGTGATCTTTTCGCCGTAGACCGAGCGCTTCACTCCGCCAACGACCCCGCGATCTCCGTGCGGCTGCGGCTCTGTTCGCGGAATCTCGCCGGTCTCAACCATGGCCTTGAAATGACGAAGATTCTCAATCGTCGACTGTTTTGGATCACGTCCTGTAATCATTTCCCACACGCGGGCAAGCTTGCTCAAGCGAAATTGTTCGAGCACAGTAACCAATGTTCCGCGTCCGCCCGGTGCAGGTTCGAAGATTACTTCGCCAGCGCTCTCCGGTTCACCCTTGAGAGAATGCCATGTGATACGCTTCCCTGCTTCATCCGCAAGAATCTCGAAATCCCATTCGAGCGTGTTATCCCCTGGCTCATCCCGCATTACCCAACGAGAAGTGTTTGCTCCCGTCCTGCGAACTTCTACAATGCGCTCGTGCCAGGCGGGTGCGGCTTCTACATCGCGCCACAGGTCATAGAGCTTCTTGGCATCAGTTTGAATGATTACACTCGTTCTCACCCAGGTTTTGCCGTCGTTGTTTGTTGGAGGTGGAGCATAATGCCCGTTTAGGAGAGCCCCAGTTCCACTCTCATCGGGCAATGGATCCGCTTTTGGCTTCTCAGTCAGTCTGGTGGCCATAATTACCTCGCAATCTATAAATCGTGCGTTTTCGAAGGTTAGCGCCACTGCGCCGCTTTCATTCTTTGTTCAAGGGATTGACCATCTTCTCGTGCATCGCACCCTTAACCCCGCCAGGCACTATGTTGGCAAGCATCCCTTCGATCTTGGTTTTAAACGAAGCAGCATAGACGTGATCCTTGCTGTCGAACAGGGCATCCAGCCCCTGGCGCGCCACGTCTTCTGGCTGGCTCTCGTGCTTCCCTTCCGAGCCCGTTCGAGTGTTATCCATCCCTGCACGATGGAAGAAGTCGGTGTCTGTAGGGCCAGGTTGGAGCGTGGTGACGCCGATGCCGGTCTCCTTCAATTCATAGCGAAGACTTTGCGCAAACGAAAGATCAAACGCCTTGGTAGCCGCGTATACTGCTTCTCGCGGAGCTACCATTTCCCCGGCAATCGAAGAGGTGATCAATATCCTGCCGGCGTTTAAGGGCAGCATCTGTTTCACGACAAGTTTCGCCAGATGAACGACGCCGGCACAGTTCAATTCAACCATCTTCAATTCCGTGTTCAAATCCGTTTCCGCGAAAAGTCCGCCAACGCCGATGCCCGCGTTGATGCAAGCAACATCCAGAGGTCTATCGAGGCCGGAGACAGTTTCCCAAAGCGCCTGAACCCCATCACAAGTAGATAGATCTGCTGAAACGACAGTTACTGTAGCGCCAAGGCCTTCGAATTCGGCCGCAGCACTCTCCAGCCGATCGCCTGCGGAACAAACAACGAGGTCATACCCGCGGCCCGCCAAATCTTTGGCCAGCCAGTATCCGATTCCACTGGAGGCTCCCGTAACTAACGCCAATTGGTTCAACATGTGTAATGACTCCGAAAAAGATTTGACGCACTCAAATTCTGAATTCCGATGGCCGCATTTGACCTTCATTGCGCATCAGGCTTCGACCGAATAGCGCGTTCACGTGACGAGTATGATGCGGAATTGTCGATAGGATGTTTTGATAACTGGCTCTTCGCAGTTCTGACTTGGATCGCATCACCAGAAATTTGCAGAAAGCAGAATTTCAACATGAAAGCCGGATCGCGGCGATTCTGTCGGAGTGAATAGTGCTCTGGGCACGGTCTCACGCGCCGGTTTGCAATTCGATTTCAAGATCATTGGATTCGTATTCAATTTTCGAGATATTCGATTGCGTGCCGAAGATCATCCACGAGGATTCTGGTGTCATGCTCCCGATCTTCGTCCGAAGGGGCACGGAGGATCGCCGATGGATGCAAGGTCGCGAGGACAGGTGGCAGGCCGGGAATTGCCTGGATGGCCCCATGTGACTGGGTGATCCTGAATTTTGAACCGAGAAGAGATTGTGCAGCAACTGCACCGAGACAAACAATCAAATCCGGACGAACTGCATCCATCTCCGCATCCAACCACGGCCTGCAGGCATGAATCTGTTTCACACTTGGCTTCTTATGGAGGCGTATCTTGCCGCGGGATTCCCACCGAAAGTGCTTCACTATATTCGTGACATAGACGAGGCGCCTGTCAATCTCTGCTTCTTTCAAGCAACGATCCAGCAGTTTTCCAGCCGGACCAACAAATGGCCTTCCCTGTCGATCTTCCTGGTCGCCGGGCTGCTCGCCGATCATCATGATCGATACTTTGGGCTTTTTAGCATCGTTGCCGGATTCCAGTTCGCCAAAGACCGCTTGAGTGGCGTTTCGAAACAGATCGCAACCATGGCACTTCTGAACCGCCATCCTGAGAACCGGCAAGTCTCGTTCTTCAGGAATGAACGCGGATGCGCTGTTGTGTAACCTCTCTGTCATGCCAATCCGGAATTCCTCCCAACCTTGTACGGAGATCGGTCAAGCGTTTTATCGCAAATTTTGCGATACTCCGCATCGCGATATACGCACTTTTCCAGACCCAGTCATAGGGTCTCTCGCATGGGGCGTAGGACGCAGAATCGCGTACCTTGGTTGTCTGTGCAAGCGAATACCTTAGGGTGTCGTCCATCGCGGCTCTTTCACACGGTAGCGGACAATGAAACTTCATGCATACAGTCGCTTCACGCTGCCCCGCCGCTCTTTGAGGCCCGCTTCAGAAGGAACGCAGACGGTATACAGATTGCGCAGAGAAGGGCAATGTAGCGAAAGTCGTCAACATAAGCCCACAACTGAGCCTGATGGTTCAGGCTGTCATTGGTAATCGAGAATGCACGCAGCAAAGCGCGACGAGGGCCCGTATGCATCTCCATCCGGACCATAAGTTCATGGAGCTGCCGCTGCAAGATCCAGTTCGATCCCGAAAGCCAATGCGCATTCTCGCTTCGGTGCGTCTGCAAATGACGTTGGGCGATCGTATTCGCCGCGGAAATGCCTACACTACCACCCACATTCCGAAGAAAATTGAAAATGCCGCTGGCGTTCCCAACCTCAGTTTGGGAAACCGTCCCCAGAGCCACCTTGGAAAGCGGGATGAAGACCATGCTCATGCCCAGACCACCGAGTGTGATGGGCCAGAATAGTGTCGTCGGGGAGATATCCAACGTGAGGAAGCTTATCCACATTGTCGAAAAAGTGAGGAATGCAAATCCTGTTGCGACAATTTTTCGTGGATCAAGTTTTGCTACTAAGACACCTACAAAAATCGACGCGGCGATTGATCCAAGCCCGCGCGGACTTACAGCTAGACCAGCGGCCGTCGCATCGTAACCCATAAGCGTCTGATAGAACACAGGTAATACGGCAGTGAGTGAGTAGATCACTGCGCCTAACAGGAAGATCAACACACATCCCAAGGCCAGATTTCTATTTGAGAGAGCGCGCAGATCAATCATCGGTTTGTTGTGTGTTAGCTCTCTTATGAGAAATGCGATCAGTCCGAGAACCATTACCACTGCCGCCCATCGAATTCCGGCATTTCCAAACCAATCGTCCTCCTGGCCGCGATCGAGGACATATTGCAGGCACACAATCCAGAGGCTTAACAGTCCCAGCCCAATTCCGTCCAGCTTTCCGGGTTTTGCATTTTGGATATAGGGTGGATCCTCCAGAAATTTGCCTTGAAGGAGAATTGCCAGGAGTCCAATCGGAATGTTGATGTAGAAAGCCCATCGCCACGAGATCGCGTCTGTCAAAAAGCCGCCGAATGCCGGACCGATGACCGGTGCAAGGACGACGCCAAGTGCGTAGAGCCCGAGAGCCTGCCCCTGCTTTTCGGGCGGGAAGCTTTCAATGAGGATTGACTGCGCCAGAGGTTGCAGTGCTCCACCCCCAGCTCCCTGGACACATCGCGCCAGGAGTATGAACCCGAGCGACGGAGCGATGCCACAACCAAACGAAGCAATGGTAAAGATCAGGATCGAAAACATAAAGAATCGCTTCCGCCCAAATCGCTCTGAAAACCAGGTGCTAGCCGGCAGGAAGACGGCGTTCGCAACGAGATAAACGGTCAGCACCCATTCAGCCTCGTCATTGGTTGACGCCGTACTGCCCGCTATATACGGCACTGCCACACTGGCAATGCTCGTGTCCATCACTTCCATGAACGTAGCGATCATAACCGAAACGGCAATGAGCCATGGGCTATGGGAAGGCTTCCAGTTGCCGCTTGGTCCGGGCATAGTACCGTCTCCGGGATCAATGGATCGTTTACTTGAGCCACACCTTTGGTTCAACCGACATACCAGGCGCTAGGCGTTCCACTCCGCGCTGTCCATTTCGGAAGCGAATACGCACTGGCAAGCGCTGCACCACTTTCACATAGTTGCCGGTGGCATTTTCGGGGGGCAGCAAACTGTACACGGCTCCGCTTGCGCCGGGAAGCGCTTCGACGTATCCATCAAAATCCTGCGAGAGCGCGTCCACGTGAATCGTCACTGGCTCGCCGGCGCGCATACGCTCGATTTGTGTTTCCTTGAAGTTGGCAGTAACCCATATGTCGTTGCTCTCCGTCAGCGCGAATAACTCCTGCCCCGGTTGAACCTGCATTCCGACTTGCACGGATTTGTCTCCGATAATTCCATCTGCCGGTGCATAAATTTGCGTGTATCCAAAATTAAGATCGGCTTGATCGGCTCGTGCCTTTGCTGACATTTCATTGGCTCTCTTCATTGCTAACATCTGGTTCTGAATCTCCATCTGGCGCGGCATGTTACGCCTTGCCTCGTCCGCCTGCTGTTGCGCTTGATGAAGAGCGGCCTCTGCTTGCGTCACACCTTTAGCAGCAGCATCGGCAGTTTCACGTCGCGATGCTACGAGCTCCTGCTGAGTCTTTTTTTCGGTCTCGCGTTGATCGTACTGCTCACGCGAGACCTCCTCTTTCACAACCAATAGTCTGTAACGTTGTTCTTCGCGAGCTGCGTTGGCTTCGCTTGCCTCGGACTGATGCAGATCCGCAACGGCTGAGCGGTATTTCTCCTGAGCGGCAGTAAAGCTGGCAGACGCGCTCTCTACGCCCAGTTCTGCATTTTGCACCATGGTCGATTGCGAGGTGGAGGTGATCGGCACATTAGGCGTCTGCGCACGCACGCCGGCTTCTGCCTGAACCAGTCCGGCCACAGCCTGTTCCTTCGTCATCAAATAGTCTTTTGGGTCGAGTGTGAGCAGCAATTGGCCTTTCTTCACACGGTAGGTATTTTCGACGTATACCGCCTTAACAAACCCGCTGATGCGCGGACTAATCGGATCTGTATGACCATCCACAAATGCGTCATCGGTATTCTCGTAGCTCTCGATATAGCGCCACAATAATATGGCAGCAATGAGAAGAATTATCATTCCAACAATGATGGCGATGGTCCCCACCGGGTGTTGGTGGGTCCATGTCCGAATTCGATCTCGAAGCGGTGGTTTCTTTTCTTCCTGCTTCTTGTCGTCTTTCTTCTCCTCATTCTGTCCTTCTTCCTTGTTCTTTTTGCCTTCGCTGTCATCTCTTCCCTCAGCCGGTTCCTGCTTATTCCGTAGTTCATCGATCTGTGCGCGAAGGCGCTTCTGTTCGTCATACAGCATGCGCAAAGCAAGATCCACTCCGGATTCGTGAGGATGGGTTGATTCAATAGGTGTTGACTCGTCCATGTCTACTTCCTCAAAAACTCCGGTAGAAACTGTTCTGCATTACCCATTGCATGTGCAAGCTCCACCTTTGCCAGGTTGTGTTCGAAGACGGCTGTAATGTAATCGTCATTGGCTTCTGCTACGGCCTGCTCTGCCTGCACTACTTCAACTGTGTCGGTCACGCCGGCAGTAAATCGATCGCGGGATTGCGACAATGTATCTTGCGCAAGGTCTACATTGCTCTTCGCCACCTGGACCTGGTCCGCTGCCTCATTCAGGTCGATGAACGACTGACGCACATCCTGTTCCACCTGCCCCTGCAGATTTGCATATGCGGCCTGGCGCTCCTTGAGCACCGCGTCTGCTTGCTCGATGTCGCCGCGGATGCGTCCGCCTTCATAGATTGGAACGGTTAGAGTGCCGTAGACGGTATAAACTCCCGTAGACTGATTGTTGGGAGTCCTTCCCGCAACTCCAAAGTCCGCCGTAATCGACAGCGCTGGCAGCCGCTCAGCACGCGCTGCCTTCAGCGACGCCTTTGCGGCACGTACCTGCGATTCCGCGGCTTGGAGGTCGCTACGGCCGGCCGAGGCTCGGCGTGATGCCTCATCCTCCGTAATACCAGCGAGGGGTGAATAAACATAGATGTCGGCTAGATCATAGCGCTGTTCTAGCGAGAGTCCGATGATGCGCGCGAGACGAAGCTTTTGCGTTTCGAGATCGGCCACGAGGGACCGAAGGTGCTGTTCCTGGGTCTGCAATTGCACGCGGGAGCGAGTCGCGTCGATGCGGGGGGCGAGACCAGCTTTGAGACGATCTTCTGCCTGGTCTGCAATCGCGCGAGCGGTGTCCACTTGCGCCTTGGCCGCAGCAATCCGCGCATTGGTGGCGCTCATCTCTAAGTATGCGCCTCCCACGGCAAGAACCACTAGATCGCGCGTATCACGAGTCGCTTGCAGCGTTGCCTTGAACTCCTGGGTGGCGCTATGCAAATTTTCGACCTTAACTAGATCGACGACTGCTTGATTCAACATTGCAGCCCGCGCGTCAAAGTAATTGAACTTCACAGCTGTCGGAAAGCTCAGCGATTCAACGCCCATTGTCCGCAGATTGAGTCGTTCGAATTCCTCGCTGATCGCCGCGTTGATAGAGGGGAGCAAGGCACTCCTCGCAATTATCCTTTCTCCTTCCGCTTCTTTTACCGCTGCACCTTGCGTCAGGCTGCCAAGATTGGAACGCAATCCCAGGTTGAGCGCTTCTGCGAGAGTCAATTCGATGATTCCCTGTGTATTTGGTCCCGTTGCCGCACTTCCATTCAACGGAGGGCCGATGCTCATGGATGTCGTGCTCGACGAGCCGGAGCCATCGCCCGATTCTGTTACTTGATGCGTGACAGAAACTACACCTGGAGGCGGTCCATTCGGTCGGAGGGGCATCACAGCGGCGTGCGATGGTCCTTGGTCAGTTTGAGAAGGAGCCTGAGCCGCGAGGCGAGGAAATTGACTCAGCACAAGTACGAAGATGGCGAAGAACCACCATCTCCTCCGTGCCCGGAGTCTGTGTATCAGCCTGATCACGAATGGTAGTCCAATTCACTTTGCAGGGTGAGAGGCAAGAGAACTTCTTCAAACCGCCGATACTACAAGGACTTTGACTTTGCATAACCTTCGAATTTGGACACAACAGACTCTCTGACGCGGAAATCTAACGAGGTGTTGCTTCTGCGTCAACATTGCTGCGGACTAACGGCATAGGCACATAAAGTCCGCTAACGGGGCTAAGCGTGACGGACCCGCGTATGCGCAGCTTTTTTCGCGGCGCGCTGAAGACCGCTGGTGCCCTTCGTCTCCACAGCCTTCACTGCAGCATCATGGCG
The DNA here is from genome assembly GCA_036267255.1 of Acidobacteriaceae bacterium. Lineage (GTDB taxonomy): Bacteria > Acidobacteriota > Terriglobia > Terriglobales > Acidobacteriaceae > DATAWK01. The sequence goes on along the minus strand of DATAWK010000051.1, from coordinate 526 downwards.
ATCTCTGCTCGTCCGCTTTCGCGCGGCCGTTCGCGCTTGGGCAGAGAGTGCTCGATGGCTCACAGAGCTGCGAGGCTCCTGCTCCAGAACTTTTTCGCGTGCCCGCGAGGCACGCGGCGACGGCTTTTTAGCAACGCCTGCGTGGCCTTTTTCATAATCTCGTTCGGCACTCTTCCTGGTGCTCTCCTTGACCTTACCTTTGCGTGCCGGTGGCAAGGGAACGCCGGCGCGACGAGCTTTGCTTAGACCGATGGCTATCGCCTGCTGCGGAGAACGTGCGCCATGCTTGCCCTCGCGGACATGTTCGATTTCTTCATGCACAAACTCGCCGGCGGCCGTCGATGGCGACTTCCCTTCGCGAAGATCTTCCTTTGCTTGTTCCCTAGTGGACTGATTCGGCATATGTTTCCTCCATTGCGGTGTGATGTACAGTCGGCGCAAATGGATTTGCCATGTCTTGAGAATTTGGTTCTCTTCCGAAACTCCATGTAATTGGCGGCAGAACATTCCGGGCGTTCATCGCAGT
>DATAWK010000050.1:0-8049 GCA_036267255.1 Acidobacteriaceae bacterium | reverse complement strand
GGCTGATATCCAGACCAGCAATCGATATATTCGTCCGGTCTAAAAATGCCACCCCGCTCAATACAAACAGCCAGAATGCCAAAATGTACCGGAATCGTATCCCCTGCTCTTTCAACATCTTCCTTCCCTGATTTATTCCCGAGAACTCCCTCTATCTCTCACACACGAATGGAATAGGCTGTTTGAACCGGAACAACCCTATCTTGCTGCAGGCCACAATGGATTTACTGGCTGGATTCTCCAGGCCCCATTGAGTATTTAGTTTGTGCCGCGAGAATGTAGATAAGACTGTTTCGATCAGGTATATGCCGCCAAGAACAGCAACCGATGTGTAGAGGACGACCTATAGCAGATGGGTCTGCCATGAGGAAGAAATGCCAGGATGAATTTCAGTCGATACACAAGGTTCCCATACAAGGACCTACAACAGGCTCCGTTCCAATTCTCAATCCAGTTCGCTTGCAACCGGGCTGGACGTTGCACTGGCTAATACCTCAGCACAGAAAAAGGCGGCTCTATTAGGAACAGCCGCGTCTCGCAGCCGTCACTGTCCGATCCTTCAGGTAATGCTTGCAGTACGGAACGCCACTTGGACCATTGTCGTAGTGGGACGCATATCTGTCATGGGTCCTATGCTCGGGATCATAGTAAGTCAAATAGCCTATAAAGACGCTGCGCTCCATGCTCTATATGAGATAACACGCCGTGTCTCCATATATCACTGCATTTCCACAGGCTATGCGAATCTAGATATAGGCAATCAAATCTATCTCGACCAGGGAGTTGCCGGGAATGCCTCCTGCGGGAGCAACCGTTGTCCTCACGGGCGGAATGTCACCCCATGGCGCACCCAGGTAGACCTTGTTCATCGCGTCGTAATCCTTCAAGTCATTGAGATACACATTCACCTTAAGCACCTTTTCCATAGACGATCCTGCAGAGGCAAGAGTCTTCTGCAGCTCGTCGAGAACATGCTGCGTGTGCTCTTCAATCGTGCCCTTGAAGTGAGCGCCTGCCCCGGAAAGAAAGAGGAGGTTACCGTAGGAAACGGCGCTGGAAAAGAGCTGTTTTTTACCAGGTTGACTTGCGGGATAAGATTTCTTTTCGAGTTTTCCCGTAGCTTGCGCAGATGCGGATTTGGTTAACATGGCGCCGCCTGTCACCGCAGCTGCAGCCTTAACTGCATTCTTAATAAGACCTCTTCTTGATGGTCCTTGCATCGTCCATTTTCTCCTTTATTTAATTTGTAACAACATAACGCGAACGGTTGATGGTCCTTGTTCTAACAAAATTCACGAGTGCTGGGAGGAACCGCTACCGGCCATATTATGAGTTAAAGCCTTCCAAACTGCTTGACGGCATCCTCGATAGAGTGAAATTTATCGATGTAGGGATACATGGAATGTTCGCTGTAATCCAGCTTTTGCGCCAGAACCAATACATCCGCAGCATGAGCGCGAGGAACCACAACAACACCATCCTGATCAGCAACAACAATGTCGCCGGGGTTAACAGTCACACCGTCACACACTATGGGGACATTCATACCGGCAAAACGGTAATGGCCGACAGAAGTCGATGGCACCGGTCCAAGTGCATAGACTGGAAAACCAATTTTTTTAAGCTGCGGCAGATCGCGTACGCCACCATCTATCACGGCGCCTGAAAAATCGCGAGAGAGCATGGCCGTACCCATCAGCCCACCCATTCCGGCAATATCCGCCCCGTCCTGTACAGTCATCACAAAAACAGAACCAGGGCCACCTGAATCGATGGCCTTCAGCATACCCGTGAGCGCATTGGGATCATGGTTCTCCTCTTTTACAAGAGTGACCGTAAGCGCAGGACCTGCGAATTTCGTAGGGAAAATGGACTGCATGCGGTGCGACATGTAGCGCTTTTCGTGCAACAACTGCTCCACAGCATCGGATACGGACGCCGCCTCTACATGACGGTAAGCATCGATCATCGCCGCCGGATCAGCAGCATATGCAGCGGCTGTCATCGGAGTATCTGCGCGCACGATATGCGTGATAGCAAGTATCAGGGCCGCAACGAAAAAGGCCGGAACAATAACTCGAACAGCAGGACGCGAACGAAAAGAAGAAAATATGGACAGCACCGATGAACCTCCCGCGTATTGAGTGCATTCTATCAGCAGCAAACTGGGGTAATTGAATCTGCAAACAATTCAAAATGCAACGTATGTCAAGGCTTCTCCTACAGTTCAAAGTTTTGAGAGATGCTATCCGTATTTGGACTCCTGATATATCTAAATATCCATTGAAAATGGTGAAGCAGTCTTACAAGATGCAAAGCGACTGATTGCGACCCGTTTCCGACCACAGAAGGACTGCACGAAAGAAGCAGTCGCTGCGTTGCAGCGACTGCTTAGAAGCGCAATGCAATCAGCCCATAAAGTTAGAAAATAAACTTTCCAGCTATTTGAACAGCCCGTGCTGTCGATTGCGTGCCCGTTACAGTGCCGAAATCGCTGCCGGTACTGCCTCCGCCAGGGTTATCGGGGTTATACGGCAGATTGATATCGCTGTTCGGGTTGGAAGCGCTTGGGTGGTTGAAGACATTATGTGCCTCCGCACGAATCTGGAATTCCGCTCTATGCGTGATGCTGAAATTCTTGAAGACAGAAAAATCAACATTGTTATAACCCGGTCCATGTAACTCATTTCTGTGTGCGTTACCGAAGGTATACGGCGCAGGTATTGCATATGCGGTTCCATCAATACAAGAGGTAGCATTACCCTCTATGTAATTCTTGACGCTGCAATTTGCGCTTGCTGAATGAACATAGTTTGGACGCTGCGTGTTGCCATTCGGCAGACTGATGTTGGCTTGGTCGAAGTTAAGATACACGTTGAACGGCTCCCCAGTCTGGAGAGTGACGATAGCATTAGCCTGCCATCCGCCCAAAGTCGTCCGCTTTATCAAGTTGGAGCCTTGTAGCTTTGGAAGATCGTAGGTCAGGATGGCAACCATACGATTCCGGATATCCCAGTTAGAGTTTCCATAATCGAGGCTGATGTTGTACTGATCCATGGTTGTGCCTCCATTATTGGAGTTCGGCGAGAGATCCATGGAATGCGACCATGTATAGCTAATCTGACCAGAAAGTCCGTGATTCATTCGCTGGCGCAGAATGGCGGTCAAGCCGTGATAATGAGAATATTCGTCATTCTGGATTCTACGGATCCGTCCAAAGAGCTGATTTGGGCGGCGTGCGTTGACATCGCCAGGACCAGGCGTAGGAGTATTGTCATAGAAGTCGCGATCCAAATGGATCGCATGGGAACCAAGGTATTGGATTTCCCCGCCCGCCCCTTGCCATAGCTGCTGTCCAAAGGACAGGTTCCATTGGTACAGTTCCTGCACCGGCAAATTGTGCTCCACTGTAACTGCGTTCACGTACGTTCCCGGAATGCCCGCGACCGGCGAACCTTGTCCTGCCCCGGGAGTTGGATTTTTGAAAGATAGAAGGTTCGTTGGCGAGGTGAAGTAATTGACCGTTGCCGCAAGCGGGTAGTTCTGCGTCGTCAAGGTGTATGTATTTAACTGATTGGCGTTATAGTAAATTCCAAATCCACCGCGGACAACAGTTCTTTGGGTAGCGCGATAGGCCATACCAATGCGAGGTGCCCAGAGGTTATGGGTCGGATCGATAAACTTAAAGCCTGGGGCAGGTTTAAATGTTCCTGGAGTTGCGGCGCTTGAGGCTGGGATAAGTGCTGTTTCAGCTGGATTCAAAATGCGGGTATAGCCATTTAGACTTTCAGGAACGGTTGGTAATTCATAACGCAGACCAAGATTTACTGTCAGATTCTGGGATGCTTGCCAATTATCCAGGATAAAGAATCCATCGCGATACTCAGAGACTGATCCTTTCACCGGGTAAATGGGGGTTACAGAGTTCGCAGCGTACCCCAGCACAAAATCTGCCGCTCCATATCCCGTACTAGACTGGCCTGGGATCGCCGTACCGCCCGGTTGAAAGGTAAAGGATCCACGTGCATCGTTTGCGGCTTCGCGGCCAAGTGCCAATCTCCGGATCTCGATACCGGCCATGAAGTTATGCCGCCCACGGGTATAGCTGAGCTCATCATATCCATCGAGCGTTCTGTCATCCTGATACCAATTGGCGCTTGTGTTGCCAAGTTGAGTGTACTGGTCAATATAAATGGATGGGATTCCAGGATTGCCGTCTATGGTATCCGAATTAAATCCGGGAATGCCCAGAGCTGTTCCTGCATCCGCAGGACCATTGACTGCAAAATAATCGAGACTGTTAGAGATAACTGTATTCAGGCCAATGCGGAAATCATTGATCAGATTCTGCGTAATGATTTGGGTGTATCCAAAGGCATAATTCCGTGTATTCGTAGGACCGTATGATGCGCTGGTGGGATAGTTAGAACCCTGAAGAATGGTAATGTCCTGCCAGTGGTAGCGGCCAAAAAGACGGATATTGTCGCCGATATTTTCATCGACACGATCCAACGACTGTGTGATCTTAAGATTGTTAGGGAAATAGTTCAGCAGGTTATTGACGACGCCAGGCGATGTCGGCGACACAATGTAGGCTTCTAATTTTTTTGCGACCAGGGCCGACGGAGTGTTTAGCTCCGCTTGAGGAATTTTATTGTCCGGATAATATAGCCCTGTTGCTGGATCTCGCAGACATACGGTACTGGATGCTGGGCAAACTCCATTGACAGCGCCACCGAGTGCGGAAAAATCTCCTGCCTCTTCTTCCGGAGTAAGTGTGGACGTAGTTCCGGAAGATTGTTGTACCTGGTTTAGCTTTTCCCAGGAACCAAAGAAAAACGTCTTGTTATGACCGTTGTATAACTTTGGAATATAAACTGGGCCACCCACGTCAAATCCATACTGGTTGTAGTTTTGGCTCTGCTTTGGACTGCCAACCGGATCTGTGAACTGGTGTGCATTCAAAGCGGTATTCTGAATGTAATCGTAAGCGGCTCCATGCAGGCTATTGGTGCCCGACTTACTTACCAGGTTGATGTGAACGCCAAGATAACTCCCGTACTGTGCGGAGTAATTTCCACTTTGCATCTGAACTTCAGAGATCATGTCTGAGCTTGGCCTGGCAGGTGCAGTGGTAATCAGATTGTTCATGATCGAGACGCCATCCAGGGTCATGCTGCTCTGAATTTCGCGCTGACCTGCGCCGATGAAATCATCTCCCGGTGGAACCCCGGAGTAGCCGCTTGAAGGTCCGATAATGACGTTGGAGGCAGTCGCAGCAATCTCCAGAGCGTTATGGCCGAGCAGGGGCAAATCCGAGACCGTCTTGGTGTCGAACGTTTCGCCCAAAGAAGCATCATCGGTGTGGATGGCGGGAGCACTGCCCGAGACTGTAACCGATGTTGAGGTTGAGCCCACCTTCAGGCCAAAATCCGTACGAACCGCTTGATCGATCGGTACGATCAGGCCCGTTTTAGTCAATGTAGTGAAACCTGACTGGGTGACTCTGATGTCGTAGGTTCCCGGAACAATGAACTGAATCGAGTAATAGCCCTGGCCATTGGTTGTGCCCGGATAGACTACCTTCGTCGCTTCATTGATTGCGGTAACGGTTGCACCAGAAACCACGTTTCCAGACGGATCGGTGACGGTTCCCACGAGAGCCGTATTATTTGCAACTTGAGCCTTAAGCGCTAAAGCCCCTACGAACAACAATAAGTAACAAATAAATGCTTTTCTCACTAGAAGCCTCCTAAAGTTGATAAGCGGGCAGCATAACAACAAAATTTATCCAGATAATTTTTCTATGCATCTACAGGTTCGACTAAGACTTGGGTAGCGGTGTGCGCTGATCGAGTAGGTTTCCCAAGTGTTCCGATTGCACCACGACTTGAAGAGCGCGTCATCGGCCTGTTGTCGTGTTCGCTTCTAAGGCGAATGCCCTAGAGATATGCACACAATACGATGGATGAACAATGGACGTCCAGTGCCGTGCTGGATCGACAACTTCAGTTATTGAGTTATCAGTCATACTGGCAGCGAGATAGAGAACAGCTATTCTTATGGTTGAGTACCCAGGTAGGACTCAAGCAACCTGGCGCTAAATATTCGAATAGCTAATCAAGATGTACAAGTCCACGTTGGAGTGCGTAAATCGTTGCCTGGGTACGGTCGCGTGCCCCCATTTTGTCTAGCAAGGAACTGACGTGAATGCGAACAGTCTTTTCGGCAATGCAAAGATCCTCCGCAATTTCGCGATTACTGCGTCCCTGGGTAATACATGTGAGTACCTCTGTCTCTCTGGGAGTCAGGTCGACAAACGGAGTCCGCTCCGCAAGACGATCCAGCGCACCATGCGGGAAATAGCGCAAGCCACGATCTACATTCTGGATAGCGTTGAGAAGTTCTTCTCCACTTACGTCCTTGGTGAGATAGGCCATAGCCCCACCATGAACAGCACGGTAGATGTCTTCACTTCCACTGTAATTGGACAATACAACAATGCGAGCCGTAGCAAATTCCTTGCGAAGTTGAAGGATAAGATCGAAACCACTTATCACGGGCAAATGAAGATCGAGAACAACCACGTCGGGCCGCAAAGTACGATACATCGCAAGGCCGGCTTTGCCATCGCAGGCTTCGCCGGCAATGTCAATCTGGGAATATCCAGAGAGAACCGAACGTAAAGCTATGCGCGCGAGAAAGTGATCTTCGATAAGAAGAACACGAATTTTTTTCATATTCCAATCCACCTTATAGCGTGGTGTTTCTGATCCACCAACTGCTGGAAAGCATTTAAGAAGACCTCTACGGTAACTTCCGTACCAGCTCCGGCTGCGGTCTGTAACCGAAAAATGCCTCCGAGTTTTCTCGCGCGCTCCTCCATCACGGGAATACCAAAGTGCCCCTGGTGCGAGGTGCTCGAATCGGAGGAGTGAAAGCCACAACCATTGTCACGAACACAGAGACTGAGAGCATCTCTCTCATATTTGAGGTGAACATTGATATGAGACGGACGAGCGTGCCGTATTGCATTCGTTATCGATTCCTGGCCAATACATACAAGATGATGAATCAACCCCGGAGCCAGAGGTCTTTCATCTCCTTCCACGTCGAGCGTGATTTCAATTCCCCTTTGTACATGGTTCCTGTTAAGAGTGCGAGTCAAGACTTGAGAAAGAAGATTTGTGGCCTCGTCAGGATCGCGCAGATCCCAGATGATGCGACGCGTCTCGGCCTGGCAGTGCGCGAGCATGCTGCGCGCAAGCTCGCAGGACTCCGCCGCAGGAGTCGAGGCCAATCCGCTATCGCGAAAAAGCTTTGCTGTTGCTTCCAACTGCCATGAGGTTGCCGCAAAGCCAGCCATCAGCGCATCATGACATTCGCGCGCAATGCGGTTTCGCTCTTCCAGCACAATACCGATTCGGGTCTCGATCCGTTGTACCCGGCGGCGGAAAAAATACAGCGGAATGGCAATACAAAGCACTGTAAACGCCACGTAGAAGTACCAGATCGGAGAAATCATCGATTGTGTATTGATGAGAAAAGCGATGATGGGAGCAATCCGTTCTTTAACACTCTGAGAGATTTTCCATGAATGATTGCCATGCGCCGACCCTATATCTACATAGGTTGTGGCATTGTGCTGTGTGTTCGCAGTGAGATTACCAGCAGATGAGCGCACTTGAGCCGGGCTGGCAGCGATCCATACAAACACAAGAAGAATCAGCATCACGCTGAAAAGCAGGCATCCGGATTTGGGCCGCGAGAGGACACCGGCCTGATTACGGCGCAGAATGAACGTACGCGCGACATGAAATAGGCTTCTCACGGGTTCATATTTTTTACATCACCACAAATCGAATCTGGCCGCAACAAAAAACTGATATTAAGTGTTCAGTTCGAGCGGACGTTCGGGATGTACGGTAAGCCAGCAGGCAGCGCTGAACAGGGCAAGCACGGCGGCGATGGCAAAGGAGGTCGTCCAGCCATAGCGCTGGGCAATCCAGGGCGTCAGCGACGCCGTCACCGCCCCTCCAATCTGTCCTC
>DATAWK010000049.1:0-18930 GCA_036267255.1 Acidobacteriaceae bacterium | reverse complement strand
GGCTGATATCCAGACCAGCAATCGATATATTCGTCCGGTCTAAAAATGCCACCCCGCTCAATACAAACAGCCAGAATGCCAAAATGTACCGGAATCGTATCCCCTGCTCTTTCAACATCTTCCTTCCCTGATTTATTCCCGCTGACACGCCTCTGATACCACGATGCATCTGGAATCCACGCCAGTAACGAGAAATGGTTCTAATTTGCCGATGACTCCACGGAAATTTTGCCGATCTTTGGGCCAGCCGCCAAGATCGTATTGATTCCGTGCCTTGCGGTGCCACTCTTATTATTTACAAGTGTAGAACTAGGGCATTCGTCTTAGAAGCAAACAAGGCAATAAGCAGATGACAGCTTTTTTAGAACGTAATGCAATGGGAGTATTGAATGGGTGCTGGTTGGCGGACATCGATATCATTCCTCTTATCAGAAAGCCGTCCGCACTTTCGCCCAAATAAGTTTGCTAGGGAAACGGCTAACAAATTCCAGGCGGCTGTCCTACCGTGACTAGTGTTGCATATCAGACACTATTAGGATGGCAAAGATGCGCAAGCGCCGACGAAGCAGGTTAGGACAGCAAGCGTCCTATGTAGTGTCCGCCGCTTTTTATGACTGAGATCCAACAACCCATCCGCGTCCCACGTTAGCCCATGACATCGTTCCATTCCGAGAGAGAAAATTGTCATGCGCAGCGCTGTGATGCTTCAATACAGATAAGGCCTTACACATCCTCGACCGAGATCGAGCCTCTAAGTGCAGAAGGTGGAGCCGGGGCGGAGAATGTGCTCGGAATCACGGTTCGCAACCGAACGGGAGGAGTTTAATAAAAATGAGGTTCAAGCAGGGATTCATTATTGGGTGCGCGCTCTTTTGCGCCATGTTGTTTGGCGCCATCGCGGCGCAAGCGCAGGTTGCCGGAGACCAGACCCCTAAAGCGACATCAAGCTCTCCAGAAACATCGGTTCCAGTCAGCGCCAACGCATACCAGAATGAGGAACCATCCGGACCGACCAATTGCAAGGGCTGCTTTCCCGTGACTCCAGCAGGACAGGGACCCAACCAGGAAGCTGGCTTGCCCCAGGCCGGACAACAGCGGAGTGGATTCAGCCCACGAGTGCGCCGGGTGGGGCCACCGCCGACGCTGCCGAACCCGCTGCCGTACGATCTGCTGTTGCAGAATGGGCATGTCATCGACGCCAAAAACAATATCGACCGTGTCATGGACGTCGCCATTAAGGATGGCAAGATCGCGGCGGTGGGAGAACACCTGAACCCCAAAGATGCCGTCAAGACGATCGATGCTACTGGCTACTACGTGACTCCGGGACTGATTGACATCCACACGCACGACTACGCCTCAACCGGCGAAGCGCATTCCTACGCCGGTGACTACGGCATCTGGCCGGATGGCTTTACGTTTCGCAATGGCGTGACCACGGTCGTCGATGCCGGCAGCTCCGGCTGGCGCAACTTCGAGGACTTCAAGGAGCACGTCATTGACCGTGAGCAGACCCGGGTGCTGGCATTTATAAACATCGTTGGGGCGGGTATGCGCGGCGGCCGGTTTGAAGACAACATTGACGATATGCAAATGTGTCCGACAGCCTGGATGGCGCTGCGCTATCCGGACACGATCGTAGGCATCAAGAGCGCGCATTTCACCGGCCCGGAATGGACGCCTTACATTGAGGCGGTGGGTGCGAGCAAAATGGCCCACATCCCCGTGATGATTGACTATGGCGCCAATCGCATTGAGCGCCCGCTGTACGATCTGCTGACCCAGTATTTGCGCCCGGGCGACATCTATACCCACACTTACTCCGGCCTGCGCGGCGAACAGAATGTCATGACGCTTGGGCCGCAGAAAGGACTGATTCTGGGGCGCCAGCGCGGCATCTACTTTGACGCTGGCACCGGCGGCGGCAGCTTCCGCTTCCGTGTGGCAATACCTCTGATCAAAGCAGGCTTCCTGCCCGATTCGCTCTCTACCGACCTGCATGTCGACAGCATGAACTCCAGCACCAAGGACATGCTGAACGTAATGAGCAAGTTCATGGCCATGGGTTTAACACTGCAACAAGTGGTAGCCGATACGACCGCGCATCCAGCAAAGGAGATTCAGCGGCCGCAACTCGGCAATCTCTCTGTAGGAGCTCCAGCGGATGTAGCAGTGCTAAGCGAAGAGCATGGGAAGTTCGGCTTCCTGGACATGGACAACACCAAGCTAATGGGAAACACTCGCCTGATCTGTCAACTGACAATACGGGCCGGAAAAGTGGTGTATGACCTGAACGGTATCTCCATGGACCCATGGAACGACCTGCATCCATCGAGCAACCCGCAGATGGCCAGCCACTGGACCATCTACCGGCCGCGGCCCCCGTTGCCGGAGCAGTTGACCCCACGGCAACCTGCGGCGCAGTAGTTGTGTGCTACAAGCTGCCTTGAAAGTGCATCAAACAAGAGAGAACCAAAGACGGCGGAAAGGGAGAGATGCAAACTCGAGCGGGAATCCTGAGGCGGACCAGGTGGGGACGGCGAGCCGTCTGGTGCGGATTGCTATCGGGTGCGGTGGCATTGTTCGGAGCCGAACCGGCACCGATAACTGTGAACTGGCAGACGTTGCAGACGCTGAATTTCAGCATTCCCCAGTCGCAACAGAAAGCCGCAGCGTTGCAGTTGGCGGACAAGCGGGTCAGCATTCCCGGCTTCATGGTGCCACTCGAGGACGATCTGGATAGCGTGACAGAGTTCCTGCTGGTTCCCTACGCAGGAGCCTGCATCCACGTGCCGCCGCCGCCGCCCAACCAGATTGTGTACGTCAAAATGGAGAAAAATACGAAGGTGCAGGTAACCTTCACCGATCCCATCCTGGTAACGGGCACGCTGCGAATTTCGACCGTGCAAAGTCCGTACGGAGATGTTTCCTATGATCTATCGGGAGAGAGCGTAGTTCCCTACCAACCGCAATAAACTGAGGCACATGATGAGCACTCTGGAAGCCATCCATCTGCAGAACGTGGTGTTCGGCTACGATCCCCGGACACCGGTGTTGCGGGTGAACGAACTGATAGTGAAAACGGGCAAGCGGGTTTTTCTTTATGGCCCAAGCGGCTGCGGGAAGACGACGCTGCTGGGACTGATCACCGGGGTACTGCAGCCACAGCAGGGGAGTTGCATGGTGCTTGGAAAAGAGATGACGAAGATGTCCATGTCGGCGCGCGATCAGCATCGCGGCTCTCAGATGGGTTACATTTTCCAGAGCTTTAATCTAATTCCTTATCTGACGGTGCGCCAGAACGTGGCTCTGCCGTGCCAGGTACATCCGGAACGACGCACGCATATTGTCGCCCCCACAGTAGCAAAGGAAGTGGAGCGCCTGGTTCAGCGGCTGGGGCTGGATACCTTTCTCGACCGTGGCGTGAAGAAACTCAGTACCGGTCAGCAGCAGCGCGTGGCTATCGCCCGAGCGGTAATTGGCAAGCCCCGCCTGGTGATTGCCGATGAGCCAACCTCGTCGCTTGATACTGACCGCCAGCAGGCATTTCTGGAACTGCTGTTTGAAGTCTGCGACGAAGCGCAGGCAACGCTGGTCTTCGTCAGCCATGATCGCTCGCTGATGCAGCGCTTCGACGAGCGGATCGCACTCAGCGAAGTCAGTCAGGTATGCGCATGACAATTTTGCGGTTGGCATACGAATCGCTGCGGAGTCGTAAGTTCACCACCGGTCTGACGATATTTTCCATCGCTCTCAGCATGATGCTGCTGGTAGGCGTGGATCGGATCCGGCAGGGGACGCAGGTAGGATTTGAAGGCACCCTCAGCCAGACCGATCTGGTCGTCGGTGCACGGGGAGGATCGCTACCATTGTTGCTATACGCGGTGTTTCACATCGGTACCGCGAACAACGACATCTCCTACGCCTCGTACCAACACTTCGCGAACCATCCAGCGGTTCTGTGGACAATCCCACTGTCGATGGGCGACAGCCACCGTGGATTTCGCGTCGTTGCTACCGACGACAACTTCTACGAGCATTACCGCTATCGCGGCGATCATAGCCTTCAATTAGTCCAGGGTGTCCGTCCGGAAGGAATCTTTGACGCAGTCTTAGGCAGTGCCGTTGCCGCACAACTCCATTACCACCTGGGACAGAAGATCGTCCTCAGCCACGGCCTCGAAGGCAGCTTTCTGAAGCACACGGCCGATCCCTACACCGTTGTCGGCATCCTGGCGCACACGGCGACACCGGTAGACCGCGCAATTTACATCACGTTGTGGGGCGATGAAGCCATGCACCTGGGCTGGGAGAATGGAGCTCCACCCCTGCAGGCAATTCCAGAATCGCAGATTCATAAATCCGATCTGCAAATCAAGACGATCAGTGCGTTTCTGCTGCGCACCAAGTCACGCATGAGCACCTTGTTTCTACAGCGCGAAATCAACACCTACAAGCCGGAGCCGTTGACGGCTATCATTCCCGCCCTGACACTGGAAGATCTGTGGAGCGTGCTGAGCGCCGCCGATATTGCCTTATCTCTGGTGAGCGGCGCGGTGTTGGTCGTCGGATTGATGGTCATGCTGACCGCGCTCTACACTGCCTTGAACGAGCGGCGCCGGGAGATCGCGGTGCTGCGCACTTTGGGGCTGCACGCCCGCCAGATCTTCGCACTCTTCATTCTGGAATCCACGCTGATCAGTGCCGTGGGTGCAGCGTTGGGGTTGGCAGCCGCATACGTGGTGCTATTCCTTGTCCGGATTCCGGTGGAAAACAATTATGGCATTCCGCTGGCGATGGTCGGCATCTCCTCGCGAATCGCCTACTACATGATTGCAGTGGTTGGCGCGGGCGCACTGCTGGGCTTTATCCCTGCTATTCGCGCCTATCGCAACGCCCTGGTGGACGGGCTGAACGCTGGCTAGGCAATGGCTGCGGTGGGCATATGGAACCATCACACGCAACAAATCCTCACTTCTACTTTCGCAATTTCTTTTGCCTATAGCAGCATGACATGCTCGATGTACAACCCCTCCCTAGGAGTAAACAGGAAAGCTATCACCAAACATGGGCGATTTGCTTTTGGACTGCTCTAAAGTGGCCTCATCTTGAATGACATCCCAGTGTTCTATCAAAATCCCATCCTGCACACGCAGAATGTCTGCGGCGATCCAATTTGTCGGACCGCCAAACCCACTGAAGCGACCGTGCAATATGACCCACTCGCCCTCGGCAACGATTACCCCCGCTTCATATTTCAGCGTCGAAGGGAGACTCTTGATCAGATTGAACAAACCTTCCCGACCCGGCTCAATGTGAGCACTGTGCTGAATGTAATGCGGCGACCAGTACTTCTCGGCAGCTGCATAATCGCGTTGGTTGAAAAGCGTGTCGAATGCCTTTAAGACCAATGCCTTGTTTTTTTCCTGAGTCGATTCAGCCATCTTTGCCTTCTCTCCGTTCAGTATGCGGTCCTGGAGCCTGGGCCTAAAGTTTGGATCCGCCATCGACGGGAATGCTGGCTCCGGTGATCCAACGCGCGCTGTCGGAGGCGAGAAAAACAGCCACATCGGCGACATCTTCCGGCTTGCCGATTCGTTTGAGCGCCTGCATGCCCAGTGTAAGATTGCGGCCCGCTTCGGTTTTTGTGAAGTTCGACATATCCGTTTCGATGACTCCCGGCGCGATTGCGTTGACGCGAATCCCTCGTGGACCCAGCAACGCGGCCCAGTGTTTGACCAGTGTCTCCAAAGCACCTTTGGTCGCAGCGTAGGCCGGCAGGGAAGGTGAACCCGCCTGACCCGGAGCGCCCGGAGAAACTCGCGCGGCGAGTGACGTCGTTACGATCACGCTGGAACCCTCACCCAAAATTGGAAGAAGCTGCTGCAACAGAAAGAATGGAGCACGCACGTTGGTGGCAAAGAGATTGTCAAAATCCTCGACCGTATGATTCTCCATGCTGCCAGCCTTAGAGATCCCGGCATTTGCGACCAAAATATCAAGCCGCTCGCCGACAAGACTACGAACCTTTGCCGCGAGCTCCGAAGCGCCCTCCGGCGAGGACAGCTCCGCACCCACAGAATCGGCGTTACCACCATCGTTTCGGATAGCGGCTACGAGCGTGTCCGCCTCCTTTTGAGATTTTCCGTAGTGGACCAACACGCGAGCGCCCGCATGAGCCAATGCCAACGCAGTGGCCCGGCCGATGCCGCGAGACGCTCCTGTTACAAGCGCTGTTTTGTTGGTAAGACTGGCTATCATGTTTTCTCCTTGAATTCATTCCGTGGTAGATCGATTTGTCTCCGCGTCCTTACATACACTTCATAACTGTTCGCTGACACCATCGACAAGAATCAGATTGCGTGCGAGTGCGACGTCATGCACTTCGAGTGCTGTGGCGTATTCTGGAGATTGGTACCAGGCTCTGGCCTGCTCCATACTGGGGAACTCGACGATGACGATTGCTTTTGGCTTCCAGTCACCCTCCAGTGTCTGAACTTCGCCACCGCGAGCGAGATAGCGTCCGCCATATTTCGTTATCGCTTTTGCGGCGCGAGTACGATAGGTCTCAAACGCTTCAGCGTTTCGCACCGTCAGGTCCGAAATTAGATATGCTGCCATTGATATCTCCTTGAGGGCAAGGATTGCTTTCCGGCCTGGGGAGAATCCGGATTCATTGCATTCCCATTTGGAACGCCGATACTGCCCTTGTGCAAAGAGCAATCAAAACGGCAAGGACGCGTTGAACTGGGTGACAAAACCCATCTCATTGGGACCTGGATTTTTCCGTAACTGAGCTGCATTTCCGACCAGGATCTCTTCAGTATCCGTACCGAACTGCTTCATGGCTTCTGTCAGGAACTCATCGAGCGGCATCGCCGCTTCGGCTTCTCGACTGTTCATCAGATCGGTTCTCACCCACGGAGGAGCCAGTTCCACGACCTTCACCGAGGAGTTCCGCAGCTTGAATCGCTGCGAAAGAACGTAGGAGTGAAGCGCGGCCTTGGTTGCAGAATAGGCCGATGTTGCCGCGATGGGTACGAACGCAAGCATCGATGAGTTGTAAACAATCGTCGCCGACGGCTGTGCCTTCAGGTGCTCTATCAGCGCAGACGTGACACGAAGCGGGCCAATGAGATTGGTGGTGACGGTGGCAACGAGCTGCGCGTCGTCCATAGCTGCGGCGGCATTGTCCACGAGCATGATGCCCGCGTTGTTGATCAGGACATTCAGCTTGGGATACGTGGTGATCAAATGCTTCGCAGCCGTTTGAATGCTCTCTGGACTCTCGATATCGAGCTCGATCGAAGCCATGCCTGGATTGGCTTTCGTCGTCTTCTCCAATGCGCTCTTTCTCCGCCCCGAGATAATCACCTTGTTCCCGAGTTTGTGAAATGCCTCGGCCAGCCCCTGTCCGATGCCGGAGCCGCCGCCCGTGATGAAAATCGTGTTGCCTGTCAAATTCATACTGTCTCTCCTTGTTCTTTCTGGGGCCTTCCTCAGACCCCACCTAGTAACGCGACCCGATATGTCGTCCCTTTCAGTTACGCGTTGGTGCCGCCGTCCACGGTCAGGTTCGCGCCAGTGATGTATGCCGCCTCTGGACCAGCCACGAATGCGACCAGCGCGGCGACCTCATCAACATGCCCATAGCGGTTAAGCGCTGTAGCGGCCTTCTGAGGTGCCGCCCAATCGCCCGCTGCGGGATTCAAATCCGTGTCGATCGGACCCGGCTGAACGTTGTTGACCGTGATACCCCGGCTCCCGACCTCTCTGGACAACCCTTGAGAAAACATCTTCACCGCCCCCTTGGTAGCCGAGTAGGCCACCAGGCCAGGCGTTTGGGCACGCTCGCCCACGCACGAGCCGATCATGATGATGCGACCGCCGTCATTCATGTGCTTGAGCGCTGCCTGCGTCGCGAGCAGCGTACCGCGGACATTGATATCAATCATGCGATCGATCTCTTCCAGCGTGGTCTCCTCGAACTTTTTCGGAATGGCTGTGCCGGCGTTGTTCACCAACACATCAAGCCGGCCAAAGGTCGCAACGGCCTTCTCAACCGCACGCTTGACTGCTTCGGCGTCGACAGCTTCCGCCTGGATCGCGACAGCTTTTCCGCCACTGAGTTCAATCGCCTTGACCACGGCGGAAGCCGCGCTGGCGTCCTTAGCGTAGGTGATAGCCACGCTCGCTCCATCTGCGGCCAGACGTTTAGCAATTGCAGCACCAATGCCGCGCGAGCCCCCCGTAATGAGTGCGATCTTCCCTTCGAGTTTTTTGGACATTGTCTTTCTCCTTATGATTGGGCCGAGGGTGCATTCTCGGAGCGTTGATTCAGTCGGAGCGAAGCGCCGGTTGCGCTACTTCGGCACCAATGCAGTTTGTCCCAAGTGATATTCAAGGTAATTTGTCCCTATTGTTTCAGTGGAAAGAATCTCCGTGTGTGTCATCTTCTCTACTTCTATTCTTTATTTTTTATGTGATACGGTATGTACCGTATCCATCGCAAGTATAAGATACGCCATATACCTTCAGGGATTCAGGAAATCAGGATTTTTCAAAGGAAACCGATGAAATCGAATGCAGGGCAACCAGCGGTGCATGCGCTTCGCGGCGGACGTCCAAGAAACCCGCACATCCAGCAGGCAATTTTGAAAGCCGCCACCAACCTCGTTCTTGAAAGCGGCTTCAAAACACTCAGCATCGACGCCATCGCCGGAAGAGCCGGGGTGGGACGTATGACGATTTATCGCCGCTGGCCTAATAAGGCAGCAATCATCATGGACGCGTTTGTAGCTCGCGTGGATCCCGGGACTCTCTTTCGTTCCGCCAAGAGTTACACAGATAGCATTCGTCTGCAGATGCGAACCATGGCAAAGGCATTTCGTGGCAAGGACGGGGCACTTATTCGTGCTCTGTTGGCAGAGGCACAGTTTGATCCCGAATTGGCCACGGCTCTCCGCGAAAGGTGGACGATGCCAAGGCGAAAGATGGCGATTGCTTATTTCAAAGAAGGAATCAAGAATGGATTTCTACGCAAGGATGCCGACCCGAACGCAATCATAGACATCCTTTACGCTCCTATCTATTATCGGCTTCAAATGGGCACCGGGCCCCTGTCAGACGCATATATTGACGAGATTTTTAAACACACTATGAGCGGTCTTAAGGCGAGCTAACACTCTTCACCGAGAGGTGGCCCATCGCCTTCCATCTAGCGTAAATGCTGGTTGAGTATTTTTTCCGATGCTTGCGGAAACAGACGGCGCGGGTCTCCGAGCCGTGCCGGACCTGCCTGCAGCCAGCAGAGAATGCCGATTTTCCATCTATCCTGAAGCAGCCTAATCGCAAGCCGGACAGCGGTTTCTTCCGGCGTCGAAATCTGGCGGCACTCGGAGAACGCGCCGCGTGGGGGTTGAGACCCACGGCGACGATTCTGCTCGCGATGCACTGCGGCTGGCCTACTTTTACTCCACCGCAGAGCACCGCTTACGCCGCGCACTGTGGCCCAGTTTTGCACCGGCACTCACGCTTTCGTCTAGCGGCTAAGAAACTATCAACGGAAAATGGGCCTGAGCCACCGAGAATAAGTGCCGCCAGGCAGGCGAGGTAGAGCAGATCGCACTCATATCCGGGAGGGCCGAATTTTGCTCCGGTCGGCGTTATGGCCATGAGTTTGATCGAACTGAAGCCGTACTGGAAATGCACTGTAAACATCGCAACAAGCAGGACTGCGGCCATCGGAGCGCTGGCGAGCGGAACAAATACGCCAAGGAGCATAGCGAGACCGCCAAACAACTCCGTGAGTATGGTGAGCCATGCCATGAAGTGCGGCATCGGAACATTCATTGCATGGAGAATAGACGCGAACGCCTCCGGGCCTTTGGAGAGCTTGGCATAGCCATGTTCCATGAACCCATATCCTACGATCAATCGCAGCGGAATTGGAGTCCACTGGGTGAATTTC
This sequence comes from Acidobacteriaceae bacterium, assembly GCA_036267255.1. GTDB lineage: Bacteria > Acidobacteriota > Terriglobia > Terriglobales > Acidobacteriaceae > DATAWK01. Next base: position 8,960 of record DATAWK010000049.1, on the reverse strand, counting down.
AGACGTTTAAGCACGATGGTAGTTGACCTCCTGGAGTTGAGTGTCAAATCGGAATGCTCGCTGTGTCTATCGAATCAATGTGGCTACGAATATAATTAGCAAGACATAGTACAGCGTCATATCTTAGTGTGGGTGTTTCGTGTTCGTTAAAAGGTAAACCGGGACTCAAACTCTTGCGCCTCGCAACACGTTATGTTTCCTCGCGCTTCAACTCCAGGTCAATCCGCGCATGCAGTCGTTCGCTGAAACCAACCGGCAGCTCAAAAACGCGATCATCGGCAGTCAGGATGATGACGTTTCGCGTGGAGTCCAGAATCGCCGAGCAGATTTCGCAGTGTTCGAGGTGCTTCTGAACCATCGTGCGAGTTTCTTCAGACAGGGTTCCATCGAGGTATTCGGAGATGTAGTTCCAGACATGTTTGCAATCTATAACCACGGGAACCACCTCCTTTTCGATGTTCGTGTGGCTGTCCTTAATTGAGGGGCCAGTTGCTTTTGCAACATCATACGCGCGCGGTGGAGCCGAACCTTGACACTGGGGATACTGATACTCAGTGCTTCGGCCGTCTCATTGATATTCATCTCCTCCACATCACGAAGGAGGAAGACTTGACGGTAAATGTCAGGGAGCTGTTCTATGGCCTCTTGCAGGAGTAGTCTGATTTCCCCCCGTTCGATCACTTCGGATGGTATTTCCCGCCAATCGCGCAGCAGTGCCGAAGAGGCGCTGTGGTTCTCGTCCGGAGGCACGTCAAGTGAATCCATGCGAACCAGTGATTTCCGGCGAAGGCGTGTCCTCGCTTCATTCAGAGTGATGCTGATAAGCCAGGTACTGAACCTCGCCTCCGCGCGGAAGGACGCAAGACTTTTGAAGGCACTCACGAACGCTTCCTGCGCTACGTCTTCTGCATCCGCCTTGTTCTTCATGTAGGACAGGGCCATCGAGTACACACTTCGCTCGTAAGGACGGATCAGCTCGTGGTAGAGCTGAATCTCGCCGGCAAGAATGGCGGTGATTAATTCCGCTTCAGTGCGACTTGAGGCCTTTGGCTCCGTCACTGCTCAACAGCTCTCACTTGTTTTGCGATCAGCGTATCGACTGCAAAAAAACCCGCGCCGAAGATTAAGACCATCAACGCGGCGAAGAGGAAGGTATATGGATCGGCGATATAGAACTTGCCCGGGTCGGAAAAGACCGACGTGAGCGCGTCGTGGTCCGCTGTCCAGTATGCAACGAACATGTTGCAGGCAAGGAGAAACGCGACCGGGCGCGAAAACAAGCCGAGCATTAGAAGAATTCCGCCGGCGAACTCCAGCAGTGAAACAGCGGGGGCAGTGAAGCCCGGAACCGGAATGTTGAGACTGGCGAAGAATGCAGTGATTTTCGCGAGGTTGTGCAGCTTTCCCCAACCGGTCTGGGCAAATTGAAATCCCCAGTAGAGCCGCACCGCCAAGAGCATGAGCGACTGCAGGCTAGAGAATCCCGAAACAATACGGCGATACACGTTCAATAACTGTCTCATAGCTTCCTCTTGAGACGAATATCGCGCATACCAGGCACGATCTCGCTCTTCGGATCGTTAGAGCAGCGAGCAGACGTTTGGTTACAACAGGAAGCGCGAAGATGGCGCATGTAAGCAATTTGGAGAACAGGCGTCAGATAGGAACCGCGTGCTGGAGGTCATCTATGCGTCTTCGTTACCTTGTCGCAACTTCGCTTACGACTATTGCTGCGTATTCTGGCCTGCAGGCAGCCCAACCCATCATCTCCCCCGTTCCGAGGCCTAACTCCGTGGTGATCGTTGAGCTCTTCACCTCGGAGGGATGCTCCAGCTGTCCACCAGCCGATAGCTTGCTGCGGCAGGTCAACCTGAAGGAGACGAATTCCGGTCAGTTAATCGTGGGCATCAGCGAGCATGTCACCTACTGGAACAACCTGGGATGGAAAGACCCGTATTCCTCTCAGGTGTTCACCGACAGGCAAAGCGTCTATGCTTCCCGCCTTTCTCCCGAAGGCCCATACACGCCGCAGATGGTCGTAAACGGGCGAGACCAGTTTGTGGGCAGTGATAGTGGTATGCTTCAGCGCGTTCTCGCGGAGGATGCTCATCGGGAACAGATTGATCTACGTATTCTCTCTTCAACCCCGAGTGCGTCCGCTCTGGATGTCAGGTTCGCGGTCTCAGGCAGTTTCTCGAAGCCGTTAGACATCGTCGCGGTGCTGGCTGACGATGCCGATCGATCCAATGTACTGCGAGGCGAAAACAACGGCAGACTGCTTGAGCATGTCTCGGTCGCTAGGTCACTCACGGTTGTGGCAACCGTACGGCGCGGCGGGGAGGAATCGGTACGTCTCACCCTGCCGGATGGCTTCCAGAACGGAGCAACGGGAGGCCATCATCTGATCTTGTTTGCTCAACAACCGCATCAGGGGGCAATTGTGGGAGCGGCAACCATTCCGCTCTGAATGAAGAGGAGTCTGTAACCAGCATCTCTACTCGCAATCAAGCATGTGCCATGACTCGCTTAGAGTTTCTCAGCGAGAATATCTGCTGTCTTGATTTCAGGGGGCGTAACGAAGAGTTCCTCGGCACGGGCAAAGAGCGCCTTTGCTACTTCGCCATGGACGTGCGCGGCACGTCCTTCTTCGTTCTTGAAAGTGTCGAAGATTCCAAAAGTTGCTGGGCCGATCTTCAATGCGAACCAGGTCGTTGTCCCTGTTTCAGCCTCGACAAGGGGGCCTGCAGATTGCAGGAAGGTTTCTACATCGGCTTCTTTGCCAGGGCGTGCCTGTAATGTTGCCAGTAATCCGAACTTGTTCACGCAATTTCTCCCGATAGTTTCTCTACATCCTGTCGTCTGTTTCATGTACCTTGCCGTAGACATGAGACGGCTTGGCTGAGACAAAGCTATTCCTGAACGGCCAGAGCTTGCGTGAGCGCCAAGCTCCGCAACGTTAGAGTCACAACATCAAAAAAGGTTACAACCGCAAACCGGCAGTCGTCTGACGAGGAGAAGCGGCTTTCACTTGTAACCTTTTCGCGGATTGGCACTCGTATAGTTGCGTCAATCCGTGCCTCCACTCAATGCGCTGCGTCCGCGGGACAGGCACATGGAGAAGCGGCTGCGCAAATAGTTCATCCATTTCCAAAGGAGTCCGCATTATGTTGAAACCAGTTCATGGCCTTTTGGCCATCGCGCTCAGTATTGGAGCTTTCACACCCGCCGTGCACGCGGCCGTTGCCTATCCAGGCAACGTCGAATCGGTGTTTGTCTTGTCGAACGACAATGTCAAGAATGAAGTTCTAACCTATCAGCTAGGATATGACGGTCAATTCGCTCTTCGGGATCATACTGCTACTGGCGGGCGCGGCAGTGGCGGCACCACCGATCCACTTCAGTCCCAGGGCGCCCTCACTCTGAGCGGCGATCACAATTTGCTCTTCGCTGTAAATTCAGCGAGTGGAACTGTGTCCAGCTTCCATGTTGTTGGGGGCCTTCCCGTGCTGGTCGATCAGGAGTCTTCTGAGGGTGCCTTTCCGGTGGCGGTAGCAGAACACAACGGCATGGTATATGTCCTCAATGCCGGCGGGTCGGGAGCTGTGGCCGTTTTCAGGGCAGATGGGTTTGGCAGACTCCAAGACGTCCCGAACTCCACGGTATTCCTGACCGGGCTGAACTCCGGGGCTTCGTCGATTTCCGTGAGTCCTAACGGCCACTGGCTTGTCGTGATCGAGAAGGTTTCAAATAGCATTGATGTCTTTCCGATTCGTGCGGATGGAACGCTCGGCTCCGTTGTCGCTAATGACAGTGTGACTCCGGGCGTCTTTGCGACCGTGTTTACGCCGAATGGACAGCTCATCATCTCTGAAAATCAGCCCAGCAGCGGAACCGATACATCGAGCATCTCTTCCTACACAATCAATACAAACGGGACACTCACTGCAATTAGCCACAGCCTCCCCACAGATGGGAATGGCAATTGCTGGAATGTCGTCAGCCCTGACGGGAAGAGGGTATACGTTGATAACGCCGGGACGTTCACCGTAGCTGGCTTTTCGATCGCATCAAATGCTGCTCTGACTCCCATCGCGAGCACTATTCTCAGCACTCTTCCCGACGGTGCAAACAATCTCGACATGACCATCAGCAGCGACGGCAAGTACCTCTTCAACCTCCTGTCCGGGACCGGCGCCATCGGAGTTTACACGATCAACTCCGATGGAACTCTTAACCCACTTGGAGACATCGAAGGTCTTCCGAAGACTGCCGGCTTCAACGGTATCGCAGCCCTCTAATCAACGAAGCCTTCATCCCCCGCGCAGGTTAGCTCATCTAGCCTGCGTGGGGCTACGTTGCCTGGAGGAGGAAGCCTGTTACAGTCCTACTGCCTGCTTATTGTGATCGCCATAGGAGTATCAGCACATCTCAGAAGGAGCCATGCAGATGATGGTGAAAAAGGCTCTCCGTGATGACGAGCGCAAGGGTCAGGATCGAAATAACGAATTGAAGCCTTTCTGACCGTCTTTGCTTGTCAGACACAGGTTGAGTCCGCCATTGGGCAGCGGGACGGGACCGGAGCGATCTTATTCTCCAAGGAACATCCCTTTGACTTAGGAACACAGCCTGTGGAAAACTTTGGCAAAGAAATTGCTTGACAGGTTTAATTTCTCATGTTATAATGTACTTATACTAAAGATAACTCAGGGTTTCCAAGCGGCCACGCTTGATGGACTGAGATACTTTTCCACTTATTAGGACAAACGCAAGAATGGTAAATCCTCAAGCTCCTGCGTCCAATTGGATACAGGAAGAGGCGGATAGACTCGCCAAACAAAAAACACAAGATCGAGAAGAGTTTGACCGTAGGAAGTTTGAACGGGAAACTCTCTTAGCCTATGCGCCTGAAGCATTTCAGGCATTGATTGAAGCGGTTAGGCAAGACATTGAGGGGTTTAATAAACTTTACCCTCGACATGATGAACGATTGAACCCACTAGAAATTCAAGGAAATACAGGTTTTCAGGTCAAGCGTGCCTATGATCCTGAGTTTGAATTGACAGCTCGATTGAATCCCAACAAACCAGAGATTTCCTACACGGTTAAGGTGCCTCATCCTGCTAATGGTAGTAAGCGTGTTACAGCGGCGGGACTCTTTGGTATATCGCTACAAAAATCGTTAAGTTGGATATTGCTGGATGGAGTTCAAGCCATCTCGGTTAGTACCGCATCTCAAATGCTGCTAAAAGGTGCTGTTGATCCTACTTTAGTAGCTTTTCTCTCCGGCTCATAATCATTTCACTTTCCACACGGCGGATACGGCGCAGAGTTGCTGTCTAATGGAACAAAACCAAATGGATTGCTTGGTGTCTTCATGCTTTCGTCCAATAGATTTGTATCTGGTTTCTTGAACGGTGTACATATCTTTCCTGTGGACGTGTCATAGAGATACGGAGACTGACCGAATCGCTCGTAATGGTGCATTGGAAATTCACGGCCAATAAGTAGCCCAGCAACAAACAATACGATTGATCCGGCTACACCAATACCGATTCGAGTCAATCTGTTCATTTTCCTGTCCAATATTGCTCGTTAAAATGACTACATGACCAAAGAATCACCTGTCAACAAAGATAAATTCGATGCCGTTCTGCAAAAGCTGATACAGAGCAAGCCAACTAGCAAAGAGGAAATCAGCAAGAAGTTAAGAGCGGCAAAGAAGAAGAGTGTCCGCAAAACGGGCAAGGATTAAAGAGTATGACTGTGGAACGCAGAACATTGATAGAACTAGCAGATATCACGGGGATAGAGTTTGAATGCCCGAATTGTAAAACAAAGGTTTTTTACCCTCTGAAAAAGGAACCGTATCGGTTGCCCCAGAACTGTCCAAATTGCAATGAAACATGGCTAGTGCTTGATCAGAACCAACCTAGCGGCCAGCACGCGGGAGGTGCCATTCTCGAACTGCTCACAAACTTGAGGCGGGCAGTAGAAAGTCCGTTCGTGAAGGCGCATGTTCGGCTGCACATAACACCAGAGGAGGCAGTCTAATCTTTATCCCTGCCGATAAGCACCTGATACGGCATTGGCTGTTTCTTTCCAAGATTCGCCAGTGCCATATCAAACATTCGAGATTGCCGTTTTCTACGGTTGTATCGCCAGCAAAACTCGCCTAAATACCTATCCAGATGGTCAGTGCTTATCTTGTGGTAATTGCCGATAATTCCACGCTTGAAAAGGGAAAAGGCATTCTCTACGGTCTGATTCGACAGATGGCCGGTAAATTTCTCTTGCATGTGGACGCCGACCTTGTGCTGTTCTTTAGGAATCAACCCCCGATACAGCACGCTGCCATCGGTGACAACTTTCGTGCTTTGAGGACTTAGCTTGGAATCGAGGATAGGTTTGACGTTTACTGCCGTGGCGCTCTTGATGGTTTGAAGATGTAGTCTTCCGCTCCGTTCGGCGATGCCGAGCACCATAGTTTTATTGTCTCTTCCACGGACATTGCCCTTACGCATATTGCGCCCGCCGATATAGGTTTCGTCAATCTCCACGGTTGTCGTTTTCCCACCTAGAATCAAGTCTTTGTCTTCCTCCATGGCTTGACGAATACGATGGCAGAGATACCATGCAGTTTTATATGTCAGGCCAATGTGACGCGCAACCTGAGCGGCTGAAATGCCTTTCTTCGATTCGACCATCAGAGCGATGGTAGCGAACCATTTCTGCATTGGCAGATGTGAGTCGTGAAACAACGTGCCAGTCGTAGGGCTGAAATGCAGTTCACAATCGGCACATTCAAACAAGAGGCAGGGTTTGCCAGTCTTGCCCTTGGTTTCGATGCGATAGACCTTAGCGTGATCGCAAGCGAGACATCTAACCCCATCCGGCCAGCGTGCCTGAATCCAATATTCTATGGCCGCTTCTTCGGTGGGAAACGCTTTGGCAAGAGAGAAGAGATTCATAATGCCTCAATCTGCTTTCGCAATTCAACGTAAGATTGAAGATTTACTTGCTTTGCTAGGCTCACTCCGTCCTGTACTTCGACGGGACTTACCTGAATACCTAGGCGGGACAAAAGTGTTCCCACATACAGAGAATGGGCTCGTAGAAATTCTGATTCGTCAACCAAGGCTATAAGCACCTTTTTCAGATCATTACTCATGTCAATCCGTCCTTTCGGGGACGGATTTTATTTTGCACGAGAGATTATCCTAAGTCAAGGGGATAATCCTATATTCTCCACAGGACGTATAGGTTTACGACCGAACCCAGAACAGCGAGGATCAGCATCGGGATGCGTATCCGCTCCGTGTGAATCGTAAAGATGAAACCCGGAAGAATGGATGCGGCGAGCGAGGTCACACCGATCAGGAGCCGCAGGCCGCTAATCGCCATCACCGCAGTACAAGCACTTTGCAAAAGAACAAATAGAAGACTGGTAAGCGCAAGAAACCAGGATCGACGGCTCCTGCCTTCAATTACGTGAGCCTCAGCTTGGCTTTCGTCCATCGAGTCCTTCCCGCGCCTCCTACTAAACGAGCGAAAGGCCGCCCAGTGCCAATTTACACCGATCGCTGAAGAAAAACGAGTCGCCGAGGAAAACGACGAGTACTCGTCGCGGTCTCCGCCAATAGGAAAGATCACACCGTCCACTCGTCAAATTTGCTTTCGCACCAGCTCAGGTAGATGACGTTCGTGTATGGGCATGTACCCTTCTTAAATGGCTCGAATCTTGGATAGATCGTGGGTCATGCCGTCGTGCTGGATATCTCCGATATCCGACAGAGAAGGACGCAAAGCGCAGCGGCGAAATGTGGCACATGGCATTGCCGAGCGAGCGACATATTCGTGCCCCATATCTCTAGCCATGAGTCGATTCGTCAGCTCGCGAAACTCGGGATAGATGTCCGCACGGACCATGTCCTGATACCTAGAATGAAATGAGGCACAGGTCGATTTCAGTGGGCAGTCGCCAGCCCTTGCACCATGATCACGGCATTAGCTAATGCCCATGTAAAACCATAGCAGTGGAAGTTGGATTGATCCCACAAAATCCCCCACAATGCAATGGAGTCGCGAGGAATCGGCTCAGTCAAACTGTTGATTTTGTTTGGCTCCTCAGGTAGGGCTCGAACCTACAACCCTTCGGTTAACAGACGGCGACGACGAACCGGAGCTCTTGGATTTACTTGGACTTAGCTGACGTCGAACGTCGTTTGAGGTCAGTCACTCAATCACTGACCAGAAGCGCGTTTCTCGTTACCTATTCAGGTTGCCGACGCGTAAACCGAGGTCAATGAGCGCATTGCCCTGTTCTCAACAGTTGAGGATCAATGCACGGCCCGCGGGGTGACCGTGCACGTATCCAAGTGAGATCGCGGAATATCAAGATGCGACCGCGATGGTTCAACTTGGACTGGATTCTTTCCTTCTTGGTCTCACTTGAGGATCAGATTGCGCGAATCAGCCGCATGAAGGCGTCGATCTTCTTCGTAATTCGCGCCCGGTCGGGCCCGAGGTTCTGCTCCAGGCAAATTCCGCTAAAGAACGTGACGATCAAGCCAGCCAGGGAATCATTATCGTCACGAGATCCACGCGCTGCAGCTAGATTGTCGATGAGCAGCTGATGGGCTTTCATTACGCTCGCGACCATGATCTGGCGGGCTTTTGGGGGGAGGTCTGCGAACTCGCGCATAGAATTTACCGAGAAGCAGCCTTTCTGCCCCCAACTTCCATAGCAGACCTTCAGAAAACTCTCAACATTGATCCACCCCAGAGGCTGTTTCGTCAGGTGTCCGCGTGCCATCAGGACCTCGAAATACCTGCGCAGGCTCTCCACGAACAGGTCTTCTTTGTCCTTGAATTCCGTATACAAGCCAGATTTGCGCACACCGGTGGCCTGTTCAAGGTCCTGAACACTCGTCTCAGCGAGGCCGTGCTTCCAGAAGATGGGG
>DATAWK010000048.1:0-16790 GCA_036267255.1 Acidobacteriaceae bacterium | reverse complement strand
AGCGGGAAGCGTGACGATTGAGTTCGGCAAAACGATCAGTTATGGATTGCACACCTGGACGAAACAAACGCCTTCAGGCGGAGGACCTGTCAGCATTTATGTAGCAGGGATGCTGGCCAACACGGCCTATCACATGCGGGCCGACATCAAGTATGGCGATGGCACAACCTTTACCGACACCGACCATACGTTTACGACAGGGAGCTATGCGGCAAACTTGCTTCCCAAGGTTACGGCGACGACCACGCAGGGGCAGACGCCACAACCCGGAATTGAGATATTGAATCCTGTTGGCGGGGTATCTTCGTCACTGATTGCGACCGATCTGTCTGGAAATATTATCTGGGAATACAATCCCTCGCCAGCTCTCACTAATAATGCAGAATTGCTGGCGCCTAAGCTACTGCCGGACGGCGACTTCGTCGTGCTCATTGCAGTAAGCTCTACCGTTCCGCTCTATGGCCCGATACCAACCAACGTACCGAACGTGGTGCGTGAGTTCGATCTTGCGGGGAACACGATCAAACAGATCACCATGGCGCAACTCAATACGAGATTGGCGGCGGCGAACTATAACCTGACACTGCAGGTATTCTCCCATGATGTGACGCCGCTGCCGAATGGGCACTGGCTGGTTCTGGCCAACACACTGAAGAATGTTGTCTTGACCGGGCAGACCACTCCGACCAAGGTATTGGGAGATGTCATCGTCGATCTGGATACCAATCTGAATCCGGTATGGGTATGGAATGAGTTCGATCATCTGGACGTGAACCGGCAACCGTGGATGTTTCCCGACTGGACGCACACCAATGCTGTTATTTATTCGCCGGACGATGGCAACATCCTTGTCTCCATACGCCACCAGAACTGGGTGGTGAAGGTGGACTACAACAATGGCGCGGGAACAGGAAACGTCCTGTGGCGTCTGGGTGAGGGTGGCGACTTTAAACTGGTGGGCGGAACCGATCCGACCGACTGGAATTATGCGCAGCATGGCCCAGCGTTTACGACCACAAACACCTCGGGAATATTCGGCTTGACCTTGATGGACAACGGCGACGACCGGATGTATCCGGGTGGCACCACAGTCACGTGTGGCGGCACAGGTGCGCCAGCATGTTACAGTTCAGTTCCTATCTTTCAGATCAACGAGTCTGCGATGACGGCGACGCTTAAGTTCCATCAGATTTTGCAGCCTATTTTGTATAACGACTTTGGCGGAAATGCTCAAACGCTGGCGAATGGGAATGTGGAATATGATCTGTGCGGTTTGGGTGGAACCAATTCGCAGATCTTTGAAGTGACCAACAGCAGCAATCCACAGACGGTCTGGAATATGAAACTCAGCAACAACAACTTCTATCGCGCCTATCGGCTGCCCAGCCTGTATCCGGGGGTGCAATGGTAATTCGTAAACGGTGAAAGAAGGGAAATAGATCAGGAAGGAGTTCGATGGTGCGCCCCGAGAGATTCGAACTCCCGACCTGCTGATTCGTAGTCAGCCGCTCTATCCAACTGAGCTAGGGGCGCACGTACAAAAGCATTGCTGCTTTCAAAAAGATATCAGTTGCTGCGTTGTGGCGCAAATTTTCCTGCGCGGATGGAAGAAGCAAGAATTTCACCTTAGGCTTTTGCGGCGGGCGCTGCGATTTCTGCTGCTGGAACTGCTTCCAGGACCGGCTCAACGGGCGCCAGCAGGGAAATTTCTTCCACTGCATCCAGCCCGGTGCGGCGCAGCAATTGGAATACAGTCGGTGATGTCAGCCGGGTCGCGTCATACTCCACACGCACAGTCTTGCCGGTTTCATCAAAGCGAACATTACGAATGCCATAGACCTCGCGGAGACTCCCCAGGGCGCGCATGACGTCTTCTGCAGGGTGCTGTGCATAACGAAAAAGAACTTCCACGGTCGTCATAGTTTGATGATAGCAAGAAGGTTCGTGCAGCAGCGGGCATTCGTTTGTTCTGGATGTTCCGCTGCGCTGTTCAGCGTTCTGCAGAGATCGAAGCCAGGTAGCGGACGATATCCGGGTTGGTCCAATCCTGGGCGCTGACAAATTTGCGCCGGATGTGGCCCGTGCGGTCGATGACATACGTCTCTGGAATTTGAACGGTGCCGTACATGTGTTCTGTATTCTGGGAAGGTTCGCGGATGGTGAGAAAATCGATGTGGTTTTGCAGTAGGAAATCGTGATAGGCTGCGGCATCCTGATCGATGCTGACTCCAAGAATTACCAATTGCGGCAGGCGTTGATGAAGTGCCAGCAAAGACGGCAACTCGTCAATGCAGGGTGGGCACCAGGAGGCCCAGAAGTTGAGCAGCACCACCCGGCCGCGAAACTGGCTGAGGCTGACCGTTTTTCCATCGTTCGTTACGGAGAAATCCGGGGCCATCCGGCCAATATTCTTTGGCAGTGAGCCTCGATTGCAGCCGGACACTGCCAGAACACAGGCGAGGATAGGTATCATTGACAATTGGAACGAACGTGGCTGCACATTTCTATAATACGTTCTCAAGACGATGATTTCCGATACAGCAGCGACGCAAGACCTTCCGCTCCAGAGTCCGAGCATCTCTGACACGACGATGGTTTTGTCGGTCATTGTTCCAGCACGAAATGAGGCCGATTGTCTGGGTGATTGCCTGCGCTCGCTGGTGGCACAGTCGGATGTAGGGTTTGTTCTAGGCCAGGATTGGGAGTTGGTCGTGGTCGATGATCACTCGGCGGATGCGACATGCCGGATTGCGACATCGTTTGCCGGGGTTTCTGTGCTGAATGCACCGGATCTGACGGATGGATGGACGGGAAAGGCAAACGCTGTCTGGGCAGGCGCGAAGCAGGCGCATGGAGAGTGGTTGCTGTTTACCGACGCAGACACAGTGCATGAGCCGGGAAATCTGCGTCGCGCTTTGCATGAGGCCCAGCGTGCCAAGGTGAGCCTGCTATCGTATTCGCCAAAACAGATTGTTCAGGGCTTCTGGCAGCGCGTGCTGATGCCGCTGATCTACGCTGAGTTGGCGGTCAAATATCCTCCGCAGATGGTAAACAATCCTGCATCGCCGATTGCCGCTGCAAATGGGCAATTTTTGCTGATCGAGCGGCAGGCATATAGTCGCATCGGCGGCCACGAGGCGATCAAGTCTGCGGTGCTGGAAGATGTAGAGCTGGCGCGACGCGCCAAGCGAGCAAAGATTGGCCTGCGTTTTCGCTATGCGCCGGATGCGGTAAGCGCGCGAATGTACCGCAGCTTTGGCGCCATGTATGAAGGTTGGACGAAGAACCTGGCTCTGTTGTTTCCGAATGCACCGCTGCTTGCGTTCTGGAAGCTGCTGGAATTTACTTTGCTGGTTGCGCTGCCGTTTCTCGCGTCGTGGCTCATCATTCCGGTACAGCGCATTGCTGTGATGCTGTGGTGGTTTTGGCGGTTGGGAGTGCATTACACGCGTGCCTCCAGGGCGCACTTTTCTGTTTTGGATACGCTGCTTTCACCGCTGGGTTTGCCGTTGTTTGCATGGCTCCTGGTGCGGAGCTGGCTGCATCGCAACCTCCGCAAACAGGTAAGCTGGAAGGGGCGCATCTATGCTACGCCCGTCAAATGAGGCGACGTAAATGGAAATGCCTTTGGTCCAATGTGTCGCATAGCGGTCTTAGCGCATCTAATTTAAGTAAGGATTTCTATGGTTTTGCTAACGCGCAAAGCAGAGTTTTCTGCCTCGCATTATTACTACATTGACGCCTGGTCTCCGGAAGAGAATCTGCGCGTATTCGGTAAGTGCGCCAATCGCAACGGACACGGGCACAATTACACGCTGGAAGTTACGGTGGAAGGTAAGGTGGACGCCGTCTCTGGTTTTGTTGTCGACCTGAAGGCGCTCAAAGAGGTGATCGACCGCGAGGTGGTGCAGGTCTACGACCATCGCCACCTGAACCTGGAAGTACCGGAGTTTCGCGCGATGCTTCCGACGACGGAAAACATTGCGATTGCCATCTGGCGCCGCCTGGAAGCAAAAATTAATGGAGCGAAATTGCGCCGTATCCGCGTATATGAGATGCCCGATCTGTTTGCCGATTACTGCGGGGAAGCATGAAGGCGTATCTGTCCCGGAGATATAAATTGAGTGCGTCGCACCGGCTGCATAGCGATGCTTATTCGCCGGATGAAAATCGCGCGATATATGGAAAGTGTAATAACCCGCACGGGCACGGGCATAACTATGTAGTGGAGATTACCGTGAGTGGACCGGTCGATCAGCAGACGGGGATGGTGTGCAATCTTGCGGACATGGATACATTTGTGCAGCGGGCGGTGGTGCAACGCTTTGATCATCAGGACCTGAACCATGATCCAGATTTTGAAAAGCTTGTTCCCACCACGGAAAATCTCTGCATGAAAATTCATGCAATCGTAAAGGAAGGTTTCCCTTATGCGATGCTGGAACGAGTACGCGTGGAAGAAACATCGAATAATTTTTTTGAATACTCTGAGCAGACTTCACACATCTTTCCATAGCAGATAGACAAAAGAGGAGAGGATCGTGCAGCCGGCCAGAAAAAAGGAAATCCGCATGGCACAGCCAGCTTTGATTCATACGACACCCCCGAATCTTTCCGAGGTGTCCACACAGGATATGTACCGGGAGATACTTGCGCGCCTGCCTGAAGATCCAGACCGCGATGGGCTGCTCCGTACGCCGGAGCGCGTCGAGAAGTCCATGCAGTTCCTGACCAAGGGCTATGGCGAGGATGCAAAGGAAATTCTGCGTGGCGCGTTGTTCGATGTTGATTATGACGAGATGGTCATTGTGAAAGATGTGGAGGTTTTCTCACTCTGCGAACATCACATGCTGCCATTTTTTGGCAAGGTGCATGTGGCGTATATTCCCAATGGAAAGGTCATTGGCTTAAGCAAGATTCCTCGGCTGGTAGATGTGTTTGCCCGCCGCCTACAGGTGCAGGAGCGCCTGACACGGCAGATTGCCGATGCGATACAGGATGCCATACAGCCGCAGGGCGTGGGCGTGGTGATCGAAGCGCGCCATCTGTGCATGATGATGCGCGGTGTAGAGAAGCAGCACTCTTCGACGGTAACGTCCGCCATGCAGGGAATTTTCCGCGATGAACAGCAGACGCGAAATGAATTTCTATCGCTGGTACGAACCCGGAGCACGAACGGGTTTTAGCATTTCTCCGGCGGAGGAGTTACTCATCCGTTCTGCAAAGTACTTTTGAGCCTCGATTGAGCATGGGTGCCGTATCCTGATACGGCACCCATGCTTTTTGGAGTGCCGGAAATTGCTCCCATGAATGGATTGCTGATCTTAGATAAGCCGCAGGGAATGACCTCCCACGATGTGGTGGCGCGGGTGCGAAAGCTGACCGGGGAGCGCACGATCGGCCATCTGGGCACATTGGATCCAATGGCGACCGGGGTTCTTCCCTTGCTGCTTGGAAAATTTACACGCCTGGCGCAATTCTTTCAGCAGGACCGGAAGCGTTACACCGGAAGCATCCGGTTTGGGTTCGCTACAGACACCTATGATGCGGAAGGCCGCCCTGTAGGCGCTGCGCTGGAACCGTCGCTGACAGTCGAAACGATTCGCGATGCTGCGCATGGATTTCTTGGCGCCATCGAACAGATGCCGCCCGCATACTCCGCCAAAAAGGTGGATGGCACACCCGCCTACAAGCTGGCTCGTGCGGGCGCAGCCGTTGCGCTACGTCCCGTGAGCATTGAAGTTCGCCGCATGGATATTTTGTCGTATCACGCGCCGATAGCTTTGTTTGACATTGAAGTTTCCTCCGGCGGCTACATTCGCTCGCTGGCGCATGATCTTGGGCAGCAGCTCAGCTGCGGAGCGCACCTGGCCAGTTTGCGTCGCATTCAGGCTGGAGACATGACCCTGGAGCAGGCGGTGACACTGGAAGAGCTTGGCGCGTGGGGCAGCGCGGGCACGATAGAAGACAACCTTCCGCATCCGCGCGCCATTCTTCCGCAACTACCCGCGGTAACGGTGGACACGATCACCGCGGGTCGTATGCGCAACGGGATGGCATGCAATCTTCCAGAGTTTTCGCAGGCGCCGCTGGTGAAAATATTTACCAGCCAGCGGGATTTGCTGGCGATTGGCCGCCGCATAGCAGGAACATTGATCCAGCCGATGGTGGTGCTGGGCTAGGCCTGCCCACAGACGTAAGATGTGAAACTTAATTTCATCTGTATCCATCTATTGCTTATGCAACAAGGGAACCAGCAGCGGTAGTAAATTACGCGCGACCTGTTGATTTCCCTGTGCCGTCGCGTGGATTCCGTCTGCCTGCATGGAGCCGGGTACGCCGTAGGCGCCTTTGAGCAGAAAGGGAAGCAGCGGAGCGTGGTATTTGTGCGCAAGCATTTGATAGGTCGCATCGAACTGCGCGATGTAATCCCGGCCATAATTTGGTGGAAGCGTGATGCCACCGAGAAGCACCTTCACATGCGCGTGCTGCAATGTCTGTACGATGGTTTCAAGGTTCTTTCGGGAGTCAGCGATAGGAATGCCGCGCAGACCATCGTTTCCGCCAAAGGCAACGATCACCACATGGGGATGGAGAGCCAGCACGTCCGGCAGCCGGTCAACGCCATCTTTTGTAGTGTTGCCGCTGATGCCTGCGTTGACGACATGATACTCATATCCACGGCTAGCGAGGTCTTGTTGGAGATAATCAGGGTAGCTGTGGCCGGGATCGGTGCCGTAACCGGCCGTCAGACTGTCACCGAAGGCAACGATAACCAGGCGGGTGTCGTTTGCGTCAGGCTTCGACACGGCTGGATTTGGCTGGGGCGTGGAGGTTGCCTGGCTAGAGGCTTCCGGCGCTTCGGCCACAGTGGATGTTTGTGGCTGAGAACGTTGCGATGCGCGGCAACCGGCCAGCAGAGACAAACAGAGAACCAACAAGACATGCTTCACGTACTTGAATGTAGCAAATATGGATCGATGGAAACAGCATGATTGAAGTTCACGGACTGAAGAAAACATTGCGCAGCGGTACCACGGTCGTCGAAATTCTGAAGGGGATTGATTTGACGATCCCCGCGAAGCAGTTTGCGGTCATTATGGGTGCTTCCGGCAGTGGCAAAAGCACACTGCTGGGCCTGTTGGCTGGTTTGGACACGCCGACAGAAGGGCAGGTGCTGATTGATGGCGAAGAGATCAGTCATCGCAGCGAAGACGACCTGGCCCGCATTCGCGGACAGAAGCTGGGCTTCGTGTTTCAGTCCTATCAGTTGATACCGACGTTGACGGCGCTGGAAAACGTGATGCTGCCGTATGAGTTGCACTCGAACGGAGATGGGAGCGCGCGCGCAGAGGAGTTGCTCGTTTCGGTTGGTCTGGCCGAGCGGCGCCATCATTACCCGGTACAACTGTCCGGAGGTGAGCAGCAGCGCGTAGCGCTGGCGCGGGCATTTATGCTGCGTCCGCCGGTAATCCTCGCCGATGAGCCGACGGGAAACCTCGATTCCAACAATGGGGCGCGGGTGATGGATTTGCTGATCGACATGAATCGGCGCGAAGGGGCGACGCTGGTGCTGGTCACGCACGATCCGAGTCTAGCCGAGCGCGCAGAGCGTCAGATTGTGCTGAGCGATGGCCGCATTGAGGCCGACAAGATACGCACCGGAGTCGCAGTATGACGAATGCGATCCAAGGACTATCCTGGCGCACAGCCTGGAAGATTGCATGGCGAGACCTGCATGCTTCCTGGGTAAAGTTCATTTTTGTCGTTGTCGCTGTTGCCGTTGGCGTGAGTGCGTTGACGGGTGTGCGCGGATTTAGCGCTGCGTTTAGCAATACGTTACTGCAGCAGGCGCGAACCATTATGGCCGCAGATGTATCCGCACGCTACTTCCATGAAAATACTGACGCGGAACTGTCACAGTTACAGAATTTGAAACAGGAAGGCGTTCGCATGACGCCGGTGACGGAAACGGTCTCCATGGCATCGACGGTTGAAAATCCTAATCCGTTACTGGTGTCGTTGAAGGTGGTCGATCCAACACAATATCCTTTTTATGGAACAGTTCAACTCGACTCCGGTTTGCCGCTGGCGCAGATATTGCACGATAACACGGCTGTTGTGAGCGATGAGTTTCTGTTGCGTATGCATGCGCATGTGGGTGACACGCTGAAGCTTGGCAACTCCAGGTTCCGCATCGCTGGAGTGGTGCGTTCGGAACCGGATCGCCTTTCTTCCACGCTGGGGATTGGGCCGCGTGTGTTGATTACGCAGAGCGCTCTGCCCGCTACTGGATTGGTGCAGACAGGAAGCCGTGCCGAAGAACGAATGCTCTTTCGCTTGCCGCCGACGGCCAATGTCGATACGGTGCGCAAGCAGATTGAAACGATTCTTCCGGATGCACAGGTAACGGATTTTCGTGAGGCGAATCCGGCGTTGGTCGATGGGCTGCACCGGTCGACGGCCATGCTCTCACTGGTCAGTCTGGTGACCATGGTGCTGAGCGCGATTGGCGTGGGCATGTCCATGCATGCGCACCTGCAGCAGCGCATGGAAACCATCGCCATCATGAAGTCGTTAGGTGCGCGTTCAGGGCAAGTGCTTCGTATTTATCTTTTGCAGACACTGTTTCTGGGTTTGCTGGGCGGGGTATTGGGTGTTGCTGCAGGTACGGCGATGGAGCACCTGTTCCCTGCGTTTCTGGCGCGGTTGATTACATTGCCGGTTGCAGCGCACATGACGTGGAGCCCCGTTCTGGCGGGTCTGCTGACTGGAATTTTGACTACGCTCCTCTTTACGCTGCCACCACTGCTTGGCATTCGCGGCATGCGTCCGTTGAGTATTCTGCGTCGCAATGTTGAGACGGCAGAGAGCGGTCATTCCATGTGGCAGGCTTTGCGGCAGGATCGTTATCAAACAGCTGCCGCAGTTGTGATTGTGGTTGGTTTGGCGGTAATTGCGACCACACTGACCAAGTCCGCCATGGTGGGAGGATGGTTTGCCGGCAGCCTTGTGGCCGTACTGTTGCTGCTGTTGGGAGCAGCCAGTACATTGCTTTGGTTGCTGCGCCGAATTCTTGGTCAGTCGCGGCGGCGATTTTCGCTGGCAGTGCGACAAGGACTGGCCAATCTTTATCGTCCCGGGAATCAATCCGCCGCAGTGCTTACGGCATTGGGAGCGGGTGTGATGCTGATCATGTGCGTCTATTACGTACAACATGGAATTGTGCGCGATTTAAATCTGACAGCAGCACCTACGACTCCAAATGTTTTTCTGGTAGACATCAGCAACGGAGAATTGCCGGGTGTAAAGCACCTGCTGCAAGGCCTTCCAGCCGTACATGGCGCCGTTGAGACGGTTCCAGTGGTCGCAGGCAGCATTGTTTCGATCGACGGTATACCGGAAGAGAAGCTTCGTCTGGAGCATTTTCCTAAGCGGATGCTGCGTTCGACTTCCGTTACCTGGTCGGATGCAATACCCAAGGGAACAAAACTGCAGCGCGGTCAATGGTGGAAGGCTGGCACGGCAGATCGAGACCTCGCTGTCTCGCAGCACACGGCAGAGTTGCTGCATTTGCATCTGGGCTCCCAGGTTGTTTTTCTTGCCGGCGATCAACAGATCGTAACCAAAGTGGTTGCGTTTTACCGGTCGGATGGTCAGCATGCCTATGCACGCAGCCGGTTTGTGTTGCCGAAGCTGGCATTGGCTGGCCTGCCAGTGATCTGGTATGGCGCTTTCCATGCTGATCCAGCTCGCGTTGGCGATGTAGAGCGCAGCCTGTTCCAGGAATTTCCAACGGTAACGGTTATCAATGTCGCCGATGTTCTGGAGATTGTTCGCAAAGTGGTGAATCAGATCGCCACAGTGATTCGCTTTCTGGCAGGCTTTGCCATGTTGGCCGGAATCATTATTCTGGCTTCAAGCGTTGCCGCAACGCGATTTCGCAGGATAAGAGAAGTGGCCATCCTGAAGTCGCTGGGGGCCTTGCGTCAGCACATTGTCTCCGTGCTGACGGTGGAGTTTTTGATGCTCGGTAGCGTTGCTGGAACCATTGGCGTGCTGGTCGCGCTCTTGCTGGCGCGCATTCTGCTGCACAGATTGGATGTCGCGTTTCATCTGCAGTGGGCTGCCTCCCTGGTGGCAATCGCGGGCACTGCATTGCTGGCTGTGATAACCGGATGGTTGGCCAGTTATCGTATTTTGCAGATGAAGCCGTTGGAAGTGCTGCGCGAAGAGTAGAAAGCACAGCGTATTATTTTGGGACGCCCGCCTTCGTAGAAAAAGATCGCAGGTTGACCTAAATTCGTTGGAGAAATATAGTCATAAGTGGCCGCACATCTTGCGGCAGCAATCGCACAATTGCCCCCTCGTTCAATGGTAGGACAGCTGCCTCTGGAGCAGCCTATCGGGGTTCGAATCCCTGGGGGGCAGCCAATCACGCACTTTCCCGCACTCCCCTGAACGCCCTCGTCCAATCAAATGTTAGAAAAATCAATAATTTGTCAGAATCTCGCTCAGTTTCATCCGGGATATTTTTTGGAGCAACGAAGGACGTACTTCCTCTCTGAGTTGATCTCAAGAGACACGTTAGCCAACCAAGACTCGCTTGGCCGGCGGGCGGCCTTGAGGAGAGAAATGCCTTAGACCAAAGCGCTGCAAAGTCACAAGAACGAGATATGCAGGATTCAGGTACAGATAACGGCGCCATAATCGACGTGGCTCGACCAGGAGGCGGAACAGCCATTCCAAACCGAAGCGCTGCATCCACGGCGGAGCCTGGGGCAACATCCCGGCCAAGAGTGGGAAGGCAGCGCCGACCGCTAGCACGGGAACTGAGAGACTGCCGCGTAATTCATAGGCGAAAATCTCCTGTCGGGGACAACCCAGCCCGACAAAGACAATGGAGGCGCCCGATGACTGGATCCGCTGCAGAAGGGCAGTTTTTTCATCCGGATTCAACATGCGGAACGCTGAGGGCTCGCTTCCAACAATCTTGATCCCCGGGAACATTCTCGTGAGCGATTCAGTCAGCGAAGTAACGACCGGTTTTGTGCTCCCGTACAAGTAAATTGATATACCTTCGCTTGCTGCTCGCTCGCAGATTTGTCGCATGAGTTCAGGCCCGTAGACTCGATCGAGCATCTCAGTTCCATATAGCCAATTCATCACCCAGCGGACCGGTTGACCGTCGGGGACAAGCAGGTCAAAGCCGTTCAAGCGAAACTTGTGCTCCGGGTCCAGTACGCCCGTCATAACGCCGTGGACGGCAAGAGCGGAAATCATCGCTCCGCGCTTTTGTGCGGCACGCTCGAACACGAAAGAGATTGCGGCTTCGTAATCCACCGCATCGATCAATATTCCAAGTACATTTTTCTTTCCTAAATTAAGCATCCAGCCCTCCAGCGCTCTGCGTTCAGCTCATAGATCTGCTGCAGAATCTCCGAAATGCCGAAGCGCAAGGACCAGTCCGGATACTCAGCTTTGAAACGAGACAGATCGCTAATCCACCAGATGTGATCGCCCCGGCGGTTCTCGTCAACATAGGCACAATTCAGCTCATTGCCGGTGATGGCCTCGCAAAGCACCACGGCTTCCAGCATCGAACAGTTGCTGAAGCGGCCGCCGCCGATGTTATAAGTCGCTCCGCAGCGCGGGTTCATAAAAAAATGATGGAATGCCTGAATCAGGTCGGCGCTATGGATGTTGTCGCGAACCTGTTTTCGCTTGTAGCCGAAGATCGTGTACGGCGTGCCCATGACGGCGCATTTCATCAGATAAGCGAGGAACCCGTGGAGTTGAGTCCCCGAGTGGTTCGGCCCCGTCAGACATCCACCCCGAAAACATGCTGTCCTCATGCCGAAGTAACGGCCATATTCCTGAACAAGCGTATCTGCGGCCACCTTTGAAGCGCCGAATAGGCTATGCAGCGTTCCGTCGATTGACATGCTCTCCGGGATTCCATCAACGTACTCATGCTTCGGATCAATTTCCCAACGAGTGTCCAGCTCTACGAGAGGCAGGCAATTGGGCCGATCTCCATAGACCTTATTCGTCGACATGAAGATGAAAACCGCTTCAGGAGCATGACGCCGTGTTGCTTCGAGCAGTACGGACGTACCGTTCGCATTGACTGTAAAGTCGGTGGCGGGATCGTTGGCCGCCCAATCGTGCGATGGCTGCGCGGCAGCATGTATGACCAGTTCGATGTCGGTGGAATACTTGGCAAAGACACGGTTCATCGCAGGCGCATCGCGTATGTCCAGGTCGTAATGCGTATAGCACCGCAAGTCTTTCTTCAGCTTGTCCGTCATCCACCGTGTGGAAGCAGACTGGCCGAAGAACACCTCACGCATGCCATTGTCGATCCCTACCACGTCGAATCCCAGAGCTGCGAAGTAAGTCGCCGCTTCCGATCCAACTAATCCAGACGATCCAGTGATGATTGCGACGCTCATTGATTTCCTCGCAGACGGATATGGTGAGTGGCCGTTACTGTAGAACGGGAATCGGGCGGGCGACACTCAGGACCGCAACCTTCCCATGTGCCACATTGGTCTGGAAACAGGGATGGTCGATATCGCGTGGAGCTTCGTTGCGCACCAGAACTAAAGTTCGTCATATTCCTCCCCGCATAGCAAAGAGCAACGTGTGAATCAGAATCGCAATATCCATAAAGAAGCCGCGGTTCCGGATGTAGTAGAGGTCATACTGGATGTTCTCGTGGATAAGGAAAGCTCTATCGGCGCTCAGTTGCCACAGGCCGGTTATCCCGGGAGTGACCTGAAGTCTCTGCCGCTGCTCAGAGGTATAGCTCTGCACAATGAAGGGCATCTCCGGCCGGGGGCCCACCAGGGACATATCTCCCAGAAAGACATTCATCAGTTGAGGCAATTCATCCAGGCTGCTTTTTCTGAGGAACCTTCCGATCCTGGTAATTCGGGGATCGAACGGCGTGGTCGGCGAAAGTTCATATTGCGGCGTGCCTTTGTGCATCGAACGAAATTTATACATCTTGAAGAGCTTTCCGTTGCGGCCTACTCTGTCCTGAACGAAAAGCGCGGAGCCAGGCGAGTCGAGCTTTACGAAGAGTGCAATCAGGAAGAACAGAGGAGCGAACAGTATCAACAACAGCGAGGACCCGACGAGGTCTGCCATGCGCTTTGCGATTGAGTAGGGCCAACGCTCGAACGACTCAAGCATAGGGGTGAGCGACAGACCATCGACATCTATCGACTCTGTCCATTGCTGTTCCTGGAGTTCGGTGGCGGAAAGAAATACGACCCGCGATCCTGCCTGCTTTGCGGCATCCACGGCTGCGGCGATTTGCTCCGAGGAGAGGTTCGGAAGCGCCACGATGAGCGTGCTGCACTGACAGGAGCTCAGCAGCGCGGATGTGATTGGCCCACGTTGCACCGGAACAGAACGGCGCCGGCGGTATCCCATTTCAGGCATCCATTCTCCATCAAGAGAATCCTTATGCGTGATCACTGCTATTGGATCGAGTCCCAGCCTGACTGAATGAGAAAGAGCCGAAAGGATGCGTTTGCCTGTGTCCGCTATCCCGTACACGATCACTCGGTCCACTCCACATCCCCTTGCGTGCAGTGCGCGGATGACCGCAACGAATGCATGTTTTTGCAGGATCAGCAAGACTGGAATCAGGACGAGCGCAATGGGAAAAACCACTCTGGAGAACTTCAGATTCAGCAGAAGGCTGAATGGCAGCATGACCAACACGGACTGAACGGGGATGCGAATTGCGCGTTCCGTTTCCCGAATCTGGAGCAGGCCGCTGCTCCCGTAATACGCTTCGTTCCGGTGCAGAAGAAGCACCGCAAATAAAGAGATACCGAAACTCACAGCCGCGGCTTCGCGCAGGGGATATTGGATTTGCCTGCCGATGTATAGCGAAGGGTCAAGAAGGTAAGCCGCAAAAATGCCGACGGCGCAAGTCAGAAAGTCGGCCACTACCTCGATCGCTGCCGACATGCTCTGAAACAGGTGGGTTGAGGTTGCGGGTGATTCCGGACGAGAAGCCGCGAGAGTTTCGGCGTAGAGACGCGATGTAACGGATTCAGTCGCGCTCATGTTCCTCCTCTCCACAGGGCGGCGCGGATATGCGGTTCTTCAACTTCATAGAGACTGCCTTTCCGACGTCACCGCGTTGATCGAAGCGGAGGCTCTGGCATTCTCCATGGGCACAGCAGGCGTTAGGAGCTTGCGATAGAGGCTGATGTATTGCTTTGCGAGAACTGGAGAGGAAAACTGGGGAAGAAAAGCAGGCTTTCCCTTGGGATCCTTAAGGGCTTCCACAATTGCCTCTGCGAGCGTCACCTCTGCGTCTCGCCCCAACGCCACAAAGCGGCATTGACCATCGCCTACTTCCCGATGTGCCGGTATGTCCGAACAAACAATCCGGCATCCAGCAAGAAGCCCTTCGGCAACTGGCAGCCCGAACCCTTCAGTCAAAGAAGGAGCTACCACGGCTTCACACCGGGTGTAGCACCATTGCAGCTCTGCTTCGGACAGCCCTTCAAGAAAGCAAACGCTCTCGCCAAGACTCAGAGTTGATACCAATCTGTGAATATTGCGGGTGTCTTGCGCAGTGATTCCGAGGATGATGAGCTTCATATTTGAGGCGACATGCCCGGAGCGCAGCAGTCGATCGAAGGTCCGAATTAGCAGTAAAAGATTCTTGTTACGGCGATGCTGCGCGACACAAAGCAGAAATGGCTCACCCTGCCAGTTGGGAATGGGTGACTGCGAGGCGCAGGCTGGCTGCCCCTCGACGCAGTTATAGATCCGGACTCCTTTTTGCCATACGGCGGCCGATGCGTACTGCTCTAAGCGGAGGCGCGTAACGTCGGAAACGCACGCGATGGCGTCGACGTTGCGAAGACATTGCTTCAGGACCAGACGATTGAAGATGAACTTAGGGAACCCAAAGTTCATGGGGATCTCATAGGGATACATATCGTGCAGTGTCACCACGGTCGGACAGCTGAACGCGGCAGCATTCACAGGAACGGGATAGGTGAGATGGACCAGATCGACTTTCAGGCGAGCCGCAAGCTCCGGAAGCTTCCGGTAGTGCCACAAATTTCGACTCAGCGAGCTTGGCTCCATCTCGGCAATATGCGTTGAAAGCCGGACATCGGGTTTGATGCCAGCGGCCTGCACCAGCTTGCGCTGCCAGGGCGCGATAACAAGATGCACAAAGGACACCTCTTGCTGCTCCAACAAACAGCGCACGACATTGCAGGCGTGACGCTGTATGCCAGAGATATTCGAGGCGTATGAGGCGGCACCAATAAGAACCTTCACGATTGCGATCCTTCCTGGACCTCGTAGGAGATAGCAGTGCATGAGACACAACGCCTCCCAGTTATTTCTGGGCGTTGCCAATTCGCCAGCGACAGATATGGCGAGAACACGGTCGCGCTGTAAAGCGCACGAGCTATGGGGAGTCCTCCAAGGACCGAGACGATCGGATAGGATCCGTAGTCCAGAACGTCATATGCGGCGTTCGCCAAGTGTGTTTTCATGCGCCGCCTCGCTTGAAGCGAATGGAGTGAATCCGCCGGCTCAATACTGGCAGAACCTCGGCTGCAAGTATCTTGCGCGGATCGCGAGGATCGACCGTCGCCCAGTGGTCGCGCATCAGAATCACAGCCGATGTGCCCGCGAACGAAAGGAACGTAAGCAACAGAGTAAACAGCAAGCGCGGCGGGAACGACTTCTTCTCCGCTATTCCGGGAGCATCGATTACGCTGACAACCGGAACATCTTTTGCCTCCTGGATGCGGGCCATTTCATACTGCTGCGTGAGAAGCTCAAAAACGGCCTCTTGTACTTTCACGCGGCGATAGAGATCGGTGTATGGAACAGCAAGCCGCGGAAGCTGGCGCAAGGGAGGATAGAGCTCGCCCTTATCGTCGCCGCCACCGGAGTTCACGCCGTCATCATGGATCGCGTCTGCGGTCAGGGGGGCTGAAGACCCTGTCATCTTTGTAAGCTCGCCTTGCAGGCTGGCAATGCGAGCCTCTGTTTCGCGCACCCGGACGTTGCCATCGCCATAAATCTGGCGCAGAGACTGAAGGCCTGACTGTTCGACCAGGAGTTCCGCCTGCACTCTCGCCCCGGCGTCGACCATGGCGCGGGTCTGCTCCTTGATGTCGACAGCGCTGCTCTTGCTCGCGAACTGGCTTAACTGCATTTCGGCATCTTCGAGATTCCCCTGAACGGCATTCAGGCGCTTCCCGATAAACACGCGCTCCCGATGCGCAGCCGAAGTATTTGTCCGTGTGACGAGTTTGTTCAGTTCATCAAGATATGCCTGTGCCAGATCACGAGCACGCACCCGGCTTCTATCCTCCACGGCAATGGTGATCACTCCGCTCTTCTTGTCCTCCGTGATCTTCGTGCATCGCGCAAGATGCTTGGCTGCATCAATGCGATATCGCTTGTGGTAAACATGCTGCAGGTTGAATCGGTCAACGAGGTGACCACTGACGGTTCCGCTGTGCAGCAGGTCGATGAATAAGTCAGTAGAGGTGTGTCCACCCAGAAATCCACTCGCGAGACTGCCCAACGCCCCCAGACCACCTGAATGCCCTGCCAGCGCAGCCAGCAGCATCGCGCTGGAACCCTGCTGATCGGGCGGCATGATGCTCGTGGTGGACTTGTATTCCTTGGGGATGGCAAACGCGATGGCGAGACTTACCAGCAGAGAGATTCCGGTCACCCGCGCCAGCCTGTGGCGATGCTTCCAGAGCAATATGGCGCGGATC
>DATAWK010000047.1:0-349506 GCA_036267255.1 Acidobacteriaceae bacterium | reverse complement strand
GCGCGGCCCGCACTACAGCATCCATGGAGACGGCCTTTCAAGCCGCAAACCGCATTGCCTCTCCAGGCAAATGCATAACCTCAGAAAGGGGACATTTCTATTGGGCGCAAGACGGGGACATTTCTATTGTGCTATGACATTATTCGATAGGCTGCTTGACATTTATTCGGGGATATGGCATCTTGGCGTTGTTCTTCCTCCCATTCAAGTCGTCTAAATCAGACTAAAGTCAGGTTCCTTTTCTTCTGCGTCTCTAGACGTCTTGATCGTGATCTTCCTCGTTCCGCATTTACCCTCAACGCTTCGATGACCAAGATTCCGCAGAGCTCCGAAAAGACTTGACGCGTCGCTTTCGGGGTTAAGCAAGTTTTGGAGATGAGAAATGGGCGTTCTGCTACAAGGTTTTTTCAAGATGCCCCCCAATAATGCGCTGCCTTCGCCAGCGGACGGGAACCCTGGTGTTGCATGGTGGTGGGACCACCTTGCAGCGCAAGCAAATGCCCTTAGTCTTGCGGGGTTCAGCGCGGTCTGGCTGCCACCTATGCTTAAGACGTCGTCGGGCGCGACGCCTGGAGCGGACGGATATGGCCCATTTGACGACTACGACATTGGTTCCAAGAAGCAGAAGGGATCGATTCCAACCCGCTTCGGAACGCGCGAACAGCTCCAGCGTTGCGCCGCCATTCTGCGCGCGAATGGCTTGGACATCTATCTGGATATGGTGGAACACCAACGCGTGGGTGATGGAGCCCAGCCGCCAGAAGCATTCGTATTTCGATATCTGGGCGCGAACGGAACGCCAGGCA
This sequence comes from Acidobacteriaceae bacterium, assembly GCA_036267255.1. Taxonomy (GTDB): domain Bacteria; phylum Acidobacteriota; class Terriglobia; order Terriglobales; family Acidobacteriaceae; genus DATAWK01. Next base: position 348,700 of record DATAWK010000047.1, on the reverse strand, counting down.
CGGGCCGGTTTCCAAAGAATCCGGACAATTTTCTTCCACAGGTTCCGCGCGATCCGGACCTTGGCGGTCCGCCTTCGGATGATCTGCCGTTTGGCCGGGAGTTGGCGCCGATCAATGCGAAGCCACCTCGCTATGTTTTCGACGGCCTGATTGCGGCTTCGGATTGGCTGACCCGCGCGATCGATGCGCAGGGCTATCGTCTCGACGATGTAAAGGGATTGTCGACTGACTTTCTGCTGCCGTATCTGAACAGCAAAGCGATGGCGGGCAAATTCGCAGTTGGCGAATTCTTCGACGGCAACCGGCTTCTGGTAAATCAGTGGGTCTTCAATCCAAGTGGCATGCAGGGCCGTCCGAGCGCGTTCGACTTTCCTCTAAAGTTCTTGCTGACCGGCATGTGCAACAACCCGGGAAGGTTCAATATGGCGGATCTGGACCATGCCGGATTGGGGGGCATTTCCCCATTGAACGCGGTGACGTTTGTCGAGAATCACGATACGGATCTGCAGAACTCGCAGAAGATCGTCACCAATAAATTGATGGGATATGCGTACATCCTGACGTCGGAGGGTTACCCGTCAGTGTTTTACAAGGATTACAGCACCGACCCAGACTGCTTTGGACTAAAACCGCAGATCGATAATCTGATCTGGATCCACGAGATGCTGGCTTCGGGCACGACGCTGCAGCGCTGGAAGGACTTCGATGTCTTCGCCTATGAGCGCGAGGGTGGATCGCGCCTGCTGGTTGCGCTGAATAACGATCCTAATGGACCGCACACGATTGATGTGGCGACGGGCTTCGGACCGAACACGCAACTGCATGACTACACAGGCCACGCGGCCGACGTATTTACCGATGGCGGCGGCGGCGTCACGATCCAAGTTCCGCCCAACGTCAATGGGCTCGGTTACGTGTGCTTCAGTCGTGTGGGTCAGGACAAGCCGCTGCTCACCACCAGCCATGCCACGACACAGGATTTCGAAGGCGCGGCAGACCTCGACATTCTGCCGGCCATCAACGGTAAGACGGTGAGCGCGGGCAGGATTCTCTGTGCGGCGAACACGCCGGCGACGGTGGTACTGACAATTGATCGCACTGGCTGGACGCCGGCTTCTCGGATCGTGGTTGCGCTGGAGTTTCCGGATCAGACCGAGAAGACTGTGACTATCACTTCCGAATCTCCCGCGAACGATCCTCTAAAGGCGACGACTTCGACCGAGGGGTTCTATACGCTCGAGCTAACGGCGAGTGGAATGCCGGCGGCAAGTCTAAATCCGGCATACAAGCTGTCGGTAACCTACACGGCGCCCCAGACCTTCGCAGCGGTGAACCCAATCGTCTCTCCCGAAGTCGCGGGCAAGTGGAGCGATGTTTTCGCGATGAAGAACGTCCCTATCCACGCTCATTTGCTGCCAAATGAGAAGGTGCTGTACTGGGGGCGGCGAACGGAGGTAGGTTCGCTCGACTTTGATACATTGAACGACCATCATTGCGAGACGTACTTGTGGGACCCGACTAATCCCAATTTAGAAAACAGCGTCCAGACCAAGAACTCGCCGATCATGGCTGACGGGAAAACCACGGTGAACTTGTTCTGCTCCGGCCACGCCCTGCTGGCCGACGGCACGGTGATGGTTGTCGGTGGTCACCTGTTTGATAGTCAGGGCGCCAATCAGAGCTGCATCTATGATCCGGTTGCCGACGAGTGGACGGCTAACAAGGAACTGATGAACGAAGGCCGCTGGTATCCCTCGGCGATCACATTGCCGGATGGGGGCCTGCTAGCGATCTCCGGGTCATTCGCCACGGGCACTCTGGAACCGCCGCCAAACGCCAACCAGGTGAATCCAACACCGCAGGTATTTCGCAACGGAAACTGGAGCTCGCTCAGCAACTTCGATAACACCCTCGATGCAAAACTCGGGATGAAGATTCCCGCGCTTCCGCTCTTTCCTCGATTGCATGTCGAACCGAAAGGGGGCCACATCTTCATGTCGGGGTCTCTGGGCACCAGCTTCTTTCTAGACCCGATTGGGGGAGACTGGAGCGTCGGCCCGGTTCGCGATGGCGCAAACCGCGACCACGCGCCATCCGTAGTGTATGAGTCCGGAAAGGTGATTTTCATTGGCGGCGGCACAGACGACGTGACGCAGCTGCCAAGCAATCTGGCAGAGACGATCGATCTGAATGATCCGAATCCGCAATGGAAGCCAACCGCCGCGATGCACTTCCGACGCCGCCAACACAATGCGACAGTGCTGCCCGATGGCACTGTCCTGGTGACCGGAGGAACGCAGGGGCCGGACTTCAACGACGTGGATGACCCTGGGGCTCCAGTGCACAAGGCGGAGCTAGGGATCCTCCAATGTGGCTCTCGTCTGACGCGCGATCCGGGAATCGGTTACACGGGCCGCCTGTACCATTCTTCCTGTAACCAAACAGCTTCCAGTGGCTCTAACGAACCGAAGCCCAAGAATGAGCCTGCGCTATTCGCTTCGTGAGGAAGTCATGAAAAAGCTATTGAACGTCTATCGCCGCATCACCGCCCATGCTCTTGTTGGTGCGCCTTTACTGGGGGTTCCAATTCGCCCAGACCGGATGGGGAAAGCTCCACAACCTTGCGAAGATCACCGGATTCTTCGCAAGTCTGAATGTGCCCGTACCGGGCTTCACTGCACCCGCCATTTCGACCTTGGAGTTCGTCGGCGGTATCCTTCTTATGCTTGGTCTCTTTTCGAGGCCCATCGCCTTCCTCCTGGCCTGTAACATGTTCGTCGCCTATTGGGCTGCGGACCGCGAAGCGCTCACCTCTGTGTTCTCCGATCCGGGCAAGTTCTATGTCGCCGACCCCTACACCTTCCTGTTCGCCTCATTGATGGTCCTTATCTTCGGAGCAGGTCTGTTCGCAGTCGATACCCTAATCGCAAAACGAGTGAAAGCTTTCGAGCAGTGAACGAGCCTAAGACTTCAAATCGGACTGAAGCGGAGATGATCGCCGCGATTCTCGGCGGAGAGACACAGGTCTTCCATGACCTGATTCGCCCTCATGAACGAAGTGCCTATTTGATGGCTTTGTCCTATATGAAGAATGAGGCAGATGCCGAGGACGTGGCCCAGGAGGCGTTCGTGCGGGCCTTCCGCAATCTGGCGTCATTCCGTGCGGAATCGAAGTTCAGTACCTGGCTCATCAGCATCACGCTTAATGAGGCGCGGACGCGGCTTCGCAGGAAGATGCTAGTTCCGATGGATTCACTCGATACACCTCCGGACGAAGATCAACATGTTTCTCCGGCTTTGCTGCGCGATTGGCGCGAGATACCTTCTGAGGCGGTCGAGAGGGGAGAAATCAGGAAACTCCTTCAAGATGCTATTGCCTGTCTTCCTGATATCTACCGACAGGTCTTCATGCTTCGGGACGTAGAAGAAATGAATATCAACGAAACGGCCGCCGCTTTGAATGTCAGTGTTCCCAGCGTGAAAGTTCGACTGCACAGAGCGCGTATGATGTTGCAAAAGCAATTGGCTCCTCAATTGAAGACTGCCACGCAACAATCGAGAAGGAGGTGGTTCCCGTGGTCATAGATTGCAAGCACGTCTGGAATTTCATCTCCGACTACCTCGATGGAACCCTGACCGAGGAAGTGAGGACCGACGTTCAGAAGCACCTTGAACACTGCGAAATCTGTTCAGCGGTTCTCGACTCCACGCGAAACGTCATCATACTCACCGCCGATGACCGAATATTCGAACTGCCAGTAGGATTTAGCGAACGGCTGCACGCGCGGATCGATCTGGAGCTCGAAGAGTACCGGGGCGAATGAGTGAAGCAGTCGCCGTGAGATTAAAAGTCTTGGATATAGGCGATAAGGCGACTGGAACAACCGTTCTTGTTGACATGGACAACCAATGGAAGGACAACCAACCACCGTCGACCCTGAGACCCTGTGGGCTCAGTTGGGAATTCAGCGATCCGGAACGGATGGTGTGGAACTCGCGCCCAAGGCGCCATTATCCACGATAAGAGACGCGATCACCACACGGCCTTAGCGCCAGAGAACCCCAGAGATCAACCAAGGATACATTCGCGATTATATGGCGCCGATAAGGGGCATATCGTAGGTCTTACGGTGTCTCGCAACTATTCTCCTGTCACTTATCTAATGGGATGAATCGTTTAGCGGACGGAGACGAGGACGTCGTATTGCTTGCGGCCTTAAAAATCCGCTAACTTCCAGAGAGCACAACGGACATCTCACTCTGAAACAGGTGTTCGCTGCGCTCCTGAGGTCTTCTACCCCGCACACACCGCAGCTACTCAACACCGATCTACCGGCCTACTCTTACTCCGCCATAGTGGCCTGGTTTTACTTCACCCTTGACACGTATGAGCCATTGACTATTGCTGGGGTTGATAGAAGATAAATGGGATGAAGGCGGGAATCGTCACAGCGGCCCGCTATCCAAGGGGTCATAGGCTGCCTCCGAAACGCTTGGAAAGGGTGAAGAAAGAACACCATCCGGCCGATATGTTCTATGTGACCGTTTCTGGCGCGCGTTACATCTCGGAGACTCCGCCGAGGGCATGGCAACGATGGGGACCGCAGGAAAATGCGTTCAACTACTTAGCTTTCCTCTTCGCGGCGCTGGTATTAATGCCCGCGGCCCGGCTGGCAGGGCAGGAAGCGCAATCGGGGTTTGATGTGCGCGCTACCGTCAGCGGCGAGGCAATCTACGCGCCCGAGCTCACCGAGAGCCCAAGAAACGGGTCGCCGCTCGACGGGGCTTTCCGCACCGTTGTTTATCCAACGGTGAAGTTCAGTGAACACTGGACCGTTGCCAGTGCTGTGCAGCTTAACTCTGTTCCGTACTTCACTTCAGACTTCACAACACCCGGACACGCGGTGACGACGAAAGTGCTGCGAGCTAACATTGGGTATTCGCGGTTCTGGAAATCGGGCTCGGTCAACGTGCGCGCGGGTCAATTATCATCGGCCGTCGGCGCCTTCAATCTGCGTTATGACGACGCCGTCAACCCTTTGATCGATATACCAGTTCTCTACGGCTATTACGGCTTGATTTCGACTGCGGGACTCGCCGGTATCCAGACGGACGTCACGCTCGGGAAATGGGACGCGCGTGCCCAATTTGTGAATTCGTCTCTGATGGATCCTCGTAGCATATTCGACCGGGATCAGTACGGCAACTGGGCGGGAGGCGCTGGGTACACCGTTCGTCAGGGATTGCGCGTAGGCATTGCCGGCGCGCGAGGTCCATACTTGAACAGGCAATGGCCCTTCTATTTCCCTGGGGAGGCGAATCCAAACCGCCTGCCGTCCAGCAGCCTCGGTACGGACGTACAGTTCGCTCGCGGTCACTGGAATGTGGAGGCGGAGTGGAACTGGATGCTCATGCCTTACCACGAGATACCGCCTACCCGGCGGGAGGGGGCGTATGTCGAAGCCAAGCGCGTCCTGAGTCCCCGATGGTTCGTGGCCGTGCGTGACGGATACCTGATTACGAGTGGGATTCAGCGCAATCACGAAGAGGTTTACGAGATAGCTGCGGGTTATCGCGCAAGCAGGTACGAATTAATCAAGTGGGGCTATGAAATTCAAGGTAACTCCACGCCCGGACAGATAAACAGTTTCCTTATGGTCCAGTTTGTGACCACGGTCCATCCTATTAGCCTTGCTTGGCACTGAGCGTATTACGCACTTTAATCATCTCTGCCGGGACCGGCTTCAAGGCAGGTGAGAAGGGCGCGAACGAAGGCCAAGCCAATTGCCAATCATATGAACACTCACAGATTAGCGTGGCAAAGGAGTCTTGAAGCTGAAGGATGAACCGCCAATCCGTTTTGACAATCCCTAGCCGCTCTGGGAAGTGCGTGGATAATAGAGCCATCCCCTTTTCGGTCAGGAGATAGCTCCCGCCGCACCATCCGCGTCGGCGGATCAGACCAACGCTATCCGTCGGGAAGGGCTTCAATCGCCTCGGGTGTGAGGAGTGAGGCGGTGTCGATTCTGACACCGCCTCCCTTTCGCACTTGAAGTTGGATTAATTGATTAGATTTGGGCAAACCCACCATCGACACAGATTTCGCTGCCGTTTACGAAACTGGAATCGTCAGAGGCGAGGAAAAGAGCTGCCGTTGCGATCTCCTCCGAGCGACCTAATTCCCTTCGCGGAATGCCTGACACGAAATACTCCTTCGCCTCTGCAGGCATATTCGCCATGGCGTTCGTGGCGATCGGCCCAGGACTAAGCACGTTCACCCGAATCCTGCGCTCTGCAAGGTCCACAGCCCAGGATCGGGCAAAAGACCGCAGAGCGGCTTTGCTTCCCGCATAGACTCCAAGTCCGGGCATACCCTTGAGATGGGCGATCGATCCATTCATGATGATCGATCCACCGTCCCGCATCATCGGAAGCGCTTTCTGCACGGTAAAGAGCGTGCCGCGTGTATTTAGAGCGAAGAGATTGTCGAACTGCTCTTCTGTAATTTCCCCCAAGGGCGCGCGACCGCCATGACCCGCGCTGGCAAAGACGATATCGATATGGCCCTTCTCCTTCCTAACGATCTCGTAAAGTCGATCCAAGTCGGCCAGGTTCGCCGAATCCGCCCGCACCCCAGTTACGTCGTGCCCAATAGCATTGACCGCATCATCTAGATTTTCTTGTCTTCGCCCTGTAATGAACACATAGGCCCCCTCCTCGACAAATAGTTTTGCCGACGCCAGTGCCATCCCAGAAGTTGCTCCCGTGATGACAGCCACTTTGCCCTTCAGCTTGCCCATGACTACTCTCCCATCGCCTGTACTGAGGTTGACTCGCTCGTTGTGTGAGTGCGCGATTTGAACGACTGCCCACATAGACAGAGAATCGCGATAGTCTGACACGCGGTTCCGCGAAAAGGTTACAGGTGCAAGGGCTGAATACGCTTCTCCGTGCTCCAGCGCTACTCCCTGCGGTTCGCCGCAATGCGCTCCTGGATAATCACCGACACCGAATCGCCTGGTTTGCGGTTAATGACATCGAGGATCAGAAACTTGTCCCGCGTGCCGATGGCTCAAATGATGCTGAGCACCACTTTCTCCTTCTTCGCGAAAGGAAATACGTCGTAAAGTGCGGGCCGCCGCTTAGGGGCTAGCTCACATCAGGCCATGTGTGAACGCCGCTCCAGATCGGCTTGCCGCATGAATTCCGCAAGGTGTTGGTTGAATTCGTCCGACGCCGAGTGCAACAGATGGTGGTCAGACGCGACAACGACCCTGGCAGCGCCGCAGAGCCCGGAAACAACATCGCCGACGGCCTCGTATGCAGGGCTCCATCCGCCCGTCACGACCAGCGCAGGAACACCCCGCGCCTTAATATTATCGAGCGAAGTCCGCAGCCAATCTGCCGATGGCAGTTTCATGCGCCGGATCGCCTCGCCTATACGCTCCAATTCGTCCGTGTCCAACGACTCCCGGACCTCGGCGGGCAAACCCACCTGCTTCAGAAATCGGGTCGCGACTTCTGCCGCGGACGGCTCCCCCGCGTGGACCGCCATCATGCCTTTGAAGAACTCTTGAACCCTGGGATCGCCGGCGGCGAGCGCATGCATGGCCGGTTCGATGAATGTCAGCGACAACACCGCGTCGGGCCGTAGCGCGGCGGCGGCCAATGCCACGGAGCCGCCGAATGAATGTCCCACGAGATGCGCGCCGTCGCCCAGCAGATCGGCCACCCAAAGCCCATCTGCTTCGGCATCGTCGGGACGCCCCGGCGATGGGCTGAGGCCGTGGCCGGGACGATCTGGCACGATAACTCGCCAGCCCTCAGTCGCCAACCGAGACTGTCTGGAAAAATGCTGATCGCCTCTCCTAGCGCTGCCCTGCGCGCCGCCGTGCACCAGAACGACAGCGGGATCCGAGGTCCCAAATCTCGACCATTGCGTGAGGTGAATCTCTGGATTTGTCATCGTGTTCTCCTTTACCGTGTCTTAACCAAGAACCTGTGGATTGAGTATGAATTCGATTCGCGATAGAGGAAGGTTTACCGCATTGGGTTTCAATCTTCCGGCACCACCATCGGGGCAATCTGTTCCAGTCGGGTCATGGTTTCGGACGAAAGCCGCAATGACCCGGCCTTGATGTTTTCGTGAAGATGGTCAGCTGAGGACGTGCCGGCGATGATCAAGATGTTGGGCGCTCGGTGGAGCAGCCATGCAAGAGCAACTTGTCGTGTAGAGGCGCCCAGCGAAGCCGCAACTGCATCCAGGGTGGGGGATCGCAACGGCCGGAACCCGCCCAGTGGAAAGAATGGGACGAACGCGATGCCCTTGCCTACGAGAACATCGATCAGAGCGTCATCCAGCCGGTGCATGAGATTGTAATGGTTCTGGACGCACAAAATCTTAGCAATCTTTTCGCCTTCATGGAATTGGCCAATCGTGATGTTGCTGAGGCCGATATGCCGGATCAATCCCTGCTTCTTAAGCCCTGCGAGTACTGAAAGAGGCTCGGCAATTGAATTGTCGTTTGGCGCGAATGGTCCCCCAACGCGAAGATTAACCACGTCCAAGACATCAAGGCCTAAGTGTCGCAGATTGTCATGCACGGCGTCCGTCAGCTCCTGCTTGGACAGCGCCGGTGGCCAGGATTTGTCTGGACCGCGTCGAGCGCCGACCTTAGTAACGATTGTCAGTCCTTCGGGATAGGGATGGAGAGCCTCTCGGATGATCGAGTTGGCGATATGAGGGCCGTAATAGTCGCTGGTGTCGATATGGTTGATGCCGAGCCGTACAGCCTCGCGGACGACCGCCACGGCCGCACGGCGATCTTTCGGTAAGCCCCACGCCATGGGGCCGGTGAGCTGGATTGCGCCATATCCAATTCGGTTTAGAGCGAGGCTTGAGCCAACTGGCGCGAAGACTCCGTCAAGATTGGGCAATGGGCACATGGAATGTCTCCGAAAGAACTAACGTATGTAAGCTTATCTACGTTAGCTTACATACGTCAACCATTCGGCTAAGATATGAAAAAGTTCGCATCGAAAGGTCTAACGAATATGGTGGCGCCAAATTCCGGGCAGATCGGCGCCCGACGACCGCGCAACGCGCGGGGTGAGGGAGAAAAGCTGCGCGGCGAGATCATTGATGCCGCGTTTAGGGTCTTGTCGACGCTAGGCCCAGACGATCCATTCTCCTTGCGGTCCGTCGCAAAGATAGCGAAAATCGCTGCGCCGTCGGTCTATATCCATTTCGCGAACCGCAACGTATTGCTTCTAGCCGTGCTGGAGAAATTGTTCGCCGAGCAGGTGGTGATCCGAGCGGCGGCCGAAACAGAGGCGGCAAGTGCGGGCGGCGGGCCCTGGGAGCGCTTACTCGCGAGATCTTTTGCGGGCGTTCGCTTCGGCCTCGAACATCCTGGCCACTACAAGGTCCTGTTTGAAGGCCGTGTCGTACCGCGGCTCGACGATCCACGCGTTGCCGACTTCGGCCGTCCGCTGCTCGTACGTTCCATCGAACTGATCCGTGAAATTCCGTCACGACCTGGGCGCGTCTCAGACGATCCCGAACGACTGTCTCTTTTGCTTTGGTGCGGCCTGCATGGCGCAGTTTCGCTTCGCATCAACAAGCCTACACTGAATTGGCCGGACACTATCGAGCTTGTTGAACAGATCACGCGGGCAATCATTCAGCCCAAGCAGCCCAAGATTCGGATATAGGGCCGATCCGTCAAATCGCTCGGATACATGACACTACGCTACCGGTCGCAGACCTCTCCGCATATTCCTTCTATGGCTCCTTGGCTAGTTTCTGGACAGGCTCTAAGAGAAACCAGGTCATTACGGTTCAGTGATCGGAATGACTAAGGGATGCTAGAAGCGAAACGCGGATCCCTTCCGCTATGCCGACGTATCAGGACTCATATGACTTCGCGAAGAGCACGCGTTGCCGGCGTGCAAGGCGGTTCCTTGACAGACTGGTACCTGGTAAACAAATCAACCACGCTCTGAGGCGAGTTTTCGTCGAAGAACAGCTTGATGTTCCGGTCAGCCTCCGCCGCGGCGGAGGCGCTGCGAAGAAACATATCCTGTTCATAAGCGCTGAGTGCGGCTTCAACGTCACCGGGGTGGGCGGCTATGGCGCTCCCAAGTTCCGCGCCGTCGTACATCGCGAGATTGGCTCCTTCGCCAGCGAACGGCGACATCAGGTGCGCTGCATCACCGATCAGTGTCACTCCGGGGACGCGATCCCATCTGTGCTCGATCGGGAGCGCATGGATAGGGCGAAGCACGGGGTCCGTCTCCGTGCCGGTGAGGAGCGCTCTCAGCTCCGGAGCCCATCCGTCGAATTCCGCGGCAACGCGGGCCAGGGTAGATATCGGGTCGGAGAAGTCGATACTGGCGATCCAGTCCTCCGGCTTGTTGAGCGCCACGTATGCATGAAGCGTGGCCTCGGCCTCGCGGTGCGCCATGATGCCTTTGCCTGGCGCAAGCGCCATCATCGTGCCACTGCCAACCGCTGCTGCGCTTGCCTTGTGGCGGGTTTCGCAGTCGAAAAGGAAAGTCTCAATGAAAGAGGTGCCGACATACTCCGGTTTTACGTCGGAGAGGAGCGGACGCACTCTGGACCAGGCTCCGTCTGCGCCCACGAGGAGGTCGGCCGTTACTGTCGAGCCATTCGCGAAGGTCACCACGTGTGTCCCATCGCCGAGGGGAGACACGGCTGTTGTCTTGTGCCCCCAGCGGACCGTGCCGGCAGGAAGGGATTCCAGCAGAATGCGACGAAGGTCTCCACGGGGTACTTCAGGTCGACCTCCGTTGCCCTTGTCGGGCTGATACAGCAGGACGTTGGCGTCCTTGTCGAGGACGCACTGCGCCTCAGCCTCAGCCTGGATGAGCCCGAGGAATTCCTCAAAGAGTCCCGCTGCCTTGAGTGCGAGCTGCCCGTTGTATTCGTGGATATCGAGCAAGCCTCCTTGTCCACGTGCGTGCGCCGAAGCTTCCGCTTCGTAGACCGTCGCTGCAATTCCATGAACGTGGAGGACGCGCGCAAGTGTCAGCCCGCCGAGCCCGGCACCGATGATCACGATTGGAGTATTCATAATGATTCCTTCGTGGTTCGAGGTCGCCGCCGCAACTTAGCCGCCGACTATGGAACATCATTCCATGATTATGGAATGACGTTCCATTTGTGTCAAGATTGGGTATGGTTCAAAAAGTACGCAGCAAGAGAACGACTAGTAGCCCACGACGAGAAGAATCGCTCTCACGGGAACAAATCATTGAAGCGGCGATCGAGCTTTTGGACAGCAGCGGAGAGAGCGGCCTCACATTCCGCACACTGTCCGAACGGCTCGCCACCGGCCCTGGCGCTATTTACTGGCACATCGCCAACAAGAGCGATCTGCTGACCGCCGCATGTGACGCCATCATCGCTCGCACCATGAACGCGCCCCTGGCTTCGGTCACGCCCGGCGCGACGCCGCAAGCAACCATTCGCCTCCTCGCGTTGGCCATGTTCGACGCCATCGACGCGCATCCGTGGGTTGGCTCAGCACTCACACGTGCCCCGGGGCAGTCGCCCATGGTGCGCATTGTTGAACGCATTGGCCAGCAGATTCGAGCCCTGGGCGTGCCGAAAAAAGAACACTGGGTCACCATATCCGCGCTGCTGAACTACATCCTCGGCGTCGGTGGGCGGAATGCGGCCAACGGGCAGCTCGCACGAACACAAGGCCTCGACAGATCCGACTTTCTAGAGGCGGTGTCGACTGCGTGGTCCCAACTCGACCCGGAGGAGTACCAGTTCGCACGCAGCCTGGTCGGACAGATGCGCTCTCACGACGACCGAAAGGATTTTCTCGCCGGGATCGATCTCATCCTCAGAGGTATTGGCTCACCGCGCCGAACATAGATCGAAGCCGCATCGGATGTGTACCGAAAAACGCCGCTGTCATCAATCATCGCCCGAGTGGACGGCCACTCTCTCCGCCAGATTTATATTCCACTAGGTCCCGCAAAGCTGTGCATTCTCGGCACGCCGGGCTTATTCCATCTAAGGCGTTGGAATCGGTGCTGTTACAACAGCCGAAGAGATATCCAGAGAATTCCCGGTGTTCAGTGTCCTGTCCCCTGTCCACCTCGCATTGGAAATCTGAACTTCGTGCAATGCAAGTTGACCCGACGTTACTCGAATTCGCCATTTTCCTGGAGCTATGGATTCAACGACTCCGGTTGCCTGCGGGGTGAAGAATGGCAGTTGTCGAGGAGCGGAATTCACAGGGTTGAATGTTAGACGCCTGGCAGGAGCATCCCACTGCTGTCCGGAAAGCGCAAGTGGAAGCGTCCATAGAATCAACTGACGCGTGTAATGCGAGTTGGCCCAGACACCGCCATCCCAATTATTGTTGAGGTCGGTATAGTTCCATTGATCATTGATCCTGAGCCGCTGGTTGGAAATTACGTTGCTTGCCTCAGTCAAACTTTCGTTCAGTTTGCCTCCTAAGTATATTTTCAGGCTGCTCCAATCAAGCGAGCCCGCCGGCCAGATCAGATTGTCATTGGGCTTGGGTTGATTTGCTTCCCACGGAGTATTTTCAACCAGAGAATCCTGAGGATTCGCACCACTCATCACCCGCAAGCCAAATGGGCTTTCGTTCAATTTTTCTTCGCTGCTCAAGTGAGAGAGCAATCGGTCTTTATCTGTAACCAGGCCCAGGTTGAGCACCGAAGCCCATAATTGGCCATACAGTGTGTCGGCAAGGAGAGCATTTGGAACGGTCTTGTCATCCGACCACCATGCGCGAAAGTATTTGCCTGTCCAAAGGTGCTGGTCGAGACTGCTCTGTCCCAGCGCAAATGCTGTTTGGAACTTGCTGGCGCTGCCTGGATCCTTCTGAATTTGAGCCAACTTCTCAGCAGCCCGCATGGATGCGAGGTACAGGAAGGCATTGTAGGAGACCAGGGTTTTCTTATTGAAATGAAACAAGTCATATGTCGTTTGAAGGTATTCCGGCAGGCCATAGGTTTTACTGCGTTCGATCTGCCACAATGCGGCGGAGCGTACATGAGGCCACATCGCATCAAGAAACGACCGATCGCCGGTCCACAAGTAATACTGCCAAACTCCCAGGATGAAGACCGTGGTGCTATCTCCCATGTCTCGACCGCCGGCCTGGTCGAAGGGACCAACCCAGGCAACGCCACCCTGGTTCAGCTCCTCCGGTATGTAGCCGTTTGCGTATTGAACCGTAGCGAACCTGGAGAGGATTTGCTTCCGCAGTTCAGGGTAAAAGAACATGTAGGGGAGCACTTGGTAGAAGTCGATATGGCCAGGGTCGATGTCGGCGCACGCAAACGACTCCCACTGCCGCCAGTCGCCATCGCGAAAACGCATGCCTGTCTTGTACATTGTTGCGACACTGTTGATGAGGCTATCCTGAAGCCAGGCGGGCAAAGAATTTGCATATATTATCCGCTGCCACTGCAACATCGCGAGCCAATCGTCCTGAAGCCTCCCTGCTACTTTCTCGGCCACATCATCGGCGTTTCGGTAGAGCGTGGTGTAATAGTTTCCCGGAGTTGCGTTCAAAAAAGGCCGATTCGGCAAATACCAAGCCAGGATGAAGGTAAGCGCTTTTGTTTCGCCGGGCTTGATCGTGACGCTAGCATTCAAAGCACCGTATCGAGGTGCTTCCCCCTTTAAGCCGGCTCCGATAATTGATTTCCCCGCGGCGAAGGACTTCCACAGGCTTCTAAAATCTGAGGCGGTGGCTGCTTCTTCCTGTATATCGGAACCGACAGCACGGACTGCGATCGTGCCGCTTAGCGGTAGTTTCCCATCCCGGATGAATGTAAGTCCGCCATTCACAGCGGCGCTCCCATCCATATGGTTAGGAAGGAGAAACAGGAGCGAAGCGTGAATATCATGCCGGGATGGATTGCTTAGTAGAAACGTGAAGATTGCGGCCGGTGTGGCAGATGCGTCTGCATCTCGTGGTTTGAATTCGCTATAAGCATAGAGGTCTACCGGGACTTTTAGATCCGGATCGCTGAATCGAAGACGAGAAACCGGAAAATCGCCTGAGTACTGAATCTGTTCGATTGCCTGTAGTCCGCACGGCGGTTTGGTCCGTAGTGTGGATGTATAGGATTTCCCGTTCTGTTGGCTAATTCGGATTCCAAATAGAGCGTCGTCCAGTTGAACTTTCTCTCCATATGCGGGTGAATTATTGAAAATGTTCCAATCGCGCAAACTTCCATCGGCGCGCAGTTCAACCGTTCCTGAACCCAGGCCACCAAGAGGAACAGCCGAACGCATCCCCTCGGGCGGATTACGTTTCTCACCGCCGTCTACTCGATAAAGATATGTAGCACTGGAAAAGATGCTCCATAGTTCGGGAGTTTCAAGATAGTCGTCGGGTTGATGAAAATAGCGGAAGTCCATCTCTCGCGTCACCGTGCCGGAATTCTTGAATTGCAACTGTTCGAGAAGGCTTTTTGCAGTCTGCGCAAGCAGCGGATTACTCAAGCTCAAGATGCCGACAGCCATGAGCGTGCCAGCAAGCGCAGTGGAGAACCGTCGGATTTCCCTTGTGAGGTTTTGCATATAGAGTTGCAAATCTCCAGATTCACGATGGTGAGTTCCTTTGAATACGTTGTAATGAAGGCCGGCCTTCAATCGCTCCACCGCTGAAAATTGAATGCGCCATCCATTGGCGGGACTATACATCTAGCGAACGTTGCCTTTGTCGGAAATGAAATACTCGTATTTCTGCCGGACCTTTGCCGCAGCAGCATTTCCCGAATGAATCACGATGCCATACCGGAACTTTACGGTCTGACCCGCCTTGATGGTAAAGTCGCCGAGGCTGTGGTTCGGATCGTGCCGGGGCGCGCCTTGACGTGTCAGAAAAATATCTGTGGCGAGTCTGGCGTTTGGTCCCGCATGCCAAAGGGGCGGGTGGCGCGGATTGTCAGGGTCGTCGAAGATAGCGGCTCCGTATGTTTTCTCATCTATCAAGCCTGACTCATCACACCAGGACGTCCGACCTTTGCATGAATCGCTCCCATCGTCCGAGGTGAAATGTGGCGCCTCCGCAATGCTCGGCGTTGGACGTACGGAGAGGATCCCATGGTCTCTGTGATTAAAAAAAGTTACATCGCCAGAAACTGGAGTAAAGGCAATACAAATATTTATTCCACGGGCACCATCGTCATAGGCAAGAAAGTGAACTGTGCGCACCTCATGGAGCATCGGTTCGCCTGCTTTGTCTTCCCAAATGAGCTCCTCCCGAAAGCCATCCTTATTAATCTTGTCGAACTGAATGTGACGCTGCTTTGGAATAGGCCGTGCTTTGAACGACCATTGATCGGCGCCATTTACATCGCCAGCGCCAATCCAGATCGATCTTTGCCATGCATGAAGCGGCGGATGCTGTGCATGGTCGATCGTCACTTCGGTGCCATCGTTGGCCAGCACTGGCCAGAAAAACGGGCGCGTATACGGAAGAATAAAATCGTCTGCGAAGTGATACGTTGTGAAGAGCTTGCCGTGAATCTTTACATCGATCGTCTTCTTGTGTTGGATCAACTTGACTGCGCGTTGATTCACTTTCACCTGCGCAATACCAAATCCCGACATCAACACAATGGCGGGAATAACCAGGGCAGCGCATCTGCTCCATAACGACAAACTAAACAGTTTCATAACAGACTTCTTCATAAGAAGAGAAGAACTATCAACGTCAGCTGTACTTGAAGTACAGCTGACGTTGATGAAGCGATTGAATACCCGATCTACTTGTAACTTTCCTAGCTAGAAATAGAATTTCGCGGCCAGTTGAATCTCACGTTCTACATTTGCCGTGGACGAAACGACGCCGAAATTGGGGTCCGTTAGTTGGTTATCCGGGGCAGAAAACACGGGTGTATTGGTGATATTGAAAGCTTCCCCACGGAATTCAAGGCTCGTAGAGCCGGTGATTCGGAAGGTACGGAAAACCGAAAGATCCAAATCTCTGTGCCAATCGGTCCTTAGGCTGTTTCTTCCCATATCTCCAAAGGTGTAGGGAGCGGGAAGCGCGAAGGCATTCACATTGATGGGATTTAGCTTTGTGGCGCCAGCGTATGGATTACCGATTACATTGGCACGTTCTACACCGCTAATGTTGTTAGTGTTGGCAATCTGATAAGGAGCCTGGACATCATAGGGTGAGCCGCTGGTCAATGACAGAATTCCATTCAACTGCCACCCACTCATGATCGCACTGGCAGCCCGATTATCCGTGCTCCAGTGCTGTCCCCGACCGAATGGTAGCGGGTAGACCGCGCTTCCGGCAAAGATGTTCGTCAGATTCCATCCGGCAACTCCCTTGTCATTCTGCCAATGATAAGGGTCTTGTACGTCGCAATCGTTTCCATAGGTATCGCAGCCGAAGTCGATGGATTTCGACCATGTATAGGCAAGCGAATATGTTAACCCGTGCGATGTTCGTCCTTGCGAAGATATCTGCAGCGCATTGTAGTTGCTAGTTCCCAAACTCTGGACGTATCCGTTCTGCGCTTGAATGTAAGGGTAAGGGGCTCGCAGTTGTGGATTTCCAGGTCCTGGAGTTACGGCAGCATTGCCCGTGAGTTGAAGCAATTCGCGCCGATTTTTCGATCCGACATAGTTAATAGTAACTATAGAGTTTTGTCCGAATTGCTCCTGAAAGCCTGCGTTGTACTGGTCCGAGTAAGGGTTCTTCAGGTTCGGATCGAGAAAGCCGTCACTTTGACTAAATGGAGTGGCGCTTGGCTGTATAGGACCATTTCCTGTTCCAAGTGGATCATTTGCTGTGACGACTACAGTCGGGCTGTTCAAGTTGCTGCCGGAGAGATAGGCAACGTTCGGCCAGCTCTCAAAGAAGTTTGAGCCGAAACCAATGACGGCGGCCCAGTTATCATAAAATCTTCCATACGCCGCGCGAAAGACTGTATTGTCGTTAATCCGATATGCCAGCCCTACGCGCGGCTGAACATTGTCGTAGGTGTTCTTAAAGATTTTCCCATTGGGCGATACCGTCACATGGGCAGGTAAGGCCCCGCCGTTCGGAATGCAAGGCGCGCCTTGTGTTGCAGAGCATGCCGGTGCAGGGTTTTGGAGTTCATACGTACCATTATTGAGATCTATATTGCCGGTGATATTGCTTCCGTTGGAGGCCGAACCTTCCACTGGCCAGTTAGTAAAGTCGTAACGAAGGCCGAGATTCAAGGTAAGCCTGTCATTGACCTTCCATTGGTCCTCGAAATAGGTGCCGAAGATTTTGCCGCCGCTCAGACCACTCGCAATGCTATCCAACTCCCCATATGTTGGCAGTCCCAGTAAGGCCGATGCGGCTGAATCTCCGCCCATTGCGCTACTTCCATTCGACGTTTGTAGTGTTCCGAATACATCGACACTGCCATTAAAGGTGAATGCGTCGTTATCCGTTGCCAGGCTCGCACCAAATTTCAGCAGATGGCGGCCTAGCATTTTCGAGTCGTCGGTTTTGTATTCATAAATATTCGAATTGGTTTGAGTGCTCGTAAAATCGCCATAAAGGTCGTATCCAGAAAGTTGGACAGTCGGTATCAACGGTCCTACTTGTGAGTGGTTGTAGAAAGTTGGGGCAAAGTCCGTGTTTTTCAGGAAATCTGCTGGATTCGGTGTTTTTGGGATGGAGCTGTTGGTCCCCTTCACTCGTCCGAATGTCACTTGTATAACACCACTATTGCCAAAAGTATGTGTCCAATTGGCAGCCAAGTCATAGGTGTCATAGTCGTTGAGCGACTCGTTCCCTTCTACAGTGCCCTGAGGAGCAACATCCGATTGCCATGAGGCCGTGTAGCGGAAGAATATACGATCATTCCGTCCTAGTTGCTCGTCGATGCGAGCGGACATCTGGTTTGAGTTGATCGTTGTTGGAGAATTATCCTGGCCATTGAAGTTTGGGTTGCCAACATCTTTCGGCGCTGGGAATAATGTCTTTAGGTAATAAGCCATCGTCGAATTAAATAGGCTGGACGGAATCTTGTTGCAGGCAGTACCGGCGGCCTGTGTCCCATTCGCGTTCGTCGGCAATGGGTTGCCCCCCGAGTCGCACATAAAGGGACTATTTAAGTAGGATCCCGGATTGTTGGGGTCCGCGTGTGCGCTGTAGGGGTTATATATCTGCGAGCTAATTGCCGTAAAATCGCCGCTCAGTTGCGCTGCGGTAGGCACCAAATATAACGAAGGGCTGGATGTACTTTGCCGAAACCCTTCGTAGGATCCATAGAAAAACGTCCGGCCATGGCCGTCATAATGGGGCAAAAGTACAGGGCCCCCGACGGATCCGCCGAATTGATTCTGCTTGAGCGGGGTCTTTTGCGCGTTGAAGAAATTGGAAGCGTCCAGCCCGTCATTACGGAAGAATTCCCAAGCATCCCCATGATAGGCATTGGCGCCTGACTTGGTTACAAGGGCAACGATACCGCCTACTACTTGCCCATATTCCGCTTCGTCGTTATGCGACTGTACCTTAAATTCGAGAATATCGTCGATCGTTGGCTGAACCGCATTCGTATCACCAGCAGCTCCATAATTTGTAACCCCATCGAGCAGGAACAGGTTGCTGCGGTTCGATTGCCCGTTAATTGCAGGGTAAACGAAGCTGCCAATGGCGCCGGGCGCACCTCCCGAATTCTGAAGCGGATTGGCAGGACTGGCCCCGGGCGTCAATAACAGCAGCTCGGTAAAGTTTCGGCCATTTAGAGGCAAATCTAATATTTGTTTGGTTCCCACGACGGCACCCAGGTCGGCGGTCGATGTTTGGAGTTCGATGCCCTGAGCTGAGACAACAACTTTGCTGGTCGCCGATCCTACCTGCAGGGTGAAATTAATGGTCGAAGCCTGATTGACCTGAAGCCTGAATTCGGGCTGTAGGACTGTCTTGAACCCATCTCTGGTCGCCTGAAGAGTGTAGTTTCCTGGAGGGACATTGACAAAGGAATAGACACCCGCGCCACTGGAAACCTTGGTTTGCACAACACCTGTGTTTCCATTCGTCAAAGTGATTGTGGCACCGGGAATGACTGCGCCATCAGAATCTTTAACAGTTCCGTTCAGAGAAGCAGTACTTTGTGCGTTGGCTGACATCGCAAAAATAAATGTCAACATCAGGCAAGACAACGCCAGAGTGACGCCCAAAGAACGTGTATATCGGGAAATAAAACGGTACATGTAATGCCCTCCTGAAAGAACGTCATTTTCCATGGATTTGGCGTCCAAAATATTGGTACATCCAATCCGCACGAAGATTACAATTCGCCATCTACCAATGTCAAGGATGTTTTGGTTAATTTCTTGTTACCGTATAGAACCAGAGCGGGCTACAGGGTAAATCTGTGTCGACATTCGGTCGTATAAAAGAGCGCAGATTTGGACGTGCCAAGATGCATTTTACAAGCACAACATGCAGCCATTTACTGGAGAAATTGGGGAGATGTGCAGCACATTTGCCCGCGATTCAACTCCAACTCTTCAGTCCCCTATCACCAGGAATCCATCTCCCAGGAGGCCGCAGAACGATCGGTCGGACCCAGGCCATTCGTTACCTGGAAGAGAGTGGGAGAAGGCTCTGAGCATCGGCGATGTACTTTAATATTGCTCGCCTGACTTCTTCAGGATTCCGATTACGGATGGCAGCGTGGATCGTTTTGTGAAACATCAAAGGTCCGTCGACGGAAATGCGGTTGGACAATTGGGCCATGCGGGTCAATATGGCTCGATGGATCACTTTGGACAACAAATGACAGATTCGACGGCCACTGGAGCGAAAAATGCAGCCGTGAAAGGCCATATCGGCGTTTCAACGCGATTGGCTCGTTCGGCTTCTTTCCTCGTCATAATCGCCTGTCGCAGTTGGACGAGATCTCCGTGGTCGCGCGCCGCAGCTTGTGCAGCTAATTCGGGTTCCACAATGCAACGGGTTTTGAAGAGTTCGTGACGCGATAAATCATCCAAGGGATTAAGAAGTCCAATGGCTCGTGGAGAATTGATATACGCTCATACGCTGCATGTTGAGCTGTTGCGGCAGACTGCAATAGCCTGGGAGGGCGTACTTAAACACATCATTGGTACAGCAATACATGCGTTACCATCGCTTGGAAAAATCATGCAGCTTTTATTTATGAGCGCGATTGTAACTGGGTTATTCGTTTATGCAGTTTTACTTGACTGCATGTCCATGTCATTTTAGAATTCACGAAAACTAATAGGATGAACCATTGGACATTGCCTGGTTCGATATCATCATCCCCTTTTGAAAGCATCTAGAATGAAACAGATCGTACTGGCTGCACCGCGAGAGCTTATTGCGCGACAAGTTCCACGCCCCAAAGCTAAGGAAGGCGAAGCGCTTGTTCGCATACGGCAAATCGGGGTTTGCGGCAGCGACTTTCATGCATATGCAGGAGACCATCCCGCATATACCTACCCGCGCGTTTTGGGTCATGAACTTGCGTGTGAAATTGTCGATATTCCGGATAATAGGCTGGGACTGCGTGTCGGTGATCGCTGTGCAATCGAACCGTACATCAGCTGTGGGAAATGCCATCCATGTGTGATGGGCCGCACCAATTGCTGTGAACAGCTTCGACTTTTTGGAGTTCATGTAGATGGCGGGATGCAGGCGTTTTTGTCGGTCCCGCTCAGCTTGCTGCATAAGTCGGAGGTGCTCTCGGTAGATCAACTGGCACTGGTGGAGACACTCGGGATTGGCGCGCACGCAGTCGCCAGAAGCGGACTGGGAAGCGGTGAAACAGTGCTCGTAATCGGTGCTGGGCCTATCGGGCTTGCTGTTGCTCAGTTTGCCAAGGTTGCCGGCGGAATTGTTCGGATTATAGAAAAGAGCGAATGGCGCAGGGACTTTGCAAAGTATCTTGGTTTTCCAATACTAACTGGACCGGATAATGAGTTAGCAGACGTTGTCTTTGACGCTACCGGAAATTCTGCCTCCATGGCCGCCAGTTTGAATTTTGTAGCTTCTGCGGGCAGGTTGGTCTTTGTTGGCCTTACTCGAGAAGTTATCGCGATCGACGATGCGCTTCTGCATAAGCGGGAGGTTACGCTTTATTCCAGTCGTAATAGCGCTGGCCAGTTTGCCCGGATTATCAAATTGATCGAGTCAAACCAGATCGATATTCGCCCCTGGATCACTGACCGCCTGGTTTTGTCCGACGTACCCGTACGCCTGATCGATCTCGCCTCAAGGTCGAATTTTATGAAGGCGCTGATTGAAGTCGCGGACAGAGATACTTAGACTCGCCGGGGAGCAGGTATAAGGTGGAAGGGCATGTGTGATCGCCCGTACGAACAGCCGATACTGAAATCCATTGAACATCTATGAATATTCCACGCTGCACTTATCTTTGCATCCTAATAATCTGCGGGTTCCCTTTAGCTGCGGGATTTGCTGCAGCAACACCCGCAACTTCCTCGGCATCCATTGAAACGATTGTCGCAATTCGTCATGGCGAGAAACCGCGGGATAGTCTTGGACAACTCAATTGCAAAGGGTTGAATCGATCTCTGGCTTTACCACACATATTGCTTTTACGTTACGGGCTACCTGACTTTATTTTTGCGCCGAATCCGTCCGTGATGTCGACCAGCGCCAGCGGAACTTATTCCTATGTGCGCGCACTGGCAACAATCGAACCCACCGCAATCGAAGCCCATTTGCCTGTCAATACACAGATTGGACTCGGCGATATTGAGCAGCTTCAAAGCGAACTCACGAGCAAACCCTACTGGAACTCGGTTGTCTTTCTTGCGTGGGAGCATACTTATCTCGATCGCTTTGTCAAAGCATTGGTTAGCACCTATGGGAGAGATCCGGCGCTTGTTCCCTCTTGGCCTGAAGACGATTACGACAGCATTTTTGTGATCCGGCTGCGCCGACAGAATAACAAGATCAGCGTTTCTTTCAAGCATGACTATGAGGGTCTCAACGGCCGTCTAAGCGATTCATGTCCGGGACCGTCAACTCCAGAAAAGCACATGCAGAAGTAGGAACACGAATTGAAAAATACACGAGGACGCGCTTAGGCTGTCATCTTAAATGTCGGCAGAATTTTCGCCGTGATCGACTCCGTTGGATGGGCCAGCCTGGACGGTAGGAAACACTGTTAAGCGGAGATGGGTGCTGCCAAGCGGAACGAGTTTGATTGTTTCGACAGGGCCAAGCTGGTTCTTCTCCGAAGGCAACGGTGGAGTCTGAAACCATTCTGAATCGTCACCATGAGGACGCACGAGACCCCAATTTATAAGACGCCGCGCGGGAGCTTCAAGATAAACCGGCGGATTGGCCCAAGGATCGGCACTGATCTCATTCGTATGAATACGCGCCTGCCGATCAAGAGCTATGTTTGGATCGACGGCAAGCCCATAATTCCAACGCGATCCTGCTGTTGCTGCCCACATAGGAAAATAATCCGGAGAAGTGATTTCGAACTCCGGCATAGCAATTGGAGTCCAAGCTTCCTTTGGATTCAATGAGTAGACAAGTGGACCTCGTTCAAGAAAAATTCCGCCGTCCGTCGAATGCCCGAGAGTGATGCGCATCGGCAGATCCAGCGTGACAACATCATGATTTGCATATGTCCGATCCAGTCGAATAAAACCATCTTCCAGCGGCGGAAAGCTAACAGGTCTCCCGTTGATCTTTAACTGCGGGCGTTCACACCACGCGGGAATGCGGAGATGTAAAGGAAAGTTAACGGGGTGGTCGCAAAGCACATGAAACTTGATGTGTTCGGAAAACGGATACGATGTTTCTTCGAGGATCTCAACTGGTTGGGAATGCTCGCCGACGCGGGCGTTCACGCGACCAGGACCATAAAGGACAGCCGCAAGTCCTCTGTTGGGCGCACTCATCCACATGCGCTGCACGTAGGTTGGGACCATGCGGTTCACGTTTCCCGCGCAGCAGGCGGTCACAAATTTAAACTTCGGTCTATGGTCGCTGTTTGGACCGTAAAGCGCGGCAGCCGTCCCCTTGAAACCGACCTGACAGGAATTGCGTGCAATGTGAAGCTGGTTGGGGCAGGAAAAATACTGTAGCCCGGTCCAATCCTTTCGAATTGCTCCCATGCCGGCGTTAAACAAGGCCCGTTCGACGCGATCCCCATAGCTGCCAGAACCGGTTGCCATCAGAAGGTAGCCCCATGTCAGGTTGAATTCCACAATGTCGCATGTCTCATGCCCATCGAGAGCCCCGGTTCCCGACAAGGATTCGGTCGTGGAAGGCGTGCCATCGGGAAGCATGTGATATTTAAAAACACGCTGCATCGCAGCCAGAGATATGTCGAGGAAGCGTTTGTTGCCTGTGTACATGTAAAGCAGCGCCGGCAATTTTGTAGTCTCGGCAAAGGTAACGCCATGCATTGTCGATGGACGGTCGGCAGTGAGTTCCTCCAGATAATCTGGAGGGACCTTGGACCAAATCTCCTGAGCTTTCAAAAGCAAGCGCTCGTCGCCGGAGTGTGCATAGCACCACAAAATGGATTCGATGTTCACTCGATCACGCGGACCGTATGGACCGTGTTGATAATCGGATTTCGTGTCCAGCAGATAATGACGGCACATGGCGTGCATGATGGCAGGATTGTTTTCACCTTCGGCGGCGGCAGCCAGTCCACGAAAAAACACTGCCTGGGGCCATCGGTCTGGACGAAGGTCGGGATCCTGCTCCTGCGGAGGGTCATACAGCTTCCGCGGCCCTAGATACCATCCGTCGATCGGATGATCGACGGTGTACTGGATCGATTCCATCGCTCGTCTATGCAGGTGAGGATCGTCCGTCAACTTCGCGCAGCGATATGCGCCGTCAGCCCAATATCCCATCTGTTCCCAGGGGTACCAAAAAGTGCCGCCGTTCCGAGATTCTTCATCTTGCCCGCGCTCGTTGCTTGCCCAGTAACGGCGATCGAATGGAAAACAGAAGTCTGTCTGATGGGTAGTAATTCCGGCCGATTGCTTTGTCATTTCCGCCAGCAGCCAGCCCTCGGGACGCACACTACCGAGTTGCAATTCGCGGTAGACAGCAAACGGCGTGAGGAGAGATTCCCGTTTACCTAAGATGTCAGGCAGACGCTCGACCTGGGGGCGCAAATTTGTCTGCGATACGCCAGTCTTAAGTTTCGCCGAATTGGTAGCATCCTGTTCTGCAGGCGAACCAGTGGGCAAGCCCAGCGTTGCTGCGGTGGCCAAGGAGCCGAGCAGGAAATTACGACGTCCAATGTTGTCAGCGATCGTATTTTTCATTTCTGTCACCGTCGATATCGAGTCAGCGATGTCACGCAAATAATCGGCTGCGGCTATAATGGTACATCCAATTTCCCGGCGGTGCTAAGTGCGGCTAATCCGATTGGCGCGATGGGGTAGAAAGTCATGGGTTCTCGGCGGGGCAGTCTGGATCGCCATGGGTTCTTTTTCTCCAATCAATGCGCAGACTCAATTCACGGCCTCTTCTCCAACAGCCTCGGACGTTTCCGCTCACATCGATCAGATTTGGCAGCACGCGAACGCGAAATTCGATGGAACACGTGCTGCAATTCTGAAACAGGTCGACCGCCAAGCGAACGATGGCCCATTCCGGCCCGATTGGCAATCGCTCATGACGTATCAAGTTCCCCAATGGTACACAGACGCAAAGTTCGGCATCTTCGTACATTGGGGCGTCTACTCCGTGCCGGCTTTTGGCAGCGAGTGGTATTCACGCAACATGTATGTACAAGGTTCGGAAGACTACAAACACCAGATCGCCACGTATGGGCCGCTTGCAAATTTCGGATACAAAGATTTCATCCCGATGTTTCGAGCTGAACACTACGATCCGCAGGCCTGGGCCCACCTATTCAAAGAATCCGGAGCAAAATACGTTGTTCAGGTTTTTGAGCATCATGATGGTTTTGCAATGTATGACTCCCAACTTTCGGATTGGACGGCGGTCAAAATGGGTCCCCATCGCGATGTGGCTGGAGATTTAGAAAAAGCGGTCCGTGCTGAGGGCTTGCACTTTGGAGCTTCCGACCATCGCATTGAGCATGACTGGTTCATGCATCCCGGCCGCGAAATCGTATCCGATGTCAACAACCCGCGATATGCCGCCTTTTATGGCCCTGCGCATACGCATCTGTGGAAGCATCGTGCGCCACTGAGCGAAGACTGGACTTTCCTCAGCCCGCAATTTGCGAACGACTGGCTCGCAAGAGCCGCGGAAATCGTAGAGAAGTACCATCCCGACATGATGTATTTCGATTACTGGATAGGCCAGCCTCTGGTACGCCCGTATCTCGCTCGTTTTGCCGCCTTCTATTACAACGAATCCATTAAGCGGGGACCTGTCGGGATTATCAATTATAAGGGCGACGCGATGCGTCCCCACTCTGCCGTCCTCGATCTCGAACGCAATGAGCTCTCCGATATTCAACCCGAACCCTGGCAGACGGATACTTCTGTGAGCAACAAATCCTGGGGCTACATCCAAGACGATACGTTCAAGACGCCCGGCTTTATCGTCCGGGAGCTGGTTGATGTCGTGAGCAAGAACGGCAACCTTTTATTGAATATAGGGCCGCGCGCCGACGGAACTATTCCGACAGAAGTCCAGCAGATACTGCTCGATGTAGGCTCCTGGCTCAACATGAATGGAGATGCCATTTACGGCACCCGTCCGTGGAAGATCTACGGAGAAGGCCCCACCAAACTCCCTGAAAGCGCTCGCCAGGATATAGATATTCATCCATACACTGCAGAAGACTTCCGCTTCACTACTAAAGGAGATGCGCTCTATGCCATTGAGATGGCGTGGCCGCAAACTGGAAAGACCGTTATTCATTCTCTTGGGAGCGCTTTCCATAATGCAAAGATAAAATCTGTCGTCTTGCTTGATTCGAAACAGTCGCTTCCCTTCCAACTACAATCGGATGGATTGCATATCCAGGTTCCGATACAGTCACCCGGAAAATATGCGTACGTCTTCCGAATTCAATTGGATAATGAATCCGGTCCTGGCAATCACCCGTGATATTGTGCATCTGCAGCAAATATAAAAATTGACGAGTCAAATAAATGAACGCACCATAAAACCGTCGGATACCTCTTGACATCGGCAGTTGTCCTTATTACGCTCGGGTGTGTATTGGTTCATCCATTGTTTGATCCTTTACCGCACATCTTTAGGCCCTGTCTAGCACCAGGGTTGTTATCGGCAGCGGGACTGTCCGCTGTGCTTGTATCGGCAAAACAATTGCAGGTTAGACAATTATGAACAGACTTCAAAAAGCAGTGAGTGAAAATCACACAGGACCTTTATTGGGAATTGCGGTCTACTTTTACGATCCAATTTTTCTTGAAATGGCAGCTCGCCTTGGCTTCCGCATAATTTGGATCGAGATGGAACATGGTTTCCTCACTTTTGCTGAAGTGGCAGACCTTTGCCGCATGGCGAGAGGAACGGGAATGTTGACGATGATTCGCACCGCGGACACACGGCGGGAAAATATCATGAAGGCCGCCGAGTGCGGCCCGGATATTATCGATGTGCCCATGATTGAAACTCCGGAGTTGGTCCATGAACTGATCCAGAGCGCGCGGTTTCCTCCCACTGGGAATCGCGGTTTTTTTAGCGTTTCGCGCTCGTTGCATTATGGCCTGGTAGACAACATCGCTGAAGCCCAGATGCAATTAAATGAGGATCTCTGTCTTATGATCCAGATTGAAACCGCCGAAGCGGTCCGGCGTATCGATGAACTTTGCGCGATTCCTGGAATTGAAATATTTATTGGTCCTTCCGATCTTTCCGCCACCTTGGGCGTTCCAGGCCAATTAAGTCACCCTACAGTATTTGAGTCTGTAGAAAAGATCATGCAAGCATCCAGACGGAACCACAAGGTAGTCGCCGTGGGGTCCGGTCCCACTGAATTCAGCTTCTATGCAAAACAAGGAGTGGATGTACTTTTCTGCGGCAATGATATCGCGTGTCTGCGGTATGGAATTCAATCAATGCTACAGCAGGCACAGACAGCTGTTGAACAGGCACACGCCCGCTAGAAGAGATACTCACTCGACAGCACAACCAAGGACCTTTCGATGGAATATCGGATTCTGAAGCAAACCGACTTAAAAGTGTCTCGGCTTTGCCTGGGAACAATGACGTTTGGGAAGCCTGTCGAGCAGGATGAAGCGAACCGAATGGTGGATCTTTGTCTCGATATGGACATTAACTTCGTCGATACGGCGAATATGTACCAGCTAGGTTGTGCTGAGACAATGCTCGGGCACGCGCTCAAAGGCCGGCGAGACCGAGTTGTGCTGGCCAGCAAGGTGCGCGCGAAGATGGGCGACGACCCGGATCAGAGTGGCTTGTCAAAGAAGGCAATTTTCCGCGCGATTGAGGAGTCCCTACGCCGGCTACAGACGGACTATCTCGACCTTTATTTCCTGCACCAGCCGGATTATGACGTAGCGATTGAAGAAACACTCGAAGCTTTGGAAGAGTTGGTACAGCAGGGAAAAATACGATATCCCGCCACTTCCAACTATGCCAGTTGGCAGGTGGTTCAGATCCTCGGACTGCAAAGGCTAGAGGGCTACACTCCTGCCGCAACATCGCAACCGATGTATAACTTATTGTCGCGGGGCATTGAACAAGAGTTTCTACCCATGGCGAAGGCCTTCGACGTCAGCATCCTCGCTTACAATCCACTGGCTGCAGGCTTGCTTACGGGAAAACATCGGGAATCGGCGATCACGCAAGGCGGCCGGTTCGATGGAAATCCGATGTATCAGGAGCGCTACTGGCACGCGCGCATTTTTGAAGCGATAGAACAGTTGAAGACACTCGCGGAGCGTTCGGGGCGATCCCTCATCAGCCTGGCATTTGCATGGCTGTTGCACAATACGGCGACGGATGTTGTGATCCTTGGCGCTTCCAATCTAGAGCAGTTGAAACAGAATATTGAGGCCAGTCAGGAAGAACCATTAGCCGACAACATCGTTCATGAATGCAACGAGGTTTGGAGAAATTTACGCGGGCCTATCCCGATGTATAACCGCTGAGGTAAAGATGATCTCAGGTATTGAACATATAGCGATCGCCTCCTTCGACCCACACCGACTTGCGGAGTGGTATGTTCGTCATCTGAATTTTATTGTCGTACTGGATACGGGCAAAACTGTATACCTTCGCGCTGGCAATCATGTCGTTCTCGAGTTTGTCTACGCGGATACCCAGCCTGCAGCACCATCGATTCGCGATGCCGGGTTGCGCCACATCGCATTTTCTGTGATGGATATTGATGCAGCTCGTGAAGAACTCCAGGCGAACGGTGTCAAGTTCCCTGATGATCCCATCGTGGCACCGGGGATGCGTCTCCAATTCTTTCAGGACCCGGAAGGGAATTTTTTACATCTGGTCGAGCGAGAAATTCCCTTGAAACTAGAGTATTGAACTTATGAACTTGTGTATGCGTTCGCGCGTGGTTTCAGTCATCAGATTTTCACGGAACGAACTCGTTCAAGTGAGTTGGGCGCATACGTAGTGCGATCCAGGGGCGTGGGATGGACCGACGAGAGTTTCTTCAGACAAGCATGTGCACGGCCGCCGATATGCTGCTGCCCTCTTCATCGATCCCCGCGAATGCAAAGGAAAATGTTCGCGACATCGAAATCCACGTAGCTTTATCCGGTGACGATGCAGGCCCGGGAACGGAACAAATCCCATTTGCATCTTTCGAGCGGGCAAGACAGGAAATCCTGGCGAGGAAAAAATATCTATCCGCCCCTATTACGGTCTGGGTGCATGGTGGAACCTATTATCTTGAAAAGTCCCTCGTGTTCGGTCCAGAAGATTCCGGCACTGCGGAGGCGCCAATCACGTATGCGGCCTACCGTGAAGAGATAGTCACCATCAGCGGTGGAAGAAAATTGAACTGCCGCTGGGAGACCTATAAAGATGCCATCCTTCAATGTAGCCTTTCTGAGGTACCCGGAAACCGACTGAACTTTACGCAGCTTTTTGTCGGTGGTAAGCGACAGATTCGCGCGCGATACCCGAACTACGATTCCCAAAACCCGTTGGTCAGTGGAAACGGCTATATCGATGTAAGAGACGCAAGTGAAGCCTGGCCCAATACCGAATTTCACTTTGACCCAGCAACTTTTACGAAGAAAAGATGGCGCAGGCCGCAGGAAGCTATCGTGCACCTCTTCCCTCTCGATTATTGGGGCAACCTGCAATGGGAAGTACAGGGCATTGATTGGCGCGAGCATGCAATCAAACTTGGCTGGGGTGGTTTTCAACTCAACGAGCAGCTATTTGGCAAAGCTGCAACAGGCATTGGTAAAAGCCGGCTCTACCATGAAGGCTATAAATCCCGCTTCTTCGTGGAGAATGTATTTGAAGAGCTGGACGCGCCTGGAGAATGGTACCTGGATCGTAAACGCGGCGTGCTGTATGCGATACCTCACGAGCACGTGGATCTTACAAAAGAGTTGATTGAGGTTCCTGTTTTGGAATGTGCCGTCGCGTTTTACGGATCCCAGCGTCAGCCAGTCCACCACATCACGCTTTCCGGTTTTCGCATCGCTCACACTGCCAGCACTTTTCTGAATTCATACGAAGCTCCTTCACGGGGCGACTGGACGATCCATCGAGGCGCAGCTGTATTCCTCGAGGGAGCGGAGCACTGCGCTGTCGAAGATTGCTTTTTCGATGCAGTGGGCGGCAATGCCCTATTCCTGAATGGCTACAATCGCAAGCATCGCATCTCTGGCAATCGAATTACAGAAGCAGGCGATAGCGCGATTTGCCTTGTAGGTTCAGCGGGTAAGATTCAAGGAACCAGCCGTCCGCTACCAGCGGAAAATTTGATTTCGAACAACCTTATCCACGATTGCGGATTTTTGGGGAAGCAAATCGCAGGGGTCTTTTTATCTATCAGCGAAAAAAATGTGGTCAGCCACAATCACATCTATAACATGCCGCGCGCCGCTATCTGTATCGATGATGGCTGGGCGGGTGGCCACCTTATCGAATTCAATCATATTCACGACACTGTGCGTGAGACACACGATCACGGACCGTTCAACTCCTGGGGACGCGGGCGATTCTGGTGCATGGAGCAATCCCATGGGAATGCATCGCATGTCTCTGGTTATCATGACGGCGAATCGAACTACGTTTTTTACTATCCTGAAGCGGACGGTAGGGTGACGATTGTACGGAACAACCTGTTTCGCGAACCTCAATCTGTCCATCAACTCGGTATCGATCTGGATGATGGATCCTCGCATTACCTGGTCTGTAACAATATTTGCATTGGCATTTCGATAAAATTGCGCGAAGGCGATTACCGCACAGTGGAAAACAACATTTTTATCGACCCCGCAAACCCGCCCGCATTCCACCAGGGCTACGAAGGAAATCATGACCGGTTCGTAAGAAATGTCGTTGTTACCAGTTCTGCGCAAAATCATGCATTTGGCAAGTCGAGCGTCCCCGGAGATTCCTATCAGGTTGCTCTGCCTCCACTCAATCGCAGAAATGGATTACAACCTCTTCTTTAACGATCTGGGCGAGTTCTTTTCCTCGATGACTCCACGCGAACAAGGCAGAACGCGCTATACGTTCGAACAGTGGCAAAATCTTGGCTACGATAAACATTCCATCTATGCAAATCCGGAATTCGTTGACTCCGGGCGAAGCGATTACCGCTTCAAGCCCGGTTCGCCGGCTCTCCAGATTGGGTTGAAGGACATAGACCTGAGCCTCGTGGGTTTGTTACCGGACTTCCCGAAGCGTTGGCTTGATGAGAACTTGATTGCGCTCACATGAGACAGATCAGGACCCAGAGGAGCGATGGTGAGCGGAGCTTTAGTGTCTCCGATAATGGACGTACCATTATGAATGATGCAGTTCCCGTCCGCCAAGAACTCTGATGCGCCTTGTGTCTAAGAAATTCTGCACTGAATGTACATACGAGATAGCTTGCAGTAATTGACATGACCTAACCTCACTTTTATACTCATCACCATTGGCTCATCCATTAGTCCACCGACAGTTATGTTGTGGACGATCCAGCATCTGCTTCGCTGCGAACCGCCGCGTAATCAAACGAGGCAAAACCAGGGAGTACATCATGAAACCGGCGTCTTTGTTGGCGAGCGTTGCATCACTCTTCCTTTCATTTATTTTTACATCTGCAATTTCGGCACAGTCGCGAGGGCCGGTGGCAGGGTGGTCTTTCAATGAAACTGCGGGCACAGCTGCGCGCAACTCCGTGAATGGATCGGAAGACAAGATCACTGGATTTTTTAAGCACGTACCCGGGGTCTCAGGCGATGCATTGATGTTCGATGGAGATACGACATCCGTGGTCGAAGCGGCGAAGACAGTTCCGAAAATGTCAAAGGCGTTTTCAGTGGATGCCTGGATTGCGGTCAATACCTATCCCTGGAATTGGGTCCCCATCGTTGACCACAGAAGAGGTGAAGAAGCCGGCTATCTTTTTGGAATCGATTCCTTCGGGCACCTTGGACTCCAGGTGGCTGTTGATGGCAAGTGGCAGACGTTGACCTCTACAAGCCAGATCCCCTTGAAAAAGTGGACACATGTTGCAGCGACATTCGACAGTGGCCAAAGGCTCGCCATTTACATTGATGGCAAACTTGCTGCAGAGTTGCCGATACAAGGCGAGATAGTTCCGGCGGACGACCAAGACCTGATTATTGGCAGAGTGAGGGAACCCATTCTGCCTGCTCAGTGGCTTCATCCTAAATATCCCGTCTGGTATTCCTTCGATGGAATCATAGACGAGCTGGAGATATATGACCGCAGTCTCACTGCAAGCGCAATCGCAAAGGAATATGCCGCATTCCATCCTCCTGTTGGAGAGGTATTACCTTGGCCGGTCTTACCTTCCGGCCCTCCGGGTCCCGGCCGCTTTGGCGCATACTATGCAACCTTGAAGTACTCCGAGTTATGGGACGCTCAGCGTCGAATTGGCCCAGACTCGGATGTGGTGGTTCGCTTCGATCAGTCCCCTATTCGTTTAGTGTTCTGGCAAGGGCTGGATTATATTCCCGCGTGGGTAACGGAGAACGGGAAATGGTATACCGATGAGTTTATGGAGACATGGGGGAAGGGGTGTCCGGGTGGCGGCGACTGCGAACCGATGTCCGATAAACAGGACCGCTATGCCCATGTGAGAGTCATTGAAAGTACGCCTGCGCGGGCTGTTGTGCATTTTCGTTATGGGTTATGCGAAGTTGAGAATTATGTATGTGCCAATCCAGATCCATACACTGGCTGGACCGATTGGGGGGATGAATATTACACCGTCTACCCCGATGGGGTGGCAGTCCGCAAGCAGGTCCTGTGGAGTTCTAACATCCGCGTTGTACATGGAAAAACGCTAGGGCATGAATTCCAGGAGACAATCATCGTCAACCCCGCAGGCACGCGCCCGGAAGATAATATTCAGACCGAAGCCCTGACGCTAGGAAATATGCAGGGTGAAACAGCCACTTACTCCTGGGCACCTCCCTCTCCTAGAAAATTTGATCGTCCGCAAAATCCAAACATCCAGGTTGTGAACCTTAAATCTGAATGGAAACCTTTCCAGATTGTTTCGCCCGTAAACGACAAGCTAAAGCCTTACCATGGAGAGAAAACCTACTCGATCTTTGAATGGTGGAACCACTGGCCAGTCGCAGAGGTTAAATCAAGCGGCATTTATGCAGTAGCGCCAGATAAACCATCTTCGTCCTCACTTTCTCATATCGAAGGGCAGCCCTACGCAGAAACCAGTGACTCAGTTACCAAGCTTATGTTGGATGGGCTTACGACAAAATCTGCGTCCGATCTGGTTTCTTTAGCAAAGTCCTGGCTTTCACCACCAGCCATGACTATTTCTGGAGAATCTTATCTGGGCCAAGGCTATGACCCGTCGCAACGCGCATTCGTTGTAGCTCGCGAGGGCGGTAACTCAAGAAATAGGCTTCATGCTTCGTTTGATGCATCCGCTAATTCGCCCCTGGTTGACCCCGCAATCGTAATTAAGAACTGGGGCGATAGTATTCCAACGCTCAAGGTTAATGGCAAAACTGTTCCATGGGGTCCAGACCGCAGGTACGGACAGGTCAATACGCTTGAAGGCACTAATTTAGTGGTTTGGTTGAAGCTGCAATCTACTAAATCAACCACGCTTGATCTAATTCCTGGAACCCAGCGATGAGGGAGCTGAATATGTATCGTCGTCTTTGGAAGATTGCTTCGCTTTTTCTAGTCATAGCTGCGGTTGTGACCCCAGCGATGTCACAACAGAACAATGGCTTGGTTGCCTGGTGGAAGTTTGACAAAGGTATCGGCAATGTTGCCGCAGATAGTGTGAGCGGGTCGCAGGATATTATTCTCAACAATCATGAGTGGGTGAAAGGCGTCTCCGGAACGGCACTAAAGTTTGATGGGTTTACCACAGTTTTAGAACACAAACCGGACAATGTTCCACATCTAAAGAACCATTTCACCATTGAAGCATGGATTGCAATGCAGTCATATCCATGGAATTGGGTTGCTATTGTTGACCAGGAAAGGAAACATCAGGCTGGCTATTTCTTTGGAATTGATTCTGAAGGCCGCCTGAGCCTACAACTATCTGTATGGGGAAATTGGGAGATATGTCGATCTCAGATCCGGTTACCTTTAATGAAATGGACCCATGTAGTTGGCACCTATGACTCCGTGAATGGAATTAGCCTCTACGTCGACGGAAAATTTGCCGGAGCACTTCCGGTCACAGGGCAACTAACGCCCACTAAGAATACCAGTTTACAAATCGGGCGAGATTTCGAAGAGCTTCCCGCGACTGCGCTGGTGCGGCCATACGCGGCTTTCCCCGCCTCGTATTCGTTCGATGGCATCCTCGACAATGTAAAAATATACAATCGCGCTTTATCTGCCGCTGAGATTACGCAGGCCTACGCTACAGATAAGCCTTTAAATGCCCCGGCATTAACTCCTAGAAAATGGCCGGCTCTCCCTACAGGTTCGGGTCACTTTGGAGCGGCATATACCGACTTGAAGCTATATCCGGAATGGGATGCGCTCTGGCGCGTCGGCCCATACCCCGATGTAGTGGTAAGTTTCGCGGATGCTCCATTTCACTATGTGTTTTGGCATGGCGCTAACTTTGGGGATGGCATGGTAACGGGAAATGGCATCTGGATCGGTGATCAGAGCTTTGAAAGCCATACAGACCATGGTAGCGGACATATGACGGCTGAACATATGAACGATAAACACGATATGCATACCTATGTCAGCATTGTTGAGAATACCGATGCCAGAGTTGTTCTGCATTGGCGGTATGGATTGGTGGATGTTACAGGTCAGTTCTCAAATGTTGATCCTACAACCGGCTGGGGTGACTGGGCAGACGAATATTTTTATATTTATCCCGATGGTACTGCCGTACGCTATGGAACAATCCACGGCACAGCGAATCACTATAGCTTCACGGAGCCAACTATCTTACTGGAGCCGGGAAAGAAAGCGGAAGATTACGTTTCTCTAAAGGCCGTAACGATCGCTAATAGTCAAGGCGAGAGCCACACATATTCATGGGCCTCGTCTCTTCCTCCATTTCCTTTTCCGGATCAACCAGCTGGTGCCAATATTGCAGTCATAAATCTTAAATCGACTTACAAGCCGTTCTACATCTACCAAATGGGCACGGGGCTGGGGGCTTATGGGTGGCCACCCGAATTGAGGCCGGAATACTCGCATTTCCCCACATGGAACCACTGGCCAGTCAATCAAATACCATCCGATGGCCGATTTGCGCTATTTCCCGACCATTTCAGTAGTGCCGCGATCATGTCCCCAGATACGCATCTGGCATGGGCTGAAGGACCTTCGCCAACGAGGAGCATATATTTCCTTTTTGGACTGACCAAACAGTCATCGGATGCCCTGGCTATACTAGATCGCTCCTGGCTTCATCCGCCTGCTTTGACAATTGACGGCGATTCCTTCACGACGAAATATGATCCGGCACAACGTGCCTACATACTGACACGGAAGTCACCTCTGGCTGCACCTAAGAAAACAAAGCTCGAACTTACAATGAGCGCGAGCGATAGTTCTCCTGCGGTAAATCCCGCGTTTGTTGTTATGAACTGGGGCAATACCGGAGTAGAACTACGCATAAATGGCGCCGAGCTGGCGAAGAACAAGGTACGTACAGGGCTCGTTCATCGACTGAATGGAACAGACCTGGTGGTGTGGATTCAGTATCAATCCACTCATCCATTCCATCTCACGCTTTCGACTAAGAGTGACAAACAATCCAGATGGGATATTCAATAAATTCTCGTGCGACCGTTCGCCGTGAAGATACCGAATTTGGATGAGGCAGGAGAAAAGATTGGATAAAGCCGGCCAAAGCCAGAATCCATTGTGTTTAATCCTCGCCGATGATCTGACGGGTGCCTGCGATGCCGCGGCACCTTTCGCTTCCCGCGGTTTACTGGCTGAAGTATCTATGGTTTTGAGTGCACCGACTGGCGCAGACGTTTTTGCGGTGAATACCAATAGTCGCGATCTTCCGGAACGAGAGGCTCTCATGCACCTCGAGGCAGCTACAGAACTTCTGCGGCCAGCGATGCCAGCAATCTTCTTAAAGAAACTGGACTCCGTATTTCGTGGCAATACATTTGCCGAAATCGGAGCGATGACCTCTCTGTTCCACGAGAAAATCACTTTGCTCGCGCCGTCATTTCCCGCAGCAGGAAGAAAAGTGCGGAACGGGTGTCTGTTTTTGGAGGACGATGATCGCCCTCAGCTAGACATCTCAAAAGCTCTGAGATCCTGCGGCATAAACCACGCCTTATTCGATGTCACAGGCAGTGTTGAAGAGAAGCAGGCTTTACTTCACGCAGTCGTCGCAGAAGGACATAGATTCATTCTATGCGATGCAGAAACCGACTTAGAACTGAAGGCACTAACGTCGGCTGGTTTGTCGCTTGATCAGGATGTTCTCTGGATTGGAAGCGGAGGTCTGGCCTGCGCCCTCGCTCATTCCCTTCCCTTAAAAAAAAGTGGAATTGGACCCATGACTCCATTCGTTGCAACCTTTATTTTCTGCATTGGGTCCGATCATCCTACAATGATGCGGCAGGTAGAACATGTGTGTGAGTGTAATGAGGTGATTCGCATACAAAGCTCCAATGACGGGACACCAGCAGTTACGGCAGCATTGCAACGTGGAGCGCACCTGATGTTGGAGATTGGCCGCGAACAAACATCGATGGACGCGATTCGGACGCTGTTACCGCAACTGCAAGAACTTCCGGCGGTTGCGCTGTTTCTCAGCGGTGGTGACACCGCAATGCGTATTTGCGAAGCGCTCTCCACCGAGTCCATCTCTCTTCGTGGTGAGCTTTTTCCGGGAATTCCCTGGGGAGTGATGCAGGGAGGAATGGCTGACGGCATGCTTGTCATCACCAAATCGGGCGGTTTTGGAAGTAGGGATGTACTTACGCTTCTCATGCGGATGTGTTCGCGTGAGAGAGGAGGACATGCACCATGCAAATAGGCGATCCTCTCACAATTGCGGTCACTCTCGGCGATCCCGCAGGTATCGGATGCGAGGTGACGCTAAAAGCGCTCGCCGATCCGGCAATAGCGTCCCTCGCCAATTGGATATTGATCGGAGACAAGGCAGCTGTCGCAGTTGCGGAAGCATCCACGGGCATTCTGTTAAACACACTGCCTGTAACGTTCCACGATGCTGGATTGTTGTGCGAAGAAGTGAAGACAGGACAGTTGTGCGCTAACTACGGAAAAGCCGCAGCCGGTTATGTACGCATTGCAACAGAGATGTGCCTGCGGAAGGAAGTAGACGCGCTGGTGACAGCGCCTCTCAATAAAGAAGCGGTGATGTTGAGCGGAATACCATTTTCCGGCCATACGGAATATATTGCCGCACTTTGCGGCGCAAACGAATCGCGCATGCTTTTAGCCAGCGAACGACTTTGCGTTGTTCATGTTTCTACGCACATTAGTCTGCGGAATGCATGCAACCTAAATACGGAAACGATTGCCCGCACCATTGAACTTGGCCATAAAGCCATGTTGCTGCTTGGCCATACGAAACCGAGGATTGCAGTGTGCGGTTTGAATCCTCATGCCGGCGAGCATGGGATGTTTGGAACGGAAGATGCCGAATTCATAACTCCCGCCATCGATAGCTGTCGCGCGCAGGGCATGGATGTGGAAGGCCCATTAGCACCGGACACGATCTTTCTGCGCGCCTCACGCGGTTCACATGACTTGGTTGTTGCGATGTATCACGATCAAGGTCATATCCCGATGAAGATTCTCGACTTCGATAATACCGTCAATATATCGCTGGGAATTCCGATTATTCGAACATCCGTTGATCACGGAACAGCATTCGATATTGCCGGCACGAATCAGGCAAGTCCGGCAAATATGAAGGCAGCGATGAGGATGGCGTCCACCATGGCGTTGAATCGGCGCATAGCTTGTCATCCTGAATAAATATTTGGAAGGGTCGGGATAGGAGTGATGAGAATACAAACTGTTTCATTCACATCGCGAACTTAAGCCTGGAATTACGAAAAGCTGTGATTGCCGAGGCAACGCCTTCGCCCGAACGAAGCAGCGCTAAATATTCCGGAACATATTCCAGGACTCACAAAGTTCATTGTTCATGGACAGACCATTTCCTCGATCGACGATACAACAAGAAAAATGACCCGACGAGTGGAGGTGCGGTGGCATTACCAGAACAGTTCTATGACCGGACCACCGAACGGACGCCCTCGCGAACTGCAGGCCATGTGCGCTGGGTTATCTGCGCCATGCTTTTTTTCGCGGCCACCAAAAACTATATGGATCGCCAGGTGCTGGGGATCCTGGCGGCAGAACTGCAAACGAAACTGCACTGGACCGAGGCGGAGTACGGCTATATCGTCAGCGCGTTCCAGGCAGCTTATGCCATCGGGATGGTCTTAGCCGGGTGGTTCGTCGATCGTGTAGGCACGCGGATTGGTTACGCGTTGATGATGCTGGTCTGGAGCCTTGCCTCCGCGGCGCACGCACTGGTTTCGACAGCATTGGGCTTCGGCATCTGTCGATTTTTTCTGGGCCTGGGGGAAGGCGGAAATTTTCCGGCCGCCATCAAGACCACCGCTGAATGGTTTCCTCAGAAAGAGCGGTCGTTCGCCACAGGCATCTTCAACGCCGGAACTAATCTGGGCGTAATCATCGCCGCGCTTACCGTTCCCTGGATCGATCTCCATTACGGCTGGCGCGCGGTATTTGTCTTTACCGGAGCACTCGGACTGGTGTGGCTTGTGTGGTGGTGGAGCAGCTATCGACCACCGGAAAAACATCCCCGACTTTCCAGCGAGGAATATGCCTACATTCGCGCCGGTCAGACTGCGAGCGACGTGGAAACCGGCGAGGTCGCTCCTTCGTGGAGGCTTTTGATCCAGCGACGACAGACCTGGGCATTCGCGTTGGCAAAGTTTTTGACCGACCCGGTGTGGTGGTTTTATCTTTACTGGCTGCCGAAATTTCTGGATACCCGCTATCACCTGGGGTTGAGCCAGATCGGATTGCCGCTGGTGACGGTCTATCTCGTGTCCGACCTGGGCAGCGTTACCGGAGGCTGGATGCCCGCTTTTCTGGTGCGCCGAGGCTTCCAGCCAAGCATGGCACGGCTTACCCCGATGTTGATCAGCGGGCTTTGCGTGTTGCCAGTGATGTTTGCCGGATATGCAAAACATGAGTGGATTGCGGTGGGCGTGGTGAGTCTCGCGGCGGGAGCGCATAAGGCTTTTTCCTGTAACTTGTTCACCACGGCGTCCGATATGTTTCCAGTAAGCGCGGTCGGAACCGTGGTCGGAATCGGTGGCATGGCCGGTTCCGTGGGCGGAGTTTTAATGTCGGTGGCTGCCGGGAATATTCTGCAATGGACAGGCAGGTATGCGCCGCTGTTTCTCTATGCTGGATTCGCCTACCTGATCGCATTGGGCGTTCTGCTGCTGCTGGCGCCCGGATTAAAACGCGCCGCGCTGAATGAGAATTAAGTATTCACTGCGCCAAAACTTAGGCGTGAATGATGAAGGATTACTCAAACCATCTCCTCTAAGTCAAATTGGTTACTGCTTTTGTAGTATCCCGAGCGCCTTCTCCACATCCGTATCATCGGGAGCTAGCCTCCGGGCTTCAAGAAGTTCAGCGTGTCCGCTTGCCGGATCACCGGAGCGATAGTAGATGAGCCCGAGGTTTTTGTGCAGCTGAGGCAACACACTACAGCCTCCACACGCCTTCAGCGCAGCTTTTAACTGCGCAATGGCCTGAGGCCAATCGTGCGCTTCAGCTGAGGTGAGAGCAAAGTTATCCAGAGTCTCAGCGCGACCTACGATGTGCTGCTGAGCTTGTAAATTTTCAAACTGTTCCTGATACACCCTGGCTTCTACTGGATTTGTCTTCATCAAAATCTGCCAAAGATCGAAGAGCGCCTCGTCGTATTGCGGCTGAAGTTCCATTGTCTTACGCCATTGTGCGATCGCGCCCGAAGAATCATGATTGCGCAGCAGTTCCCGACCCAGCATGTAATGCGCCTTGGCGTTGTTGGGATCGATGGATATCGCTTTTTGGAAATCGTGAATCGACTGGTCGGTTTGCCTGGCCTGTCTGGCAAGGATGCCCAGCAAATACCAGGAATCGGTGGAATTTGGATTGAGCTGTGTAGCAGCCTGCAGTTCGGCTTTTGCTTCCGCATCACGCTGTAAATCGAGAAGAACTTTTCCCTTTTGATACCGTGCTACGTCATTCCTGGGATTGAGGCGAACAGCGTCGGAAAGTTCTGCAAGTGCGCCGTTCAGATTTGACTGGTCTGCCAGTGCAGAGCCTAGATTTAAATGTGCGCTCGGTGAGTTGGGATCGAGCGCGCTAACCTTGCGAAAGTATTCAACGGCCTCGGCGCCACGATTCAGCTGCGTCAAGACCATTGCC
Source organism: Acidobacteriaceae bacterium (assembly GCA_036267255.1). Taxonomy (GTDB): domain Bacteria; phylum Acidobacteriota; class Terriglobia; order Terriglobales; family Acidobacteriaceae; genus DATAWK01. Next base: position 308,588 of record DATAWK010000047.1, on the reverse strand, counting down.
TGTGCTGTAAGCGCCGTTGTGTTGTCAGGACTGAGCTGCACCGCGCTGCGCAAAACTTGCTCTGCCTCAGAGAAGCGCGCTTCGCTTGCCAGCGTGAGACCCAGATTTACGAAGGCTTGTGCATATTGCGGATTATTTTCCGTAGCCTGACGAAACATCTGCTCTGCCTGGCTGGTCTTGCCAAGTTGACCATACAAAACGCCCAGATTATTCTGGGCCTCGGCATATTGCGGGTCCAGCGAGATTGCAGTTTTAAATTCGCTTTCCGCGCTTGCTACCTGTCCTGCCTGCAGGTCCAGAACGCCGAGCTGATTGTGTGCCGGGGCGAAATTCGCATTTATCCGAAGTGAATTTTCCAGAGCCTGCCGCTCTTCAAGATACTTTCCCTGACGATGCAACGCCAGGGCAAGATCGTAATATGTGTGGGAATTTTTTGGGTCCTGCGCAATGGATTGTTGATACATCTCTGCAGCCTTCTGCGCGTCTCCTGTCTGCAGGTATTGATTTGCCTCGTTGACATTTGTGGTTTCTACATCCTTCTGGAGGGCTTCTTCTTTTTTTTGCTGAAAGATTTTTAGCTCTTCGTTGGCCTGATCCTGCTGGCCAAGAGAACGAAGAACCCTGGCCAATTGAAAATGCGCCTCGCTCGATCCTGGATTGAGTTGTAGTGCCTTTTCCAGTTGAACGCGCGCATCAGCAGGCTTGTTGAGTTTTGCCAACACGAAACCGAGAAAGTAGCGCGCATTGTATTGATTGGGGTTGATGGCGACCGCTTGCTCAAGCAATTTTTCCGCCTCAACATAATTGCCTACGCCGCGATCAACCTCACCCGCAAGTTCCAAAGCATCGAAATTATGCGGCTCCTGTTGCAGATATTCCTGAATCACTGGCAAGGCGGTTGCGTATTGCTCCAGAATGATCAACGCCTTGACATACGAAATGCGGATGACGTCGTTCTTTGGATCCAAACGCAACGCAGCCTGAAATTCCTGCGCTGCGGCATGGTATTGAGCCTGCTGCGTATAAACGATTCCAAGATTCAAGTGGGCCTGTGCATTCTCCGGATGCGCTTGTACCATGGCCAACAGTACCTGACTGGCCTTGTCCGGTTCGGCGTTCCTGGAGTATGCGATTGCCAGATCCAATTGCAGCGCTTCATCTGGTGGGGCATCTTGCAGAGAATGAATCGCTGCGACATATCTTTTTTCCGCAATCAGATCTTTGGCAACTCCATCGAGTGCTGGAATCGATTTCGGATCTACCTTGAGAACGGTCTGATATTCATTGATGGATGCGTCTGGCCGTTGCAGCTGACTGAGCACAATACCCAGACCTAAATGAATCTGCACTGCCCCGGGGTTGAGCTGGGATGCGATCTGCATTTCACGATATGCGCGTTCCCCATTTCCGCTGGAACTGAGCGCAATCGCCAGATTGTAATGACCCTGCCATGTATTCGGCTTGAGGCGAAGCTCCGACTCAAACGCAGAGATAGCACAGGAATACTGGCCTTTGCTGCCGAAGTATGCCCCTAACGCATCATAGGCATCTGCAGAAGCATGCGTTGCCACGGCGCTTTCCAGCTCCGAAGGCCCCGTGCAGTTGGAAGCCGGTTGCGCGGCCAATGCCGAGGCGAAGCAGATAACAATCATGATGCACAAAAGAACAGACAGGACGAACGTACCATTCATGAAAAACAGCAGCCTCTTCGGTCCATGTTGCATGCAGTGCGCTTGCTGTTTCAGCCATGCCGGACACTGAGCGTCCTTCGTTGTGAGGGAGAAAGATTCCAGAAAAAATCTCCTGTGCCTGCGAAGAAAAACATTTTCTATGCTGAATTCGTATAATACGATCACGAAGTATGGCCAGCAAACAGGCGCTGCACACGGATGTATCTTCTTAAGGAACCCAGCAGATTGCGTCACCGTACACCACCTAGTCCCGCACTACGGCCCGCTTCATGATGAAAAATCGTCGTTACACGCGAACTCCGCGCTACCTTCTCCCTGCCATTTGCCTGGTCGTACTGGTTAGTTTCTACATAACAAGCTATGCGTTTGCGCAAACAGGAGTCGCAACGGGCGGGGGTGTTTCCGTACCTGCCAAACCGCTGCCGGCGGGAATGAAGCCTCCCGTCATCGATTATGAAGACATAGCGGCGAAGGCTGGTTTGACGGCCGTCAATATCTCCGGCTCCGAAGACAAAAAACTCTACATTATTGAATCGACGGGCACGGGCACAGCAATTTTCGATTACGACAATGACGGACTGCCGGACATCTTTCTGGTGAATGGCGGCCAATTGCAGGGAGATAAAGTTGTACCTGCTCCATTTGCTCTTTATCGCAATCTCGGCGGCTTGAAGTTTGAGGATGTCACGAAACAAGCGGGCCTGACGCATACCGAAGGTTGGGGACAAGGCGTATGTGCAGGAGACATTGATAATGATGGCTATACCGATCTGTTCGTAACGCAATGGGGACAGAACATTCTGTATCACAACCAGGGAAATGGAACGTTCCGCGACGAAACAAAAGAGCGTGGGCTGGCCACACCGCAAAGACGATGGAGCACAGGCTGCGCGTTTGTCGACTTCAACCGGGATGGATTTCTGGATCTCGTGGTGGCTCATTATGTCGATTTCAACCTGGCACAGACACCGCACCCCGGAGAGAAATCCGAGTGCCGGTGGAAGGGACAGCCTGTGATGTGTGGCCCGCGCGGGTTGCCAGGGGAAACAATCTCGCTCTATCAGAACGATGGGCATGGCCATTTTACGGATGTCTCCGACCGCCTTCACATCACAACCCCCAAAAACTATTATGCCTTTACTCCTTTGGTGGGAGATTTCGACAATGACGGCTGGCCGGACATCTATATCACGTGCGACTCGACGGCGAGCCTCTATTACCACAATCTTGGTGGGAAATCGTTTGAAGAGATCGGCGTGCAGGCGGGCGTCGCTTATAACGAAGATGGAAGCGAACAGGCCGGCATGGGCGCGACAGCGGCGGATTTTACGCACGATGGCAAACTGGACATCTTTAAAACAAACTTCGCTGACGATACGCCCACCTTCTACCTAAACCTGGGGAAAAATAATTTTTCCGACGATACAATCGATAGCGGCTTAGCAGTCAACGCGAAGTATGTGGAGTGGGGAACGTACGCATTGGACTTCGACAACGATGGCTGGCCGGACCTGATTGTCGCTGACGGCCATGTCTACCCTGAGGTGAATCATGGCCAAGCCGGAGAAACATTTAAGCAGCCCAGGATGCTGTTCTGGAATCGCGGCGACGGACAATTTTTCGACATGTCCGCCATCGCCGGTGCAGGAATTCTTGCGCACCACTCCTCTCGAGGACTGGCTGTCGGCGATCTGAACAACGATGGGCAGCAGGAGATCGTCATCGTCAACATGGGTGAGGCACCCTCCCTATTAAAGAATTTTGGCCCTCTGCTCGGAAACTCCATTTTGATACGCGCGTTGACTGACACCGGGCGCGATGCAATCGGCGCACAAGTCACGGTGACATCCGGCGGGCACAAACAAATGGCGGAAATACGCAGCGGCGGCTCGTTTATGTCGCAAAGCGATTTCCGCATGCACTTCGGTCTCGGCAAAGCAACGCTGGCCGATATATCCGTTCGCTGGCCAGATGGTAAAGTCGACAAATTCTCCGCCGTGGCTGCGGGCGAGGTTGTAACCATACAGCAAGGTAAAGGTATCCTCCGTAAGCAGCCGTATACCCATGCGAAATCATAATTCTCCTGGAAGTTTTTGCTGCGTATCGTGTGTGGTGAGCATCTGGATCGCCGCCTGCGCGGCGACGTGAATCACGTTCTCCGGAGACTTTGTCTGGCTCACACTCTGGAGGAAAGGAATCGCTGAGGGGTTCTTGCATTTTCCGATAGAACGAAGGGCTTCTGCCTCGGCCAGGTAACTGGTATCCCCTTCGTAGCGGCCATGGAAGAACGATTCCAGAGAAGGCTGATGCAAATTTCCTAAAGCTCGGAGCGCTGCCACGCGAACAGCCGATTTCGAGTCCAACGCTCTACTCTCCAAAAATGGGATGTCGGAATTGCCAAGCGACGGGGTCAGCACCTGCAGTGCTTTGCGGCGAACCGCCCAGAACGGGTCTTCCACCGCGCTTTGCCGAAGCGCGGCCGTTGCCTTGGAGTCCATTGAATGTTGCGATAACTGCGATGCCGCCCACATTCGTCCAATCACGTCGTCGTGATTCAACTGGAACACAAGCTCGCCCACGGTTTTTTGAAAGGTTATTTCTTTCAGGAGATGATTACCTTCATCGAACCGTACCAACAAGGGTTTTTCCTGACATGGAAATTCAAAGTGCTCCTCGCGCTGGCGAATCCAAACCTTGTAGGATTGCTTGCCGGAGGGCGTAGTAATTCCTATAACGACGGGCGTTTGAAAGATGGGTACCCATTCAGACGTCTTCTGCGTCTGGGTTACCTGTAGAACCACCTTGTTCGCGGATTCATTCCATTTATAACTGACATCAAAGACAGGATGACCAGCCTTATAGACCCACTCGTTGAAAAACCAATCGAGATTCTGACCGGTCGATTCCCTGATCGCATCTTCCAGATCGTGTGTATCGACGGACTGATATGCGTGCTTGTGAAGAAAATAAGAGAGTGATCGTAGAAAATCCTTGTCTCCCATGACCCAGTCCAGCATATTCAGTACCGCAGCTCCCTTCTCGTAGATGTGCCGGTCAAAATTATCGTTCGGAACATTCCAGCGGTTAAAGACTATGGGCCTCTGATAGCGATTATGCGATTCCAGGAGATATTGATTGATCTTGTCCTGAAGATCCACGGCTCCCTCGTCGCTGCCCTGTTCATGTTTGGTGTATCTGTATTGAAAATATGTTGCGAACGCTTCGTTGAGCCATGCTTGGCTCCAATCGCGCATGGTTATCAGATCGCCCCACCACTGATGTGCCAGTTCGTGAGCCACCAGCCAGTCGCTCGGAAAATCAGGATCGGCCTTTGCGTCGTGAATGATGTCATCGCCAATTACAGTTGCCGAGGTGCTTTCTGCCCCACCCCGAAAATTCGGAAGGATGATTTGGTCATACTTTGCCCAGGGGTACGGATAGCTGAATTCATCGCTGAAAAACTGGATCATTTTCGGCGTGTTGTGAAACGAGCGCCGCGCATCGGGAACGTCCTGGGGATATACCCAATAATCAACCGGCAATTTTCCCAGGTTGTCTTTTACTTCGACGTAAGGGCCTACCACCAGAACAAATAAGTACGTCGATATCGGTTTCTTCTGCGACCAATGAAAAGTCTTTTGATGTGTATGCGGGTCCGCTATCACGCTCATCAATTTGCCGTTCGAGATAACTTGATCCTTTTGATTGGCTGTGACGATGACATCGCTCGTAGCTTTGTCATCCGGCTGGTCGTAGCTGGGAAACCAGTGACGTGCTCCCTCTGGAAAGGATAGGGTGCTCGCTAGTTCCGGGTGATCCGGGGTCTTCGGATGGAACGTCAAACCCAGATCGTAGCCCTTGGACATTCCGTACTTTTGAGGATCGACATGAGGATTGTCTTCGCGATAGTAGACCGCGAACGATAGTTGTTGGCCGTACGCATAGGGATGCGCAAGATGGACGATCAAGGAAGTCGGGGTCTGTTCAAACTGCAAAGGTTGATGACTTTCCGACTCAACCTTACTGACGGTAAAAGTCTCCGCATCCAGCACGCAGGTTGAGAAGTCGTCGCGCAAGGGCTTAAGACTGACGGTTGTATTGCCCCAGAAGGATCGATTGGTCTGATCGATGGTCAGACGGATCCTGTAATGCAGTACATCGTAATCGCGACTTGGTTCGTAATGAACAGGCCGGTTATAGACATCGACACGTTGGGCATGCAAAAGCCCCAGAGACAACAATGCAAATAACATTGCAAAAATGACGAATCTCAATCGCATAGGATTCTTTCGTTTGCTTTAAACGGTGACCTTCTGGATTTTGCATAGCAGTTATCACTGCCTGCATTGATCCGACCACGCCGGACATGCTGCGTTCTCCAGTTTTTATGTCAACGATATTTTCAACGCTGCCGCGTAATCCGTTGTGGGGTGATAATGTTTTGGCAATTCCACCCGCAGGCTCATGGCTGTCTGCTTCCAGGCCAGCCTTTCTCCCGTGCCCAGCAACTCCACATGTTCAATTCTTCCCGGATTTGTGGCCGCAGATGTTCCCAAGGAAGGCACAATAAACGCATCCTTCGGCCAGCCCAGAGTGAAGGCATAGATCACCGTATTGGCCTTGTTGCGTGTAAAGCGAATGTCTGTGGGTCCGAGATTGCTGACGCTGGTACCGGTATCATTTCCGCCACCTGCGGCAGTGCTCTCGCGATTTTTCATGTTGGGACCCTCACCGAAAACCTTCCAAGGCCGTGTGGCGTAAATCGCCTCGCCGTTGACCTGCATCCAATCGGTGATCTTGTCGAGAATGGCGATTTCCTTGCGATCAATGGTGCCATCCGGCTTCCCGGGAATGTTCAAAATAAATGTGCCGTTCTTGCTTACCGCATCGATCAGCCAGTGAATGATGTCGCGCGGATGCAGGTAGCCACCATATTCTCCGGGCTGGTTAAACAGACTCCGCTGATAATGCCAATCACCAATGCACGTCTCCGACTGCCACGCATAGGGCATGATCTGGTTGGTGATGCCGCGTTCATAATCCGCAACCACGGATTTCGCGAGACGATCCGGCACCTCTTTGATGTTGAGGACGGCCTCCATTCTGCCGCTGTGGGTTTTCAGATTGTGATTGTAGTAATAGGAACCGATGTTCATCCCAGCCCAACCCAGCGGCAATAGGCGATCATCAAAATAAAGCAAGTCCGGATCGTGCTGATCGATCAGATCGCGCGTGCGATCATAAAAATTCTTCACGTACGAGATATCCGGCAATGCATTGTAGGGATGTTTGGCACCGTATATCCGTTGCGGATCGAATCCCTGCCACCACTGATTTTTTCCTTCGGGTTGCGTCAGGCGGCCATCATACGGAACACCAGCCAGAGGTCCGGTCTTATCGGCACCATGAGAGGTTTGAAACCACCACCAATTGCGTGCCTGGTGCACGGTGACGCCGAATCGTAAACCCTGGTTGCGCGCCGCTGCCGCCCAGTCGCCAACGACATCGCGATGCGGGCCAATATGGGCGGCATTCCATGGCTGATGTCTGGAGTTCCACGTGTCAAAGCTGTCATGATGGTTGGCGAGCGCAATAAACAATCTGGCCCCGGCTTTTTTGTAGCGTTGAATCAGCTCATCCGGTTCCCAGTTCAGCAACGTCCACTGCGGGCACAAATCTTTGTACCCAAACCGCGAAGGATGCCCGTAGTGGTCCAGCTGAAACTGGTACTGGCTATTTTCATCCGGATTATCGACTTTGTCGGTGCCCTGAGAATACATTCCACGGGCGTACCAGTCGCCGTCTTCAGGCACACACTGCGGACTCCAGTGTGCCCAGATGCCGAATTTGGCGTCGCGATACCACTCCGGGACATCGTATTGCAGCAAGGAGTCCCACGTAGGTTTATATGGCCCTGTGCCACCTAGATTGGGAATGGGAGAATTCAGCGGTACGCTATCCCAGAAACCGGCAGGAGTGGGTAAATCCCGAGAATAGCCGGAGCCTGTCGGCTGCCAGGTTTGTTCGTCAAGCTTTTCCTTGACGAAGCTTTTTCCATCGAAAGAATGAAACACTCTTTGATCGGCCGGCGTCGCACAAAACTTTGCGTAGTCTTCCGTGAAGGTATCGAAATCGTTGTTGGCATGGCCGTTGTCGGCCGGCGACTGTGCCGCCTCTCCTGCTTGCCCCACAGATGGTACAGCCTTTGATGCTGCCGCCGCCGCAATCAATTTGCAGAAATCTCTCCGCTGCATGAGCCTTCTCCTTAAGAATTAAGCCGACGTAATGTTTTAGCAGACCTACAGGCATTCAAACCGGCAGGCGTGCATCGTGACCATGGTGAAATATTTTGCTTGCATTCAGTATATGGCATCGTGTATACAGACAACCATTAATATTATTTTGCGAAACGTTGAATCGTAGAAAAATTCGGCATTCATATCTTGAGGTTGACCGGGTGGCTGAACCCGTGAAATGCACATCCGGTGGTTAAACGACCAGTGCGGACTTATAGGGAACCACATACAGACAGTGCGAACTGCAAGGCACAGAACATAATCAATAAATTTGGGGGGCATATGAAGGCTTTGAGGGGACATCAACACGGGAACTTACAGAAAAAGCTGGTTTTTGCGGCCATGTTTTTTCTTCTCGCTCTAATTTTTTCGGGACAGAGCTTTGCGCAGGTGTCGACAGCCTCTCTCAACGGAGTCGTCCGCGACCCCAGTGGAGCGGCGATTCCAAACGCGAAAGTCGTGCTGCGAAACATTCAGACATCCGTGGAGCACACGACTGTCTCCAACAGCGCCGGAGTATATTCGATTTTCAGCATTATTCCGGGCGATTACACGGTCGAGACAACGGCGCCCGGCTTTCGACCGAAGGAAGTTCCTGAGTTCACTCTCGCGGTAAGTCAAATTGCCACGATCAACTTCTCCCTTGTAGTTGGATCCCAAAATTCGACCGTAACTGTACAGGGGGCAAACCCGCAACTACAAGTATCCAGCGCCAGTCTAGGCACAGTGATTTCAGCGAAGCAGGTAAACGACCTTCCGTTAAATGGCCGCAACTTCACGGAGCTTCTCATCCTGACTCCAGGCGTATCGCCGGTCACCACTGGTCAGAACGCCGGTGAAGGATGGTTGAGTTCCGCGGCCATCGGTTCTACACAGCTATTCCCCGACGTCAACGGACAGAGCAGCCGCAGCGACTACTTTCTTACCGACAGTCTGAATAATTACGGAGAGTTTATCAGCACCTATGCGGTACCCCCCATTATCGATGCCATCCAGTCGCTAAAGGTGGTTTCGCACACCGACAGCGCGGAGTTCGGCGGTGTACTGGGCGGCGTCATCGATGCAACGACAAAATCCGGCACTAACGACTTGCACGGCTCGGCATGGGAATATGCCCGCAACGATATTTTCGATGCGCGTAGCTACTTCCTGCCAACAACTGTACCAAAAACGCCTTACAGCCAGAATCAATTTGGCGGCTCGATCGGCGGTCCAGTCTGGATTCCAAAGCTTTATCACGGTAGAAATAAAACATTCTTTTTTGGAGCCTATCAAGGCTTCCGGTTTTTGCAGACCAGCAATACTCCACTGCACGTCCCAACTGCGCAAGAGCTGCAGGGAAACCTGGGGGACTGGCCGACGCAGATTTACAACCCATTTACCACTCGGCCTGACCCTGCTCATCCCGGCCAGTATATTAGCGATCCCTTTCCGTTCAACCAGATTCCAGTTGGCATGATCCAGAAAAATCTGGTTGCCTATGCCCAGTTTGCATACCCAGCCGCTGGCCCGGTATTCGATAGCTCCGGAGACAATGCGCTCGATACCACCCCTCTGACACAAACGCAGAACGAATGGGACATTAGGGTGGACCAGAAAATTGGGGCCAACGACTCGGCATTTTTCCGTTACAGCCGCTTAAATAGCACAACCGTATCGTCGTCCGGCTTGCCGAACGATCCATCAACGACCTTACTCCCGAATGCGAATTGGGGTGCAAGTTACACGCATGTCTTCAACCCCAGCCTTGTTCTTCAAGGGCAATTTTCACATACCACGATGCCCAATACTTCACAGAATTCCTTTACCAACTCCACTACGGCCATCGCGAAAACTCTGAATTTTGATCCGGCGTTTACCACTGGGTTGGTTGCATCGCCAAATTCCGTCTTACTTCCCAGTATGACCATTGGCGGCTACTCTTCTAACCCAGGGGATTACTTCAACACCAATGAACTAACAAACAGCTGGGAATATAGCGCGGGCCTGGATAAAACGTTGGGTACCCATGCGTTGCATTTCGGTGGAGGCTTCACGACCATGAGTTTCGCTTCCACTACTGCGTTCCCTATCGAATTTTTCGCCGCCCAGAATACCGCGGATCCCAATCCAGCGGATACAGTGAATCAAGGTTCGGCGCTGGCCTCGTTTCTTCTGGGAGTTCCCAACGGATATGAGCTTTCCAACAATGCCGTGGGCACGCGATTCGGTGGCGTAGCGGACGGATATGCTCAGGATTCCTGGAAAGTCACGTCGAAATTGACACTCAATTACGGGCTGCGTTACGACGTTACGTTTACTCCTCCTGTAGGGAAAAACAGCCTGACTCCGTTTCACGGCGGCCCATACATCGGCGACTGGAATTTCACCAACGGCACCTACGTTCTTCAGAAACTTCCGCCGTCCTGTAGCGCGACAAAAAACATTGCACCGTGCATTCCTGGCAATGGAACGTTACCGGCCCATGTGGTGGTTTCCCCGACTGGGAAGTTTGCCTACAACAATTACGACAACTTCGGCCCGCGCATTGGCTTTGCCTATCGGATAGGGGAGAAAGCCGTCGTAAGAGGGGCTTTCGGCATTGTTTACGACAACTGGGCAGCAGTCACACAAACGCAGCAAAACGCTGTAGGAACATGGCCGGATGTCGGGTATTCAGCAGCTTCCAACCTGAACCTGCCAAGCTCGACGTCTGCGAAACCGACAATTACTGCAATCAACCCATTTGGAACCAGCGGAGCAGGTGGGCTTCTGCCTGCTGCCACCCCCTACAACCAGTTAACCTTCTTTTTTGATCCGCACAGAAGGAATCCAAGATCCGAGCAATGGAACATTGGTGTGGAGCAGGAACTCAACAACAGCACCACTGCAACTCTGAACTATGTCGGCATGGTTTCGCAGCGTCTGGATGTCGGCGGTTATTACAATACCGCCCTCACTCCGGGCCCTGGCGATCCGCAGAAACGTTCGCTTTTTCCGTACACTATTCCAACACTTTATGATCGTTCTGCTGGTGCCGCGAACTATAACGCCTTGCAATTTTCACTCATCAAGCGGTTTACCGACAGCTGGTCGTATTCCGTTGCCTACACATGGTCCAAAACCATGAACGACGGCACCGACGGCTGGTACGGTTCGGAAGGAGGCGTGCCGCAGGATCCCTACGATCCTGCCGGCTATGGCAGCCGCGCTGTGGCTGGATTCGACATAACGAACGTACTCGCTGTCAGCACGCTCTATCAAGTGCCAATCGGCAAAGGAAAGGGCTTTTCTACAGGCAACAGTGCGCTCAATTACATCCTGGGTAACTGGCAAATCAACAATATTTTCACCGCCCATTCCGGCACACCCTTCACTCCAAATATCAGCAGCGATATTGCCAACACAGGAAACAGTGGGTATGAGCATTTAAACGTGGTCGGCAAGACTTCTGGTCCGAAGACACCTTCAGAATGGTTCAACAGGAATGCGTACGCAGTTCCGCCGGGTTACACGTACGGAACTGCAGGGAGAAATTCCCTTCGCTCCGCCGGTTCGTATGATTTGGATACCTCGCTCTTCCGTATCATTCCGGTTGGGGAAGGACGACAGTTCGAGTTCCGTCTGGAGGCATTCAACGTGCTGAATCATCCGGTCCTCGGGACACCCAACACGGATTACAACAGCGGTTCGTTATTCGACACGATCAACTATACTGCCAGTACTGCTCGAGAGCTTCAGTTGGCTTTGAAGTTTGCCTTCTAAAGGTAGCCAGCATAGCGGGAATGCGCATTTTTCAATGACGCATTCCCGCTATTGCAGGTTCCGTTTATGAATTTGTGGCCGACGTGTCTGGTGCAATTCGTTGTCCGCGCTATGCGGCTTGAATTTCGGACGCGTTTGCCTGCCCTGTTGCTCCTGCTGATTTTCCTTCATAATCCTGCCGGTGCTGCAACCACCCTTCAACGCAAGACGTTAAAGACTAAAGACGCTTATGTAGGATCGCAGGTTTGCGCTTCCTGCCACATGGACATTTACAACCACTATGTGCAGACCGGTATGGGCCGGTCGATGTCCGACATCAAACCGGCACTTCTGCAACAGCTCCAGCTTCCAGCTACCTTCAACGATAAGAACCTGAACCGGCATTTCGACATCTATGCCCGGGATGGAAAGCTGTATCAAAGCGAATTTGAACTCGATGCCGAAGGTAACGAGATCTTCCGCGATACCCATCAGGTGGAATGGCTCGTTGGTTCCGGAGCCAACACGATTGGCGGTATCGTCAAGCGCGGAGATTATCTGTTTGAGGCTCCTGTGGCCTTCTACACGAAGGCGATGACGTGGACGTCTTCACCTGGCTATGAATTTGCCGATTATTCCTTTAATCGACCCATTCTGACAGGATGCATCGTTTGTCACAGTGGCCGAGCAAATCCCGTTTCTAATACGAACGGGCGTTATAAGGCTGTCGCTTTTTCCGAACTGGCTATTGGCTGCGAAAATTGCCATGGTCCGGGGGCCGCGCACGTGCAGGCCATAACGAGTGGCCGCAAACTAACCAAGCAGAACCTTGCCATCGTGAACCCTGCGCGATTAACAGCGGAGTCTGCAAATGAAACCTGCATGGAGTGCCACGGGTTCGGCGATGTACGCGTTCTGCAACCGGGTAAAAGCTACCTGGACATTCGCCCGGGAACACCGTTGGACAATGTATTGTCTATTTTGATGGTCCCTCCCACGCGTGGATCTCCTCCACGTTCGGATCAACTGCAGCATTACTATTCGATGGTTTTGAGCAAGTGCTATCGGGCCAGTGGCGGCCAACTGCGCTGCATTACCTGCCATGATCCGCACGTGCAGCCTACGGCGCAGGAAGCACCTGCGTTCTTTAACAAGCGCTGCCTTACCTGTCATACGGACCAGAGTTGCAGCTTGTCTCGTACAGTGCGTCAGCACGGAGATCCGTCGGATAACTGCATTGGCTGTCACATGCCAAAACGCAACGTAACCTTTATCGCGCACACCAGCCTGACAAATCACCGGATTGTTGCGCGGCCCGACGAGCCTCTTCCTGAGGCCATGTACCATCAAACCACAGCCGCATTGCCGGACTTGATCCATCTCGATCCGGCTCCTGGGAAAAAAGATGTTCCGCCTTCGTTGCTCACCTTGCTGCAGGCATACGCGGAGCTGGCAGCGTACAAGCCCGAATACGTGGCGCCATATTTTAAAGTTCTGGATCAGCTGGAGCGGACGGATTCCGACAATGCTTTGGTGCAAGCCGCGCTGGGCAGCAGAGACCTTAAAAACGGAAAGCTTCAGGAAGCAGCCGATCATCTCCAGCGCTCTTTGCAAATTGGTCCACCGCAAGCTCCGGTGTATGGCTTACTTTCAGAGGCACTCGAGAAGCTCGGCCGCGACGACGAAGCGCTCTCTGTACAACAAAAGGCAATTGCACAGGATCCGTACAATCCCCTTCTGCAACAGAGGCTGGTCGCTATGTTGATTGATCGCAAGCAATACTCGGAGGCACAGGCTGCGATTGAGCACTATTTGCAGGCTTTTCCTCAGGATTCTTCCATGCGGAATATGCTCGCTGTCTCCAGAGGAAAGATTCCGCCGAAGTAGTTATCGCCAGCTTTCAAAGGATGGATGATCGGAAGGCGGCACAAACGGCTGTATCCATACAAGTAGCTCGCTGGTCATAAGGGTACGCACCCTGGCCGTGAATATCTTAGAATTCAGCAGCTCAGGCAGCTTCCGTATGCAATGGATCTGGTTGCCCAGCTAACCGTTTCAGCAAAGGAATCATGGCAATCAGCGCGATCATGGAAACGACTGCGATGACCACAAAGATTGCATAAAAGTGCCCCGCTCGAATGACGCCCGAATATGCGGCGATCGACCCTGCAAACTTGTTGCCGATACCTTCCGCAAGAAACCATGCGGCCATGAGCCGCGAGCCATAACGCGCGGGTGCAACCTTGGTGACATAAGAAAGCCCAACAGGAGAAAGCATGAGCTCCCCCCAGGAACGGAAGAGGTCTGTGCCAACGAACCACAACGGGCCAACCAGAAGATAGATTTCGCTGCGGAAGCCGGCCCATGTGGCAATTCCGAACCCTATGGCCAACAATAAATATCCGACCGCCATTTTGCTGGGGGCGGATGGTTCCCTGTTTCTCTTCTCCAGATATTCCCACAAGAATGCCAGCAACGGGGCGAATAGCAGAATGACGACAGGATTGATGGATTGAAACCAACTGGCGGGAACGACAAAGTGTCCCAGGGTGCGCGCAATATGCCGATCCGCAAAGAGACTTAACGAACTGCCGACTTGTTCATAGCATGCCCAAAACGGAATGGTGATGAGCACAACCAGGAGCACCGCAAGAATTTTCTTTCGATCTTCCGGACTGATTGGGGTTGCCTTCTGTTCCTCTTTCAGCACAACCGGGGATGCATATCCGATTCCCGGTAAATAGCGCTTGCGGCCCCAAAGATACAGCATCAGCCCTAACAGCATCCCGACTCCGGCAGCAGCAAATCCATAATTCCAGCCAACTCTTTGTGCTAAATAGCCACAGGCGAGCGGAGCGAATAAAGCACCCACACTAATGCCCATAAAAAAGATGGTGAAACCAGAGTCGCGCCGTTTATCGTCCGCCGCATAGAGTTGACCCACCATCGTCGAAACATTGGGCTTGAACAGTCCGGTGCCTACAATAATGAGGCCAAGGCCGATGTAGAAGGTGTTGTTGTTTTGAAAAGCCAACGCAAAATGACCGGACGCAATAATGATGCCGCCCCAAACCAGAGAGCGCCTGGTTCCGATAAAGCGATCCGCTATGTACCCCCCAAGCAAGGGAGCAATATAAACAAGAGCTGTGTAATTGCCATAGAGATTAGCGGCGCGGCTGATGGACCACCGCTGCGCGTCCACCAGATAGAGAACCAGCAGCGCCTTCATTCCGTAATACGAGAAGCGCTCCCACATCTCAACGAAAAACAGAAACATCAGGCCAGGGGGCTGGCCAAAGAATCCGGTATCGAGGTTCGCTTGCGAGATGGGATGACGCGGTGTCCCGTATTCGCTCACTGTGGTTGTCCGCCTGGCGGGACATGCTCCTCAAGGTATCGTGCAAGCAGGCTGCGCAGGTGAAACGAAGTCCCGGGACCTTCCGACAAGGCATGGGTACGATTCGGATAATCCATAAAGTCAAAAGACTTGCCGAGTGCAATCAGCCGGTTGACAAGTAACTCAGTAACTTGAAAATGGCAGTTATCGTCGCCCGAACCATGGACGATCAGTAGCTTGCCCTGCAGACCTTCGGCAAAGTTGATGGGCGAACCATCGTGGTAGCCTTTAGGATTGTCTTTCGGCAAACCCATGTAACGCTCTTGATAAATCGTGTCATAGTGACGCTGATCAGCCATGGGAGCTACGGCCATTCCGGTACTAAAAAGGCCCGGGTATCGGAACATAAGATTCAAAGTATTCGAGCCGCCTCCACTCCAGCCCCATATAGCCATCCGAGAGGTATCTATATAGGAGTGTTCCCTGGCAAATTGCCGGATGGCTTCCGACTGCTGGGCGGAGGAAAGCGGGCCGAGACTGCCAAAGACGATCTTGCGCCAGGCACGGCCTTTGGGCGCGGGCGTTCCTTGATTGTCGAAGCTGAGGATGATATATCCGTCGTTGGCGATAGCGCGGTGAAACAAGGTGGTGTCCCCGCCCCATTTGTCCGTTACCGTTACTGCCGCAGGCTCACCATACACATACACGAGTACCGGATACTTCTTTGCAGGATCGAAATCCCGCGGCTGCATCATCCAACCATCGAGCGTGACTCCGCCGTCTATCGTTACCTGGAAAAACTTTGTAGGCGATGCAATGAGTGCTTTCACTTTCTGGTCTAAGGCTTCATTGCTTTCGAGTATGCGAACGCTTTGATGGCTGGGCAAACGAATCAGATCTGTTACTGGAGGATGATCGGCGGTGGAGTACTTATGGAAAGCCCAAAGGCCATTGGGAGAAATGTCATAACTATGTGTCCCAGGCTCGTCCATCGGTGTTATGCGTTGCGGAGAACCGGAACCATCCAGACCGACACGATACAGATACCGTTGCGTTGCATTGATGGGCGATGCAATGTAATACAGCCAACCGTTCCGATTGTCGACAGCAACTTCTTTCATGACATCCAGCGGCCCATGCGTCAGTAGATTGAGTGGGCCTCCGCTCCTCGACACCTTATAGACATGGCGCCATCCGTCTCGCTCACTCAACCAGAGCAGGCTTTTTCCTCCATCGGCCCATTGAAACGATTCCACTACATCCAACCATGCCGGATCGGTATCCTCCATCACCTTGCGGACAGAACCTGTGTGCACGTCGGCCAGTAAAACCTTGTTTTGATTTTGAAGCCGATTCAACACCTCGAGAACCAGTTGATTCGAATTGCCGGCCCAGTCCATCCGTGCAATGTAGTGCTCTCGCGGATCGCCAGGGACATTCATCCAGCGCGTGGGGCCACCCTCTGCACTCACTACGCCAACGCGGACGGCAGAGTTGGTGGTTCCGACCTGCGGGTACGGATACTGCTTTAAAGTCGGATATTCTTCCGCAGTGTCGTTGATCAATGTGTAGATACCGACACCGGTTGTATCAAACTGCCAGTAAGCGATCGACTGGCCGTCCGGACTCCAGCGGAAACCGTTCCGGATATCCATCTCCTCTTCATTGGCCCAATCGGAGGTTCCATTGATAAGCGTGGCAGCACCATCGGTTGTCAGCGGACGGATTGTCTCCGAAGCAAGATCTTCCACGTAGATATTGTGATCACGCACATAGGCGACACTGTGGCCGTCTGGCGAGAACTGGGCAAACATCAACGTGGATGCCGGTACATCTCCACCCAGCTTCTGCAGCTTTCCGCTGTCAAGGTACAGCACCCAATAGTCGCCACGCGTATTCTGCCGCCACACTTTTTTCGAGTTGGTATAGATAAGGAGACGCTTGCTGTCCTGGGACCATGCGTAGTCGTCGATGCGAAGGGGTTTCGAGCCTGGCGCCGGAACCAATTGCGACGCGGAAACCAGCACGGTCCGTGCTCCGGTCGCAGTTTCATAGCGAACAATATCTCTGGCATCCGTATTCGGAAACGCAGGCGACGGCTCTACCGTGGTGTAGGCCACTCCCCCATCAAGCCATCGCGCAGGGCCGAAATTTTTGGCATCGAATTCATGTTGAACGAAAATCTCGTTCAACGTCCTGGTAAGTTCCGGCGATGCCAACGCCGGGATACAGGCGCCAATGAAAATGAGAGCCGCCAGCAGGATGGATAGCGACCGAGCGCCACGCTTTATCATATGCATTTTTTCCATGTCACCTTGCCAAACTAATATTCACTACATAAATACGGTTAAGCACCGGCTTCAATGGAGTATGTTTCTCCTGCCTTGGTTTTGAATTCGACAAGGTTCTGTTCCGGGCGCGTGAATGAAACATTGCCATTGGATAAAGAAACCTTGGAAATTTGCGCCGAACTCCGAATTCTGCACGTACCACCCAGTTTGGAATCAACCGAAGCATTGGTAATCTTGTTATCTTTCCATTTCATGTCCACTACGAATCCACCGCGCGCCTTGAGTCCCTTAACGGAACCATTTGCCCAGGCCTTCGGAATGGCAGGAATTAAGTGAATTTCCCCGGCGTGCGATTGGATCAGCATTTCTGCGATACCGGCGGTAGCTCCCATATTTCCGTCAATCTGATATGGCAACGCGTTCATCAGATTCGGATACGTTCCACCGTCTTTGTAGCTGATCTCATCCTTATCCACTGCAGTGAGTAATCTCTGAAGTTCCAGGTAGGCGTATTCTCCATCCAACAGGCGCGCTCGAAGACATATCTTCCACGCCATGCCCCAGCCGGGACCACCATCCCCTCTCGATTTCAGCAATTTTGCCGCCGCCGCCGCCAACTTCGGTGTTTGCCGGGGTGTGATCTCGTGGCCAGGATAAAGCCCCCAGAGCGGCGACATATGGCGGTGATGATCCTCTGGATCGTCCCAGTCATCCAGCCACTCCTGCAACTGGCCCCACTTACCTATCTGCAACGGCGCCAGACGTGGACTCATTTCCTGCAGTTGCTTCCGAAAATCCTCATCGACCCCGAGAATCTCACTCGCTTGAATGCATCCTCCAAAGAGATTTCTCAGGATTGACATGTCGATGGTCGGGCCGGCGCAAATGGTGGTTCCCTTCAGGTGAAGGTTCGTGACTTCATCCCAGAAGGGAACGCTTTCTGTAGGACTTTCGGGGAAATGTTCCGGGGACATCGATGGACATGTCACCATCCATTTCAACCGTGGATGCTCCACCAAGGTATTGAGGAAGAATTGCGCCGAGCCCTTCATCAGCGGATAAAACTTCTTCAGCGTTTCCGTATCCCCATTGAAGAGATAGTTCTCCCACAGGTGCGTGCAGAGCCAGGCTCCGCCGGTGGCAAAGGTACCCCAGGTGGGACCATCCATCGGTGCGCAGGCCAGCCAGAGATCTGTATTTTGATGTAATACCCAACCCTTGACTCCATAATTTACTTCCGCGACACGGGCGCCTGGTACCGCCATGTCCGCAATCATCTGAAATAAGGGTTCTGCGCAATCGGAAAGATTGGCTGGCTCCGCAGGCCAGTAATTCATTTGTAAATTGATATTGGTGGTGTACTTGCCACCCCATGACGGAGCATTCGAATCATTCCAGATACCTTGCAGGTTCGCCGGCAGACTGCCTGGCCGGGAGCAGGACATCAACATGTAGCGGCCAAATTGAAAATACAGCGCCGCCATGCTTGGATCATTCGTTTCATGAAACTTATCGAGGCGCTCGTTTGTGGGCAGACTTGCACTTTCCGAAGATCCCAGATCAACCCGCACTCTTCTAAATATTTCCTGGTGTGCGGCAACATGATCGCTGCGCAATTCCGTATAAGACTTCGCAGAAGCCATTTCGATCTGCTGTTTTATCTTCGATTCGGGATTCCCATTCGGGTTTTTATAATTTACAAAGCTAGTTCCGGCTGCAATCAAAATGGTCGCAGCATCGGCGTCCGTAATGGTTAACGTTCCGTCATCTGCCGCGGTGATCTTTCCGCCTTCGGTCAAAATCCGTGCGCGCGACTGGTAGTGCACCTGGCCGTCAATTCCTTCATCGGACATCGTACAGCCGCGCACAACTATTTCGTTGGGCGCGACAGCATCATAGCGCGCGTCCCCGTCCCGTTGCTCTGAATTGCCGGCAATCAAAGCCGCCGAAAAGGAAATTTTCTGTTTCTGGTCCGCAGTCAAACGAACCACAAATACCTGATCCACCGGGCTTGCGAACACTTCCCTCTTATAGGTGACGCCGCCATCCCGATACTGTACCGTTACGATCGCTTCATCCAGATCTAACTGTCGGCGATAGTCGCTGACAGGTTTTGGCGTGATCATTCCCATGTCCGTCGCCAACTGGCGTTGGTGATCGTTGGCCTGACTCTGCCCTGTGAATGTTAGCCAGAGATCTCCCAAAGGCTGATACTGCATCTGAGGAATGGCCAGACCAAACATGGTGCGTCCAAATAACCGATGAGCCTGGAGGTTCTCACCGGCAAACACCAGCCGACGAATTTCAGGAAGCGCCTGCGGCCCCTTCGGATTTGTGGGATCGTACGGGCCTCCACTCCAGACGGTATCTTCATTGAGCTGAATGCGTTCGCTTGCAGTGCCACCAAATACCATCGCGCCCAATCTGCCATTTCCTATAGGCAGCGCGTCTACCCATTTTTTGGCAGGCTGTTGGTACCAGAGAATGGAATCGTCAGGATTGGCCGGCTCGGCCTTTCCACCGGAAGAACCGGCATTTGAGTCGGCGAGGAGTGTGTTGGGAAGGGTGAGAGCGGCAGTAGAGGCAACAATTGTTTCCAGAAATTGACGTCGTTTCATAGATGGTTTTCCGCAGACGGCAGCCGTAACTTTGTTCTCTTCTGATGTGATCCTGAAACTTCCGATGCGTTTCTATCCCATCGCTGGGCATAGGTTAAGGTTTCAGCGGGCGAAGGCTGCAACGAAGAATTTAGGAGTTTCCGAGCAGGTTTCGAGGAAGAATTCGGTGATTCTTTTCGTGATTCGATCAGTAGTTTTCCTACAGGCGCCAGAGCCAGACAACCTAGAGCACTCACTGTAGCCCGGCCAAAACTTCTCCGCGATACATTCTCTTTCACTGAACTACCTCATGTTTGAGTCATCACTATGGAATAGAAAGTACAGGGTCGCCCAGCACGTTCCATATCGGCTCGATTCCAAGTCCAGGTGCGTCGGACGCCGCGAGACGCCCTCTGTTTCGCCGAGGCGCTCCTTCAGCAATGCTTACCGTCACATAACTGTTGAAATCTGTGGAAGAAAAAAGATACTCGGACGGTGTGCTATGAGCCAGATGGGCAATCGCGGCGGTCGTAATGTCGCCACCCCAGCTATCTTCGATGGTCAGAGCAATGCCGAGCGAAACACATAGGTCCCGAATTTGCCGCGCCTTTGTAAGCCCACCGACTTTCGAGATCTTCAGATTAATGATGTCCATGGCCCGGTCTTTTATTCCCTCAACCACCATCTCTACACTGTCGATCACTTCATCCAGAATGAATGGCCTATGCGTGTTGCGCCTTACGGTCAGACATTCCCGATAGCTGGCGCATGGCTGTTCGATGTAAACATCGACATTGCGTACGGCGTTCGCAACCCGAAGAGCCTGATGCTGACTCCAACCGGTATTCGCATCCGCGACCAGAACGTCTCCTGCTTCCAGCATCTCCGATACCTCGAGGATCCGTGCAATGTCTGCGTCGGGATGGCCACCAACCTTGAGCTGAAACTTTGTGTATCCATCACTGCGATACATGCTCACTTTACGAGCCATCTCCTCGGGGCTTTCCTGCGAGATGGCGCGGTAGAGCGGAAAGGATTCTCCGTAACGGCCACCGAGTAAAGCAACAATGGGCAAACCTGTAAGTTTTCCAAGGATGTCCCAGCACGCGATATCGAGCCCGGACTTCACATACGGGTGTCCATTCAGGCCCTGGTTCATGCAATCATTCACAAGGGATAAAGAAGTCGGATCCATACCAATCAGATAGGGAGCAACTTCCGCAATACCGGCGCGCACGCCGTTGGCGTATGCCGGCAGATAGGCCGGCCCTAGCGGACAAACTTCACCATAACCGGTAACGCCCGCATCCGTATGAACAGCAACGACTGTCGAGTCAAAAACCTCGACGCTCTTTCCGCCAGACCATTTATAGCTGCCCTCGCATAATGGCAAATCGACCTGGAAAGCCTCAATCTTGGTGATCTTTACTGGCATGATTAGTTTGTCTTCGCCGTCTTGCCCTTTGTTTTGCGCTGCTCTTCGAGAACGCGAATTAGAGCCTGTCCAGCCGTGAGAATATGATCCTTGAGTAACATCGCGGCCTTGCGACGTTCCCGTTTGCGGCAAGCTTCGAGAATATCCCGATGCTCTTGTGCCGCACGCTGCTCCCAATGGGTCATTGAAATCTGAACTCTGGCATAGCGTTCATTGAGATGATGCAGGTTTTGCAAAATTCCCATCGTGATCGCACATCCGCTGGGTGCATACAGTGTCGAATGAAAACGCCAGTTGAACTCGCCCCAGGTTGCGACCTCGTTCTTTTTAAAAGCAGTTTCAAATTCGTCGAGGATTGCTTTGGCCTGCTCAAAATCTGCTGCTGTCAGGTGGGTGATTGCTTTCGATAGCAGATCCGGTTCAATTTTCGCGCGGAGATCAATCACTTCGCCGATCTCACTGAGCGAAAGGCCGGAGACTACAGCCCCTTTCCCGGGCTGAAACACCAGCAATCCTTCCGCTTCCAATTGGCGCATCGCCTCGCGTAGCGGGATACGGCTGATCGCATATTCCCGCGCGATTGTTACCTGGTTGAGGGATTCCCCCTCTTGGAATTCGCCGCCAATAATTCTCTTTCGAAGCGCATCCACCGCTGTCTCGACTAGAGTCTGACGTGGCAGCGCAAAGGGGGTCGTGGGAGTTCGCACTAAAATCGGACTGTAGGATTTCATAAAGTGTGTATACACGATACCACATTAAAGATGCAACCAGTTTTTATGCGTTTTAATCCCTAAGAATCTACCTGAAAACTACCGTCAAGGAGATGCGTGGAGTGATCCGCTCCAGGTTAAAGAACCGCGCTGGTTCCGAACATGCTCGAACGCAACGTTGCTCCCATTCGAGCCGAATTTTATCCCTTGCTTTAACCCGCAGAATCGCCGGCTGCCTCTGATTTTTCCGTGGTTGGTGACGCAACCTGCGGGAAAATTGTCACCCGTAAATGCGTCGACCCATAAGGAACCAGCACGAGTTGCTCGATGGAATCCGTTAACTTTGCTGTTCGAATATCCGGGAGCGGAGGCGTAAATCGCTGCTCGGGGTTTTTCGGATTTTCTTGCATCTGCCAATTTTCAATCCTTCTCGCGCTTACCTCAAGACTTACTGGAGGATCCACCCAGGGATCCTCTGTCATGGCTTTTCGGTGGAGCTTCACTCCTGCCTCGGGATGTATGGAATCGAGAGTCAGACCGTAGTTCCACGCACTTACTGGAGTGGCAATCCACTCCGGGAATTCCGGTGTAGACCAAGGCTGTTCCATTGCGGAGGTCCAGTTTGCTTCAATGGGTAAGGAATAGACAAGTGGACCGTGTTCCACTGCAACACCGTTTTCCGGCCAGTGTGTCACTGCAGTCTGCATGGGGAAAGTCAGAGCAATTGTGTCTCCTGGGTGAAATGTCCGGCGCAGAATGGCGAAATTATCGGCCATTTCCAATGGTGCAACCGACTCGCCATTCACTGCGATCTCAGGATTCTTACACCATTGCGGGATGCGTAAATAGAGTGGAAACGATACAGGCTTGGCCGAGTGGAAACTCAGGTGAATCGCATCTTCAAACGGATAGTTCGTCGTTTGGACGATCTCTATCGGCTGCTGCCCCGCACCTACGGCAGTTTTTACGCGAGAAGGTCCATAGAGCGTAGCAGCTAAGCCGTCTGTTCCTTGTTTCATCCACATTCGAAGTAAATAGTTGGGATAGATGCGATGGACATTGCCGGCGCAACAGGAAACATGCTGTCCTGGATTGGGCTGATACGCCATCTGGGATGTCCCACGATCCTCAATTGTGTGATTGGAATTCAACGTAGCCAGTACCTGATTGGGGCAGGAGAAATATTGCAGCGCCTTCCAGTCTTTCTTAATAGCCCCGAATCCTGCGTTGAAACAGGCGCGCTCGACATGATCGCCCCAGGCTCCGTTGCCTGTCGCCATCAGCAGATAGCCCCAGGACCAGGTGTGATCGGCAATGTCACAGGTTTCATGAGCATCCAGAGAGGTTGTGCCGTGGAACCACTCTGAAGTCGAAGGACCTCCATCGACTAACATATGGTGATCAAAAATTCTCTGTTGTGCGGCAACGGCAAACTTTAAATAGCTTTGCTTGCCCGTATGCATATACAGCAAAGCCGGCAGCTTGCTGGTTTCCGCATACGTTACACCATGAGCGTTGATGGGAGTATCAGAGAAAACTCTGGCTGGAGCCAGATCTCCTTGCAATTTGTCCCCTGCGTGGGAAAGATACTCGCTCCATGCCTGCTCTGCCTTGGCCAATAGGCGGGGATCGCCGCACCGTTCGTAGCACCAGAGCATTGCTTCGATATTGGTGACATTTCGCTGCACCACACCATAGTCGGCGGTGTCCCCTCCCAAGTAGTGTTGACGAATCGCTTCTACAATTCGCGCGTTGCCGTCGGCCTCTGATGTCGCAGCCATCGCCCGGAAGAAAATGGTATGGGGAAAACGGTAGCAGTCCTTCCGAGGTGGCAGCAAGTATGCCGGCCCTAGATACCCATCTGCAGAAGGATGGCTCAGCGTATAGTTCACTGGCACCTGAGCTGCTCGCAGCAGCCTCCGGTCTCCAAGAGCGAGAGCGCAACGGGTAGCTCCGTCGGCCCAGTACCCTTTATCTTCCCAGGCCCACCAACCATCGGAATATGGCTTTTCGTCTCCGGCCCAATACGCGCCTTTAAATGGTTCGGAAACCGTTGGCAAAGAAATAGCCAATTCATTTGCCTGCTTCTCCAGCCACACTCGCAACCATCCCTCTGGCTGGATTGCACCGGGCGGAAGGCTATGAAGCGCTGCATAGGACGTTGGAGCTTTAGATCGATCGAATCCTACCGCGTTTTTGGATGACACGATCCAGATAGCGGAACCTGCTACCGCACTTGAGAGGAATTGCCGCCGGCTCCACGCAGTGCTGCCCTCATCCTTGTTCATGTTGCGTTCCTCCAGCCATACTTTGGATTCATGGATGCATATCCCACACAACTGCGGAATACATCGATAATTTTTTCCACTCTAGTTATACATGGCATCGCATATACAGGTGACCTGACGCTACGTTTTGAATAAAGGATTGTCAATATTTTCACGAGGCTGCGAAGGGAGCGAGGATATTCTTCGTGGGCCTCTTGCCAGTGCTTTTTTATTTGCCTCCAGAAAATCCATAAGGAACCCTCATTCTGATAACATGTATACAGTTAACCAGTTGAACCAGTGCTCTCGATCCATTGAAACTTTGCGGTTTTAACGAAATTCGCTGCAAGGGCGATGTGCAGCGACTGCATAGATGGGATGCGGTCCCATACAGTAGACTGTGTGGCGGCAAGAGAACGTATGCAAATCAATCTTTCCTCGCAGCGCATTCATGTTATCGATTCCCATACGGGCGGAGAGCCAACCCGTCTTGTCGTCGAGGGCGGCCCACCGGTTGGAAACGGCCCGTTGCCGGAACGAATGAGAGCTCTGCGCGAGACGTACGATTCCTTTCGTAATACTGTGATCCATGAGCCACGCGGTTCCGACGTACTGGTCGGCGCACTGTTGTGCGAGCCAACGGACAGCACCTGCGCGGCGGGTGTGATTTTTTTTAATAACGTGGGCTATCTCGGCATGTGCGGCCATGGAACCATCGGGCTGATAGTGACACTTGCTCATATGGGGAAAATTCAGCCGGGCATGCATCGGATCGAAACGCCGGTGGGAATTGTCACGGCTACGCTTCATTGGACTGACAAGGTAACGGTCGAAAATGTGCCGTCCTATCGCAGCCAAAAAAATGTGGTGGTGAAGGTTCCCGATCTGGGGAATGTTCGCGGCGATGTGGCGTGGGGCGGAAACTGGTTTTTTCTTGTTGAGGAGCATCCTTATGATCTCTCCCTCCAAAATGTCGAGAAGCTGACAGAAGCTACGTGGGAGATCCGCCAGGCGCTTCGAGCCAACAACATAACCGGCGTGAATAGTGAAGAAATTGACCACATTGAACTTTTTAGCCCCGCTGTGCAGGGAGCAGCAGACAGTAAGAATTTTGTGCTGTGTCCAGGAAGGGCGTATGACCGCTCTCCGTGCGGGACCGGAACCAGCGCGAAGATGGCTTGCCTGTATGCGGATGGCAAATTGAAGCCAGGCCAGGTCTGGCGTCAGCAAGGAATTCTGGGCACAGTGTTTGAAGGAAGCGTCACAATTGTGAACGACGAAATCATTCCCAGTATCACGGGTACGGCCTACGTTACGGCGGAGACCACCTTGATTCTGGATGCGGACGATCCATTCCGCGCGGGCATACCACGATGGGTCTAAGCTACGACGTAGTCATCCTTGGCGCTGGAATTGTTGGCGCAGCGTGTGCTCTGGAATTTGTTCAGGCCGGCATGCGCGTAGCCGTCATTGAACGCGGCGTGATTGGCGGCGATGCGACTGCGGCAGGCATGGGACACATTGTCGTGATGGACGATTCAGCCGCGCAGTTTGCATTGACGCGGTATTCGCAATTGCTGTGGGCGGAGTTGGCGCCAGGAATGCCGGAGAATGTCGAATACGACCGCTGCGGAACGCTTTGGATTGCCCGCGACGAAGAAGAAATGCGAGAAGTTCAGCGCAAATACACCTATTACCAGTCTCTCCATGTGCCAGTTGAGATTCTGGACTCTTCCGCTCTGGCACACGCTGAACCGAATCTCTCCACATCTTTGGCTGGCGCATTGCTGGTTCCTGAGGATGCGGTTTTATATCCTCCCGCAGCCGCTCTGTTTCTGATCCGGCGCGCCCAACAATTAGGGGCCGAACTTTACCTGGAAAAAACGGTCGACCGGGCGGGCCAGAACACGGTGCTGTTGCACGATGCGACTGTGCTCCATACCCAGCGCATCGTGAATGCAACCGGCGCATCAGCTAATCTTCTTACGCCGGGCCAGCCGATCAGAAAAAGAAAAGGGCATCTCGTCATCACCGATCGTTATCCTGGGTTTTTTCGCCATCAGATGATAGAGCTCGGCTACCTGAAAAGCGCGCATTCTGTAACGCGCGACTCGGTTGCATTTAACCTGCAGCCAAGGCGCACCGGGCAACTGCTGCTAGGATCTTCGCGCCAATTCGATATTGAAAG
The DNA here is from genome assembly GCA_036267255.1 of Acidobacteriaceae bacterium. Classification (GTDB taxonomy): domain Bacteria; phylum Acidobacteriota; class Terriglobia; order Terriglobales; family Acidobacteriaceae; genus DATAWK01. Next base: position 282,053 of record DATAWK010000047.1, on the reverse strand, counting down.
CACGTCTGTGGACGCCCCAATTGTTGATGCAATGATAGAGCGCGCGCAACAATATGTTCCCGCGTTGGGCACGCTTTCCGCGTTGCGAATCTGGACAGGATTCCGCGCCGCCACACCCGATAAGCTGCCTCTGATCGGTCCTGTGCAGCAGGACGCAAGCATGTTTCTGGCGGCGGGCCATGAAGGACTTGGCATTACCACTTCTCTGGCCACGGCGCGTCTGCTGCTGGACCAGTTTCTCGAACGCACCCCGGCGATCCCTATGGAGCCATATCTGCCTTCGCGTTTCGCGATGGGGGTGGCGCATGCCTGAGACCATTTCGCTCACCATAAACGGGAAGCCGATCGCGGTCTCGCCAGGAACAACAGCCGCAGTTGCAATCGCGCTTGCCGGGGCAAACTGCAGGACTTCCGTCACGGGCCAGCCTCGCGGTCCGCTCTGCGCGATGGGCATCTGTTTCGAATGCCGCGCCATGGTCGACGGAGTGCCCCATCAACGAACCTGCCAGATTCTTTGTACGCAGGCGATGGACGTGCGCACGCAATGAATCGCAACTTCGACATTATCGTGGTTGGCGCCGGGCCGGCAGGCATGGCGGCGGCTTGCGTTGCTGCAGAGCGAGGCAAACGTGTTGCAATCGTCGACGATAATTTTGGATACGGTGGCCAGATCTGGCGCGGAGAACGGCCCACGCGAACGAAGGGCAGCTCCGATTCTCCGGCTTACTGGTTTCAACGATTACGATCCAGCGACTCCATCACCCAATTCTTTCAATGCCGCGTCTATGGTGCTCCAGCCACAGGGGTTCTGCGCGCCGAACAAGGCGGGGAATGCATTGAACTTGGCTATGAGCGTTTCATTCTGGCAACCGGTGCCCGCGAACGGTTTCTTCCCTTTCCCGGCTGGGTGCTGCCCAACGTTATGGGAGCGGGTGGATTGCAGGCCATGGTTCGATCCGGCCTGCCCATTCAGGACAAACGCGTGGTTGTGGCTGGCAGCGGTCCTCTGCTGCTTGCTGTCGCGGCTTATCTGCGCGAGCATGGAGCCAACGTGGTCGCCATCTGCGAGCAGGCCCCATGGTCCAGCCTGGCACGCTTTGCTGTTGGAATTACGGCAAATCCATCCAAGCTTATGCAGGCCCTGCATTACGGGTCGAAGACCTTCAGCATCCCTTTCCGCGCGGGCTGGTGGCCAGTGGCCGCACATGGAGAAACCAAGCTGCAATCCGTGGTGATGTCCAACGGCACGAAGCAGCGGGAATTACCTTGCGATTATCTCGCCTGCAGTTTCCACCTGGTGCCGAACATTGAATTGGCCATGCTGTTCGGGTGCCGGATCGATGGCGGATTTGTTGCCGTCGATTCCCTGCAACGCACTTCCATCGACACAATTTTTTGCGCGGGAGAACCAACCGGAATCGGTGGCCTTGAATTGTCCTTGTTAGAAGGACAAATCGCCGGCCTGGCCAGTGCTGGTGATCAGGCCGGAGCAAAGATTCTGGCCAGGCGACGCAGCAAGATGCTGCGATTTGCCGTGGGCCTTTCCAGGACGTTCGCGCTGCGTTCGGAGCTGAAGAGCCTGCCGCAACCGGATACGATCGTTTGCCGCTGCGAAGATGTGCCCTCAGAACTCATCTCGCAGCATACCTCCTGGCGTTCCGCGAAACTGCATACCCGTTGTGGCATGGGACCGTGCCAGGGACGCATCTGCGGCACCGCACTGGAGTTTCTTAAAGGCTGGAATGTAGATTCCGTGAGACCACCCATATTTCCCGTACAGATGACGAGTCTTGCGGCATGCAGCAAAAATTTTACCCACCATACTACGAACACTCAGGAGACACCATGCAGTGGAACGGCGTAATGCCCGCAATGACAACCGGCTTCGATAAAAATATGACGGTCGACCACGCCTTTATGGCCAACCATGCCAATTGGATGCTGGACAACGGCTGCACAGGCATCGTCCTTTTAGGCTCGCTCGGAGAAGCGGCGACTCTCACTTTTGAAGAAAAGAAATTCATTCTCTCGAATGTTGTGCATTCTCTTGGCGGCCGCGCTCCCGTTGTTGCTGGGGTTGCATCACTTTCGACCGATGAGGCCGTTTCATTTGCAAAGGCCGCTGCCGACGCGGGCTGCCAGGGGCTGATGATTCTGCCACCCTATGTGTATAAGGGAGATTGGCGCGAGTCGAAGGCGTATGTGTCTACAATTCTGCGGGCGACATCGCTTTCCTCGATGCTCTACAACAACCCGGTGTCCTATGGAACCGATTTTCTTCCCGAACAGATTCGCGAACTAGCACTGGAACATGAGAATCTTCATGCGGTGAAAGAATCAAGCTCGGACGTGCGCCGGGTTTCGGCGATCCGCGCATTGCTCGACGACCGCTTGAAAATTTTCGTCGGCGTCGATGATGCAATCGTCGAAGCGATTGCTGTAGGGGCGGCGGGGTGGATTGCGGGCCTGGTCAATGCGTTCCCACAGGAATCCGTCACGCTGTTTCGTTATGCCAGCGAAGGCCAAATGCAGAAAGCCTTCGAGCTCTATCGCTGGTTTCTGCCCTTGCTGCGCATGGACACTGTGCCGAAATTCGTTCAGCTCATCAAACTGGTGCAGCATGAACTCGGCGTGGGCAATGCGCGGGTACGCGGTCCTCGCATGGAGCTTATCGGCGAAGAACTCGCCGAAGCCCGCAGCATCCTGCATGAGGCGATTCGCACCCGGCCAGCTCTAACACAGATTCCGATGGCAATCACTGCCATGTAGTCTGATTGAAAAAATAAAACGCGATACATGCCGGGCAGAATAGCAGCGCGAAAAATTCGCTGCTATTTCTGTTCGCCGCGAAGATACCCATCCGTACGCTCGATCCAATCCCGGCGCGGCGGTGTAAAAACATCCAGATCGATGGTATCTTCCATGGCTTCGGCCTGATGTGGAATGCCGCCGGGAATTACCAGCACCTCTCCGGCTGCAACATCCACAACGCGATCTGGCAGCGTAAAACGCAGCGTTCCCTCTAATACATACGTGATCTGCTCGTTGGAATGGCTATGCATGGGAACAATGCAGCCCTTGCGCAGCAGAATGCGGGCGAGCATCGCTTGCTCTCCATGCACAAAGTGCCGGTCAAGCAGCGGGTTCATCGGTTCCAGTGGAATATCGGACCAACGTGCGTGCTGCGCCTTAGCTTCACTCATAATTTCGCTCCTACATTTGTAAATATTTTTAATTCAGTTCAAAGCCCACGATAGGCGCCGCCATCGACCAGCAGCGTTTGCCCGGTGATGAAAGAGGCGCGCTCGGAAGCCAGCCAGACAACGGCATCGGCAATCTCCCGCGGCTCTGCGACGCGACCGAGAGGTACCTGTGCTGCGTATCCGTGCATGATTTCTTCCGGGGCAACTCCGGCAGCTGCGCCACGCGTGGCGGCCAATTTTTGCAGCCTGTCGGTCGCTGTGAAACCGGGACCGACATTATTGACCGTGATGCCATCTTTGCCGAATTCATTGGCAAGACTGCGAACCAGACCGGTCACTCCCGTGCGTATGGAGTTGGAAAGAATCAGATCAGGCACGGGCTGTTTGACACTAATAGAAGTGAGCGTGACGATGCGACCCCAATGTTGACGCTGCATTGCGGGGAGAACGGCCCGCGCCAGCCGGACGACACTCTGCAGGTTCAGCACGAAGGCAGATTGCCATTCTGCATCGGTCGTGTTCATAAAAGATTTGGCCGGTGGGCCTCCGGCGTTCGTAACACAGATATCAATCTTTCCAAAGGCAGCCTGGGCTGCCTGCACAAAGGCATCCACCTGCTCCGGAATGGCAACGTCGATGGCATGAGCCAAAGCGCGAACCTTATACCGCTGTTCGATGTCTGCAGCCAGTTCCTGAAGCGCTGGAACGTTGCGTGCGCCGATAACGACGTGTGCACCCTCGGCGGCAAATGACTCGGCGATGGAGCGACCAATTCCCTGACTTGCGCCGGTAACCAGCGCGACTCTTCCGCGTAATCCTGTATCCATGTTCTAAGTATAAAGAGTCCGCGCACAAGTGTTTTACGGAGCGGGGTTGCCCTGCGAATCCAGGCCCGGTACGTTCTCTGTGTCTGCCGGAGAATGCAACGCGCGTTGCTGCCATTTCTGAGCCATTGTCTTGTCGGCCAGGGCCTTGATGAAAACGCCGCCGACAACCGAGCGCGCCTGAAATCCGATCTGTTTGCCGGTTTTTGTGTCATACCAGTCGGTCAACGGTACGCGAGAGGGGCCTTCGTTGACCCATTTGTAGATGGGAGCGATGAAGGCTTGAAATTGGGTCTGCGTGTCTGCCAGGGTTGCTGTCCAGATCTCCCAATCCAGCTTGGTGTAATCGGCGCGGCTATCGAGCGGCAGCCCGTAGAGATTCAATTTGGTTTGATAGAACGCCAGTTCCGCATTGTGAACCTTAGCCGGGAACAGATGCAGATCGAGAATCTTGTCCCAGACCAGGTTATATTTCTGACTCCATGTGCCGGGTTGATCAAAAGCCAGCTTGTAGTGATCTCCCTGCTGGTCCATCTCGATCCACTTTGGAACCATGGATTGGGCATCGGATGCGTATTGCTGGGCGATGGCGTTTTTGTGCAAGCGCCGGGCTAGATCGGCATAGCAATCCAACGCTTCGATTGCCTTGATGGACAGATTTGCATTGTGTGCGAGGTGTCCGGCAAAGTCGTCGGTGCTGAGCTGATTTTTCGGATCAAGACCATTTCTGCGCAGGTACTCCGCCCACTTGGTCAGTTGCGGCCAGTACTGCTCGGCCAGATTTGTGTTGCCTTCCGCACGGGAGAGCGCATCCACCAGAATCAGCAGATTGCCACTCTCTTCAATAGGCATCTGATCGATCTCACTGCGTTCGCCACCGCCATATACCTGCCCATTGGCCAGCGGGTAGCGGCCAAGATCATGCGGCGCAAACGGCCACGGCCAGCGAGGAAGCGCAGCATATTCAAGAACAGGACGTATCTGCGCCTCCAGCAGACGTGGGTTCAGCAGGAGAAATATAGGAGCGGAGGGATACATCACATCGACAGTGCTAATGCATCCATTACTGAAATTCTCCTTGGCGAAAAATAGTGGCGTTCCGTCGATATCGGCAACAAGTTTGTGCGCGGCGATGGCCTGGCGATATGCAAGGATGGCGATGTATGCGTAGTCCGCGCCACCAGTCTGCTGCAGGTCCGCGGTTATTTCCTTGTCAAAGGCCGTTGCCTGTTTATCAAGGTGGCCATATTGCGCCTCGGCCCGATTCAGCATGGCCTGCGTGGTAAGGCCGTTACGCTGCCAATAGGGACGCAGTCGGCGATGCAGAAATTCGATGGAAAAATTATCCGTGTAGGAGACGAGAACATGCCGTGTTACGGGAACAGCAGTCACGTTCCCTAACGGCAACGCAACGGCCAGCAACGCTGCACCTTGATCGGCAGGCAGCGGCATATCCATGTCGTCGGATACGGGCAGCGTTCCAGAGCGCAGAAATGTATCGCGCGCCGAAGCCGTCTCGGATGTAAATGCCTGCTCAGTTGTTGGTATGGCGAGATGAAAATACCCCCAGTCGATTCGCATGTCGTCGCCTGACTGATGGAGCACATTCTGGCTGCTCGTGCCAACGGAGAGAACCTGCAACGACTGGGTACGCTGCCGTCCCCAGATCACCTTTTGCTGCTGTATGTTGACGGCGATCAACGGAGATACATCGAGATAAAGCGTGACCTTGTGCGCGTGGCCGTCGGTCGCCTGTGCCTGCCAGGTGAGGTAGGTCACCGGGCGCGAGAGAATGTCCAGATTTTGCAACAAGGCCGGGGTAAAAAATGTGACTGTCAGGTGCACACCGGAGGCTTCGAATTTATAGACGGTATGGGTCGGCGTAATAGTGCTGGAGAGCTGTTGCAGGGGCAGCGTTTCGTCAGGATCCCGGCCCATCCAGCGAAAAACATGCCCGTCGATGCGTACCAAGCCGGTGAACGGCTGCTCCGTGCCCGTCCAGTGACGGGTGTTCGAGCCAGTCAGGGTATCAGTCATGGACCACACGCTGAAATATGGATCATGCGTAATAAGAGGCGTCGCAGGAGGCCGGGTCTGTGCGAAAACGCCCAGAGCCGAGGAGAGTAACCCACAGAGAACGATAGAAAACCAGGCAGATGTAACCGATCGCAAAAACAAGCACCTGGCAGAATCAATTTTCATGTTCACAAGAGTACAGAATTTTGACTTCACGAAGAAATTGCTTTAGCGGAATGCTGATACTCGATTGCCGACAAGACCTGTAAAAAAATAAAGTTTCCCGGCCAGGCAACCCGGGAATCCAATCCGAGTGGTCCAGCGTACAAACGATGTGAGCACATACACAGTCAGTTACGGTTATGGTTGCGGGAGCGGGTTTGCGCGGGGCGTCAGAAGCGTGTACGGTGAAGGGAAATTACGGCCTGGCTTGCCAGCCGCAGCAAATTCTCCCCTTTTGAGTCTACCCACGTTGCCGAACGCCCCACTACACAACGCCGCCAGTACCGACGCCGATCTGCTGGAAGCCTTGCGGACGCAGCAACCTACGGCGCTGGCAGATGTGTACGATCGCTATTCGTCGGTGGTGTATTCCGTGGCTTTGCGTGTGCTGCGCGATACAGCAGCGGCCCAGGACGTGATGCAGGAGGTCTTTCTGCAACTCTGGCGCCGTCCGGACATCTATACACCACAGCGTGGAAGCCTGCCGGCATGGTTGGCCGTGGTAGCACGCAATCGTTCCATTGATGCCCTGCGGCGCAAACGCCCCACCGACAATGTGGAAGATTTGCAACTGTCGAGCAATGTGGACCTCGGCTCTGAAGCCGAACGTGAATTGATGATTGAAAAAGTGCGTAGCCTGCTCGGTTCCCTGCCAGAAGAACAACGGCACGCGCTGGAGTTGGCTTTTTTTGAAGGCCATACGCATACCGAAATTGCGGAAATGACAGGAAATCCTCTTGGAACCGTGAAAACGCGCATTCGGAACGCCTTAATAACGATACGAAAGGCACTGCAGGCATGAACGCGCCGCTCCATCCCGATCCAGACGACCTGGTGCTTTATTGCATGCAGTCGCTTGACAGTGCCGGTACCGCGCAGATTCGCGCGCATCTGCAGGAGTGTGTCGAATGCGCCGCTACCGCTGCGGCTTTTCAGATGGACATGGGATTGCTCGCGATGGCTTCTCCGAGCGCGACGCCGCCGCCTGAAGCGCGGCAGCGATTGCTGCAGGCTGCCGCGGCCGAGACTGCGGCAAAGGTCAAGCCCATCGCTGCTGTAACGAAGGAAATTCCAGCGTCGAACCTTGCCTCTTTCCCACCCAGGCGCAAGCCGATCGCTCTCTGGCTGGGTTGGGCTGTAGCTGCGGCTTCTATTTTTTACGTTGTGCATGTACGCAAGATGAACCACGACCTGCGCACTATGGCGCGGACAGAAGCAGCACAATTACTGCAACTGGACCAGGCCAATGCGCGCGCGCAGGAGATTTTGGATGTACTGACTTCGCCTGAAGCCCAGAACGTTGCGCTGGTTCCGGGCAAGGCGGCTCCGCAGCCATCGGGCCACGCCGTCTATCTGAAAGATCGCGGAGCTTTGGTCTTTACCGCAACAAACATGGCAGCATTGCCGCCGAACAAGACCTATGAGTTGTGGGTGATTCCAGCCAATGGCTCGGCCCCGATTCCTGCAGGAACGTTCGCGCCGGATACGCGCGGCTCCGCCAGTGTACTGCTGCCCAAGCTGCCCGTCGGTGTGGAAGCGAAGGCCTTTGGCGTGACCATGGAAAATGAAGGCGGGTCGACAACGCCGACGATGCCGATCCTGATGGCTGGCAGCTAAACTCCGTTTTACGCTGCCTGCGCACCGACGCGCTGCTTCCAGTGGGTGCGGACAAACCAGAGAATACCGGCAATCAGACAGATCAGGATGAGCGCATCAAAACGATGCAGCACATGCTTCAGGCGAGGGTCTGTATTCCACGCGCTCCCAAGCCGCATGCCGATATAGGCGAGCACCAGACACCAGGGCCATGAACCAATAAAGGTATAGACGTGGAAACGAAGTTGCGGCATACGCGCAATTCCTGCCGGCAAAGCAATAAAGGTGCGGATGACGGGCAGCAAGCGCCCCAGTAAGACGGTGATTCCGCCATAATGCGCGAAAAAGCTTGTTGCGCGATCCAGGTCATGTTTGCTGAGCAGAATATAACGGCCATAACGCTCGATGAAAGAGCGGCCACCCCAGGCTCCAACCCAATATGCGACTGCGGAGCCGATGTTGCAGCCGATGGCTCCTGCGGTGGCGACCCACAGCAATTGAAATCGCCCGGTATAGGCCAGATAGCCGGAAAACGGCATGATGATCTCGGAAGGGAGCGGGATGCAGGCGGACTCGATTGCCATCAGCAGCGCCACGCCGGCATAACCAATGTGGGAAATGATGCCGGTGATCCAAGGCACCAGAAAGGTCAATATTTTCTCGGTCATAGGGCTGGGTGCAGTATATCTGTCCGGGATTGCTTTTCCATGTTGAAACCGCAGATCGAAAGGAAAGGCCGTCAGTTTGCTAGCATGAAGAGTTACCCGGAGGAATCCCATGGCAGAAACACTGACGCCCGTTGCCCCAGCTCAACATGCACAAACCAAAGCGGAGGCCCAACCCGCCGCGACACAACACAAAGAGGTGAAGCGGCAAATTGTCTCCTTCCAGTTCTTCAAGATTCTTCCTGAATGGCGCCGCTTGCCTGCCGAGGAACGCGCCGCGCACAAACTGGCGTTTGCTGAAGTCATTGCGCGATGGAATCAAAAAGATGTATTCGCCACCATCACATACTCCACAATGGGCATGCGTGGAGATTGCGACATGTTCCTCTGGCGCATCTGTTACACGGTGGATGAAATCAACAAGATGACGGCGGAACTGCTTGCCACTCCGCTGGGTGGCTATCTACAAACGGCGCATAGTTTTCTGGCAATGACCAAGCGATCTCAGTATCTGATTGGCCATGAGCATGAAGGCCAGAGCGATTCGCGCGGCGTGATTCGTCCGGGCGGCCAGAAATATATTTTCGTTTACCCTTTCTGGAAGACGCGTGCCTGGTACCTGCTGCCTCCCGAAGAACGTCAGCGGCTGATGGCGGAACATATCCGGATTGGGCATTTGTATCCACGCGTCAAACTCAACACAACATATTCGTTTGGCCTGGACGATCAGGAGTTTGTTGTCGCGTTTGAGACAAACTACCCGGAGGACTTTCTCGATCTCGTGCAACAACTGCGCGAAACAGAGATCAGTGCCTATACCTTGAAGGATTTTCCCATCTTTACCTGTGTGCGCATGACTCCGCAGGAAATGCTGGATCGCCTGGGATAGCGTTATGACGCCAGCACGCAAGGCAAATACAAGTAAGAAGAGCAAGAAGAAAGCTGCGAAGACAAAAGCCGCGGCACCACGGGCAAAGGCGTCCGCGCCGAAGGTATCCGCCAAAGGACCCAGCAAGACCAAGCCGAAAGCGGATAAACTCCCTGACCTGGCGCCGCAGCGTATCGAAGAGATTCTGGCGCGGCTTGATCAAAACTACCCGCAAGCGCGATGCGCTCTGCATCATCGCAATGCGTGGGAGCTGCTGGTTGCGACGATTCTTTCCGCACAATGTACCGACGTGCGCGTCAATATCGTGACGCCGGAACTCTTTCGCCGCTTTCCGACGCCGGAAGCCATGTCCGTTGCTTCCCTGCCGGAGTTGGAATCCCTTGTTCGCACGACAGGATTTTTTCGCAACAAGGCAAAGAACATTCTCGCGGCATCCAAACGTCTGGTGAATGATTTTGGCGGTAACGTGCCCGCCGGTATGGAACAGCTGCTTTCCTTGCCGGGTGTGGCACGCAAGACGGCAAATGTTGTGCTGGGGTCATGGTTTGGAATTGCTGAAGGAGTGGTCGTGGACACCCATGTCCTGCGCATTTCGTATCGCCTGGGCCTTACAAAAGCGACGACACCGGAGAAGGTGGAGCAGGACCTGGTTCGCATCCTGCCCAAAAGCCATTGGATTGATTACTCCCACCAGATTATTTACTTAGGCCGACAGATTTGCATTGCGCGCAAGCCGCGCTGCGCCGATTGTTTTCTCGAAGATCTTTGTCATTCCAAGGACAAGACCTGGAGCACACAGCCGTAGCTCCAACTTATTGCGCGACCACCGGGACCCAGACATCGGTTGTCTCCCAACGCACATGAAGCTGGGTGCGGCTACCGTGTGTGTGCTCAAAGCTGATGCTCATCTGCTCCTGCGGGCTGGGTAGTATGTTCTTCTTCATGTCCACGCGGGCGAGATCCTGATTCTCGTGATACACGGTGCCCCACTGGCCGGTCTGCTTATTGATGATCAGCTTCCAGGTCCCCTGCGAGGGCAGCGTATACAGAGTGTAGGTGCCTGCTGGAACGGTTGCCGTTCCAACCTTGAGAGCTACCTCTGTCTTGAGCGTCGTGGCAGGATTTGCTCCCGTACGCCATACCTGGCCATAGGGCACAAGGCCACCCATGATCTTTCGTCCACGCATAAAAGGCGTGTTGTAAGAGATACTGACATCCTTACCATCCAGTTGCACCGTAGCCTTGGCAGGCGGGCTGAGCAAAGGCTTTTTTGCTCCGCTACCGGACATCTGCGCGGAACACATTGGCATGAGCACGACTCCGGCGACCATCGTCAAGACACTTGCAGCAAATTTCATTTGGTTCCTCCCGGCATCGGCCATCGAGGCAAATACCTGTCTCCAGTGTCAGACGCCAGAGTTTGTATGTCAAAAGTCTATCGCACGGGAACATCAAGCTTAGACATCGGCAGTGAATGCTGCGCAGAAGGCATGCGATACACCGCCGCCAGACTCATGATAAATTCCGGATGTAAGCTTGCAACACCCTGGGCGTGTGAGACATACGATGCAACCATCTTTAACCAGCAGTTCGATTGCGCAGCCCATGCAGCAGGCTGAACTCATTCTGAAGCTTTACGAGCTGCGCCGCGAAGCTGTTATGCGACAAGCCCGAGGATTTATCGGCGGCCCGTTCCTGCCTTCGTCGGTTGACGATTTTGTCGCGCAGGTCAGCGCGGGCAATCAGCAGTCCGGCTTTATTCTTCAGGTTTACGGCTACTGGGACATGGTTTCTGCATTCGTGATCCACGGCGCCCTCACCGAGCCGCTGGTCTATGACACCTGCCAGGAGATGTATTTCCAATACTCGAAGATCCAACCCTATCTGGCCGGATTTCGCGAGAAGATGAATTTGCCGGAATTTCTTCGCAGCCTGGAGGCAGTCGTCGAAGGCTCTGAGGCAGGCCGCGCCAGAGTTCAGACCATGCGACAGAACATCCATACGATCGCAGAGATTCGCGCCCAGACGAGCTCTGGCAATGACACGGGGTGACGGACTGAAACCACTCAAGGTAAAGTTTCCGATACCCTGCGTCCGACATATTTGATCAACAATACCTCGTTCCCATCTTCGTTATAGATCAGATCGTCGACCAGGCTTTTCGCCAACAGGATGCCGTAGCCACCGGCGCGCATACCCTGCGCCTTGCGGTATTCCATGTGTTTCAGTGGGTCATCCAAAGGGTCTGACAATGCTGATTCTTTCAATTGCTCCAGCGAAAATCCTTTCCCTGGATCCTTGATGCGACAGATCACGGCGTCGCGTGCACGCACATACGAGATCGCCACATGCTGCGACGGATTCAGGTTTCCTCCATGCTCCATCGCGTTGAGGAGCATCTCACGAAAGGCCGTTCCCACGGCATAGCGATGCGTCTCTTCCAAATCGGAGAATTCATGGATGAATTGCACCAGACGGTCTGCAGTGCGCATATCGCAGCGTGCCACCAGTCCCAGCCATTCCGGAGTGGCGGACAGCAGCTCAATTCCCTCATCCCAGACTGGGGCCTCGGTTGCATGACGCAACATGTCGGTGAGCGCCTCCGTCGTGTACGGAGCAGAGAAATAACTGAATGCGCGTTCCTTCATGCTCTCGATTACGTCTGCAGGCGTACTTTCACTGGTAAGAATAATGAGCCGTAAATGCGGCTGCACGCGCCGAATCTGCCGCAGCAGCTCAACATCCTGCTGGCCCGATGTTTCGTCGCCGGTCAACACCAGATGGAGGAGGCGAGACCGTAAAAGTGGAAGCGCTGTTTCGTTGTTTTCTGTGCAAACCAGCTCCCAGTCCGGAAGCGCGTTGGCCACGATCTCTGCCACCTGCGCATCGCGGCCAATGACCAGCACGCATTTGTGCACGGGCACCGATTTCGGATTGTCGCCGTCGCTTTCCGGATTCGTCATCCTTGCACCCAGTTCATTGCTTTAGAGATTAGCGCACTCATCCGATGGTCGCTTGGAAATACCATATCTCCCCACTATTGAGACGGTAGACACGTGCAGCATCGTTGAACGCTATGCGATCGTGCGTAGAGTTGAGATTGCAGATATGTACGGCAGGGAGACCCAAGTCAAAGGCGCCTATATCTTCTAATTCATCTCACTATCGCGATTACGGCTGGTGCCCAGAGGGGGACTTGAACCCCCACGGGATTGCTCCCTGCGGATTTTAAGTCCGCTGCGTCTGCCGATTCCGCCATCCGGGCCTGTTACGACTTGATTCTACCGAAGAAATGCCTCTGTGCCTGCATGCCCCGTGGCACCATTCTTTACGACTGTCTTATTTGCTGGCAACGGAGTTCTCATCCGCAGCATGGGCGCCATTGGCATAGAGCATCCTGTAAATCTCGGCGTTGCGCAGAATGGCCTGCACATATTCGCGTGTCTGCGTGAACGGAATGGATTCCACAAATTCAGGCATGTCGGTATACGGTCCGTTCGCCATCCAACTCTTCACCCGGTCGTCGCCCGCGTTGTATGCGGCGAGAGCATATTCGGTTTGGCCATTGAATTCATCCAGAAGCTGGCGGAGATAGACAGTGCCCAGCCGCAGATTCACCGCCGGATTCAATAGATACGCGGTTCGAAATGGACGCACATGGGCATTTCGCGCCAATTCACTGCCGACGCGCGGGAGCAGTTGCATCAACCCGTAGGCATTGGCATAGGAAACCACGGCGGGGTTGAACTCCGATTCCTGCCGAATCAGCGATGCGACGAGGTATGGATCCAGGCCATTGCTCTTTGCATTCTGCACCAAAGCAGGCCAGTACGGTTGAGGAAAGAGCAGGGTCCAGTAACCGCGTGGAAGGTCGGTAATCGGAATGGAAAAATAGGAATGGACGGTACGCTTGAGTACATGCAGCGCGCGAAATGTCTCTCCATACGAGGCATACAGTTGCGCCTCCGCATATCCGCCCCATTCGCTGCTGTCCGGGCTGGCCTGAATCTCCGGCGCTATATATTGGTTTAAACCTGCGTTGGCCAGTAATTCTGCGCGTACGACATGTTCATCATCTTCAGGAACGTCGACAGAGAGTGTCTGTATATGCGGGGCGCGAAGGGCGGCAAGAAGTGGCAGCGTGACGGCTGTGACGTCATGCAGGCCAGCAAGTTGTTGCCTTGCCAGATCAGCGTAATAGTAGTGCTGATAGTCCAAAATCAATTTGTGGTAGCAGGCGGCAGCGGCGGCGGCATTCTTCTCCGTATCCTGATAAATCCGGCCACGCCAGTAGAGGGCCGCTGCAGTTTGCGTCGAATCCGGATACTGAAGAATCTGTTCTTCGAAAAGGTGCGCTGCGGTTTTTTTATCGCCAATACGATAGTTCAGCCACGCAGCATGCCAATGGCTGATCTCCGCATGAGCATTGGATGGAAAGGCGCTGGACAGCGCGCTGTAATACTGGATGGCTGTCGGCATGTCATTGGCAAGAAGTGCCATGTTGCCGGCGGAAAAAAGCGCCTCCGCCGTCCATCCGCTGGTTGCGAAGCGTTGCTGCATCTGCTGTACCAGGTCGTGTACCTGCCCAGCATCGGAGCGATCCCGTGCGGATTCCATCATCAGGTACAAACGCATTGCACCGGCTTCATCGTTGGTATCGGAGAGCCCAGCCAGCTCCGATACATCGACATGATGTATCCGGAAAAAGTCATTGAGCGCAGCCTTCGCCAAATATAAATTTTGCGCAGCGGTGCCTGCGACAGAGGGATCGGCAGCCAGAGACCGGTATTGATCCGCAGCTGCGACATAGTTGTGTGCGTGCGAGAGTCCCTCGGCATGCCGCACGCGTTGCTTCATCGTGAATGGAGTTGCCAAACCCATCTGATGCAGCTGCGTCACTGCCTGCGTGGATTCATCACTTGTCGGATAGTCGGTATAAAGCCGCGTGTACAGGCGGATTGCCTCGTCGCGATTGCCGGCCATCTCGCGTGCGTGCGCCAGTGACAGGATGTACTCCGCAGTATTTTGCGCGGCCGTGCCATCCAGCAGGGCCAGTTGCTTCAGCGCATTCTGGGGGTCGCCCTGGGCGACATATATCTTGGCAAGCAGCATGTCTGCCCGGTCGACTAAGATGCTGTCCGGATGCCGCGTATCAAATCCAATCAGCAAGTTCCCTGCCTGCGTGTACTGCTGTTGCGCAAAATCCGCCTGAGCTCCTAAATAATCGGCGTAGTCTGCCAGCGCCTGGCCGGATTGGTGAGCGCGAAGAAAAGCAGCCGTGGCGTCCGGGTAGCGATGGTCTGCTAAATAAGCATTTCCCAGGGCAAGATAAGCGGCTCCTGCCGCTTCCCCAGTGTGCGTGCGGGCATAGCGCTCCACCCCGGCATAGGCTGCCGGAGAATGCAGCGTATACAGTTGCTGGGCCATCGGGCGCAACTGCGATGAAGCAACAAATGCCTGTCGCAGCTGATGCACCCGCGCAATATTGTGGCTACTTCTCTTCTTTGTGGAGTGTCGTCTGCTTGTCTTGCGGCTCTCGTGATGTTCGCTCTCTGTATGGGTTGTTCTGCGATGTGTTGACCGGGCGTCTGTCTTCCTATGAGAGCGCCTCTCTGTAGAACGCGAAGTATGTGCCGGCGTATGTTTCGAAGAATGCGAGGTATGTTTCGATTTGTGGTGGGCCGTTGTTTCCCGAGTATGTGTTGTTGTGTCTGTGGACTGTGCACTACTGGTGCCAATCAGTCCCACAATGACGAGCAGGCTGAGCAACGATACCCATCGCCAGCTTGCAGCGGAGTGTGCTGGACGACGTTGCTCCGGATGAAAAGAACGGATAAATCCGCAAAGATGCGAAGCAACAGGCCGAGCACAAAATAACTCCATATCTACGACTGTATTGTGCAGACTTGAAAAGTCAACCTATCCTTATGCAGGAATTGGATATGTTTTTGGCTCGTCACCAATTTTGGGACGGGTTGCTTTTGCAACGACATAGAGGAGCAGTTACCATAGACTTGTTGGATTTGTTCAGGATTTATGCATCGTCAGACAAACACAGACCATCTATTTCTGTGAGAAAGCGCTGAAGCCAAGACATACATGGCCATCACGACAATCCAAGACGCAGACGCAATCCACCCGGATATCCTCCTGGTCGAACGCGTCAAGCAAGGCGATTTGACTGCTTTTGAGCAGTTGATGAAACAATATGACCGGCAAATCTTCCGCATTGCGCAGCACATCACGCAAAACCGCGAGGACGCGGAAGATATTGTGCAGGACACTTTTTTGAAGGCGTATACCAAGCTGGATCAGTTCCAGGGCAATTCAAAGTTTTACACCTGGCTGGTACGGATTGCCGTGAATGAGTCGCTCATGCGGTTGCGCAAACGGCGCTCCAGCAAGACAGTTTCCATGGATGAAGACGTGCAGACCGACGAAGGCTCGATTCCAAGAGATTTTGCCGACTGGACACCCAATCCGGAGCAGCAATACAGGCAATCGGAATTGGCAGAAATTCTTCGGCGCACGGTGCAGGGATTACCCCCCGGCTTCCGGACAGTCTTTGCCTTGCGCGATATCGATGGCCTGTCCACAGAAGAAACGGCAGAGGCGTTAGGGTTGAGTGTGCCTGCTGTAAAAAGCCGCTTGTTGCGTGCGCGGCTGCAATTACGCGAACGGCTCAGCCGGTACTTCCGCATACCCAATGGAGAACAACAGGCATGAACTGCACCGAGTTTCTCGGACAACTCACGGACTATTTCGACGAGAAGACAGCCACGGAGCTTCGCGCGGAGCTGGAGCAACATATGGCCGAATGCGCGCATTGCACCGTTACGTTGAATACCACCCGGCAAACCATTGAGGTCTACCGTAACAACGAACCCTACGAGCTTCCCGAGGGGCTGCGAGACAGGCTAAGACAGGCCGTTCTGGCGAAATGCGCAACCATACCCAAGAGAAAATAGCGTTCTTAGGATTTGCTTAGGCATTAAAAAAGGTCTGCTTCAAAGCAGACCTTTTTAATGCGCGAAATGCTGTATTTCAGGCGGAAAGCTTTGGCAGACGGTCGCGAACTTCTTCCGGGATTCGGTTCTGCAAAGCCCTTGCCTGTGCCGATATAAAGGTCGATGCCGGGGTCGTAATCGCGACTGCAATCCAGGCCATCAGAGATACCAACAGGCCCAACACTGCAATGCGTTGCACACTCAGCACAACCGAAAGCTGGTGCACTTGCAGATGCAGCAGCACCCAGCTACCCAGGGGCTCAATCTTATGGAGCACGGCCAAAGCCATAACAAATCCCAGGATGGAAACGGTGGCCAGACCGATCAGGAACATGTCGATAGTTCGGTGTAAGCGCTGGCGGGAGCGGCAATGGGAACAGTTACGAAGATGCTGCTCGTAATCTTTCCGCATGTCAAAATGGAGCCCGGAAATGTCGTAACGCCATCCGGAAAGTATCTCTCCCACGGTTGGATCAACGCACATATCTTTTGGCATAGCCATTTGATTCCTCAGAAGTTACCCACTACGTTTGACTCAATTGTAACGTTTTAGGCGGCAAAACTGTGAAAAAATATTTACCACTTAGGCACGGGAGACACCAAAACGATATTAGTTACAAGTAGATAGATTCCAGCGGAACGCTCTGCGATGCAAGAATTACCCGGTTGCCGAGAAGCCCCATACGGCCTTGCAGCGCCCGTTCTGCACTCAGCCGCGCCAGTTCCGGAAGGTTGTTGCTTTCCGATAAATGGGCCAGCACGATCCACTGGGCACGTCCATCGTACTGGTCCGCCAGGAATTCGCTTGCCGCATCATTCGATAGATGCCCGACACGCGAAAGCACCCGCTGTTTTACGGCCCAGGGGTACGGTCCATCCCGTAGCATTTCTACGTCGTGGTTGGACTCAAGAACCAGCAGATCGGCGCGTTGCAGATGCATGCGCACATTGGGTGGCATGTAGCCCAGATCGGTCGCTATGGCGATGCGCAGACCCTCCGCCTCCAGGACAAACCCCACTGGGTCGGTGGCATCGTGGGGCACGGTGAAAGGCGTGATGGTGATATCGCCCACCACGAAAGGCACGCCGGCACGAAAATACTCCACCGCAGGCAAATAAGCGGGATTGCTGCCAGCTACCTCCGCCGGAGCCTGTTTGAGGTCCTCCGCGATTGCGCTCAGATTCAGGTTCCAATCGGACTCGACGGCTTCGGATCCTGCACCTTCAAGCGGTTCAAGCGACGCCTCCGTTAGATCCAGCTCCGGCACTTCTCTTTTCGCCGCAAGATCCTCCGCTGCAAGCGCCTGCTCTTCTGCCTGCTGCTTGCGAGTCTCCAGCCATGCAGTAAAGCTCATGGTTTTGCGCGGCGTCATCCAGCGCATCCAGGCGCGATGCGTGCCTTCTGTAAAGTACACGGGAACACGCCAGCGCCGGGCTAAAACAGAAACACCTTGAATATGGTCCTGGTGCTCATGCGTGATAAGCAGACCGTCGATTTTTTCCGGGTCTTCTCCGGCGAGTCGCATCCGTTTCGTGATCTCGCGGCAACTCAGCCCTGCATCCAGCAGCAGCCGGGTACGGCTGGTGCTGACGACGGTGCAATTCCCTTTTGATCCCGAAGACAGCACCGTGCAGCGAAGCATGCTCCAAGAGTAGCGCGTTTTGCTGTGGAATCCACGCACCCGCCTGAGAGGGCAGCAGGTTCGTTTGAAAGTTCTCCTCACGGGGCCATTAAAATGAGGCTATGGAGATCAACCGCATCGGCTCACAGGCGTCCGGCAAAGGTCCTGCAGACTGGTTTACCGGCACTGTCCGGATTGACCCGCTTTTTCAAGCACCGGACCCAGCGCGTGTTGCCGGTGCCAGCGTCACATTTGAGGCTGGAGCGCGTACCGCCTGGCATACGCATCCCCTCGGGCAGACATTGATTGTCACGGCAGGCTGCGGATGGGTTCAGCGGGCTGGTGGTGCGGTAGAGGAAATTCATCCCGGAGATGTGGTCTGGTTCGCGCCGGGAGAGAAACACTGGCACGGGGCTACACCGACCACGGCCATGACGCATATCGCAATTCAGGAACGTTTGGACGGCAACGCCGTCGATTGGATGGAGCACGTCAGCGACGAACAATACCAACGGTGAATGCAGATTCAAACCGACCCGCTGCCCTTGGAAGGCCTTACTCGTATTTGTAAAACCCACGGCCGGATTTTCTGCCTAGCCATCCCGCATCCACCATGCGGATCAGCAACGGACAAGGCCGGTACTTGGGATCGCCAAGTCCGTCAAGAAGAACGCGCATAATGTCCAGGCAGACATCGAGGCCAATAAAATCCGCCAGCGTCAACGGGCCCATGGGATGCGCCATGCCGAGCTTGAAGACTTCATCGACGGCCTCCGGCGTGGCCACACCTTCCATGACGGCGTACATGGCCTCATTCAGCAGCGGCATCAGCACGCGATTGGAGACGAAGCCCGGCGCATCGTTCACCTCCACCGGGGTCTTCTCCAGCTTCTTCGCCAGATCGCGTACCGTCTCGAATGTTTCCTGGGAGGTCGCCAGACCGCGGATCACTTCGACCAGCTTCATCACTGGAACGGGATTAAAAAAATGCATCCCGATAACGCGTTCCGGGCGGCTGGTGATCGCGCCGAGTTTCGTGATGGAGATCGACGACGTATTGGATGCAAGAATCACATCCTTGCGCAGCACACGGTCGAGGTCCTGAAAAATGGCCTTCTTGATCTCAAATTTTTCCGTGGCCACTTCAATCACAAAATCGCAATCGGCAAGTTTATTGCGGTCAAGTATTCCGGTGACGCGCTGCAGAACAGCCTTGGCATCTTCCGCGGTAATTTTTCCTTTGCCGGCTTCGCGATCCAGATTCTTGCGAATCGTCTCCATACCGCGATCGAGAAAACGCTGCTCCACTTCACATAGCCGGACATCGAACCCGCACTTTGCAAAGACATGAGTAATGCCATTGCCCATCGTACCCGCACCGATCACGCCTACTACCCGAATTTCGCTCATGACTCCCCTGACCCCTGAAAAGCATTTAGTCAAAACTCAAAAGTTTAACAGGTTTCGAAGACGATGGGCCATCTTGAAACAGAGGAATCCATATCGATTTTGATATGTGCCCCTCTGCAAAATAATTTGTAAAGAAAGTAATCCAACCTCTGCACGAAGGGAAGAAGCGGCAATTTTATTCTTTACTCAAGGCTTCATTGCGGGTTTCAATCGCGGCGGCCCCGTCGGGCTCCAGCTTGCGAAGAATGTCAAGCAGACGAGCCGGATCGAAAGACTCCAGCAGATATTCCGATTCAGGCCGATCGACATATCCTGGAGCAGAAATCACGATTACGGGAACCTTTGGCACAATCTTTTTGATCTCACGGACCAGCTCTGTGCAGGAAATATCCCGCATGCCTACGTCCAGCACGATTCCGTTGATGGCGGGAAACCTCGCCACGGTTTCCAGTGCCTCGGCGCCGCTGTAGGCCGTGATGACATTAAATTTGAAGGTTTCGATAACGAGTTTACGGGTAGAAATGCTGCCCGGAAACTCGCGGTCAATGACGAGAAAACAAGGTCGAACCATAAGTGGAGTATGGCTGAAACCGTGGTGGTTTGGCTAGCAAGGCAAAATCTGAAGCATCCTCGGCTGCCCTGTACTCCAACAATGCCGCTCCCTACGGGCGAGGGATCGGCACAAACGCAATGATTTAGCTTGACTTCCCGGCCGATTCAACAGATGCGATTCGCTCCTGCGCCTCGTGAATGATGTTATTTGCTTCCGAGTAGCGCTTGGATTCTTCGCCGGCATCCCGCCACATTTTTTCGCCGCGCTCGAGTTCCTGCCGCGCTTGTGCGACGTTGATGGCACTCGGCTCGACAGCATTTTCAGCCAGAATGGTCACCCGATCCGGCAGAACTTCTACAAATCCCCAGGCAACAAAGTACCGCTGTTCGCCGACGCTGCCGCCGTGCATTCGCACTTCTCCGGCGCCTAGCTCCGCAAGCAGAGGTGCGTGGCCGTACAGTGCTTCCAGGTAGCCGTTGCGGGAGGGCAGCTCCACTGCGTCGGCTGTGCCGTCGATGAATATCTGCTCCGGCGTAACCAGCCGGACCTGCAGTTGATTTTGTGATGCTTCTGCCATGGAGTTTCCTAAATCCTCACCTTACGCCGCCTGTAGCTTTTTGGCTGCTTCCAGAACATCTTCGATCGTTCCCTTTAAGTAGAAGGCCTGCTCCGGAATATCATCGTGTTTCCCCTCGATGATCTCCTTGAAGCTACGCACGGTGTCGGCAATCTTTACGTAGACGCCGGGGATGCCGGTAAACTGCTCGGCCACGTGGAAGGGTTGCGAAAGGAACTTCTGCACCTTGCGCGCGCGGGAAACGGTCAGCTTGTCTTCTTCTGAAAGTTCGTCGATGCCCAGGATGGCGATGATGTCCTGCAGATCTTTGTACCGCTGCAGGATTCGCTTCACTCCTTGCGCGACATCATAGTGTTCCTGCCCAACTGCACGCGGAGACAGAATGCGTGAAGTGGAAGCAAGCGGGTCCACGGCGGGATAAATGCCCAGCTCCGAAAGCTGTCGCGAGAGCACGGTCGTCGCGTCCAGATGGGCAAAGGTCGTCGCTGGCGCCGGATCGGTCAAGTCATCGGCAGGTACATATACGGCCTGCACCGATGTGACGGAACCTTTCTTCGTGGAGGTGATGCGCTCCTGCAGTTCGCCCATTTCGGTAGCGAGATTTGGCTGATATCCCACAGCGGAGGGCATACGGCCAAGCAGCGTTGAAACTTCGGAGCCTGCCTGCGTAAAACGAAAGATATTGTCGATGAAGAGCAGTGTGTCCGCACCTTCTTCGTCACGAAAGAACTCGGCAACGGTAAGAGCGGTGAGAGCAACGCGCAGACGCGCTCCCGGCGGCTCCGTCATCTGGCCATAAATCAGCGCAGCCTTCGATTTCGACAGGTCCTTCAAGTCGATGACGCCGGACTCTTGAAATTCCAGCCATAGATCATTGCCTTCACGGGTACGTTCCCCGACTCCAGCAAAAACGGAAAATCCACCGTGCTTGGAGGCAACGTTATTGATGAGCTCCTGAATCACAACCGTCTTGCCAACGCCTGCGCCACCGAAGAGGCCAATCTTGCCACCCTTCAGAAAGGGCTGGATCAAATCAATGACCTTTACGCCTGTCTCAAACATTTCTTCGCTGGTGGACTGTTCGTCAAAGGCTGGCGCTTCGCGATGGATCGGCATATGCACCTTGGCATTCACCGGACCCAGTTCGTCGACAGGCTTGCCGATGACATTCAGCACGCGGCCCAGTGTCTCACGGCCCACCGGCACTGTGATCTGGGCGCCTGTGTCAATCGCCTTCATACCACGAACCATGCCTTCCGTGGCTTCCATTGCGACGCAACGCACGCGGCCTTCGCCCAGGTGCTGCTGCACTTCCAAAATAACGTCGATGGGCACCGGCACGGTGAACCCTTCGCTGACGACGCGCAATGCCGTATAAATCAGCGGAATCTTTGCTTCTTCAAATTGAACATCTACCGCTGGTCCCGCGATTCGGATGACGCGTCCTATATTCTCTGCCATGATTCTTCCCTGTCTAATTCCATCCTGTTGAATGTTCTATAGTGCAGCTGCACCACTGACAATTTCGATAATTTCCTTCGTAATGGCCGCCTGACGCACACGGTTCATTTTGAGCGTGAGAGCATCGATCATTTCAGAGGCATTGTTGCTTGCAGAATCCATCGCAGTCATGCGAGCGGCATGTTCGGCGGCAACAGACTCCAGCATTGCGTGATAAAACTGTACGTAAACATAATGCGGCAACAAAGCGCTCAGTAATTCCCGCGGCGGTTGCTCGTAAATATAATCCACCTGAGCGGTGCCGAATTTGCTGGCTTCTTCATCCGCTTCGCGCGTGTCGGCGGCACGGATGCTTACCTGCGAACTGTGAGCCGCTTCCGCCATTCGTTCTCGCTCCGTCTGGTCCATCTCCATGGATACAGCAACGTCATGTTTGCCGATTTCCTTGATGGGCAAAACGCGCTCGACAACGATGCGCTGCGAAATGACTGACTGGAATTCATTGAAGACCAGGTACACCGCATCCACTTCCCGTGTGATGTAGCGATTGATCAGCTCACGGCTAAAGCGCGCAATATTGTCGAAGTGCGGTTTTTCAAGAAAGCCGGTGTACTCGCCGGTAATCTCGATTCGTGCGGCACGTTGCCTTTCCTGCGTAGCATGCTCAGGATGGGCGTGATCGACAAAGCTGACCGCCTGAAAACGCCGACGCAGAAAATCTCTGCCTTTGCGCCCGATCACTTCCACGTCAATTTCCAGCTTCGATGTCTGGGGATCATCCATGAACCGCAGCGCTGCTTTCAGAACATTCACGTTGAAGGCGCCGGCAAAGCCTTTGTCGCCCGTCAACACTACCAGCGCAATGCGCTTCTCCGGCCGCGAGACCAGCAACGGGTGACGGAGTTCTCCGGTCTGCGGATCATAGAGATCGATGCGGCGCATCAGAGATGCCAACACGCTGGATAGCATTTGTGCATAGGGACGGGCAGCGATCGCGCGCTCCTGCGCACGGCGCAATTTTGCCGCCGAGACCATCTTCATGGCCTTGGTGATCTGTCTCGTGTTCTTTACGCTGCGTATGCGGCGTTTTAAATCCAGAACATTTGCCATGCGTCGCTATGCCTGTTCCTGCGCCTTGCTTGCGGCATCACTTTGCCGCTCTGCAAGGTAATTCTGCTTGTATTCCTTGAGAGCTGCGTCGATGCGGCTCTTCAGATCATCGTCCAGAGCCTTTTTAGTCACGATGTCCGACAGCAACGTGGATTGTGCTGAGTCCAGATATGTGTACAACCCCTCCTCAAACGAACGGATATCTTCCACCTTCAGATCGTCCAGATAGCCATTGTTTCCGGCATAAATCAGGATGACCTGTTTTTCCGTCGGCACGGGCGAGAACTGCGGTTGCTTCAGCAACTCGGTCAGGCGTTGTCCGCGATTCAACTGGTTCTGCGTCACCTTGTCGAGATCACTGCCAAACTGCGCGAAGGCTGCCAATTCGCGATACTGGGCCAGATCGAGCTTCAATGTGCCGGCCACCTGTCGCATGGCCTTGATCTGCGCACTGCCACCCACACGGCTTACCGAGAGACCCACATTCACCGCTGGCCGCACGCCGGAGTTGAACAGATCCGTCTCCAGATAAATCTGGCCATCGGTGATGGAAATAACATTCGTTGGAATGTAGGCAGAAACGTCACCTGCCTGGGTTTCGATGATCGGCAATGCCGTCAAGGATCCGCCGCCAAGTTTGTCGTTCAGTTTGCAGGAACGTTCCAGCAACCGGGAGTGCAGATAAAACACATCGCCGGGATACGCCTCTCGCCCTGGTGGACGCCGCAGAAGCAAAGAGATTTCACGATAGGCCGTTGCATGCTTCGAGAGATCATCGTAGATCACCAGCGCGTGGCGCTTGCTGTCACGGAAGTATTCGCCAATGGCGGTCGCCGTGTAGGGCGCAAGATACAACATCGGAGCTGGCTCCGATGCAGATGCCACAACTACAACGGTGTAGGCCATCGCGCCATACTCTGTCAGCGTCTGAACCACTTGCGCGACGGAAGACCGTTTCTGGCCGATCGCGCAATAAACGCAGATCAGGTTGTTCTTCGCGTTATTGATGATGGTATCGATGGCCACGGCAGTCTTGCCCGTCTGACGATCGCCGATGATCAACTCGCGCTGGCCACGGCCGATTGGAATCATGCTGTCGATGGCCTTGAGACCGGTCGCCATCGGCTCACGCACGGGCTGACGGTCGATCACGCCCGGCGCCAGGCGTTCAATGGGAAGCGTCTCCGTCGTTACGATCGGACCCTTGTCATCAATCGGCTGTCCAAGCGCGTTGACGACGCGGCCAATCATTCCCTCCCCTACAGGCACACTCATGATCTTGCCTGAGCGTTTGACCTGGTCGCCTTCCTTCAGCTCTGTATATTCCCCTAACAACACCGCACCGACCTGGTCTTCTTCCAGGTTCATTGCCAAACCGGCGATGTTGTGCGGAAACTCGATCAGCTCCCCAGCCATGATCTTATCCAGGCCGTAAATACGCGCAATGCCATCCCCAAGAGAGATAATCGTGCCGACTTCATCTACGCGTACACGCGATTGGAAGTGTTCGATCTGCTCACGCAGGAGCTGTGTAATTTCGTCTGCCTTAATCTGAGCCATGCTTGCCTATTTTCACTTCTCTGATCTTAAAAATTGAAAACTAATTTCAGAACAAATTCCAAAACTTATTCATCATGCTTGTGGAAATTACTATCTAGCTTTCCACAAGCTGCTCCCGCAACCTGTCGAGCCGTCCCTGCACCGATCCGTCATAAATAATGGTTCCGATGCGTAAGACAACTCCTCCCAACAGGGAAGGATCCTGTCGATATACAGCGCGAACTTTCTTGCCAGCCAAACCTGCCGCTCGGGTTTCCAGGGCTGCCCTCTCTTCGTGATCCAGTTCGCGCGTGCTGACGATCTCCACTTCCCCAATGTTTAGCCGTGTATCGATCTCATGGCGATACTCGGCAAAAATCTCAGCGTAGGCAGCGATGCGATCGTGTTGCAAAAGCACAGCAATAAAGTTTCGGAGTTGCGGAGAGAACTGGAGTCTCGATGCAATGGCATCGACTATCTTCAACTTGGCTTCAAGCGGCACCGACGGATTTTCAAATAATTCGCGCAGATCTTTGCTGCCAGCGAAGGTGTCGCCAAAATCCTGCAATTGCTGGTTTGTTTGATCGGTATTCAACTTTTCAGACATGACAACATCAGCCAGCGCGCGCGCGTAACGAGAGGCAAAAACACTCATCTAGTTTCTCCCTTCACCTTTGTGGCCATTGCTGCTCAGTTCTGAAACGAAGCTATGAATCAAGGAGCGATCGGTGTCAGAATCCAGCGAAACATGGTGCGCCGCATACTCCACAATCAAATCCGCCGCAAGCGTTTTGAGCCGACGCTGCGCATTTGCGCCCACCGAGGTGATTTCCTGCTCCGCGGCATGAACCAAACGCTCTTTTTCTTCTTCCATCGCAGCGCGAATACGCGCTTCGTCGTTCACGGTCTGCTGTTCCGCCTGAGCCTTCAGGCTGGCAATCTCCCCATCCAGGCGCGACAATCGCTGCTCAACATCCTGCATCCTGCGGCTGGCGTCTTCCGCAGCCTGACGGGCATGCACCAGGTCCTTCTGGATGCGTTCCGAACGATTGCGCAATGCTTTTGGCAACGCACGCAGAACAAACCAAAGGATGGCGGCCGCCAGAATGATGAAATTGATGATCTCAAAGATGCGCGCTGTAACTTCTGTGGACAGCCCAAACATGTGCGCCAGGGTTTGCACCATGGACGAGTGGCGATAGATGTTAACTTCGCTATCTTCTTGCACAGACTCTGCGGCTGCCCGGTCCTCGACCCTGGTGCGGGTGCGTTGCGCAGCGTTGGGCGTCGTGGTTTCTTTCGTCGAAGTCGCTGGGGCGGAAGCAGCCGTCGTAGCCGACGAAGCAATCGCCGGCAGGGATGCATTCAGAAACATCATCGCCAACAAAATTGTTCCGGGTATCCAGGCAGAACGTTTTTGAGCTCGCTTCATCGCACGCCCTCGATGCCAGATGTAACCGGCTGCAGGACCCGTGCAATGGCCTGAGATCCCAACTGCTCCACGGCGGCGCTGATCTCTATTTCAGCGGCCTCAAAACTCTTATCCAACTCTTCACGTGCGGCCAGCACGCGCTCCTGCGCGGCAATGCGTGCGGCTGCCAAAGCTTTTTCCGACTCTGTCTGTAGAATCCGAAGCCGTTCTTCCCGGGCATGAAAGACAGCCGCGCGAGCAGCAAGAAGCTTTTGCTCGTACTCGGTCATCCTGGCCTGTGCTGTGGCGATGGCTTTGGCAGCATTTTCAATGGCGCCCTGCGTGCGTCGATAACGTTCAGCCAGCGCCTTCGTCAATGGAGCATGCACCAACAGGCGATATGCCGCAAGCGTGCACAAAAATAGCACCATGGTCGGCACGGAACCGAGCACAAGTTCCTTAAGCTGCTGCATTAGGTCAGTCATTTACTTTTACTTTATTTCGGTAGCTGCGGCGCAGAGTACAAAGCGCACATGTCTGGGTTGGAAACCTAACTCTTACTTGTAGCAAACCGCTGCTTTGAGTGTCAAACAACATTGGGGTTTTCAACAGCTTAGCCCCTTCGACAGTGGGTTGTTGTCAGCTCTTTGCGATGGCTATGTAAAGATTGCCCATTGACACTCAGGGGAATCGTCCTAGACTGGTATGTATCTGGGCTCGTCTCAGAGTCCAAAGGGCTGACATCCGGGTATTGCACCCACCGCCGGATGTCAGCCCTTTCCTATGCAGGCAATGTGACTAAGACAACACGGGGACTTTCGCTCGCGGAAACTGCCAGTGTCTGCCCGGAATCAGTCGCCAACAATCCAGAAATTTCTGTAACGGCTTAACAAGGAAAGCGGGCCGCGCACCCGCAAATGTACGTTGTTCTTTTTAAACCGCTTTTCAACCGCAATCGCGTCCGCTTCCAGCGCAGCCAGAATGGCGCCTTCGGACTGAGGAATCATCATGGCACGCTCCTCTAAAGGATCGGACGCAAGAGCGCCTGAGGCCAGCAGATGGTCAATCTTCGATAACAGATGATCCAAACCGGACTTGTCACGCGCAGAAACAGCGATGGCATCGGCGTGGGCCAGAAACGCCACCTGTTCCGGGGCCGGTAACAAATCCATCTTGTTCATGACAGGAATGCAGGGTTTGTCGTCGACGTTGAGCTCGCGCAGCACCTTCTCCACCTCGTCACGATGCATGGCCAACGAAGGGCTGGCTGCATCCATCACATGCAACAGCAACTCGGCGCCCTGCACCTCTTCCAGCGTGGCGCGAAAGGCATTCACCAGCGTTGGCGGCAACGCGCGAATAAAACCGACGGTATCGGAGAGCAATACCTTGCGCCGTGAAGGCAGGCGCAACTGACGAAGCGTTGGGTCCAGCGTGGCAAACATGCGCGAGGAGGTGACGACACCCGCCTGTGTCAACGCATTGAAGAGTGTGCTTTTGCCAGCATTGGTATAGCCGACCAGTGCCACCGTTGGCAGCGGTACGGAAGACCGATGCTGCCGCTGTTGCCGCCGGGTGCGGCGCACGGCATCCAGGCGCTTTTTTAGCTGCAGGATGCTGCGGCCAATCTTACGGCGATCGGTTTCGAGCTGGGTTTCTCCAGGGCCTCGGGTGCCGATACCGCCGCCGAGTTGGGACATCGCGCGTCCACGTCCAGTCAATCGCGGCAACAAATATTCCAGTTGCGCCAACTCCACTTGCAACTGACCTTCCCGCGTGCGAGCGTGAGCAGCAAAAATATCAAGAATCAACTGGGTTCGATCGATGACACGACAAGGCAGCGCCTGTTCCAGTTCGCGCAACTGCGAAGGCGTCAGGTCCGGTTGAAAAACGACCAAATCTGCCTGGCTGGATGCGACGAGAGCGGAAATCTCTTCCAACTTCCCTTTTCCAACCATCGTTGCCGGATCCGGGCGATCGCGACGCTGCAGGATGACATCGATGACATCCGCGCCAGCGCTGGCAGCCAATTCGCGCAACTCATCGACTTCGGCAGAAAATGCATCTTCTGTTGGCAAAGACAGTTTGGAACTGGCGGGGTTGGTCGAATCTTCCTGTTGGTCGAAGCGTGACTGGTTGAACTGACTCATTTGCGCGGCAGCACGAGCCTGCCTCACAGCAAGCGTCGCGGCCTTGTTTTTTGCGCGCGCAGAAAAGTCGCAGCAAACCAGAACAGTTCGCTCCGGCTGCGTTTGCCGTAGTGTGGAATGAACCTTGGTGCTGCCGGAAGCTTTACGCCGTTCTGCCAACCGTTAACTTTCTACAAATGCAATTGAGATATGTCGGCTAGGAATCAGAAACGGTGGACGCTTCCCGGGGGGCCCCTGCAGAAGTGGTTCCGGTAGCCGCATGCACAGGCGTATGCGCGCTATGGCGAAAATCTCCTGTAAGTACGGCGCGGCTGCTGACCACCGTAGAGATGGCATGCTTGAAAATCAGTTGCTCCTGATTGTTGTTTTCAAGCAACACCGAGTATTTATCGAAAGAGCGAATGCGGCCCGTAAGCTTGACTCCGCTGACCAGATAAATAGTGATTTGGGATTTGTCCTTGCGAACCGTGTTCAAAAATGTGTCCTGAATATTTTGAGCAGTTTTCGATTCCATTTTTCGCCTCCATTGTTTAATAGTTTTTTTTAGCGAGCGTATCCAACCGTGAGCCTGGCAGCGTCTCACCGTTGAAAGCCTTACAAATCAGTTCAGTATCCGACTGCCATCGGGATATGCATACAATACTTCTCCCAGCAAATTCTTTCAAACCAGGCGTGCCCAAAAGATAACCCAGCTGATCCGGTATCCCTATCAGATGCTGCCGGAGGACTATCAGATGCTCCGGCCAAAGTGCTAGCATCTGGTGTGATATTCGATGCCAAACCGTCTCCGACAACTGCCCCTGGGCAGGCGCCCGTTTCCGGCGTCCCCGTTCCTATGGCTGACTTTTCACGCCAATACGGGCAGATTCGCGAGGAAATCCTCGCCGCCATCGAACGTGTGTGCGCCAGCCAGCACTTCATTCTAGGGGAGGAAGTCCGTCAGTTTGAAACCCAGGCGGCCAGCGTCTGTGGCGTGGGCCACGCCATCGGATGTGCGTCCGGAACCGATGCACTCTGGCTGGCATTGACAGCGGCCCAGATAGGCCCGGGCGACCGTGTGCTGACCACACCATTCAGCTTCTTTGCAACTGTTAGCTCCATTCTGCGCTGCGGTGCGCGGCCGGTATTGGTGGACATCGATCCACTGACATATAACTTGAACCCAGCGGCAACCGGGAAGTCTCTACAAGATGGTCAAAATGCTTCGATTCGTGCAATTTTACCGGTTGATCTCTACGGCCAGTGCGCGGATTGGGACGCCTTCGGCGCGTTACAGAAAGAACATGGATGCCTGCTGCTTGAAGATGCTGCCCAGGCCTTCGGTGCAACATGGCACGGACGACCGGCTGGGAGCCTTGGCGATCTGGCTGCATTCAGCTTTTACCCCACCAAAAACCTGAGCGCCTACGGCGATGCCGGCATGGTAACCACGAACGACGCCCGCCTTGCGGAGCGAGTCAGCATGCTGCGCGTTCATGGGATGCGCCGCCGCTATTATCACGACGAAGTGGGCTGGAACTGCCGTCTGGATACGCTACAAGCCGCCGTTTTGCTGGTAAAGCTGCGTTATATCGAAGGATGGAACCAGCAGCGCCGGAACCGGGCAGCCAACTACGACCAGCTTTTCCATAAGCACGGTTTGGTGGAACCAGGACCGTATCCACAGCATGGAGTTGTGCTTCCCTTCATCGATCCACGCGGTACGCATGTCTTCCACCAATACGTGATTCGCGTTACCCGGCGCGATGCGCTGCAGGCCTTCCTGTCCGAACAAAAGATTGGTTCGGAGATCTACTACCCCATTCCACTGCACCTGCAACAATGCCTGCAGTATCTAGGCTACAAACATGGCGATTTCCCAGAAAGCGAGCGAGCGGCGCAAGAGGTGCTGGCGCTCCCCATGTTTCCGGAACTCACAGGCGCGGAACAGGAGCGCGTTGTCGCAGCAATTGCCGGGCTTCTTGGCTAGACCAGTTTCCCTGGCAGGTGCGCCTAAGCAGGTTTGCGATGATGTGCGTGCGTATGCGCGCGGGCATTATTGTGGGGAATCGCTGCGCTGGTTCCGGGAGGGAGGACGCGGCGGACGAGGTTGCCTTCCATGCGATAAGTCAGCAGTTCTGTCTGTGCCGGGTGCATCTCACCCGTCGCAGGATCGATCGAAACATTGTTGGTGGCAGCAACCTTTATGGAAAAACTTGGCTCCGGCCCGCTGCCAAAATTCTGTTGCCTGATCGTGACTGGAAAATACCCGGCCAGATTGCGTTGCCGGAAGGCCGTCCCGTAGCGATGATGCTTGATATCCCAGGTAAAGACCCGGACCTGGTCAAAATCATACGGTAGGCCGTCTCTATAGGGAGCTAAAACGGTGACATACTCTGGAACCTGCCCGTTTGGCTTGCCGGAATCCGGATCATTGACCGTGCGTAGAACGTAAGCGCCGACCATGCGCTGGCTTTCCGCATACTGTGCCACGTCATCCGGAACGTCTACATCCAGATGCCGCCCCAGCATCCAGCCCGTATGTCCTGCGCGATCGCGTACCAGCCACCAGTCGTACATGGGAACCTGCGACAGAGGTATATTCGGTTCGCCATTATTTTCTGCGGCTTTCTCGGTTTTCTTGCGTGGGATGGCCTTCCTGATCAAAACCGTTGGTTTGGCCTGCGGCACGACAGGCTCTGCCCCATCTTTGGGTACCGAAACACGCCTCAGCATCGCTAGTTTTGTATTCGCCGGAATCAGATAGAAATGCTCCGTCTTCAAACCTGGAGCCAGATGCATATACATATCATCGCGCAAAATTGCGTCGGCAATTACGGGATCTTGCGCGTGTTGGACCTGCAGTGCAGCAAAGGCGTCATACGCCGTCTGGTCAATCACGGCAGGATCTTCAATCCAACCGACAGCGCCCTGGGCTGTCTGCACTTTCACAAAACGGTGAATGTGTTCCAGAACCTGCAGCCGCTCTCCATTGATCACCGTCGCGGTGTGGTTGGAAACAGGAGCGACGCGATCCCGAAGATACACGGGCCTCATGGCCGAGACATATACATATTCATAATTGTGATGAGGGCGTAAGCGCCCGCATCCGATGAACAGAATGGGGAACAGCAGAGAGAAGGCTGCAGAAACTTGCGTGGTGCGCCAAAGAATGGTTCGCAGACCTCTTGCACGCTGCGTTACCAATCGATTCGTTTTAAGGCAGAATTTCATCCACATTCAAACAATGTCAGGATATCACTGACAGAACAGCATCTTAACAACGGTAAAAAATTCCACACCCGTCTTATCTTACTGGGCAACGGATACAGCAATCGGGCCGGTTGGATCGGTTCCTGTTGTCGCGTTTGATGCAGCATCCAACGTGCCTGGTGTAGCAGCATCAAAGCTGAATATCTGCAGATCGGGGCTGCCGCCTGACGAAGCGACCGCAAGATATGTAGAGGTCGCATCCAGCGACATGGATATCGGACTGGTTCCGGCCGTAAATGGAGAAGCGCTGAGCTGGGTCAATTTTCCGGCTGAGCCGAGCGTATATCCAGCGACGCTGCTTGCTGTCTTGTTAGCAATGTATACATAGGCATTCGTTGGATCCATCACAATCGAAGCTGGGCCAAGGCCAGCTTTAAAAGGCGACCCGCTTACCTCCGACAGGCCTCCATTGGTTCCGATGGTGAAGGAACGAATTCCGCTTCCGGTTTCCCCAACGAACAAAAATTTGGAATTCGCGTCAGAACCAATTGCATTGTCTGCACCCGTCGTGGAATTCAACGATTTCAAATGCTGATGGTTGCTCAGTGCCCCTGTCGTGGAATTCAATGTGAATATATCGACGCCCCCTGTACCGAGTCCGATATACACATACGCATTGTTCGGAGTCACGTAGATCTGCGTCGGGGCGCCACCGGTCAGCGTATAGCTTGCAGTCGTGGGTGCCGTCAGCACTCCCGTGCTGGTGTTGATCTGATATTCCAAAAGCTGCGGCGATGAGCTGGACACCAAAAAGAGCCATCCGCCTGTCTTATCGATCGCCATATTCGTCGTCAATAGAGTCGAAGCAACAACGGTTCCATTATTGCCGATCGTCAGTGCGCCATTGGTGCCAATGGTATACACATAGACCGATCCGGAGGTGAGAGCCGTATAGAGCAGCGTTCCCCCGGGTGTCGTTACCATCGCAGCCGGGGAGCCCTGCAGCGCAAACGGAGAACCTGACAGCGTTGCAAGTTTTCCGGTGGTAAGAGAAAACCCTGCAACGGTATTCGTGGTCTGGTTGGCCACATAGACATAGTTCGCTGAAGTTGGCGTGTTGTTGCAGTCGTTGTTCGCCTGACAAGGCGGAATGAAAAAGCCGGCACAACCTATTACCCCCGGTAGAATCGCGAGAAGCAAAAGCAATGAAAGACGAATCGCAACAGACTTATGCATCATGGGGCAGCTACTCAACAAAGAGTGAATTCTCCGGCAACGTTCCCTTATAGATTTCTTGTTCAAGTGTACGGCCCAGACACAGATACTGCATACGATGCCCTGAGTCTCTGACAAGAAAAGGCTGTCTAACGTAAGCAGCCTTTTCTGGATTTTTTTTGAAATCAGGCTTTTAAAGAAAATCGGCTTTGGGATAACGAGCCACTAATCTGTTGCCTTCGTTCGGCCCCAGGAAAAGTACCGGCCCACGATTGCCTTCACGATCCAATGTTCGGTGGACGCCGTTGGACCAATGCCGGCACCAAAGTTGAACTCCCACTTTGGTGAAACGTAGAGATCCACAACAGGGAAAATTTGTTGCTGCTGGTCATGGAGCGGCAAAAAATCGCCCAACTGGCCATAGTTGGCGTAATACTCCACACCTGCGGCAACTTTCTTTGTGATGTCATAACTGATCTTTGCCGCCGGGTTAAAAGTGACGCCCTGGTTGACACTTTGCCCATGCCAGGACCGGTTCAGAATCGTATTGATCGACCAATACCACCGGCCTGTCTGCTGATCCACAATGGGATTGATCTGCCACGTCCACGTATCCGTTGAGAACAATGCGCGCTGATAGCCGATCTCATTGGAAATGCTAACGCCGACTGGCCAATGCCAACTGGGAGGTACGCGCACGCGAGGCCGGATGTGATCCCCCACCCATTGCAATCCCATGCCGTCGCGCGAACTGGTAAAGATGTAAAAACCAACTTCGGCCCAATCATTCAAGCCAGTGGTAATTTCCACAGTCTCATGTTCTGCGTGATTGTCTGGTGCAACACCCTCCTGGTAGGTCTTGAACCCAGAGATGGTGTAGTTGCTGTGTAGTTCTACCATTGTCGTCTTCGGCGGAACGGTCTCAGATCCGTAGACCTGGATCTCATAGTTATCCTGCGCATGCACCGTGCCAGCAACCAACACAACCAAGCCGAATAACAACAGGATGCGCCGCATAATGCAGGAAGAACCTCTCCTTCATCATTTCAGAAAACTCAGGAATTTTACGAAAGCGATTCCCAATGCAAGCTGGATCGAATCAATATTGAAATTTTCGCAATGAAGGTTACCGGTACGTGCAGGCCATTGATATCTGATGCATGGCTATAGCTGAGGACAATTTAATTCGGCTTTTGCTTTTGCCCTCTCCGAAAGCGTTCGTCGATAGGCTGGCGGCCGGGGAAACCGGCATCGACGGTGTGCCAGTGTGTGATCTCCGTCTCGCCCATCTTCCAGCACAACAAAACTGTTTCCTCGCCAAGCCGGCAGGGAAAATCCAGCAATCCCTTCTCGATATCCTTCACCTGAACACCGATGGCATCCATCTCCTGCAGCGTGTCTTTGACTTGTTGCACCGCCGTATCGTGTTCCGCGCGACGGCGAGCTACCTGCGCCACGGAAACCAGCATTCCGCCATTCAAGAAGATGCGCTGGCTGAGTTGTTGCATTTCCCGCTCCACTGTCTCCGCAGATTCCCTGGATTGCATGGCGCGTTTCAGCAATGCTTCCAGCACCGGGATCAGTGTCTGTGCCTCGTCCAGTGAAAATGTTCTCATCCGTTACCCTCGAATCTCCAGCATACGATCCAGCGCGACGTGTGCCCAATGCTTTACATCCTCGCTGACGCGGATGCGGTTGACAACGTTGCCATCCACCAGATTTTCCAACGCCCAGGCCAGATGCTGGGGGGAAATGCGGAACATGGTCGTGCACAGGCAACCAGAATCGTCCAGAGTGATAATTTTCTTGCCCAGTGGCGCAAAGCGCTTGCCCAAACGGTTCACAAGATGGATTTCCGTTCCGATAGCAAACATGGAGCCCTCGGGAGCCTTTTCCACCATCTCAATCAACCGCTCGGTGGAACCGATGCCATCAGCCTTCTGGCATACTTCCAGCCGGCACTCCGGATGTACGATTACCTGAATGCCCGGATACTTTGCGCGCACCTGATCGACGTGCTCCGGCAAAAAGCGCTGGTGTACGGAACAGTGCCCTTTCCACAGGATGACCCGCGCGGCGCGAAGGCGTTCCGGCATCAAACCCCCGTTGATTTGATATGGGTCCCAAACCACCATTTCCTGCGGCGGAATCCCCATGGCATGGGCCGTGTTGCGGCCCAGATGCTGGTCCGGTAGAAACAGGATGCGCTGACCACGCGCGAAAGCCCAGTTAAAAGCAGCCTGCGCGTTAGAAGAGGTGCAGACCAATCCTCCCCGTTCGCCGCAGAAGGCTTTGATTGCAGCGGTGGAGTTCATGTAGGTAAGCGGCACCATGCCGCCCGCAGCGGGTGCCGTCAGTCCGGCAGCGGTCAGCTTGTCCCAGCATGCTTCCACCTGAGAAATATCCGCCATGTCGGCCATAGAACAGCCTGCATTCAGATCCGGCAGCACCACGTGCTGATGAGGCTGGGCAAGAATATCGGCGCTTTCCGCCATAAAATGCACGCCACAAAAAATGATGTATTTACCCTTGGCCTCGGAGGCAATCTTGGCCAGTTTGTAGGAGTCGCCCGCGTGATCGGCAAAGCGAATGATCTCATCCCGCTGGTAATGATGACCCAGGACGACAGCTTCACGGCCTAGCTTTGCACGAGCGGCTGCGATGCGCCGATCCATGCTGTGATCTGGCATTGCCAGATAATCATCGAGAGAACAACTGGATTGCTCACGTACGTCAGCAACGGCTTCTAATACGGTACTCATTGGGTCTCCGCCTTCAGTTCCGTCGCAGACTTCAATCTGCACGAAACGGGGATGTTGAAAGCAAACAAACTGGCTGCAGTGGATTCACTACGCAGGTGGCAGGTTTCTGCCAAATGCGCCCAATCCACGGGGTTGTTGCAACCACTTAATTGGATGCGACCGAAGGTCTTCAGGAAGCACCTTCAGAACATCTTTCTTAATGAAATTGTAATATGCCGGCAATCTGTTGCTACTTTTTTTCGTACTCCCTATGAGCATCTTCTGGCACGGGATGGCGGGTACCTTAACTACCTGATGTTTCTCTGACATGCATGTATTTGTTTGGGCATACGCCACTGAGTATGATGGAGAACAATGAGTTTGCCCGATACTATCTTTATCTTTCTGTTGGCCTTGATTATTTTCGGGCCGAAGAAGCTGCCTGAGATTGGCCGCCAGATTGGGCGTCTGGTCGGGGAGTTCCGGCGGGCCAGCAACGAATTCAAGTTCCAAATTGAAGAAGAACTGCGTCAGGTCGATATCAACGAAAGCCAAAAGAAGATTACTGCGGAGCCGGTAATCCAGCCCACAGCGGTGGAACAACTACCCGTTACCGACCCAATGGCACCGACAGAATCATTAGCAACTACAGAATCATTAGCAACTACAGAATCATTAGCAACCACAGAACCAACCGAATCAGAAAAACCACTCACGATTCAGCCTGCTGCCGGTTCGGAGCCGCGTGAGGCTCTACCCCCGGCGACGGAAGCAAACCCGGAAAGCAGCCTGGCGCCGGCGGATCAAAATTCTCCTGCAAATTCTGCTTCGCATGCGGAAAATATCATCGCTCCGTCTGAGGTGGAAGCGACTCATGGGTGACCGTCATGGATGATCTGATGGATCGCGCCCGCAATGCTGTAAGCGGACGCGCAGAACTTCCTGGCATGAGCCTGCTGGAACATCTGCAGGAGTTGCGCAAGCGACTGGTGTATTCCCTCGGTTCTATCGGTGTAGGTTTTTTTGTCGCCTACGGCTTTCACGTACAGCTATCCGCGTTAATGATCGATCCCATCACGCGAGCTCTGCACGCCCACAATCTGGACACGCACCTCGTATACACAAATCCTGTCGACGGCTTTAATTTTTATATAAAGATCGGGCTGGTGGGCGGCATCATTCTTGCGGCACCGTTCATTTTGTATCAGGTATGGCTGTTCATCGCACCGGGCCTCTATCAAAGTGAAAAGCGATATGTCGTCCCTTTCATGGCGGCAACCATCGCTCTTTTTCTTACCGGTGCATTTTTTGGTTATCGATTTGTTTTCCCAGGGGCTTTGGAGTTTCTGATTGGCTACAACAAGCAGTTTCGGCCCATGGTCACGATTGACGAATATACGGAGCTGTTTACCACCGTTATTCTCGGCCTGGGTATTATTTTCGAGTTGCCAATCCTGGTCTTCTTTCTATCTCTCTTTGGCCTCGTCAGTTCAAAATTCCTGCTGAAGAATATTCGTTACGCCATCATGGCCATCTTTATTATTGCGGCCATCGTTACCCCGACCCCCGATCCGTTGACGATGTGTATTTTTGCGACCCCCATGCTGCTTCTCTACCTTGTCAGTGTCGGTGTCGCACATCTGGCACACCCAGACCAGCGCAAAAAACGAGCGAAGAAGGAGGCTTGATGCGTCACGGTCCCTTGGGTTCCTTGATTCCATATTTTCAAGGCTTGTTTTCGACGATTTGCCTTGTCGCTGTTGCGTTTCTTGTCCCGTCAGTATTTGCAGCGATCCATCCCAAACATGTTGCGTCTCCTGCCGCCGAACACACAACGAGCCGGTTTAATGGCAACCTGGCCTATGAATATGCAGATAAATTCGTCGCCTGCGGGCCGCGCTGGATTGGCAGCCCGGGCCATGTCTGCGCAGAGAACTTTATTAAGCAACACTTTGCCGCGGAAAATGCGAAGGGCAATCTGGAAGAAGACACCTTCACCGCCAGCACGCCGATTGGACCGTTAACGATGCACAACTTTATTGTGAAGTTCCCCGGTAAAAAAAATGGGATCATCGTTGTCGCTTCGCATTACGAAACCAATTACCCCCTGCGCAATATTCATTTTGTGGGAGCCAATGACGGCGGTGCAACGGTGGGCCTGCTGGTTGAACTGGCCAACCAGCTGCGTGGACGAACCCTGGACGGCTACAGCGTCTGGCTGGTTTTCTTTGATGGCGAAGAAGCCATTCAACAATGGTCAGACTCCGACTCGCTCTATGGCAGCCGCCATCTGGCCGCCAAGTGGGATCGCGATGGCACGCTCAAACGCATCAAGGCCTATTTGCTGACAGACATGATCGGCGATAAGCAATTGGATATCTCGCGCGAGATGAACTCCACTCCATGGCTGGAAGATCTGATCTACAAAGCCGCCGAGCAGAATGACTATCAATCTTATTTCTTTACCCGGCAAGACACGGTATCGGATGATCAACTGCCATTCGTCCAGCGCGGTGTACCGACGGCCGACATCATTGACATCGACTACGGCCCGCACGACTTCATGCATCCCGACGGCTACCACCACACGGCAGAAGACACAATGGACAAGATCAGCGCGCATAGTCTGACCGTTTCAGGGCAGACGGTACTGACTACGATTGGCTTACTCAATCAGCGCTGAACATCGAAGAAATTCCAGCAACACAAGCTTCGCAATCGCAAGAGACTGGGTTAGCATCGGCACATGCTCGGCTCTGCACCTTTATGGCTCTGGATCGTCTTTCATTTGCTCATATTTGCACTCCTGGGCCTGGACCACGGCGTCACGCGTCGTGCACAAAAGCATCCCGCATATCACTTTGACTTATGGCTAACGCTGGTTTGGATTACAGCCGCGCTACTATTTGCCGTCTTCATTGGATATGCCTTGCGACCGCAATTTGCGGCTGAGTATCTGGCCGGTTATGGCATCGAAGAAGCTCTCAGCATCGACAACATGTTTGTCTTTCTCATAATTTTCCGCTCTTTTGGCGTGCCCTCCAGACAGCAACACAGGATACTTTTCTGGGGTGTGCTGGGAGCGATTGTGATGCGAGCCGCCATGATTGCCGCAGGGCTTACACTGGTACATCTTTTTGCCTGGATGAACTACGTTTTTGGCGCCATCCTGCTGATTGCTGCTCTGCGTTTAATGCTGAAACAAAACGTGAAGCAGACCGGGAAACAGCCGCGATGGGTTATGCTTCTGGCAAAATATTTACCCTTGTCAGCAAACACCGAAACAGACCATTTTTTTGTGCGGGAACAAGGTTCCCTGCGTTGTACAACTCTGTTTCTGGTTCTCCTTGTCATTGAATTGGCCGACCTGTTCTTCGCCCTGGACTCGATTCCTGCGGTTCTGGCCGTGTCCCATCATCCGTTTGTCGTGTACTCCTCCAACATCTTCGCTGTGATGGGGCTGCGTTCTCTATATTTTGTAATTGCCGGCCTGCTGGAACGCTTTCACCTGCTGCACTACGGACTGGCCGCCATCCTTCTCTTTGTGGGTGCAAAAATGCTGCTCAGCCACGTGATACAGATTCCCATTGCCGTCTCGCTTGGCGTTTTGGGAGCCGTGATCTCCATCACAATGCTGCTATCCGTGCTGATACGTCCGCGGCGCTCTGAGAACCAACCTGCAGAAAGCCTGACGGAATAAGCTTTTTGTTCGGTGAGTTTCTTATTCAGTAAATGGAATAAAGCGGACACGCCCATGATGAATGGAAGAATGAAGCGGTTGGCCGGGTTGCTTCTCAGGATAATCCGTGCGCGCATGCGCACCGCGCGACTCCTGTCTCGCCAGAGCAGATTGAACGATCAAGGTACCCACTGTATGCAGGTTGCGTAGCTCCGTCGCCTCGCGCGTATCGGATTTTGGAAGCTGTCTCTCTATCGCCAACAACATGTCTTGCATCGCACGCAGACCCTGTTCGTTCCGCAGCAGGCCGGCATCGCACCACATTGCCTCACGCAGAGATGTCCGAAGCGAATGCAAAGCGGCTGTGTCGTTCCCTGTTTCCATTGTCTGCGCCGGTTCCAACCGGGCAACGGATGGCCCTTCGTTTCGCATAGCTTCTCCGGCACGCGCGCCGAAGACCAGCCCCTCCAGTAACGAATTGCTGGCCAGGCGATTTGCCCCATGGACTCCTGTACAGGCAACCTCGCCTGCGGCATAGAGTCCCGGCAACGATGTTCGCCCGTCAAGGTCTGTGCGCACGCCACCCATCAGGTAGTGGGCCGCAGGCCGCACGGGAATCAAGTCGCGGGAGAGATCCAATCCATGTTGCCGTAGAAACGCCGAGATACCTGGAAACCTCTGGCTCAAGTCCATGCCAGTCACATGCCGCATATCGAGATAGACAGGCAGCATCTCGCCGGGTTCGCGGCCAAGACCCTCCTGCGTAATGGCGCGCGCCACAACGTCGCGCGGAGCCAATTCGAGCAAGGGATGATAGCGATCCATAAAACGCTCCTGGCGATGATTGCGCAGTAAAGCGCCTTCGCCACGCAACGCTTCCGAGATCAAAAAGCGCGGGACACCCGGGAGGTTCAGCGCCGTCGGATGAAACTGATAAAACT
Organism: Acidobacteriaceae bacterium; assembly: GCA_036267255.1. Classification (GTDB taxonomy): domain Bacteria; phylum Acidobacteriota; class Terriglobia; order Terriglobales; family Acidobacteriaceae; genus DATAWK01. The sequence goes on along the minus strand of DATAWK010000047.1, from coordinate 242,030 downwards.
CCATATCGGAGATTTCGGCTCCGGCATGGTACGCCATTGCGATGCCATCGCCTGTGGCTACGTGGGGATTGGTCGTGTCGCTGTAGACCTGTCCTGCACCTCCGCTGGCCAGCAAAACGGCGCGCGTCGCTACCCTGTGCTTTACCCCATCACGATCCAGCAGCGACAACCCAATCACGCGACCGTTTCGCATCAGCAGATCCGTTGTGGTTGCCCATTCCAGCAGCGTGATGCGTGGATCGCTGACGGCATGTTGCTGCAGTGCGCGGCCAATCTCGCGGCCCGTAGCGTCACCATTGGCATGCAGGATGCGGGGCAGGCTGTGAGCACCTTCGCGTGTCCGCATCAGCTCGCCTTGATCGCGGTCAAAGGCCGTACCCCAGGTCAGCAACTCTTCCACGCGCAAGGGGCCTTCGCGCACCAGGACAGCTGCAGCCGCCTCATCCACCAATCCATCGCCGGCCGCAACGGTGTCTTGCAAATGGAGTGCAATATCTGTTTCTCCCCCCATCGCAACGGCAATTCCGCCCTGGGCATATTGCGTATTCGATTCAGCGGCCTGTTCTTTGGTGACTACCAGAACCTTGCCGGAAGCTGCCAGGGTAATGGCGGCACGCAGTCCGGCGATACCGGCTCCTACGACGACAAAATCGACCTGCGATGGAACTCCCACCGATTGAGACTAGCACGCCGCTGGACTGAAATCGAAGACGCATCGAATGTCTGTGAGAAATGTTTTCTTCCCTGCGATACGATGAAAACACTGTGTCCAAAATTTCTGTCCAAGCTGCAAGTGGGAAATACGTCGTTCATGTGAAGCCGGGACTGCTCCGGACTTTGTCCTGTAAGCTGCGCAAGACCGGCGTTGCCAAGGGAAAACTGTTTGTCGTTACCACGCCCGAGATTTGGGCCTTATGGCATGAACGATTTTTAGCATCCTTCTCGTCTGATGAGGACGCACCAACTGTGCTCTTTCTTCCCTCCGGGGAACGTTACAAGCGGCTTTCTCGCGTCGAAAAGCTGGCAGAGGAACTGGTTCATGCCGGAGCACGCCGTGATTCTTTGCTGATCGCTTTCGGCGGAGGCGTTACAGGAGACCTGGCGGGTTTTCTGGCTGCCATCTACATGCGAGGCATCCCGTGTGTGCAAGTACCGACCACGTATCTGGCTCAAATTGACTCTTCCCTGGGCGGCAAGATGGGCGTCAACCTGCGTGTCGGGAAAAATCTTATCGGCAGCTTTCACCATCCCGCCATTGTCATCGTCGATCCAGAACTCCTCTCGACGCTGCCGCCAAGAGAGTTGCGGGCTGGCATCATGGAAAGCATTAAAGCTGCAGTGCTGGGCGATGCAGCGCTCTTTACGTGGCTGGAAAAGAATGCCGATGCGTTGCTGCGTGGAGACCTGGACGCACTTACATACGCTATCCACGCTTCGATTCGCATTAAAGCAAAAATCGTCAGCGCGGATGAACGTGAGTCCGGCCAGCGCATGCTGTTGAATCTGGGACACACGGTGGGCCACGCCATTGAATCGGCGACAGAGTATCGCGTGCTATTGCACGGTGAGGCAGTCGCGTGGGGCATGATCGCTGCACTGCGGCTTGCCGTAGCGCGATCCGTCCTGAGCGAAAAAACAGCCGACCGCATCGAGCGCCTGATGCTTCGTTTTGGACCGTGGCCACAATTTAAGGCCAGCACGGAACGTCTGCTCGACTTGACTGCGGCAGACAAGAAAAACCTCTCCCATACACGCAATTTCATTCTTCCCGTCAGGATCGGAAAAGCAGTCGTTGTAACGGATGTAACCACCCGGGAACTGCGCAACGCTATCCACACTATGCTGGAATCCGTACGGAAAATCGGAGCGTAACATGCCAGCCCGTGGAGCAGAGCCGCAAGGCGCAGCCAACGAACAAAGCGCCGGCCGTGCGGTGCAATCGATGTTCAATGAAATTGCGCCACGTTACGACCTGCTGAATCATGTACTCTCTGCGAACATCGACCGCCTGTGGTGGCGGCGAACTGCACGCAATTTTCGACACATCTTGCAACAGCCGGAAGCAACCATCGTCGACCTTTGCTGCGGCACGGGAGACATGACGCTGGCATTGCTGCATCACCGGCCGCAATCCGGTACGCCCGTGCTGGCAATGGATTTCGCGCATGCCATGTTAGTGCGCGGGCAGAAGAAGTTGATGGCACACAACGCAATCGCAATTGAGGCCGATGCCCTGGCCATGCCGCTGACCGATAATACGGCAGATCTGGTGATAACCGCCTTTGGATTTCGCAATCTGGCCAACTACAACGCAGGGCTGCACGAGATCTATCGAGTGTTGCGGCCTGGCGGCGAAATTGGAATTCTGGACTTTAGTGAACCCAGCGGGATGAAGGGAAAACTGTATCAGTTTTATTTTCGCCACGTGCTGCCGCGCATCGGCAGATTTCTCTCAGGAACAGCAGGCCCCTACGCGTATTTGCCCCAGTCGGTACACCGCTTCCCTTCACCGGATGCAATGGTGGACATGATGCGTGCCTGCGGGTTCAGCCAGGTATCCTGGACGCCATATACCTTTGGCATTGCTGGACTCTATCGAGCCGTGAAACCATAGGCACACGCAACGGATCCCATAAACCCTTTGTAGCATGACACGCGCAAACCCAATGACGGAGAAACACTCTTCGCGTTTTGAGAAGATGCGCACTGCGTTTATTTCCGTGCTCGCAGCTTGCGGTATCACGGTCTTAAAGCTGCTCGCAGCGATCTACAGCGGTAGTATCGGCATGTTTTCTGAGGCAGCGCACTCTGCGTTGGACCTGGTTGCATCTCTCATTACCCTGACTTCTGTTTCCTTTTCCGATCTTCCTGCAGATGAAAACCATCCCTACGGTCACGAGAAGATAGAAAACCTGGCGGCATTTACAGAGACCCTTCTCATGCTTGGTTCCGTCATCTGGATCATGACGGAAGCGGTTCGGCGTATTTTTTTAGAGCATTACGCCGTTCGAATTTCTGTCTGGCCGTTTGCCGTCTTATTGCTTTCCATGGTCGTGGATTTTTTTCGATCTCGCGCATTAGGACGCGTCGCAACCCACACTGGCAGTCCGGCCCTTGAAGCAGATGCCATGCATTTCGGCATGGATATGTGGTCCAGCCTCGCCGTCATCGTTGGATTGCTGGCAAACTATCTTGGGACGCATCTGCATTTGGCATGGTTACGATTGGGCGATCCTCTTTCGGCGGTCGTCGTTTCCGTCATCATCCTCAAGGTCTGCTGGAGATTAACGCGTCAAGCCATTGATGTATTGATAGATACTGCCCCTAGGGAATCTCGCCGCAAGATATTGGAAGAATTGGCACGCACGGAAGGTATTTTGGCCATAGAGAGAGTGCGCCTGCGGCGTTCCGGCAATCAGTACTTCGTTGATCTTAAGTTGGCGATGGCGCGCAACATCAGCTTTCAGCGCTCAGAGCTCATCAAAGAAAACGTGACGACTGCCGTTCATCGCGTGTTGCCGGCTGCCGATGTCGTTATCTATGCCGTCCCTCGCTCCAGCCGATCGGAAAGTATTTTTGATAGGGTCCGCGCTGTAGCAGCGCACAATAATCTTTCTGTTCACGATGTCAGCGTGCAGGACTGGAATGGCCAGTTGCATCTGGAGCAACATCTGGAAGTACCGGAGTCTCTCACGCTCCGCGCAGCTCATGAATTGGTCACGCGCATCGAAGCGGAAATGCGCGCCGAAATCCCTGAAATCCGATCGATCCTGACACATATTGAAGGCGAACATACCACCATTGAGCGCCATGCACGCCAGTCTGCCGATCATGCAATTGAAGTACGTCTGCGCAGCATTGCACGCACCTTTCCAGAGATACTTGATGTCCATGATGTTGCCATTGGATTGATCGGCGAGCATCTGCGTGTGGCGTGTCATTGCACGCTTGCTGACGATACGCCCATGGCCGAAGTTCATTCCCTGATTACGACTCTCGAAGATGCTGTAAAAGCTGAGCTGCCTGAAATCACACGCGTTTTTATTCATCCCGAACCCGCAACAGACAACCGGCGTTGAACCCTGTGCACCGGCTACCAACCGAAAGGAGTAACACTGGAATGCAAGCCAACGTTATCTGGAAAAGCGGCATGCTTTTCGATGCAACTTCTCACAGCGCACACACAATACTTCTGGACGGCGATGAGGCCCACACCCAGGGCCCTAGCCCGATGGAAATTGTGCTGATGGGACTCTGCGGATGTACCGCGATCGATGTCGTCTCCATTCTGAACAAAAAGCGCGAACCCTTCACGGGACTCTCTGTTTCTGCTGTTGCGGAACAAGCTGGAGAGCCACCGAGGGTTTTTACAAAGGTTCGCTTGATTTATCGTGTTAGCGGGAAAGTTGCCGCCAAATCAATGGAACACGCAGTCCGTCTTTCGGAAGACAAGTATTGTTCTGTCGCAGGCATGATCTCAAAGACTGCAAAAATTGAATATGTCATTGAGTATGTAAACTAGGCCTAGCGTGCGCCATATCTTTCGCATTATTCTCGCCGGGCTGGCATTAGTTGTTATCGCGCTGCTCTCTGCCCTGATCACCATGCGCCTTGCAATTCACGGGGCAGAAGTGCGTATCCCGAATCTCTCCGGGCTTACGATTGCGCAGGCGCTGGAGCAAACACGAACGCGCGGCCTGGAATTGAGTGTCGCGGATCACTTCTACAGTGCAACCACTCCTGCCGGCCATATTCTGGTCCAGCGTCCCCAGGCAGGCACACTAGTGCGCCGGTCGTGGCATGTGCGTGTAACAGAGAGTCTTGGTCCGCAAAATGTAACGATACCAAACATAACCGGCATGGACGCACGGCTTGCAACGATCACGATTCGGCGCAGCGGACTGCAGCTTGGAAATATTACGTCTCTGCCCTATGCCAATGCTCTCGCCGGTACAGTCATCGCACAAAGCCCGATGGAGCACGCGAAAGCCGTGGAACGTCCGCGCGTGGATATTCTGCTGGCAGCTCCGGCTTCGGAGACTGCATCGGCATACGTCATGCCAAATTTGACAGGCGAATCCTTTACTGCAGCGGCGCTTGCCGTGATGCATGCAGGATTCAAACTGGCGCCCATCGAAGAAACAAATACTGCTATCCCTCCTGTACCGCAAATCGGTACGACCAGTGCGCCGCCACAACCGCCAGTACCTTCGGGCACCGTCATTGCTCAAATCCCGGAGGCGGACAGCCGGGTTATTGCTGGGGCAACGATTCAGCTAATCGTGCAGCACTAAATAAAGACCGATACATCGTCAATTTGTACGTTCGATCAACGCCGCAAAAAATCCGTCTCCTGGATGGGTTCCGGGAAGCGTTCGTAAATATCCTGCACGAAAACCTGTTGCCAACAAATACTCCGCCGATGCCCCTGCGATGACGCCTTGTCGCATTCGATCTTCGCACTCCGCCTGCAAATCGACCAAAGCATAGGTCGCATGCGAGCGCCCATTGGTTTCAAGACAAGCTCGAACAATATCCTCGTTCTCTTCCGGCTCCAGTGAGCAGGTCGCGTACAGCAGCCGGCCACCCACAACAAGCCTGCGCAACGTTGCCGTCAAAATGCCGCGCTGTCTCATGGCGTGGCGCGATATATCCTGCGGCTGCAGACGATGGCGAATTTCAGGATTGCGCGCCAAAGTTCCCGTGCCGCTGCAAGGAACATCGCAGAGAATTCGATCGAAGTATCCAATCTCCGGCAAATGCTCCGCGTCCGCCACATGAAATTCGATGCGTTGCTGCCATTCGGGTCGAGCGAGGCGCTGCCGCATTGCTTTGAGGCGTGCGGGACTGACATCGCAGGCGATCAGCTTGGCCTGCGGATTATTTTCCAGAAGAATTGCAGTCTTCCCACCGGGTGCCGCGCAGCAGTCCAGAATTTGCTTGCCTTGGCCCAATAACTCCGCAATCAGCTGCGAACCCTCATCCTGAAACTGCGCGTGACCATCCCGCACGGCACGCGAAGCGGACGCATCTCCGGAAACCACGATCCTCGCCTGGGAGAGGAATGCGCCGGGATTCAGTTGAACGCCATCGGCAATCAACTCATCGACAACAGACGGATCGAAAACACGTAGAGATACAGCCGGTTCCTGCAGGCCGGCAAAACATATCTTCTGTGCAGTATTGTCTCCATAATTTTTTCGCCATCGTTGTACGATCCACTCAGGATAGGCTTGCTCCTCTGAGATTTCGATGGGTTTCGACGTAGTTGCCAGTTTTCGCAACACAGCATTGACCAGCCCAGCGGCGCGTGGATTTTCGGATTGTTTCACCCATTCGACAGATTCAAAGATGGCTGCGTGTGCTGGAATCCTGTCCATAAAGAGCAATTGAAATGCCCCTAACCGCAATGCCAAGCTGACAGGATTCGGCAATTGGATCGATGGTTCCGACAATCGTTGCCGAATCATCGCATCCAGAATTGTTTGCCAACGAAGCGTACCCAGCACCAACGCAGTGCAAAGATTTTTATCGAGTTGCGACAACGGCTGCATCCATGCACTATGCAGCAGCGTATCGCTATTTTCTTTCCCGGCATGGATCTTCTGCAGGATGTGAAATGCTGCATGGCGTGCTGGCGCGATATTTGCTGTCATGGTTTATTTTCCGGTTGCTAGGCCAGTCGCTCACCGGAAGACAGTCTATGCCCATGCAGAAAGTCTGTTGCCGAAATTCGCTTTTTTCCTTCCAGTTGCACTTCAAGCAGCTCAACCCATGTCTCCTTGCCACAAGCGAGCCATAGGCGATGATCCAGACTCAGCAGCGTTCCCGGTTGGGCGGAAGTCTGTGCCGGTGCAGCAGCGAGGCACATACGATGCACAGTAAATTTCATTTCGCGGAAAAATCCGTAAGCTCCGGGCCAGGGTTGAAATCCTCGCCACCGGTTGTAAAGCTCCCTGGCCGTCATCGCACAATCCATGTGGCCATCTTCACGTTGCAAAATTGGCGCGAGTGTTGCGAAAGAATCGTCCTGTGGCGTCGCTATCAGTGTTCCCTTTTCCAGCCCAGCCAATGTTTCTATCATCAACCTGGCACCGAGCTCCGCCAGCGCGGGAAATAATTCCGCGGATGTTTGCTCAGGCTCGATGGGAACACTGCGCTGCAGCAGCATGTCTCCTGTATCTAGCCCTTCGTCAAGACGCATGGTGGTCACGCCGGTTTCCAATTCTCCACGCGCAATGGCCCACTGGATCGGCGCCGCTCCGCGGTATTTCGGCAAAAGCGATGCGTGTAAATTAAGATTGCCGAGTCTCGGGAGGATCAGCATCCACGGCGGAATAATGCGGCCATAAGCTACGACGATAATGGCATCGGCGGCAATGGCTGTCAGCTGTTGCTGCAGCTCAGGATTATTCCGGATTTTCTCCGGTTGCGCGATAGAAAGATTGTGTTCCAGCGCTGCCTGCTTGACGGCTGAAGCCTGGTGCAACATTCCACGACCGCTCGCACGGTCTGGTTGCGTCAGAACAAGCGTGACCGTATGCCCTGCAGCCAGGAGAGCGTTCAATGTTGGAACGGCAAATGCAGGAGTCCCGCAGAAGACCAGGCGCATCCCTCTACCACTCGCCGGCTTTGATAAGCTTGCGGATTTTGCGCAGTTGCAGATCGCGTTTCAGACGGCTGATGCGATATATGAACAGGATGCCGTCCAGATGATCGATCTCATGCTGCAGGGCACGTGCCAGCAATTCTGTCCCTTCCACTTCGAAGGTCTTACCATGCGCATCCTGTGCCTGCACCTTTACACGTGCTGCGCGGGTCACCTTGTCGCGGATATCCGGAAGACTCAAGCACCCTTCCTCTTCGTGCTGTTTTCCCTCGGCCAAAATGACCTGCGGATTGATGAGAACAATTTTGTCTTCAGGATTTTTCTGAAAACTCAGATCAATCACGGTCAGGCGTTTGGAAATGCCAATCTGCGGCGCAGCCAGACCAATGCCTTCGGCCTCATGCATGGAAGCAAACATATCATCGACCAACTGGCGAAGTTTGTTGTCAAACTCCATCACGGGCTCGGCTGGGCGCTGCAAAACAGGATCGGGATATTTCACGATTGGATAAATCATTGCTTGCGTTCTTTATGGAACCAATTCCTTGTCAATATTCAGTATTCTCGGATCTGCTCGCAATACCCCTGATAGTTTCGCACCATTTCCCGCAAAGAGTCTCCACCAAATTTCTCAATCGCCAGCTTCGCCAGTGTAAGAGCGACCATCGCCTCAGCGGCAACCCCAGCGGCGGGCACGACACACACATCGGAACGTTCGTAGGCTGCCTTCACTTCTTCGCGCTTGTCAAAGCTGATGGAGCTGAGCGGCCGGCGCAACGTGGAAATAGGTTTCAAGTATCCACGTACAACAACGTCTTCTCCATTGGAGACCCCGCCCTCGATGCCTCCAGCATTGTTCTGTTCGCGGGAGAAACGCGTAAAGTGTTGCCCGTCGCCCGGCTCACCTTCGTAATGAATCGCATCATGCACCTGGGAACCAAGAGAAGCAGCCGCAGTCACTCCGCGTCCAATCTCCACCGCCTTCACTGCCTGTAAGGACATGACGGAACCGGCCAGGAGCCCATCCAGGCGCTCATCCCAATTCGCATACGTTCCCAGTCCCGGCGGAACGCCATGCGCAACCACCTCAAATACGCCTCCAATAGAGTCCCCTGTACGAAGCACCTGATCGACAGCTTCCTTCATGCGCTGTTCCGACGGCTCATCGACACAATTGAGGAGAATTTCATTGCGATCCTGCAGACCGACAATCTCCTCCCAGCTAGCTTCACGATTCAACTCTGCGTTGCCGACACGAATCACATGACTCGCTACCTGAATGTTCAACGTCTGCAAAAGCTGTTTGGCCAAGGCGCCGGCAGCAACACGGGCTGCCGACTCTCTTGCGGACGCACGTTCCAGGACATAGCGCGCATCCTTAAAGTCATACTTTAAAGCACCAGCAAGATCGGCATGGCCGGGACGCGGCGAAGCGACAGCTTTATGTTTCAACGGGTCACCAGGCCCGACAGGCAACACTTCAGTCCAGTTCTTCCAGTCGCGATTTTCGATGCGCAGCGCAATGGGGGAACCAATGGTCATGCCATGCCGCACGCCAGACAACAGATCTGCCGTGTCCTGCTCAATGCGCATGCGCCCGCCACGACCATAACCCCGCTGTCTGCGCCACAACTCGCGGTTCATCTTCGCTTCGTCAATCGGCACGCCCGCAGGCATGCCCGAAATCATGGCAATCAGACACTCTCCGTGTGATTCGCCTGCCGTAGAAAATCGAAACATAGATCATTATCCCAAGGAATGATTGTGAGGCTTTCTATTAATTTTAAAGTAGAGAAGATATGAAGGCCTTATGCAGCCACCATCCGGAGCTCATCTAGCCGACAAAATCCATGCGTATTGCTTCTCCGTCAACGGCACAACAGAGAGACGCCCTTGCCGCAGCAGAGGTGAATCCGCGAAGAGAGGCGCATCCTTCATATCTGCCAGCGTCTTTGGATCGGTCAACGGCTTTCCACAGCGAATACGCACCAGGGGAACCTTTGGATTTGTAGTATCGACACTGGCAACAACCGCTGTTCCCACCGCAGTGCGTATGTCCCCGGTGTGATAGATGATCAGGGCCTCTTTGGGCTTCATTTCCCGCAGATTTTTCACGGCTTGCGGATTGGTCACTCCATCCCAGATGGTTTCATGGTCGCGCTGCAAATCAGCAAAAGAGTAGACGCTGGACTCTGTCTTCAATAAAAACGGCATTATGCACCTTCTCTTGTTGCGGCATTCGCCAGATATTGCCGTGTGTTCACGAGCCCGCGATCCAGCGCTCGCACACGATCCAGAAACTCGGGCGCAGCCGCACCATTCTGTGGTGGCGCACATGCTTCCTGAATGGCCTGCATTTTCGCTTCGGCGTCGTCCAGATAATGCAGCAGTACGGCTTCGGGAATCATCGGCAACTTTGGTGAGCCAAATTCATAGCTGCCATGATGGCTCAGAATGATGTGCTCCACCAGTACACGCAGGCGCTCAGGAAATTCCGGCAAAGACGCTACCTTTTCATGCAGCAGGCGGGTACCAATCGAAATATGTCCGACCAGTTGCCCCTCCATTGTGTACTCAAAACTGGTTTTCCAGCCAAGCTCGTAAATTTTTCCAATGTCGTGCAAAATGGCGCCCGTCAACAACAAATCGCGATGGATAAACGGGAAATGGCCGGCTGCCAGGTCACAAAACTTGCAAAGGTCGACAACATGTTCCAGCAGGCCGCCAATCCAGGCATGGTGCATCATTTTTGCTGCCGGTGCGGTCTTGTAGCGTTGCGCAATATCAGGATCATCCAGAAAAGCGAATACCAGCCGTTTGAGATCCGGCTGAGTAAAACTGGCGACAACGTTACGCAGTTCTGCCCACATGGTATCGATGTTCTTTGTGGTCGCACGCAGCAAATCTCCCAGATCAAAGGACCCAGCCGGAGCTTTGGCAATTTCAAAAACACGGAGCTGCTGTTTGCCTGCAAATGTGTCGATGGCGCCGCGCAGAGAGATGACATCGTCCTTTTCAAATTTGCGGGACAGCGCCTCGCAGTTGTCCCAGATACGCGCCTCGATACGCCCACTGCGATCCCCAAGGACCAAAGCAAGGTAGGTGCCGCCATCTTTTTTGTCGCGCAGCTGTTTGGAAAGAACAGCAAAGTAGGACTGAATCTCCTGTCCTTGCCGTTGTGCTGCATCTGCGGCGAAGAAGTCTTTCATCGTCCTCAGCCTTCACCGTTACCGGCGTGTTCTCTGTCCCTGCTATGAAGCGGCTGGCTGTGCTTTTTCATGTCCACCAGCACTTGCTCATTGTTGCGGAGCTGGACTGCTAGAGCTTGCGGGCGCCTGAGCCGGTTCCGTATCGGAGGACTTTTTCTTTTTATCCTCGTCGCTCAAGCGGGTCTTTTCACCGGGCTTCCCCGTTGTCTTCTTGGCTTTTTTATGTTTCTGAGAAGTATCGCCATCTAAACCAAGCGGGGCATCCTGAGCTTTTTGCGTAGCTAACTCCTGCGGAGTCGACGCATTGCTTTGGTTTGCCAGGTGCGTTTTCTTCTTGCTGGAATGCTTTGGCTTGTTCCTGGCAATTTCGCGCTTCCGCTTTGCCTCATCGCTCAGGCGCGTCTTCCCTTGCGGCGCTTCCTGACTCGGCGAATGTGTCAGATCCGGACCCAGCGGTTGGGCATCCGATCCTAAGTTCGCATCCGCGGGCGCCTCGGCTACTGCCGGAGCTGCATTCGCGCCCGGCGCTGCGGCGACCTGTTCATCCGAAACACGATTCAGCGGCGCTCTTCCGTAACGAATCTTTTCTCTTTTGATTTTCTTTTTCTTCTTGGTTGTCGCCGTCGCAGGCACCAAGCCTACGCTGCTGGAACTGGCCGTCTTTGCCGTAGAGGTTGTTGCTGAAGACGTCGCTGGGGCGAGCTCGACGGGAACATTTTTCCCGCGATACCGAGTGTAGCGCACCTCTTTTTCCAGTCTTTCCTTCTCTTGTTTTTTCTTTTTCTTTGACTGAGGAGGCGTATAGGCGCTATAGATCGGCTTCGTCTCGTTCGGACTCGCGCCGCTATCGATATATCCCGGACGAATATCGATATAAGCTTCTTCGCGAAGACGTGTCAGATAGCTGCGCAATGCAGGCTGCATTTGCTCCATGTAGACAGCCTCTTCCACCTGCGGTTCCACCTGCTGCAGTGTCGGCACGCCACCCGGAATATGCTGTGTGACTTTCAGGATCACGTAACCCTGCTTGGTACGAATCGGCTGCGTAACTCCGCCAGACGGCAAACTGAAGGTCTGGTCTTCCAGAACCTTGGCCAACGCTCCGCGATGGAATTCTCCCAGTTCCCCTCCCTGTTGCGCTGTGGGACCGCTGGAGTATTGTTTTGCGAACTGAGCAAAATCGCCACCGGACTTCAATTTGGTTTCAATGTCCTTCGCCCGGGCATCGGCAGCGGCCAGTTGAGCATCGCTGGCATTGGCATCGGTTGGAATCAAAATCTCGCTGAGATGAATGGATTCCTGCTGGGCAAAGCCATCTTTGTGTGCATCGTAGTATTTCTGCATCATGCCCTGTGAGGCCTGCAGTTTGCTTCCCACTTCATTACGAACAACGGTTTGCGTAATGATGTTGTCCCGAATATTGGCTTTGAAGTCTTCATAGGAAGTGCCCTGCTGTTGCACGGCCCGTTCCAGAGCTTCCATAGAATCAAGGTGGTTCTGCTTGCGGATTTCGTCCAGGCTCTTAATCAACTCCGTATCACCGGTGATCCCCAGCTGTTTTCCCTTGGAGAGCAGGAGTTGCTTATCGATCAGATCGCGCAGCAGGTTATGCTGCTGATCGGCCAACTGCTGGTCCGACCAGTTCTGCTGTCTGGCTTCCTGATTCAGCTGTTGCTGGGCGCGCAGCAAATCCGTATTGGTAATCACCTGGTCGTTGACGCGGACAACAATCTCCGCCACTGGAGTGCCATACACGTTGGCTGGCGTACTGGAGGAAGCGGCACTGTTGGACTGTGCGGCTGCGGGGAGACAAAAAACCGCGGCAACAGCCAACGGTACAGCGGTGCGCAGGACTACTCGAAGCATCATCGTTATCGGCTCTATGTTTTACGGCCTGTCAGCCAGGCTTACTGCAAAGCTGGCTCAGCGCATTCTGGCGGGCACCTTGGCGCTGCCATGCGCTGCATAGTTCAGACCGATTCCTTTGCTCTTCATTCTACTCATATTTCGCGTCAGAGTTTCCTCGCTTTATCCGTTGCATATAAATCTTCTTTCCTCTCCGGAAGCGGGACTCCTATCTACGGTGCTACACTGAGGGGGCAAAGTCAGGCGCAACCCGCGCTCTGTTTCACCGGATGCTGTCTGCCTTCGCACTCAGTGAGTCACGAGGACCCTTCGGTTCATGAATCCGCGTTCCAGACGCTCCCTCTTTCTTCTTATCGTGTTCCTGGCCGCCTGCGGTTTAGCCGGTGCGCTCTTTAGCAGAAACGCCGGGGCGCAGTCGGACAGCGACGAGTCCTCGCTGCGTGACAACTTAAAACAATTCACCAACACATACAGCGTGATCGCGCAGAACTATGCAGAGCCGTTGACCACGGAAAGAATTGACGCTGCCATTTATGACAGCGCCATCCCGGACATGCTGCACGTGCTCGACCCCCACTCCAATTTCTTTGATCCAAAAGCCTTCGCCCAGATGAAGGTTGACGAGCACGGCAAATATTACGGCGTTGGGATGCAGATTATGCAGCAGGGTGACAAGGTCGTTGTGGTCGCCCCTTTTGAAGGCACACCGTCGTATAAAGCTGGTATTCGTCCGGGCGATGTCATTCTTGGCATCAACGGAAAATCCGCCGCGAAGATGACCAGCATCGATGTTGCCAATACGTTGAAAGGACCCAAGGGCACACCCGTCGAGATCACAATTGGACGGGAAGGCGCGCCGAAGCCCCTTGTGTTCAACCTGGTCCGAGATGAGATTCCGCGCAACAGCGTGGATCTGGCCTTTGAAATTCGCCCAGGCATCGGCTACATGCACATTACAAATTTCCAGGAAACCACAGGGCATGAAGTAGCCGATGCTTTGCAGCGTCTGGGCAGCATGCAGGGCCTGGTGCTCGATTTGCGCGGCAATCCCGGAGGCCTGTTGAGTGAAGCCGTCTCTGTCGCCGGAGACTTTCTGCAAAAAGGACAAATCATCGTTTCGCAGAAGGGCCGCTCTTTCCCCGAGCAGATCTATCGTGCACCGCGTACGAACACCAGCGATGGCTTCCCTATCGTCGTGCTGGTCAACCGCGGAACCGCTTCGGCTGCAGAGATTGTCTCAGGTGCGTTGCAGGACCATGATCGCGGCCTTATCGCCGGCGAAACCACCTTCGGCAAAGGCCTGGTTCAGACCGTATATCCTCTATCGGAAGGCACTGGGCTGGCACTGACAACGTATCATTACTACACGCCGAGCGGACGCCTGATTCAACGGAATTACAACGGTATCTCGTTGTACGACTACTACACCAACAGTGGTGACCAGCCACAGAGCGATGCCAACCGCGAGGTCAGACTGACCGATTCTGGCCGCACCGTATACGGTGGTGGAGGCATCACGCCGGATGTAAAGATCGAGACACCAAAGTCGAACCACTTCCAGGATGTTTTGCTGCAGCATCTGGTGTTCTTTGACTTCGCAAAATTCTATCTTGCTGATCGCACCATCACGCGCGACTTCAAGGTGGATGATGACGTGATCAAGGTGTTCAAACAATTCCTCACCAAACAACAGATTCCCTACACCGATCAGGATATTAACGGTGTACGCGACTGGATTGACATGAGCATCAAGAGCGAGCTCTTTACCTCGCAGTTCGGCCAGGAGGAAGGCCTGAAGATCCGTGCAGCATGGGATCCCATGATCAACAAGGCAATCACTCTGATGCCGCAGGCGCTGGCGCTGGAAGATACTGCGAAGAAAACGCTGGCACTCAAGGCCAGCGCACAAGCAGCCACCAATTAAATACCTGCCACGCATGGCCTTGGCCGGATCACTCTAAATCGCTCTGAGGCCCTTTGCTGATGCCGCAGGGAATTGCCTTAAGTTATGTATAGACTTGGCTGCATAGTTTTCGGTACGCTAAGGCGACATCCAGGTAACGTCCGAAACTTTTGTATCCGAACAGCTGTCTACACTCATGGCAAGCACCCATGCGGCTACCGAAAGAGCGCGCTGGCTCGTCAAAATAGTGTTCCCATGTCAAAGGATGTTTTCGACTGATTGTGACAATCCCCACCACCGCAGTGCTCGAACCGGTTCGCGCAGATGACAGTCTCCGTGGCCAAGTTGCGGCCGCTACTCCGATAGCGCAATTCCTGAAACAACCCTGGGTCCGCATTCTTGGGCTTACCATCGGAGCCCTGTTCATTCTGGGCTACCATCCCTTCGTTGACGACGCAGCCATTTATGTCGCTGGAGTGGAAAAAATTGTCTCCCCGTCGCTGTTTCAGCAGCATTCGGAATACATCCTTCCCCACCTGCAACACTCGTTATTCTCTGTAGGATTGGGGTGGATTGTGCGCCTGACGCATGCGCCTTTGCTTCCAGCCCTGTTTGCAACGTACATATTTTCTCTGTGGCTCACGCTATTGGCCTGTTGGCGCTTGTCCTGCCAGTTATTTGCACGCTCTGAGGCGCGATGGGGCGCAACGACCCTTCTTGCCGTCACAATGACGCTGCCCGTGGCCGGTTCTGCGCTCTTCTTTATGGACCCGTATCTGACGGCTCGATCTTTCTCTACGCCCGTCATCCTTTTTGCCCTTGTATTTGCCTTGCAACGAAGACCCCTTCCTACAGTTCTTTGCCTGTTGCTGGCTGTTCTGTTGCATCCGTTGATGGGTGCCTATGCCGTAGCGTATGTGGCCGTCTTTTGGCTGATACGAGATCAGCGTTGGCGCTGGCTCACTGGCCTTACTCTGTTGATATTTGCCGGGGCGTTCTTCGTCATGCATTTAGCTGTGCTGCAGCATGCATCCGCCGGCTATCGCGCTGCCGCCCTCAGCCGGTCGTATTTCTTTCTGAACCACTGGGCGTGGTATGAAGTGTTCGGACTCTTTCCTCCCCTGGCTGCCGCCTGGATCTTCTGCGCGCGCCGCAATTTCAGCCTGAATTGCAATTGCAGCAATGTCAGCGCCACCTCCGTTTATGTTGGCGCAGGCGCCGTGGTATTTTCCGCTCTCTTTGTGCATACCAGCGGCCCCTTCCAGTTGGCCAGCTTGCAACCGCTCCGTGCCTTCCACCTTATCTATCTCATCTTCTTTCTGGTGCTGGGAAGCGTGCTGGGACAATTCCTGCTTCGCCGCCATACCGTGGCATGGATTCTCTGCTTCGGGACCGTTGCTGCCATCATGCTGACCGTGCAGATTCGTACCTATCCCGACCTCGCTCACGTAGAGTGGCCCTGGTCCACACCACAGAACCCCTGGGAACAGGCCTTTCTGTGGATTCGGGGCAATACGCCGGACAATTCTTTTTTTGCCCTTGATCCGCGATACCAGTCGCTGCCCCACGAAAGCACCCTTGGCTTCCGTGCCGCTGCCGAACGCAGCGCGCTTCCCGATTGGAGCAAGGACGGCGGCGTTGCAGCCATCGATCCGAAAATCGCCCCGGAATGGTTCGCAGAGGCGACACTGGAGGACCATTGGAGCCGGTGGTCTGACCAGGAACGCGCGCAGCGCCTGGCGCCCTATCACGTCGATTGGGTCGTGCTCTCTACCTCCCGGCCAACCAATCTGCCATGCCCCTATCAGAATGCTTTGGTTCGCGTCTGCCAGCTTTCAACAGAAACGGCACAGCTCAAAAAGACCCCCTAGGGCATTCGCAGTTACCATAGAGGTATGGAAGTCCTGCTATATACCGCTGCCTGGTGCCGCGACTGCCGCACGGCCAAGCGTTTTCTGGATCAGCACCAAATCCCGTATTCTGAGATCGACATCGAGGCCACTCCGGGGGCTGCCGATACCGTGCTGGCCAACGTTGGCAAGCACGCCATCCCACAATTTGTGGTGAATGGCCGATGGGTGCAACCCTATCGTCCCGGCCACGGCTTTCTGCATCAGGAGATGGCAGAGCTGTTTGGCGTAGCGCAGAAAGATTAAGCTCTGCGTACCCATTGCTCTTTCTCTGTTTTGAAACAGTTGCCAGTACTTTTTGTTGAGGAGTTCTTGTGATCGCGCGATACACCCGGCCCGATATGGGCCGCATCTGGGAAGAAGAAAATAAATACCGCATGTGGCTCGCGGTAGAAACCGCTGCTTCGGAGACCCTGGCGGAATTCGGCATTGTTCCTGTCGAAGCCGCACGCGCCATCCGGGAGAAGGGCGGTTTTGATCTGGCGCGTATCCAGCAGATTGAAGTCGAAGTTCGTCACGATGTGATTGCATTTACAACCGCCGTCGCGGAAAAAATCGGCCCGGAATCCCGCTGGCTGCATTACGGACTCACATCGAACGACGTTGTCGATACGGCCCAGGCGCTCCAGGTGAAGGATGCATCGGCAATCCTACGCAAAGATATCCTGCGTTTGCTTGAGGTCTTGCGTAACCGCGCCATTGAATTCCGTCACACCCCAACCATCGGCCGTACCCACGGTGTTCATGCAGAGCCAACAACCTTCGGTCTAAAGCTGCTCAACTGGTATGCCGAAATGCAGCGCAACCTGAAGCGCTTTGACGCTGCCGCAGAAGACATGCGCATCGGCAAGCTTTCCGGCGCCGTCGGGACCTTTGGCCATCTGAAGCCGGAACATGAAGCAAAAATCTGCGAGCGGCTTGGATTGACCCCGGCCCCGATCGCCACGCAGGTGATCCAACGCGACCGGCATGCTGCGTATATTTCCACGCTCGCAATCCTTGCGTCGACTCTCGATAAGATTGCCGTCGAGATACGTCACTTGCAACGGACCGAAGTCCGCGAGGCAGAAGAATTCTTCTCAGAAAAACAAAAAGGCTCTTCCGCTATGCCGCATAAGCGCAATCCGATCACATGCGAACAGATCAGCGGTCTGGCGCGCGTCATCCGCGGCAATGTCCAGCCGGCGCTGGAGAATATCCCGCTTTGGCATGAGCGGGACATTTCTCATTCTTCTGTTGAACGCATCATTCTGCCAGACTCCACCATCCTGGCGGATTATCTGTTGAACAAGACAGCGACGCTGATTGAAAAATTACTGGTCTATCCGCAACGCATGCTGCGCAACCTGGAATCTACCGGAGGCCTGATTTTCTCCGGCCAATTGCTGCTGGATCTGGCCGAGGCTGGCATGCAACGCGAAGATGCCTATCGCCTGGTACAGAAACACGCCATGCATGCCTGGAAGGAAGAGCTGAATTTCCGCGAGTTGGTCGGCAACGATCCGGAGATTGCGCAATTGCTGAAACCGAAAGTATTGCAGCGTGTCTTCGATCTGCATCGACAGTTGGCCAATGTGGACGCCATTTTTGCCCGCGTACTGCAGGAAGCGAATTGAAGCTGTACATTTTGTAAGCGATACGAAACATCAATTGGGATTGTTCGAGATTGTGACATGAGTACAGGGAAAGTCTTAACGGTTGCACTCACCGGCGCCAGCGGCGCAATATTGGCGCGGGAATTGCTGCGCATGCTGCAGGACGATGCGCGCATCACCCGTGTGCATTTTATTCCCTCGGAACATTCTCTACGAGTGCTCGCTGAGGAATTGCATCTAAACGGGCGAAATGACCTGGTGCAACAGCTGCTTGGCGCGCCCGGCGAAAAGATTACGCAGCACACAGAGTCGGATATCGGAGCCGCAATTGCCAGCGGCAGCTACCCCGTCGATGGCATGATTGTGCTTCCCTGCAGCATGGGAACACTGGCTGGAATTGCGAACGGCATGGCCGATAATTTGATCGAACGTGCTGCTGATGTCTGTCTGAAGGAACGGCGCCCGCTGATTCTGTGCGTGCGGGAAACTCCCTTCAATAAAATTCATCTGCGCAATATGCAGCTTGCTGCCGATGCGGGAGCGACGATCTTTCCCGTTATCCCGGCCTTCTACACCCATCCAGTGGATTCACAGGATATGGCGCGCCAGTTTGTTTCTCGCGTGCTGGCTCATATCGGCCTTCCGCAGGCAGGCGCCTACCAATGGATGGGGAAAAGCTAGCAGGATTGATCTACTGCATCGCCGCAACGGTCCCCGGCTAATAGTTCAAGGTGTCACCCGCCATCGGCGGCCTGCTCTGTAAGAATTTCACCGTATTCGGAATCACGCGATCGGCACATTGCGCTGGCGCAATGTGCCCGCAGCCTGCGTAGAACTCCAGGACGGACTGCGGTATCTGCCGATGCATCTCGATTGCCGTGTCGGGCGGAATTAAAGCATCCTCGGCGCCCCACGCGATCAGCACCGGCACATGGATGCTATCCAATTTGCCCGTCATCAGGTCTTTGCCGCGCAAGCCGGACGCTACTGTCCGGTCAATCACCCAATAGTTTTTGCTGAGCCTGCGCAGGATGTCCTGCGCCACAAAATTTGGGAGTTCTTTCGGATGGGGCGTCAGCAAACCGTATAGCCGCATCAGTTGGGCTTTGTTCTTTGGAGTAAACACATCGGGCCCAAATTTCGCATGAAAAACCAATCCGGCACTATCGTAGAGCACCAACCGTTGCACCATCTGCGGATAGTCCTGAGCCAGCT
This sequence comes from Acidobacteriaceae bacterium, assembly GCA_036267255.1. Classification (GTDB taxonomy): domain Bacteria; phylum Acidobacteriota; class Terriglobia; order Terriglobales; family Acidobacteriaceae; genus DATAWK01. The sequence continues at coordinate 222,723 of DATAWK010000047.1, read as the reverse complement.
TCAAAGCAATCCATCCGCCTAAAGACCATCCGGCAACGTCGGCTCGTTGGATATGCATCACGTTGAGAAACTGGTGAACCATGTCCGCTTGTTGCTGTACGGAATACTCGATATCCGGATGGTCCGTTCTTCCGCAGCCAAGCAAATCAATTGCATAAACACGAAAACCGCTTCGTGCAAACATCGGCATGGCAATTGCCCAGTCCTCCGAACGTGAGCCGAGTCCATGGATCAGGAGCAGCGGCGTTCCATGGCCACCAACGTAATAATGCACGCGATAAGGTCCGACCTGCGCATATTCACTATGAATGCCATCGACCGTAAGGCCCATATCAATGCCCATGTCGGCGATCCATAAAGGTCGCGCATAAAACGCAACGCCAAAGACGATCAAAACAAGCAACATCCCGATTCCGAGATACTTGACGGCGCGCCACAGTTCCGACAAATGATTGGAGGCTACTGGAACGGGTGTCTCGAGCGCGCTTTTTAACATTCCCATAACAATTGTCCCCGTACATTTTCACATACTACAGCAATGCGGCATTGGCGCTGGAATGGTATGGCGTTGTCTTGCGGGAGTTGCCGCTAAGCGCGTTCCATGTCTTCGATTCCCTGCCGGATTATGTCTGCCGTCAACGGCGCAAGTGCGAATCGCGCCAGGTCCTCGACATCAGCCCAGCAGACTTCCGCAGCATCACTGCCAGCCAACAACGTCCCTTCGAAGGCATGGCAAAGAAAATCCACCAGCACATAGTGATAGCGCACCTGTCCCTCGCTATCGCGATGAATTCGGTCAAAGGCTTTGAGAATGCGGATGGGTTTTACCATCAATCCAGTTTCTTCCAGGACTTCGCGAACAATCGCTTCCTGTAAAGTTTCGCCAAGTTCCACGGCACCGCCCGGCAGAGACCATGCCCCCTTCAGGGGTTCTTGTCCACGGCGAATCAGCACAACCCGCCGCTTGTCGATCGCGAGGATGACAGCGCCAACTCCTGCAATGGGTGCTTTTGGATATTCACGAGACACGCTGCGAGTCACTCCTTATGCACGGGAAGAAGTCACGCTCCATGCAGTTGCCCCAAATCGTAGACGCAAAAACGGCGCAGTTGAAACTGCGCCGGTGTCGATGCATCGGTCGGGGGATGCGCTCACCGCATGTGCTTGCCATACTCTTCGTCAAAGACGACGCGAGCCATGTCAAAGCGTCCACCATTGGGTTTATCCGGCCCTTTCATGTGGCCGATACCAAGCAGAGCGACCACATGATAACTCAGTGGCAGCTTCAGAACCTCGCGTACCTTTTCCTGCTCATATCCTTCCATCGGGGCAGTGTCGTATCCCAGAGCTTCTGCCATCAACAGCATATGCGTAAAAGCAATCATCACATGACGATTCAGCCACATGGCCATGTTGGGATGGTTGGACAGGTACCCTGGAATATTCTCCTTGGCCTGTTCCGCGTAGCTTTCCGACATACCGCCTATCTTGCCAAGCCTCAACATTTCGTCCAGATCGCCACTACGCCAGCCATCGGCATCTCCGCAGGCAACAATGACAACAGAAGCTTCCTCAACCTTTGCCTGATTGAAACTGGCAAGCCGTAAGCGCTTCTTTTGTTCCGGGCTGCGCACCACAATAAAGCGCCATGGCTGCATGTTGTAGCCGCTTGGGGCATGCAATCCGGCATCAAGAATTTTCTTTAGATCAGCATCCGGTATCGGTGTGCCATCAAAACTCGGCGTCGCCCGGCGGTCACGAATTACCTGGGAAAGAAGTTTTTCTTTGTTCGCGATCATGCTTCCTACATCACCCTCAAACAATTTTGGCATTTCATCCGTGAGTCCATTGCCGAGAACAAAATCCTTTCAGCAATTGTTTACGGCTTGCCGCTACGCATTGCTGAAGATACCACGTAGCGTTGCAACCACGATGTGGAGCTATGGAATTTGTTTCATTGGCAGTTCAATTCCGAACGGTGCTTGCCCAGGAGCAACGGCATACACCCAGAGTCCATGAAAAGCATTTTTTAGTTCAGGATGTGCCTGCAGCATGGCTTGCATGACCGCAATATTCTGCCGGCGCGCAGCGGTCAGATTGTTTGTGTCTTTGGCGTTATAGTGCATCACCAGATCCAGCCCGCCGAGAGCGTCGCTCGTTTCCATCTGCGCAATCTCAAATGTCTGACCATTCGCTATCAGATGCATCGGCAGTTGTCCCGGCAGGCCCGATGGCTGTGCCGATTGTTGCTCCTGCATCAGTTTTTCCAGATTCGTGCTGCTTAGATAATCCACCGGAGTTGCCAGATAACGCGCTGTTGCGTAGTAGAAATACGCATTCCATTTTTCTCCCTTTCCGGCATAGACGCGCGCCTGTTTCCAATACCACAGACTGTCGTGGCCAGCCATCGTCAATTGCCGGGAAGAAAATCCAGCCAGCTTCCACTGCGCTTTGGCTTCCAAAAAGATGACCGCGATTTGCTGCGGATTTGCAATACCGGTTGCGTGCATCAGGACAAGGCCGTAGCGCGCCAGAGGAAGGCTTCCCAGCGTAATGCTTGCGCTTGTTGGAAGATTGAAAGCGCCACAATAGAATCGCGCGTTGGTCGCATGGGGCTTCAGGTCCGTTGCGTCCAGCAGATACAACTCGTCTACAGTAAAGGTGGCGCCTTTCAGCTTCGCGGCAACATCCGACACGGCATTCAAAATGCTGCCGGTATCACCAGCCTCCTGGGGCGCAATATCTGCCTGCAGCACTTTGGTGTCATCTGCCGCCACGCTCTGCGACAGTTTCTGACTCGCATCCACCAGAGCGCCGCGTTCCGCAGCTGTCAATTCCGCCTGCGTGATGCAGGTTTGTCCTTGCAATCCAAGACCCATGCCTGTCAGCAAGCACGCACACGCCGTTGCTGCCAAGCGGCTCCAGTGCCTTCGACCTTTATAAGATTGAAGCAAGTAGAGGGTCCTCTCACGCATCATCAAAAACACTGCTAGTCTAGTACACAATGCGACATGCGGTGCATGAACGTTTCTCTTTAGAGCAGAGTTTCCTTCGCCCATTCCTTCTGGCAGTGATCGGCATTTTCCTATGTGCCGCGACCGCACCGGCATTCTGCCAGAGTTCCACAACGTCGCCTGCACCCCCCAAACCCAAGACAACCCATCCCATTCACCACCGGCATCGCACGCACGCTTCCTCGAAGACGGCAATCGTAACAACCCCGGCTGCTCCCGTATACCCTATTCCTCCGGTACAACAACCGGCTGTCCCTGCGACCATCCATTACTCCGGCCACGAGCTCACCATCGACGCCAGGAATTCCAGCCTGTCACAAATTCTGCTGGATGTGGCGCAACGCACTGGCCTTCAAGTAGAAGGGCTTGCCGGAGACCAGCGCGTATTCGGTCAATATGGCCCGGGAACGGTCAGCCAGACACTCAGCACGCTGCTGGATGGCTCCCCTTACAATTATGTGATCATTGGCGGAGATGCAACCCATCCGCCGAAACAGTTGTTGTTGACCAGTGCCAATGCTTCGTTCCCGACGGCTCCTGCAACCAGCACGACCGGTATGTTTGGAGCCACCGCAAGCAGCGACAATCCGCAACCGCAGACATCCGAACCTGTACCGAACCAGCCGATAACCGCACAGCAAATGATGGATCAATTCCGCCGTCAACACCCAGAGGAAGCGCCGCAGGACCAGGAAGAACGACCACCACCGCGGTGAGCCGATGGAGCGTATGTGAATTTGTTGATTTTGCGTTCAGCTAGAAAGAGAAAAACCAAGGCAGGTTGAAGATTGCGGCCGGTAGCAGAAGGTAGATCCGTAGGGACTGTCTCTCATCAAAAAAACATGTATCGAACTACCGGTACGCATCGACGTACGGGCTTCGCGCATCTACTATAGCGAGGAGTGCGCCACCTCTGTGGATACAGCCAGGGTGCGTGCGGCGTGGGACTGTACATGGCGGCGAAAAACAAGAAACATGAGCCTGCAAACGGCGTAGGCCACCAAAACGCCAAAAGCCAGTGCAGCCAGGGAAGCACAAATGACCAACAGCATCAACATTGAAACGGTCTCCTTATCCACGCGCCGTGCAAATCGCCATTGTTACAGCCTCAATATGGCAAATCCAGGGCCAAACCATGAACCTAACGAAATGTATTCTCTCAAACATTATCGGCACAACTACCGGTAAAATTATTGCTGACTAAGATTCCCCTAAGAAATTCTATCCGCTCCAGCGATGACACGATTTCCGCTTTCAACATCTGGACGGCAGGCGCAGATCCTAGAATCCTAAGTAAGAGAATGCCCATCACCCGTATCACTGTGCGCGGTGCGCGCCAGCACAACCTGAAGAATGTCACGGTCGAGATTCCACGGAACTCGTTCACCGTAGTTACAGGTTTGTCCGGCTCCGGAAAATCCTCGCTGGCCTTTGACACCATCTATGCTGAGGGGCAACGCCGCTATGTAGAGACGCTGTCCGCCTATGCGCGCCAGTTTCTCGATCAGATGGAGCGTCCGGATGTTGATTCCATTGAGGGTCTGAGCCCGGCCATTTCGATTGAGCAAAAGACCACCAGCCGCAGCCCACGCTCGACCGTCGGCACGATTACGGAGATTTACGACTATCTTCGCCTTCTCTACGCCTCCGTTGGCGTCCCGCATTGCCCGAATTGCGGTCAGCCCATCTCCCGGCAATCGGCAGAACAAATCGTTGATCGCGTGATGCGGCTGGTTCATGGTGAGCGCGTCACCATCTACGCTCCACTGGTTCGCGGCCGCAAAGGCGAGTTTCGCGAGGAACTGGAAAAACTGGACCAGCAGGGCTTTCGCGCTCGCATTGATGGCGTCATCCGCGACCTGACCGAAGAGATTCGCTTAGAAAAGCGGAAGAACCATACCATCGAGGCCATCATTGACCGCGTGATCGTGAAATCGGGCCTGGAAAAACGCCTGGAAACGGCTGTCGCCAAGGCATTGCAGATGACTGGCGGCTTAGTGCTGGTGGCCATTGCCGGCGCCAACGGCGCCCCGGCTGACGAGCAACTCTACTCCTCATCGATGGCCTGCCCGGATTGCGGCATCAACGTACCCAAGCTGGAGCCACGCAGCTTCTCCTTCAACAGCACCTACGGTGCTTGTCCCAATTGCCACGGGCTCGGCAGCATTTACGATTTTGACCCTGCAAAGGTCATTGTCGACTGGTCAAAGCCGCTGCTGGACGGCGCACTGGGACCAGGCGCCAGTTCCCAATACCTGAACAAGCTGATCCATCTGGCTGCGGAGAAGTACAAGATCGACCTGCGCAAGCCCTTTGAGCAGTTGAGCGCCAAGCACCAGACGTTATTGTTGTCCGGCCCGGACCGCTCCGAAGGTGGACGCACCGGCTTTCACGGCATTCTGGCCTGGCTGCGCGATTCGCTCGAAGAGGCCCACTCCGACAGCTACAAACAATGGCTGCTGGGATATATGTCTGCCTCTCTATGCCCGGAGTGCCACGGGAGGCGCCTGCGACCGGAATCGCTCTCGGTCCAGGTCAATGGCATGTCGATCGCAGACTTTACAGCGTTGCCTCTCACGCGGGCTCTGGCAGCCGCGCGCGCCTTTACCTTCACAGAGCGGGAACGCCTCGTCACAGACCGCCTGCAGCGCGAGATTATTGAGCGGCTGGAGTTCCTCCAAACGGTCGGCCTGGGGTACCTGGCGCTCGATCGCAGTGCGGCCACGCTCTCCGGCGGCGAGGGACAACGCATTCGCCTGGCCACGCAGATTGGCTCACGCTTGCGTGGCGTGCTGTATGTGCTCGATGAACCCTCTATCGGCCTCCATCAACGCGACAACGACCGCCTGATTGCTGCACTTACTTCCCTGCGCGATCTGGGCAATACTGTGCTCGTCGTCGAGCACGATGAGGACACCATTCGCCGCGCGGATTATGTGCTCGACCTTGGCCCCGGCGCAGGACGGCTTGGCGGAGAAGTCATCGCGCGCGGCACTCCGGCAGATATCATGGCCGAACCCGCTTCCCTGACCGGCCAGTATCTCGCGGGCAAACTGGAAGCGGTACCGCGCACCACATCCCGGCCACTGACAGGAAAATGGCTCACGGTACAAGGCGCGCGCAGCCATAACTTGAAGGACATTACGGTGCGCTTTCCGCTCGGCGTGATGACGGTTGTAACTGGCGTCTCCGGCTCCGGGAAAAGCACGCTCATCAATGACACGCTGTATCGCATTCTGGCGCAGTCGCTCTATGGATCGCGCGAAGATCCAGGAGAACATCGCGGCGTCGAGGGGGCGGATCAAATCGACAAGGTGGTGCAGATTGACCAGTCGCCCATCGGCCGCACACCCCGTTCCAATCCGGCAACCTATACCGGCGTCTTCACGGCCATTCGGGATTTATTCGCCATGCTGCCGGAGTCGCGTGAACGTGGATACAAGGCCGGCCGCTTTTCCTTCAACGTTCCTGGCGGACGATGTGAAGCTTGCCAGGGTGATGGCCAGCGACGCATCGAAATGAACTTTCTACCCGATGTGTACGTGCAGTGCGAGTTGTGCAACGGCCGTCGTTACAATCAGGAGACCCTTTCCGTTCGCTTCAACGGCTACTCCATCGCGGACATTCTGGAGTTGTCCATTGCCGATGCGCTCACGGTACTGGCTGATATTCCGCAGGCGCGGCAAAAGCTGGAGACGCTGAATGATGTTGGCCTGGGCTACGTCCATCTGGGCCAATCGGCAACCACGCTCTCCGGGGGAGAAGCGCAGCGCATGAAGCTGGCCAAGGAGCTTTCCAAACGCCAGACCGGGCGCACGCTGTACCTGCTGGACGAGCCGACCACGGGACTTCATTTTGACGATGTACGCAAACTCCTGGAAGTTCTGGACCGGCTGACCAATCTGGGCAATACAATCATCATCATCGAACATAATCTGGATGTGATTCGCAGCGCAGATTGGATCATCGACCTGGGCCCGGAAGGCGGCACGGAAGGCGGCGCCATCGTCGCGGAAGGCATTCCGGCACAGGTTGCTCTCAATCATGCTTCGCATACCGGCAAGCTGTTGACTCGCTATTTCTCCGCTGCTGCAAGCAGGAACGGACACAATCCTGCTTCCACAGCCAAAGGAGTTGCGATAAAGAACACCGAAGAGAAGGCACCGAAGCGCAAGGCTGCCGGAAAAAAGACAGCGCAGGAATCGGTCGCATGACGCCAGAGCCCGAAATTTTGCCTCCACTCCCACCCTTGCAACCAGAGGATCCCTTTGGGCAGCAACCCCAGCCGCCACACAAGTCGAAGCCGGTAGAACCGGGACCAACACTTGTCGACGCGGTTGTATTCTTCGCCATTGCCATTTGTCTGATGCTGGCCATTCAAGGCGGAGGCGCGATTGTCGCAATCCACTGGCACATCTTCGGCAAAGCGACGCTCAAAGAGATCGCCGTTCTACCAAGATTCACCGTTCCCATCATGACGCTTTCCTACAGCGTCATCGCGCTGATTGTTTGGGCGCTGTTCTCCCGCGCATGGGACCGCCCTTTCGCAGAAGGCGTGTGCTGGAATTTTTCTACCGCCAGCAAACATTTTGGCAAATTGGTTCTTACGGGAGCCGCACTGGCAGCGGTTATCCAGCTGGCATCCAGTTATCTGCCCATGCCCAGGGAGTTGCCCGTCGATGCTTTCTTCCGCACGCCTCTGGATGCCTGGATCGTTGCAATCTTCGGCACCTTGATTGCTCCGGCGTTTGAAGAACTCGCCTTCCGCGGCTTTCTCTATCCGGCCCTGCGCCGTTGGACTGGAATGATTGTTGCCGCTTTGCTCACCAGCATTCCCTTTGCCTTGCTGCATGCGCAACAACTGGCCCATGCAGCTTCGCCGCTGGTGATGGTCTTTATCGTCAGCCTTTTTCTGACAGCGGTTCGCCAGCGCACAGGATCGGTGGCTGCATCGGCCCTGGTCCATGCAACCTACAATCTGTCCATTTTTGTTGTGGTTTTCGCCGCCAGCGGGGGCTTTACGCACATGGAACGGCTGAAGAACTAATGCATCGACGATCTGTCGTCTGCTCCTCGTCTACAATTTGTACAGACTATGTCGGATCATCGTAAGGCTCTTCTCAATCTGATTGCACAACACTCCTTTCGCCTCGGCGACTTCGTGCTCTCTTCCGGCGTGCGCAGCGATTACTACATTGACTGCCGCACCACCACCTTGCATGCCGAGGGCGGACGTCTTGCCGGGCTTGTCCTTTATGATCTGATTCGCGAACACAAGCTGGAACCCGCCGCAGTCGGTGGGCTCACAATGGGTGCTGATCCCCTGGTGTCGAACATTGCCTCCGCCAGCGCGTGGTATCACCTGGACCATCCTAAGTCTTCTCTAGTGCACGGCTTCCTGGTACGCAAGGTGGAGAAGACACACGGCACAGGCCGTCGCATCGAAGGTTTCTGTCAGGTCGGCGCACGTGTTGTTATTGTCGATGATGTCTGTACCACCGGAGCCTCCACCATCCACGCGATCCAGGCTGCGCAAGAAGCCGAAATGCAGGTTGTCGGCGTGCTCTGCATGGTGGACCGTCAACAGAACAATGGCCGCGCCGCCGTCGAAGCTGCCGCGCAGGGAGCGCCCTTTTTCTCGCTCTTTACGGCCAACGATGTGCGAGCAGCCCACATCGCGCTTATACCTCTTTAAAGCGCAGATGAACGCTCTGCAATAAAATAGAGTCAGATATGATTCCCACCCTCGAATGGACCGATGCCGGTGTGCGCTTCCTCGATCAGACGAAGCTGCCGCTCGAAGAAACGTATGTGCTGGCGACCGATTACAAGGCCGTAGCAAACGTCATCCGCACCATGATTGTGCGCGGCGCGCCCGCCATCGGCGTCAGCGGCGCCATGGGGGTTGCGCTTGGCCTGCTTCGTTCCGAGGCAACGGATGTGGAACAGTTGCATCACGAAATGCATATCATCTGCGAAACTCTTGCCGCCACGCGCCCGACCGCCGTGAATCTCTTCTGGGGCATTGAGCGCATTCGACACACTGTGCGCACGCTTTCCACAGAGCCTTGTGCGACGGTGCCGCAGATTCAGCAGGCAGCCGTTGCCGAAGTGTTGCGCATGTACGACGAAGACATTGCCGCGTGCCGCGCCATGGGCGCACACGGAGCATCGCTATTACCGCAATCGGGCTCCGTGCTGACGCACTGCAATGCAGGGGCGCTGGCTACCTGCGGCTATGGCACCGCTCTCGGCGTTATTCGCGCGGCAGTTGAGCGCGGTCACAAGCTCCACGTCTACGCGGATGAAACACGCCCTTATCTGCAGGGCGCACGGCTTACGGCATGGGAACTGTTGCACGACAATATTCCGACGACGGTCCTCTGCGACAACATGGCTGCCAGCCAGATGCGCGCCGGAAAGATCCAGGCCGTCATTGTGGGTGCGGATCGCATCGCCGCCAATGGCGATGTGGCAAACAAGATTGGGACGTACGGCGTTGCGGTGCTTGCCAAAGAACATGGCATTCCATTTTATGTGGCTGCTCCGTGGTCCACCATTGACATGGCAACTCCAACCGGCGATCAGATCCCGATTGAAGAACGTTCTGCAATGGAAGTTACGCACTTCAATACAAAACAGATCACGCCGCATGGCGCTGGGATTGTGAATCCCGCCTTTGATGTGACGCCGGCACGCTATGTGACGGCCATCATCACCGAACTAGGCGTGCTGCAGGCGCCCTATCCGCAGACGTTGCAAGCTTTGGCGCGTACAGTAGAAGAAAAATCTGCTGCTGCCGTCGGCGCGTAGTCGAAGCTACTGCGGCATTTCCCGCAGCGGCGAACGGACAATCAGCTTCGGCTCTGTCGCTGCCTGCACACTCTCCGCAGTCACGCCGGGTGCAACCTCTTCCAGCACCAGGCCTTCGGGCGTCACGCGGATATAGGCCATCTCGGTCACAATCGTGTCCACCACGCGCAGACCCGTCATGGGTAGCGTGCAGCGCTTCAAAATCTTCGGGCGTCCATCTTTCGTCGTGTGCTCCATAGCGACAACAACCCGCCGCGCACTCGCCACCAGGTCCATAGCACCGCCCATGCCCTTGACTACCTTTCCGGGAACCATCCAGTTGGCCAAGTTGCCTTCCTCATCCACTTCCATGGCACCCAGCACACTCAGATTCACGTGACCGCCGCGAATCATGGCAAACGACTCCGCGCTGGAAAAATAAGCGGTGCCCGGCAGCTCGCTCACTGTCTCTTTGCCCGCATTGATCAGGTCTGCGTCTTCCGTACCGGCAATTGGATATGGCCCAACGCCGAGCATGCCGTTTTCCGATTGCAACACGACCTCCATGCCTGCAGGAACGTGATTTGCAACCAGCGTCGGCATGCCGATGCCAAGGTTCACGTAGAATCCGTCCCGTAACTCCAGCGCCACTCGTTTGACGATACGCTCGCGTTTTTCAATCTCAGCCTGCCGGTCCGCAGATTTCGGCGGCGTTTTCTGTACAGTAGACATAGTGGTTCCTTCCTGATGCTTCCCCGGTTCTTCCATTACCGGCATCCCTCGTTACTGCGCGGCAATGTTTTTGTTCTCGGCAGCCTGGCTCTATCGTTTCCTCTGTCCCGTTTTCCATCGAATGCACCAGAGCCTGTGATGATCCTGCCCGTGCTTTGCGCCTTTTTCGGCACAGTCGAAACCTTTCGTTGTCTGCGCCATCGCTGGAGCTTTTATCACGGCGCTGTGCTGCTCAGCCTTTATATGGACATGATGGCGTTGACCATGATTCTTTTTTTCGCGTTCTACCCCTACGCGCACTGGCTCATGTAATCGGCTAGGTCCGGCTGCGGACAGTTCTGCGCTCAATCCGTTTTTCATGGTTGCGGCCCAATACGACACGTTGCACGTAAATGCCCGGCGTCATCACATGATCGGCATCGATCTCGCCCGGCTCGACCAATTCTTCCACCTCGGCAATAGTGATCTTCGCCGCCGTCGCCATCATGGGATTAAAGTTTCGCGCCGTCTTACGGTAGGTCAGATTTCCCTGCCGGTCGCCCTTCCAGGCTTTGATCAAAGCAAAATCCGCAGGCAATGCCTGCTCCAGTAAATAGGTCTTCCCATTGAATTCGCGCGTCTCTTTGCCTTCGGCAACAATCGTACCCACACCGGCGGGCGTATAGAACGCTGGGATCCCTGCGCCGGCAGCGCGAATACGTTCCGCTAATGTTCCCTGCGGGACCAGCGTCAGATCCAGTTTGCCTGCGAGCACCCTTTCTTCCAGCAACTTGTTTTCCCCAACATAACTGCCAATGTGCGAAATAATCATCTCCGCTTCCAGCATTCTGCCCATGCCAAAGCCATCGACACCCATGTTGTTGCTGATGGTATGCAGTTCCTTCACGCCCTTCCGCACCAATGCATCGATCAGGTTTTCCGGAATGCCGCAAAGCCCGAAGCCACCAAACATCAACGTTGCGCCGTCTGGAATGTCGCGGATGGCTTCCTCCGCCGTTGCAAAAACCTTGTTCATTGAAACCTCGTTCGCCTGAATCATCCATGGCAAAGAACCTAGGAGAATACCGCAGCAGGCATGTCCTCACCAACCATTTAGATTTATGACGGCTTCAAACTGCCTTTCTCTCAATAAAATTGCCTTGTCCAGCTGCCGTAGAACGATGGTAGGATGCTCAAAACGCTCGCCATCTTCGTTATGCTTCTCCCAATGGTGGCTCAGGAGACCGTATCATGTTAAAAGGCTTTCGTGATTTCATCCTTCGCGGAAATGTCGTCGACCTCGCGGTAGCCGTAGTCATCGGCGCTGCCTTCACCTCCATCGTCAACTCGCTGGTAGCCGACATCATCAATCCGCTGATCGCGGCGATTGTAAAAAAGCCGGATTTTTCCTTCCTGGTCTTGCATCTGCACGGCGGCGTCATTAAATATGGCAACTTTCTGAATGCCGTCATCGCATTTCTCATCATTGCCTTCGCCATTTATTTTGGCGTCGTGCTGCCCTTGAACAAATTGCTTGCCCGGCTCAAAAAGAACGAACCAGTTGCGGAACCAACAACAAAGGCGTGCCCGCAATGCCTGAGCAATATTCCGATTGCCGCCACGCGCTGCGCCTTTTGCACGCAAGCCGTCTCGTAGACTGTGGCCGATATAAGCTGGCGTTGATTGGATGCATGCGGACAGCAGGAAACCGAAGTACGGTCCATTCCGTAGAAAGCGGATGGCGGCATTACAATAGTAATAAGCAATTCATCGTAATGTGAGGTTTTCGTGACCCAAAGCAGGGAAACATCTGAACTCCGCAAGCTTCCTATGATGCCCATCCGCGATATGGTCATCTTCCCGTACATGATGACACCGTTCGTCGTGGGCCGGGAATCCAGCGTGCGCGCACTGGAAGAAGCCCTGACCGGGGATCGCAGGATATTCCTGGCCACGCAGCACGATGCCAGCATCGATGAACCGCATCCGCAGGACATCTATACGACCGGCACCATTGGCAATATTGTCCAGAGCGTCAAGATGCCGGATGGCAATATCAAAGTGTTGGTGGAAGGAATCGAACGTGCGGAAGCGACAGAGATTGTCGACACGGACGGCTTTTTTATTGCCACGGTGCGCGTGAGCACGCAACAGGTCGAAGTGACCAAAGCCCTCGAACAGCTCATGCAGCGCGTGACCACGTTGTTTGAGCAGTACGTCAAACTGCAGCAGGCGCTGAACTATGAGACGGTAGCGTCTACGATTCGCATGGAAGATCCTGCCAAGCTTGCCGATACGATTGCCGCGAACCTCCAGCTTCCCATTGAAGAAAAACAACATATTCTCGACATCTTTGAGCCAACGGAGCGATTGAATCATGTTGCCGGTATGTTGGAAGTGGAAATTGAAAAGCTGAACATGGATCGCAGCATTCAATCGCGCGTGAAACGGCAGATGGAGAAGGCGCAGAAAGAGTATTACCTCAACGAAAAAATCAAGGCCATCCAAAAGGAGCTGGGACGCGGCGAAAAAAGTGAGTTCGATGAGCTAAAAAAGAAAATCGAAACCGCAGGCATGCCAAAGGATGTATTGGAGAAGGCAACACAGGAGCTAAAAAAGCTTGAAGCCATGCCGCCCATGTCGGCGGAATCCACCGTCTCTCGCAATTATCTGGACTGGCTGCTGGCCGTGCCGTGGAAGAAAAAGTCTAAAGAAATCCGTTCCATCGAACACGCCGAAAAAGTTCTCAATACCGATCACTATGGTCTGGAGAAGATCAAGGAACGCATTCTGGAATTTCTGGCGGTGCGCCAGCTTGTAAAAAATCCCAAAGGCTCCATCCTCTGCTTCGTCGGGCCTCCGGGCGTCGGTAAAACCTCGCTCGGCATGTCGATCGCCAAGGCAACGGGCAGAAAATTCATCCGCATGTCGCTGGGCGGTGTGCGAGATGAAGCGGAAATTCGCGGCCATCGCCGGACGTACATTGGCGCCCTTCCGGGCCAGATCATCCAGTCCATGAAGCGCGCCGGTACAAAAAATCCTGTTTTCGTTCTCGATGAAATCGACAAAATGGCTTCCGATTTCCGTGGCGATCCAGCTTCGGCATTGTTGGAAGTATTGGACCCGGAACAGAACACCACTTTTCAGGATCACTATCTCGACGTTGAGTACGATCTTTCCCAAGTATTGTTTGTGGCTACCGCAAATGTGCTGCACACCATTCCTGCGGCGCTGCAGGACCGCATGGAGATTCTGCGGCTGCATGGTTATACCGAGGATGAAAAGGTCGAGATTGCCAAGCAGTATCTACTGCGCAAACAGCGTGCGGCCTGCGGTCTGACAGAGAAGAACATTGTTTTTCAGGATGATGCCATTACGGAGATCATTCGCTCCTACACGCGCGAAGCCGGCGTTCGCAATCTCGAACGCGAGATCGGCAACGTCTGCCGCAAGGTGGCGCGCCGCGTCGTCAGAAATGGGGCGAAGCATAGGGAAGAAATCACCGCAGCCAATTTGCACGAATTCGAAGGTGTCGCCAAGTTCCGCAGTTCTCAGGTACACGAACATAACGAAGTTGGCCTCGTCACCGGTCTTGCCTGGACCGAAGTCGGTGGCAGCATTCTTTCGACAGAAGTACAGGTGCTCGACGGCAAAGGCAAGTTGACTCTGACGGGCCAGCTCGGAGATGTCATGCAGGAGTCCGCCCAGGCGGCGCTTTCTTATATCCGCAGTCGCGCACACCACCTGGGATTGGCCCGTGACTTCTATCGCAACGTCGATATCCACGTTCACGTACCGGAAGGCGCCATTCCAAAGGATGGCCCTTCTGCCGGCATTACCATGGCAACCGCGCTGGCCAGTGCGCTCACACGCATTCCGGTACGCCGCGACGTCGCCATGACAGGCGAAGTTACTTTGCGTGGAACGGTATTGCCCATCGGCGGCCTGAAAGAAAAGCTGCTGGCTGCACATCGCGCCGGTGTCTTTGAAGTGATTCTTCCTGCTGAGAATCAAAAAGATGTTGCCGATGTCCCGGAAAACCTGCAATCCGCCATGAAACTGCATTTTGTCAGTGTGATGGATGAAGTTTTAAAAGTAGCTTTGGATGGCGCGTTGCCGGAGATTACCGAGGACGCCTCGGGTGTGCTGGCTGGTGTTGCAGCTGCCCGCGGGCCGGAGACGACCGCGCGGCAATAGTTCCTGCTTCCTTCTGCAATCAAAAGAAAAGGCCCGGACGATGTCCGGGCCTTTTCTGTCTGCTGTTAGCTAACAATCTTGCTCGGCGACTTGTCGATCGTATTCGCAGGAACGTTTCCAACAATTTTGCTCGGCGACTTGTCGATCGTATTCGCAGGAACGTTTCCAACAATTTTGCTCAGCGATTTGTCGATCGTATCCTTCGGAACAAACCCAACAATCTGGTCCGCAACCTTGCCACCTTTAAAAATAAGCAGTGCGGGAATGCCACGGATGCCGTAACGCATCGGTGTTGCCGAGTTGCGATCGACATCCATCTTCATTACCTTGAGCTTGCCTTGGTACTCCTGCGCAACCTCATCCACGATTGGCGCCAGTGCGCGACAAGGGCCACACCATGCAGCCCAGAAATCCACCAGTACGGGCTCTACAGACTGTAATACCTCTGATTCAAATGTTGCGTCGTTTACTTCATGTACAGCCTGTCCTGCCATGTTTCCTCCTCTGGATTTTGGATCTGGACGCTCGTCCTGCCCTGTAACTCTCCAGCATACAAGATGCAGCAAGTACCTGTTTGGTCGCAAGTGCTTAGAATCCAGCGAGAGGCGTGACGGCGAAGCCTTTGAATTCCGTATAGATGACGCGCCTTATTCATTTTGATGGCACAAAAGAAAAGCGCCCGGATCTCGAAAGAGATCAACGGGCGCGAGAGCAGCCCTCCCCCAGAACTGCCCTATAGCTATGAAGACTATCGAGAGGCTCCTACTTTGTAAACAGAACTTCGGTAACAAAACTACGTTACCTTGTTGCCTTTCGTCTACAATGTTGCTCACTTTATAAACTCACAGTCCAGTATTTCCACAGTATCCACATTTTCGATTTTCTGAAGTATGGATTCATGCAGTCTGGCGCGGTCGACAGCGCGATCCACTACCATTAAAACTGCTGGCCCGGCACCACTTAAGGCCACCCCAAGAACGCCGTTTTGCCCAGTCAAAGGTGCAATTTTAGGTAACAGGGGGCACATGTCTACCCGGTACGGCTGATGCAAAAAATCCTCCATTGCCACCCGTAACAGGTCTCCACGCCCTTGTGCAAAGGCCGCGATCAGCAACGATGCATGTTGCACATTGGCCAAGGCAGCTTGCCGCGAATAGCGCTCAGGCAGCGCACCACGCGATACATTAGTTGCCAAAGGCCGCGAGGGCATCACAATCAAGGCGCACCATTGCGATGGAACAGGAATGGAAACTGCATGAACACGGGCGTCCGTTCCCTCGCCTTCCATGGTTGCAACGGTCATGCCACCCAGCCAACACGCGGCAGCATTGTCAGGATGTCCTTCCAGCAGGCAGGCGAGTTTCAGGATCGCATCTCGATCCCATCCCAATTCCCCAAAGTGCACTGCCAATGCAATTCCCGCCAGGCGTGCGGCAGCAGATGAGCCACAACCCATTCCAAACGGAATCTCATTATGAATCGACAACTGCAGGGGCAGTGTTTCCCGGCCATTCTCCTGCAGCGTTTGTGCGTAGGTGTCGAACAACAGGTTATTTTCCAGCTTGCTGCACGCCGCGGCATTGCGGCCCGTTGCTTCAATGCAGAACGTGGCCGCAAGCTCTGCCGTCACGTCCAGATACAGATTGAGCGCAATGGCAGCCGTGTCAAAAGCAGACCCCAGGTTCGCCGATGTCGCCGGCAAACGGAGATGAAATTTCCGATCGGTCATCCACGCACCGTCGCTTCCAGTTGGCTCAACACGACATCCACTGCGGCTTCCAATTGCATGGGTGGTTTGGATAATTGCCGTATGGCATTCCGCTCCGCAGCGCTGAGTGCGGCAGTTTCCCTATCGTCCAGCAAGGTTCCGCGATGAAAGTCGATGGTGTATTCCGAATCCTTCAACGTGTGCCCTGTCAGCAACAGCACCACGGTCTCGTCGCGTTTCACGTGGCCTTGCGCGCGAAGTTTCTTCAGCCCGGCAAGCGTGACAGCAGAAGCAGGCTCACAACCAATCCCTTCGGCTCCAATCTCAGCCTTGGCGATGGCAATCTCCTGCTCTGTGACCTGTTCGCAATGGCCACCGGTCTCTCGCAGCACGTGCACAATCTTGCGCCAGGATGCAGGATTGCCAATACGGATGGCCGAGGCCCGCGTGTTGGCCTGTACCGGCTCCAGGCGATTCCCATCATATTGCTGCATGCTTGTGTACAGCGGATTGGCGCCTTCTGCCTGAATCACGCTGATGCGCGGCATACGATCTGTCAGGCCCAGGGCATGCATCTCTCGAAAGCCTTTGCCCAGCGCTGAGCCATTGGCCAGATTTCCTCCGGGAACAATGATGTGATCGGGAACCTGCCACCCCATCTGTTCTGCAATTTCCAACGCCGGAGTTTTCTGCCCCTCCAGCCGATAGGGATTCACCGAATTCAGCAGATACACCGGCGCACGCTCCACCAGCTCCGCCAGCACACGGACACACCCATCGAAATCCGTCTTCAACTGGCAGGTCAGTGCTCCATAATCGACCGCCTGGGAAAGTTTTCCCCACGCGACTTTACCTTCCGGAATCAGCACCAGCGCTCGCATGCCGGCGCGTGCCGCATACGCCGCCATCGCCGCTGAAGTGTTACCAGTAGACGCGCATGCCACCCAGGGGAAATTCTTCTCGCGCGCCACGGACAGCGCAGCCGTCATGCCCGTATCTTTGAAGGAGCCGGTCGGATTCATCCCTTGATGCTTTGCATAGAGCTGGTCCATCCCGACCAATTTCGCGCAACGAGGCAGTTCGTAGAGTGGCGTATTGCCCTCACGTAAAGTGACGGCGCTCTCCGGCTCGGCCAGAAATGGCAGCAGCTCGCGGAAACGCCAAACACCGCTTTGATCCAGCATTTCCGTGGATAGCTTGCGTTCTGCCCATAAGGCCCGCAAGGCAGGTGCGTTGGGCCGTTGTGAGCCGTCACCGGTCCCATCCAAAGCCCAGCTCGGGTAAATCACTTCAAACAGTTCCCCGCATTGCAGGCAACGAAAACCAGCGGACACGCCTTCTCCGTCGGTAACAATCCCGCAGCCGACGCAACGCAATTGATGCAATTTAATTGTCATGGTTAGATTTAGCGTATCAGGTGACGGAATGAATTTTTCATCTGGGCCGATTTGAAAACTGATCTGCCTCAGAAAGCATTCGTCTATTGCGCATTTTTATAAAAATTGTATAAATTCGTAGATTGATAAATCGTCTATTTTCACATATATTGATCCCATGCCGGAACTCTACACACCACGGGAAGCTGCACAACGACTGGGGATTTCCTATCCAACCATCAAGCAATGGATTTACCACGGGAAATTGAAGGCTGTAAAAACACCTGGGGGACACTATCGGATCTCAGAGCGCGAAATACAGACTCTGACACGGCCCACAACGCATCTGCCGAAGAACCTGAAATCCATGTCTTCCTCTGTCAGTGGAAGGAACCAGCTGATCGGACGCATCGTCCAACTGCATTATCAAGGATTGCTTGCTCAGGTGAAGCTGGCAATTGGAGATCAGACCGTAACCTCGATCATCACCGCCGACGCAGCACGTGCGCTCAAGCTCAGCGTCGGACAAACTGCGGCAGCGCTCATCAAGTCTACGGAGGTCATGATCGTCCGTGTATAAACCCAAACAAATTTTGCTTGCTTGCCTTTTCTCTCTTCTCGCCTGCAATTTTCTTGCCGCACAAACGACATTGCGTGTTGCGGCCGCAGCGGACCTGCAACCGGTGTTGCCGTCGCTGGTTGCGCAGTTCGAACAATCCACCGGCATGCATCTTGCCGTTTCTTACGCTTCTTCGGCAACGCTGGCAACGCAGATCCTGAATGGCGCCCCATTCGATGTGTTTTTGGCCGCAGATAAATCCTTCCCGCAAAGAGTGATTACAGCAGGTCTCGCCGACGAAACGGCGCCTGTAGTTTACGCACATGGAACGTTGGTCCTGTGGGCACGCAAAGATCAGATCCACGACGCACTTTCCATGCAATTGTTGTTACGTCCCGCAATCACGCGTATCGCGGTGGCGAACCCCAATCATGCCCCTTACGGGCGCGCAGCCATTGCGGCCTTACACGGACTTGGTTTATTCGACAAACTACAGAACAAGCTGGTCTACGCAGAAAACATCGCACAGACAGCGCAATATGCCGCCTCTGGGAATACCCAGTGCGGGCTGATCTCGCAAACATCGGCTGAGACCGCTACCCTGCGCAGCGTTGGGACGTTTGTAGTGGTTCCCGCCACGGCCTATCCACCCATCGAGCAGGGCGCCATTGTGCTACGCCATGCGCCACAGCACGCTGCCGCGGTGAAGTTCCTGCAGTTCGTTCTTTCTCCGGATGGCCAAACGCTGCTTGCTGCTGGCGGCCTCACCCGCGTTCGGTAGCGCGTTGCTGTAACGATTCAGGAGTCCGGCCTGCATGGACATCGTTGCTCTGCTCCTCACGCTTCGCCTGGCAATCGTGACCATGCTGGTGCTGGTGCTTCTAGCGCTGCCTCTTTCCTATTGGCTGGCTACGACACGTTGGCGCGGAAAAATCTTCATCGAGGCATTCGCTTCCCTTCCCATCGTCCTGCCTCCTACGGTTCTCGGCTTTTACCTGCTGGTTCTGCTGGGCCCGCAAACTGCATTTGGCCGCCAGATGATACGCCTGCTGGGACATCCGCTGGCCTTTTCTTTTTCTGGTCTTGTCGTTGGCTCTGTGCTCTATAGCCTTCCTTTTGCCGTGCAGCCGATGGTCGCTGGATTCGCAGCCATCGACCCAGCCATGCTGGAAGCCGCTGCCGTGCTTGGCAGTGGCCGCTGGGATATATTGCGGCGCATCATGCTGCCACTCTCTCGCAGCTCCATTCTTGTAGCTGCCGTGCTCACCTTTGCCCATACGGTAGGCGAGTTTGGAGTCGTACTGATGATTGGCGGCAATCTCCCCGGTCTGACACGCACCTTATCCATTGCGCTCTATGACCAGGTGCAGGACTTTGCCTACGCACAAGCCAACCGAACCGCGCTGGTGCTGCTTGTCGTCTCCTTCGCAGCGCTTACTTTGCTCTACAGCCAACGACGGAAAGGCCGTCTTGTCTAACCTGCCTCCATCGCACGATACCCAGACTGCATGGCTTTCGTTCCAGCTTCATCACGCCTTCGCTGGCTTTCATCTGGACGCTCAAGTTGCCCTGCATCATCCGTGGACCATACTCTTCGGCCCGTCCGGCTCCGGTAAAACGACCATTCTGCGCACCATTGCCGGCCTGTTCACGCCGGATAGCGGGCAGATATCTCTGCAACACGAAACCATCTTTGCGCGTCTCAAGAACAGTCCGTGCACGGCCAACGTGCCACCTCTAAGACGCAGGATTGGTTTGGTCACACAGGCACCGGCGCTTTTTCCGCACTACACAGCGGCGCAGAATGTCGGCTTTTCTCTGCGCCGATTGTCCGCAACCGAGCGCAATCGCAAAGTACAAGCACTCTTACAAATCTTTCATGTGGAAGGATTGCACGATCACTTCCCATCCCAGCTCTCTGGTGGCCAGCAACAGCGCATCGCACTGGCGCGCACACTCGCCGCCGAGCCGCGACTGCTGCTGCTGGATGAACCGTTCTCCGCCCTGGATCGCACCAGTCGCCAGGAGGCACTGAGTGGTTTGCGGCAATGGTTGCAGCAACGGGAAGTTCCTGTGCTGATGGTGACGCATGATCTGGCCGAGGCCTTCAGCGCGAGCGACGAGGTGGTTGTGCTGGAAAGCGGCAGCGTCATCGCGCAGGGCAAAGCAGACGAAGTGCTGCACATCCAGCGCGCGCAATTGCTTAAAGAACTGGGCGTGCCTTCCGGTCCATAGACAGCGACAGGAAAATTCCACCGTTTCTTCGCAGAAAACTGTACCTTATGTTTTTTTCAGGAGAGATAGACGGGTTCCTGCTCCAGAACAATGCCGAACATCTGCACCACACGTTGGCGAATCGAATCGCGCAAGGCAAGGATATCTGTGGCTTTCGCATCTCCGTGGTTGATCAATGCGAGGGTATGCCTGCGAGAGACGCCGGCTGCACCCAGCGTATACCCTTTCGGGAACCCAGCCTGCTCGATCAACCATGCTGCGGGAATCTTTACCATGCCATCGGCAGCCGGGAAATGCGGCACATTTGTCCACTTCGCTTCGATGAAGGTGAACTGCTCCATTCCAACCACAGGATTCTTAAAAAACGATCCGGCGCTGCGACAATCCGCATCTCCCGCGACCAGCAGCATTCCTTTTTTGCGGCGAATCTCACGGACAGCTTTTCGGACCGCAGCAAGAGTGGGAGCCTTCACACGGTTTTGGAATTTCTCTGCAAGGTCCTTATATCCCAGGTACGGGGCACCGTTACGCAGCAGACGGTATGTTACCTCTGTCACGATGTAGCGTTGCCGCGCCGTGGAATTGAACAGGCTGCTGCGATAGGCAAAGTGACAGGCAGCGTTATCAAGCTCGACCCATTGCAGACTTTTTCTGTCCAGCGCACGCACCTGAATGATCGTCGACGCAACCTCCTGGCCATATGCGCCAACGTTTTGCACCGGCGTTCCTCCGACGGTTCCTGGAATACCCGAGAGGCATTCGATACCGGCGCACTCCTTGGCTATCGCTGCGGCGACAAGACCGTCCCAATCTTCCCCAGCGGCTGCGTGAAAGATTGTATGTTCGGCTTCATCCTGCATACGCAGCCCGCGATTGGCGACATGCAGCACAAGACCTGGAAATCCCGCATCGGCCACCAGCAGGTTGCTGCCGCCACCCAGCACAAACAGGGCTAGCTCTTTGCTGCGTGCAAACTCAACTGCCCGCAGAATTTCGTCGTCGCTGTGCGCCTCGACAAACCAGCGGGCAGGACCGCCAATACCGAGAGTCGTGAAGGCAGCTAACGTTACGTTTTCCTGTATCTCCACGTGTTCAGCGTAGCTCATTTCATAGAAGATTTATCGACAAGAAGTTCCATCGAAGATGCGCCCTTACGGAGCCCAGGCAAGTCCATCGGCGCCAGCGCCGACATTGATCAACTTCTGTACCTTCCACGTCGATAGATCGATGACGGCAACCTGTTTCTTGGTACTACAGGAAACATAAGCTACCTTGCCGTCCGGGCGAACAAGAATTTCCTGCGGGGAGCTGGGAACGGAAATCGTGCGGACAACTTTCAAATTTCCCAGATTCACGACAGCCACCAGGTTGTTGTCCGGAATTGCCACCAGCAGGTAGCGGCCATTTTTTGTTGAAGCGGAACCATAGCCGGTACCCGGAAGCAGAATCCAATCGTCGATCTTGTTGGTAGCCGTGTTGATGACCGCAAGCCGGGGCTTGTTCTGGTCGGAAGTAAACACCATGCTGTCGTCGTTGGAGACAGAGATACGCTGTATGGTGTCCGAAATCGGAATCACTGCCAGTGGCTTGCGTGCATTCAGGTCCAACACCGAAACCGTGCCCGGATGAACATTGGCGGTATATCCCCGGCGTCCATCATGGGAGATGGCGAGCATGTGGGACTGCTGCTGCAGTGTTGGGATGGTGCCGACAATTTTGAGCGTGTGTGGATCGACAATGGTCACAGCATTGTCGAGTTCTGTAGTCACATACAGCAACCCGCGCTTGCGATCGTAGATCACACAATGCGGCCGCACTCCGTGTCCAAAATCCACATGAGCGGTGATCTTCCGTGTCGGTATATCGATGACGAGCATTTCATGGCCGTCGATCCCCGGCAGGCCGACACCTGAGCTGCCATAGATGGGCACATATGCGGTGCGTCCATCGGGAGATGCGACTGCCTCATGCCCATGGACGGCGGTCACTCCTTCCGATATGGTTGCCACCTGTTGCATCGCGACAGGATCGACGACACTGATGGTTTTGTCGCCCTGATTCACAACCAACAACGTTGGCTTTGCCGTTGCTTTTGGATGACCCTGAGTATGAGCCTGAACAGGAAGGAGACTCAAACAAAGTCCGGAAAGTAGCAGGGACAGCGGTCTAGGCTTTCGCATAACAAGCGCAGTATACAGATGGTTTGGCTATCTGAGATTCGCTATTTTCAGCTGCCATGGCACACATAGAAAAAGCCCTAGCCAGGACAATTGCATGCACTTGCATTCCCTGTGTCGACGACATGCCGTCGAATCACGCCAGAGTCCGCCCGGCGATAGCAACTCCCTGCGCAAACCCTATACAATAGACATAACCGCGGCAATGCCGCCTGGTTCCCGGAGGATTGAGCACAATGTACCCAGAGATTATGGTGATTCCTATGCGCGAGGAGTTGACGCGCGCCGGCATTAAGGAAACACGCACCGCTGCGGATGTGGAAGCAGCCGTTTCCCAGCCCGGCACCACAATGTTGATCGTTAACTCCATCTGTGGCTGCGCCGCAGGCAAAATGCGCCCGGGCGTCCGTATGGCACTGCAGCACACCACGCATCCCGATCAGGCCATCACCGTCTTTGCCGGACAGGACCGCGAAGCTACGGACAAAGCACGCAGCTATTTTGTCGGCCATCCGCCAACATCGCCCGCAGTGGCCATCCTGCGCGATGGCAAGCTGGTGTACCTGATGCAACGCTCGTCCATCGAAACTTCCACGGCACCGGCCATTGCGCAGGAACTGGCGCGGGCCTTCGATGAGCACTGCACGAAAGCTTCTGTATAAGAAGCGCCTGGAAATTTTTAGAGAAACCACAGCCTGGCTCCGAATCTCCTTCGCAGCCGGGCTGTTTTCTTGCTGTCGCATAGGGTGCGCCATTTAGACTTGATCCATGCTTCTTGCATCCCCGTTCCGCAGCCGTACTATTTGCCAATGGAGTTTGCCTTTGCTCCTGCTGGGTGCATGTTCGCATCCTGCTGCGGCCCAACTTACGGCCGCTCCACAGGCATCCGGCGCCGTGGCTGCGGAACCTGTCGCTGATCGCATCCGCGACCTGAACGCCATCTTCCACGACTATTGGCAGAATTATTTAAAGCACTCTCCGGAGTTTGCTTCGACCATCGGCGACCATCGCTATGACGACCAGCTCTCGGACTACTCCGTGGATGCCTATAACGACCAGTTGGAAAACGGACTGCGGTTTATCACGCGCCTGGGCGCCATCGACACGACAGGCATGCCCGAAGAAGAGCAACTGAGCAAGCGTCTCCTGGTGCACGATCTGATCGACCAGCAGGAAGAGGCGCCATGCAAACCCTGGGAAACGCCCGTCAACCAGTTCAGCGGTATTCAGGTCGACCTGCCTGCCCTGGTGGAGATGCTGCAATTTAAAACCGTAGACGACTACAACAACTACGTTACGCGCTTAAAAGCTGTTCCCCATGCCTTCTACCAGGTCAGCTACAACATGGAACTGGGCACGGAGCAGCACAACACAGAACCAAAATATCTGATGGAAAAAGTGCTCGTGGAGGTCAACTCCATCGCAGCCGAAAAACCAGAAGATACGCCCTTCGCCGAACCGTTGAAGCATTTTCCAGCCAGCATCTCCGCAGCGCAGCAGGCTCAGATCCGCGACACCGTACTGGCCGCGATTCGCACCCAGGTGCTGCCCTCTTATGCGCATTTCGCCAAATTTCTGGCTGCGATTTATATTCCCGCTTCCCGGACCGGTCCCGGCCTGTGGGCTACGCCACATGGCGATGCCTGCTATGCGTACTATGTGCGCCATTACACAACCACGAACATGACCCCAGCGCAGGTGCATCAACTCGGGCTGCAACAGGTCGCAAAGATTGAACCACAATTGCTGGCGCTGGTGCATTCGCTTGGCTATCCGGATTTGAAGAGCTTCCATGCCGCGCTGATCAACAATCCCAAGGAGCATGCGCAGTCTGGCCAGCAGTTGATAGATTTGTATCAGCACTACGTCACACAAATGGAAGTGAAGCTGCCACAGATGTTCGGCAAGCTCCCCAGGAGCAAACTGGTTGTTGTTCCGATGACCGCTGCTGGATCTTCCGATCAGGTTCCCGCGGATTATCAGGCAGGCACACCCGATGGTTCGCGCCCTGGATGGATTCGCGTGAACACCGTGGACGCGCAAAAACGCTTGCTGACACAGGTGGAGGCCATCGCCTATCACGAAGGTGTACCGGGGCACCATCTGCAAATCTCACTGGCGCAGGAGATGACCGGTCTGCCGGAGTTTCGCCGCTTCGAGGGCTACACCGCATTCGTGGAAGGCTGGGCGCTCTATAGTGAACAGCTTGGTAAAGAGGCTGGTTTTTACACCGACCCTTACAGCGAGTACGGTCGCCTGGAAAACGAAATGTGGCGCGCGGTGCGGCTGGTCGTTGACACCGGCGTGCACTCCCAGCACTGGACGCGCGACCAGATGGTGCAATACTTCCAGGACCACACCGCAATGGACGACATCACCATTCAGGAAGAGGTGGATCGCTACATCGCATGGCCGGGACAAGCGCTGGCCTACGAGATCGGCGACCTGGAAATCCTGAAGTTGCGCGAAGAGGCCAAGCAACAACTCGGCAGCAAATTCGATCTTCGCGCCTTCCATGATGAACTGCTTGGAGCAGGCGCATTGCCCATGAACATTCTGCAGGATCGCATGGAAGCATGGATTGCCGCGCAGAAGAAAATCGCAGACGTACAAAGCATTCCTTCGCAGGCACAAACAACGGCAACTGCTACACCGTTGCCCATCCCGCCGTTGCCTCGCGAGACTGCTGGAAACCTTGCTGCGCGCTAACGCTTGTACATTTTGCAAATAATAAGGAGTGAACCTTGACTGAAATCGTTGAAACCGATGGGACCACCAGGGCTGCATACCCCCAGATCACCGTGGCTGTGCTTGGCGCGGGAAAAATGGGCGGCCTTCTGCTACAGGCATTTTTGAAGAACGAACTGTTCGCTCCGGAAAATATACGGGCGACCGTGCAGCATGCGGAGCGAGCCACCGCGCTGGCCGCGCAGTATGGCGTCGATGTCAGCACCGACAACCTTGCCGCTGCAAAGGAAAGTGACCTGATCCTTCTCGGTGTCAAGCCTATGAACGTCAAAGACCTGGTGCAGCAGATTCGCCCCGCGCTTCGTCCTGGCAAACTGCTGGTCTCCTTCGCGGCATCGGTCAAAACACGGGCCATCGAAGAGGCAGCCGGCTCCGAGATCGCCGTCATCCGCGCCATGCCGAACACTCCTTCCATGCTGGGTGCTGGGATTGCAGCACTCTGTCGCGGACGATTTGTCACAGACGAACAGATGGCGCTTGCCTCGCGCCTTTTTGAATCTGTCGGGCGTACCGTAACCGTCGACGAGAAGCACATGGACGCGGTCACGGGACTTTCCGCCAGTGGTCCGGCGTTCATCTACATCATTCTGGAATCGCTCGCCGAAGCGGGCGTGAAAGTCGGCCTGCCGCGCGATATCGCCACGCTGTTGGCCGCGCAAACCACCTACGGGGCCGCGCGTATGGTGCTGGAAACCGGCTATCATCCTGCATTGTTGAAGGACGCTGTTACCACGCCCGCGGGCTGCACCATCGACGGAATTCTGGAACTGGAAGAAGGCGGCCTGCGAGTCACACTTATCAAGGCCGTCATGCACGCGACGCAACGTGCCAAAGAACTGGCCACGGAGTAAGGAACCGCTTCGGCCTACAATAATGAGTTGCAGACAACACCAAGTAGAACCATGAGCACACACGCCATCCCCGCATCCCGTTCGGCTATTTCAAAGCCCATAACTCCCGGGCTGCGGAGATTCGGCTGGTTTGTGCTTGCCTACAATGTGCTGGTTGTATTGTGGGGTGCCGTGGTGCGCGCCACTGGCTCCGGCGCTGGTTGCGGCGACCACTGGCCGCTTTGCAATGGCGTCGCAATTCCTCAATTTGCTCAGCTACATACTGTTATAGAGTTCACCCATCGCTTGATGAGTGGAGCGGCGCTCATTTTAGTCGCGGTGTTTCTCATCTGGACATGGCGCGCCACGCAGCGTGGCGCTTTGGCGCGGTGGGCTGCCGTAGCTTCGATGATACTGGTGATGAATGAAGCTCTACTGGGCGCATTGCTGGTCCTGCTGCGGCTGGTCGCGCACAATCAGTCCGCTGCGCGTGGCGTCTATCTCTCCTTTCACTTCGCCAACACACTGTTGCTGCTGGCCGGCCTTACGCTGGCAGCGGAGTTTCTCAGCAGGCCGCGCATGCGTTCCACAACTCAGTGGAAAAAGGGTGCGGTGCTCGTCCCCATGCTTGGCCTGATCGCCACTCTCATCGTTGGTGTCAGCGGCTCGCTGGCGGCGCTGGGCGATACGCTTTATCCCGCAACATCTTTGGCCCATGCACTGCAGCAGGATTTCTCTGGCACCGGTTCCCTTCTCCTGCGCCTCCGTTGGTTGCATCCTGCCTGTGCTGTGATAGCCGGAGTGTTTCTTGTGTGGCTGATTGTGCAGTCACTGGGCAAGGATGCCTCGAACCGTGGCCGCAAACTCGCCATCGCTTTACTGGCATTACTGTTGGCGCAATACGCCATCGGCACCATCAATATCCTGCTCCTGGCGCCGCTATGGATACAGATCACGCATCTGCTATTTGCCGACCTGCTCTGGATTTGCCTCATTCTGTTAACGACCGATTTCTGTCTTGTGCGACGCTCGATTTCTGCTTAGAAGCATTTTTCTGGCTTGGCATTCCAAATCCTTACGCCAAAATAGCTAAAATCAAGAGATGCAAGCTCCGCTTTTGCGCTGGACCGTTCGCTTGTCCATTTTGCTGCCTTTTACCACCCTGTTGGCAATCTCTCAGGCTGCCCCGGCGGCAATGCCCGACCAGCCGGAACCGCCAGCCGTGCGTCTTCCCACTGACCCCGCATCCTTTAATCGCGGCTCCGTAGGCCTTTGGCAGACCCTGCAAAAACTGCACACGCGCGCCAGTCTGTTGATGATCACCGCGCATCCCGACGATGAAGATGGCCCAACGCTTACCTATGAAAGTCGCCACGATGGCGTGCGGGCCAATCTGCTTTCGCTGACGCGCGGCGAGGGCGGCCAGAACGTCATGTCTTCCGATGCCTGGGATGCGCTGGGTGTTGTGCGCACGCAGGAACTGCTCGCAGCCGATCGTTATTACGATGTGAACCAGTACTGGTCGCGCGTCGCGGATTTCGGCTTCACCAAAACCAAGCAGGAGGCCTTCGACAAGTGGGGCTACGATCGCGTGCTGTACGACTCGGTTCGCGTGGTTCGTATGACGCGGCCGTTGGTCGTCATGTCCGTCTTCGCTGGGAACGTCTCCGACGGCCATGGGCAGCATCAGGTCTCTGGACAGATGGCGCAGGAAGTGTACAAAGCTGCGGGCGATCCAAAGGTCTTTCCCGATCAGATTCGCGAAGGGTTACTGCCGTGGTCGCCTCTAAAGGTTTTCATCCGCGTTCCATTTGCCGATGTCACTCGCCAGGGCGTTTACGACTACGCCACCGGCCACTGGGCACCCGCTATTTTTCACAACTATGTGGATGGAAGCGATATCCACGGCGAGCCCAGCACCAGCGTCGCTATACCCGTCGGCAAGTACGATCCGCTCATCGGGCTGTCTTATTTTCAACTGGCGCGGCTTGGCCTGGGCATGCAGAAATCGCAGAATGACGGCATGGGTCTGCCCTTGGCGCAGCCCGTCATGTCCGACTACCACCTCTATGCCTCGCGGGTGCCTACAAAAACGGAGGAAGCCACCTTCTTTGATGGCATCGACGTTTCCCTTGCCGGCATCGCCACGCTGGCCCCCGCAACGGAAGCGCCAGCTTTGCGCGTCAAGCTCATCGCAATTCAGGATTCCGTCGATCACGCGATTGCGGCATACTCCGCGGAACACCCGGAGCGAACCGCACCGTATCTGGCATCTGGCCTGCGCGAGACGAATGCGCTGATCACGCAGATTGCCGCCAGGCCGTGGTCTGGTGAGACCGGCGACGCAAAAAATCAGACAGCACGACAGAATGTGTTGTTTGAACTGCGCGCCAAACAGCAGCAGTTTTCTCTTGCATTGGCGCAGGCATTGGGTCTGTCCATGCAGGCGATGGTCACGCGGGAGACCGGCCCTTCGCACGTTCCTGTCATCTTTCGCGGATTCGCCGACACCTTCCGCATTGCTATTCCGGGCCAGAAATTTCCGGTGCAGGTGCATCTGGCCAATGGCAGCCCGGTCACCGTGCAGATCGCTGCCTTGCAACTGGTGCCCGCACCCATGACGCACGATAGACAGGATGCGTGGAAGATCTCGCAACGCGCGCAAGCAGCCGCCGAGCTTGGTAACGGTGCGGCGACCGATGCCGTCTTTTCCGTAACGGTGCCGCAGCATCCGCAGTTTACACAGCCGTACTATCACCGCCCCAATATTGAGCAACCGTATTACGATATCGACGACACGCAATATCAAAGCGAATCCAACATGCCCTACCCGCTGCACGCGGTCGCCACGCTCCGTTACAACGGCGTTGAATTTTCCGTGGAGCAGCCCGTGGAAACCGTGCGCGGGCAGCTCGGACAAGGCCCCGTCCTTGAGCCTCTACTGGTTGGGCCCGCCATCTCCGTGCAGATGGCCCCTCAGGTTGCCATTTTGCCGCTTACCAGCAAAACGCTGCACGTCACAGCGTCTATCCAGAGTAATGTCAAAAGCCCCGCGACGGGACATCTCTCGCTGCAGCTTCCTGCTGGATGGACATCCACTCCGGCTTCTGCTGGGTTCTCTACAGCCAAGGATGGGGACATTGCCAGCGTCGATTTCACTGTGACGCCGACAGCATTGGAGTCCAGAACCTACACCCTGCAGGCCGTTGCGGAATATAACAGCCAGAGCTATCGCGCAGGCTATCGGATGACCGGATATCTCGGCCTGCGACCCTACCCGATTTATCGTGCCGCCACCACGCAGGTTCGCGCCGCCGATGTTCGCGTCGCTCCCGGCCTGCGCATTGGCTATGTTGTCGGGACGGGAGACGAGGTGCCTGATTCCCTTCGTCAGCTCGGCCTCCCACCGCAATTGCTATCGCCTCAGGACCTGGCTACCGGAGACTTGTCCTCCTTCGATGCCATCGTGCTCGGTATCCGTGCCTACGCTGTACGTCCGGATTTGAGGACCTACAACGACCGGCTGTTGCGTTATGTTCATCAGGGAGGCGTGCTGATCGTGCAGTACAACACATCTGGCCTGCAACCATCGGACGCGCCCTATCCACTTGAACTCGGCAACAATCCGGAAAAAGTTATCAACGAAGTTTCAGCCGTGCAGATGCTTCAACCGCATGATCCTCTCCTGGCGTGGCCCAACACCATCAGCACAAAAGATTTTCAGGGCTGGGTAGAGGAGCGTGGCCACGGATTTCTGCGCTCCTGGGATGCGCACTACACACCGCTGCTGGAGATGCACGATCCAGGCCAGGACCCGCAACAAGGCGGACTGGTCTACACGCGTTATGGCAAAGGAATTTATGTTTACACGGCGCTGGCTCTCTATCGAGAGATGCCGGAAGGCGTGCCTGGAGCGTATCGCCTCTTTGCCAACCTGATCAGCCTGGCCAGGAATCCAGACATCGAAAAGCAATAATGCTTTAAGTTTGCCGACACAATTCTGATCCGGCATGGATTTTAGCTACGCCAGCACTTCGTGTATCGTGATGTACGGAAGCAGAAAGCTTACCCTGGGAGTCCTTTGTGAATCCGTTTCGCTCAATATGTACCCGTTTCCTGTCTTTTGCGCTTCTCAGTTTTTGCCTTCCACTCATTGCCCAGACCACTGCGCCCCAGCCCTACAAATTTTCTTCTTCGGCGCAGGCCGTGGTGGACCGGTTGGGAAGTTTTCAAGCTCTGCCGGCCGAAACGTGGCTGTACCGCATGGGCGATATTCCGCATGGCGAGCGTCCTGACCTGAACGACAGCGATTGGCAGCCGGTAAAGGCACCGTTTGATGCCTCACGCGATGCAGTCTGGTTCCGGCGTGAAATCACGGTGCCCAAATCATTGAATGGCTATGACCTGACTGGCACGCGCATCTGGTTCCACATGAATGTCTCGGCCAACGGTCCGGTGCCAGAGATTGTGTACTTCAATGGCGCGCGCGTGGCAATGGGTTCGGATCTGGAAGATCTTGTCTTGTTTGACAACGCGCAGCCCGGCGCCAAGGTTCTGGTCGCGGTGAAGATGTTGCCGACAGAAGACGTGAAGGGTTTCAAGGGAGCGGATTTGCGCGTGGATTTTTCCGCCAACCGTCCCAACCCGGAAGATTTGCGCAAGGAGCTTCTCTCCGCTGCGCAGTTACTGCCGACCATTACCTCCAACCCGACAGACCTTGCCCAACAGGAAAAAACTCTGGAATCCGCAACGGATGCCGTGCAAATTTCGGCCCTCGACAGCGGAAATCAGCAGGCATTTGACGCGTCGCTGCGCGCAGCACAAACCCAACTCACAAGTCTGCGCCCGGTATTGCAGCAATATCTCGTTCACCTGACGGGAAATGCACACATTGACGCGGCATGGCTCTGGCCGTGGACAGAAACGGTGGACGTTGTGCGCCGCACCTTCGGGACTGCCCTGCAGTTGATGGAGGAATATCCCGGCTACACCTACACGCAATCGGCAGCCCAATACTACGAATGGATGCAGCAGAAATATCCGGATATCTTTAGCGGCATCCAGCAGCGCGTGAAACAGGGACGATGGGAAGTGGTCGGGGGCATGTGGGTAGAACCCGACCTGAACCTGCCCGACGGTGAATCGCAGGTACGCCAGATTCTCGTGGCCAAACGTTATTTCAAAAAGAACCTGGGCGTCGATGTACGCGTCGGCTGGAATCCAGATTCCTTTGGCTACAACTGGCAGTTGCCGCAGATCTACAAAAAGTCCGGCATCGATTATTTTGTAACGCAGAAGATGGCATGGAACGACACCAACCAGCTTCCTCTCAAGCTTTTCTGGTGGCAGTCACCGGATGGCAGTCGCGTACTCACCTACTTTCCTCATGATTACGTCAATGCCATTGAACCTGTAAAAATCGCCACCGATCTGGCTCGCGCCGTGCAATTGAATCCCGGCGCAACCGAGATGATGCACCTCTACGGCATCGGCGATCACGGTGGTGGCCCCACGCGCGACATGCTGGACAGCGGCATGCACTGGATGCAGCCCGATGTTGTCTTCCCGAAAATGGAGTTCGGTGTCTCGCAGACCTTCTTTGACGAAATGGCCAGACGCGTCGATACCAAGGATGCTCCGGTTTGGAATTACGAGACACTGGCTGCAGGAAATACCGCTCTTCCCAAAGCACCCACAGGCGAGATCAGCCTGCCCATCTGGAACGATGAACTGTACCTGGAATATCACCGTGGCACGTACACCACACAGGCCAAGCACAAATGGAATCTTCGCCACAGCACTGAGTGGATGTTGAATGCGGAAAAATATTCTTCCCTGGCATGGCTCGGTGGTCTGAACTATCCATCGACGCCACTGAACGAAGCATGGAAGAAAGTCCTCTTCAATCAGTTCCACGATCTCGCCGCCGGCTCCGGCATCAGCGTCATCTATAAGGACGCGCAAAAGGACTACGATGTCGTACACTGGACGGCCAACGATGCCACCCACAACGCGCTGAGCGACATCGACAGCCACATTGACACGCAGGTTGCTGCCGGGGTGCCGCTGCTCGTTTGGAACACACTGAGCTGGAAGCGTACGGGTGTGGTCGAGGCGGCCGTACAGATGCCGCAGGCTGAAGCGCGCGGCGTCAGCGTTCTCGACGCCAGCGGAAAAGTGCTTCCCTCGCAGGTACTCTCCGTCAATAACACGAACCATACCTATCACCTGCTGATCCAAGCCCAGGACGTGCCCTCCATCGGCTACGTTGTGTTGCATGTCGTACCGGGAACACGTCCCTTTGCGTCGGATCTGCATGTGAGCGGAACCACGCTGGAAAACAGCCTGCTGCGCGTTGTGGTCGACCCCAAGACAGGCTGCATCACGAGCCTCTACGATAGACAGTCTCATTTTGAATCGCTGGCCGCCGGAGCATGCGGAAACATGCTGCAGGCCTTTGTCGATAAGCCAAAAGACTACGACGCCTGGAACATAAATCCAAACTATGACAAGTTCGGCACGAACCTGACGATGGTGGACAGCGTTCAGGTTATCGAGAAGGGTCCGCTGCGCAGCGTGATTCGCATCACGCGGCACTGGAGCCAATCGAAGTTTGTGCAGGACATCACTCTTTATGCCGGAATGCCTCGCGTCGATGTCATGCATACTGTCGACTGGCATGAGACTCATATTCTGCTGAAAGCGGCTTTCTCGCTGGCGGCCAGCAGCAACATGGCAACGTACGAGATTCCCTACGGCTCCATCCAGCGGCCCACCACACGCAACAACAGCGTGGAGGATGCCAAGTTTGAAGTACCGGCACAACGCTGGGCCGATCTTGGCGACGGGCAGCACGGTTTCTCACTCATCAATGACGCCAAATTCGGCTACGACACCAAGGGCAACGTGATGCGGCTCACCCTGCTGCGCTCACCCACCTGGCCGGACCCGAATGCCGATCGCGGCGAACAGCACTTCTCCTATGCGCTCTATCCGCACGCGGGTACCTGGCGTGAGGCGCATACAGTGCTGCGCGGCTTTGAATTCAACTACAAACTGCACGCCTTGCAGGTCGCGCCGCACACCGGCGAACTCCCGGCAGTTCACTCATTTGTCAGCGTCAGCCCAACCAACCTGGTCATGACAGCAATCAAGAAGAGTGAAGACGGCAATGACCTGATCCTGCGCTTCTACGAGTGGGCTGGAAGAAAGACCAACGCCGACATCGCATTGCCTGCAGGAGCGACCTCAGCGGTAGTAACCAACTTGATGGAAACTCCGGATGGTACTTCCCTGACGGTCCGTAACAATCACATCACTGTACCGGTCACGCCATACTCCATCAACACCGTGCGCGTCACCTACGGCAACCGCGGTGGCGCTTTCTGGAGCGCACAAAAGTAGCCTCAAACATCTCCGGGCAGCTTCCGTTGAAATATTAGCCGGACCTGCCCGGAATTTTCTTGTCATTCTTAACTTAGTATTCGTTCGGTTTTTGCTTCAATGCGTGGGGAGTACCCTTGCGTCTTGAGGAATGGGCCCTGCACCGTCCGACGCGCGACTCAAATATACCTCCGCCTGAATACCCGTCGCTTCGCGATAGGCAGCAGCCATCGTGTGGGCAAACCCTGCAGCACGCTCTGCGGCAACAATGTTCACCGTGCATCCGCCAAAACCGGCACCGGTAATCCGCGCGCCATAACAGCCCGGTTGCTGCCTGGCAAGTTCTACAAGAATGTCGGTTTCTTCGCAGCTGGCCTGGTAGTCGTCACGCATGCTGGCATGGGCCTCCAGCATTAACTGTCCAAACTGGACAAAATCGCGCAGACGCAGCGCATCCGCGGCTTCCAACACGCGCCGATTCTCTGACACCACATGACGGCTGCGTCGCAGCGCATTTTCCGGCATCTCGCCGGCATACTGCAACAACTCCGCCTCTGTCGTGTCCCGTAGGGTCCGCACATCCGGGCGATGACGCTGCAATATCTGCAATGCCTGCTCCACATCCGCGCGGCGATTGTTGTATTCTCCATCGGCGACAGAATGTTTGACCATCGAATTACAGATCACCAGCTGCACCGCGGGCGGCAGCGGAAGCAGATCATATTGCAGACTGCGGCAATCCAGCAGCAATGCATGATCCTGCGTACCGCAGCAGGAGATGAATTGATCCATAATGCCGCTTTGCGCGCCGATAAATTCGTTCTCTGCCTTCTGGCAGAGCTGCGCTATTTCCGGCTTTGGCAGATGGACACCCACATGGGATAGAACTGCGATTGCAACGGCAACTTCCAGAGATGCGGAAGAACTGAGGCCAGCTCCCACGGGTACATTGCCGCTCAGCGTCATATGAAAACCACCACCGACAATGCCGAGTTGTCGCAAACTCCACAGCACACCCACGGGATAGTCGCTCCAGTGCCGGCGCGGAGAATCGGGAAGCTGTTTCAGGTCAAGGCTGACCGTTTCCTCGAAATTGACAGAATGAATGACTGCCGACGTATCTTCCCTTGGGCTAAGGATAGCAACCGTTTGAAAATCCAATGCAGCCGGCATCACAAAACCTTCGCTTGTGTCGGTATGTTCTCCAATCAGGTTCACACGGCCCGGAGCCTGAAATGCATTCCCGTCGGAACCAAAGCGTGCTTTATGTAAATCACTCACAGAGTGAATCTGACGCATTCTGTCGTTGGCTCCTCAATCCATGAATCGGAAAACTTGTTGTGTAATCGGTTACTGAAAATTGATTCTTCGCCGTCTCTGCACTTCATGTCAAGCATCCATTTCCGTGCTAATGGAAATAATCGAAACGCCTCATCTTGTCATGAGAAAGTCGCCTCTCGTGAATATGCGCAGCAATGCAAGATACAGACACGCTGAAACATCCCACGGTACCATGGGTGAGGCCCAAGATCATCCATGTCTTTCAACACATCCAATCGAGCCGTTGTCCGTCAGGAACTCCGAGAACTGGTGTTACTCGCTGTTCCTGTGGCTTTGGGAGAGTTGGGCTGGATGTCCATGTCTGTTGTGGATACCGCAATGGTGGGCCGGCTGAATGCTGTGGCGATTGGCGCCGTGGGCCTGGGCAGCATTCTGTATCACACCATCGTGTTGTTTGGATTTGGCTTACTGCTCTCGATGGACCCTCTGGTAGCGCAATCCTATGGCGCAGGAAACCTGAAAGACTGCCACCATACGTTGCATCAGGGAATTTTTCTCTCTTTCGTGCTCTCGTTGCCGCTCATGGCGATCTCGTATGCATTGCCGGAACTGCTCTTTCGCTGGGACATCAACGGTGTGGTTGCTGTGGCCGCTACACCCTTCATTCGGGCGCTTGCCTGGAGTACGTTCCCGTTGTTGTTGTATGCCTGTCTGCGTCGCTACCTGCAGGCCATGAAGTGTGTCCAGTCCATCATGTTTGCTTTGCTGACAGCCAATTTAGTAAACGCTTTCGGCAATTGGGTATTGATCTACGGCCACATGGGTTTTCGGGCGTATGGCATCGTCGGCTCGGCCTGGTCCACATTCTTTTCGCGCGTCTACCTCACCGGCTTTCTCGCCATCTCCATCGTCATCTACGAGCGCAAGAACAAAGCTGGCCTTTTCCATCATCGTCCCCAGTTGGACTGGCAGCGACTACGGCACATGCTGTATCTCGGCTTCCCTGCCGCATCGCAGATCATGCTGGAGGTAGGTGCCTTTGCGGCAGCCACGGTAATTGCCGGAAGACTGGCTCCCGTGGCGCTGGCTGCGCATCAGATCGCGCTGAACTGCGCCAGCCTCACCTATATGGTCCCTTTAGGCATTGGATCGGCAACGGCAGTCAGCGTAGGGCACGCTCTCGGCCGCAAAGATCCACAAAGCGCCGTACGCGTTGGATGGCTGGGCATTGCGTTGGGAGCAGCTTTTATGAGCCTGTCTGCCCTCGTGTTCATTCTGGCGCCGGCACAGATCATCCGCCTCTATACCTCCAACGCCGGAGTGATCGCCATGGGTAGCACGTTGATGGTGATCGCAGCCTTCTTCCAACTCTTTGACGGCATCCAGACCGTCACCACCGGTGCCCTGCGCGGCATGGGAGATACCCGGAGTGCTATGCTGCTGAACCTGTTCAGCTACTGGCTGCTGGGGTTGCCTCTGGGCTACGTGCTCTGCTTCCACCTGCATATGGGAGCGGCCGGCGTGTGGACCGGCCTCTCACTATCTCTGGTAATTTTGGCTGCCACGCTGCTGATGGTTTGGAATCGCCGCAGTCAATCCCTTATCGCTACTGCATTTCTGGCGTCACCGGCAAGCCAATCATATTGACAGACTTGGGGTCATCGCGCAGCTTGATGTAGAGCAAACCGCCATTGGGCCGCGGAACGCTGAGCGTTGATCCGGCAAACCCAATCGGGACCGTAACGGAATGCAGAAACCGCGGGTCCGAGGCGATCGAATCCAGCAGGAATAGATCGCTGCCGCTCAACGTGCATGGTTTGCCTGGGCTCATGGGGCAACGGACCTGCTGCAATATAGGCAAGCGAACCAGGCTCGCCAAAGGCTGCCAGTCTCCCGCCACACCCCTCTCATCGACAGGGCGGAATTGCAACGCTCCAAAAGCCGAAGCGCCAAAGCTTTTTACTGGATCCAGCTCTGCCAATACCGTCTGCGCGTCCTGCAATATCAACGTTCCATTGCTAAAGGTAAGCATGGTATGAAACGAGCCATCGCTGGCAGCCACTTCAATGCTCTCTGTACGTGGAAATGAGGATGGCGCCACAGACTTCAGAAAGAACGACAGCCGTCCGTTTTGCGGCAGATCATCCTGATTGGCAAATTGCGTCCCTGATTGCGCGGAAGACGGCGCAGGCTGCACGGTCTTGCTGATCAATGTAACGCGCGGCCGTGAAGGTTGAATGGTCACCGGCAGATTCAGCACGCGACCATCTTTCAGCGTTACATGCAGGACGACCGCCTCATTTGGTTTGAGCGCTGCAAGTTTGTCTGCTTCCTTCACAGAATTTTTGACTGCATCTTTTCCCGCAGCTGGCGATGCCGCAGCATCGGAAAGTGCAAGATGCAATGCATCGGTTTCACCTTTGTGCGTCAGACCGGACGGCAACAGGTGGATTCCCTTCAGCTCCACGTTGACCACTTCATCCAGCCGCGTTCCTTCCAGAACTGCATCCTGGTCGCCGCTATACAGAGTGAATCCCCCAAGAGTCGCTGCCTCGGTATAGGCATGCAGCTTCGTCTGGTCTGGCTTCTCCATGCCGTACTGCTGCACACCCAACGTCAATGGACCCGGCGCGGCATTTTCCATGGCCACCTGCACCTGCAGCGTGTTGGCCTTTACCTGCTTCCACTTTACGGGCAGCGTCTTGTCTTCGGCATCCTTCACCGTCACTTCATGCACACAAGGAGCCTCACTCGACTGAATCTCAAAGGTATCCTTGCGGCCAACGATCAACGCATTCTTGTCTGCGGCAACAACCGTCCATTCGGACGGGTGAGATCGTTGCAAATGGAAAGAGGGCCCTTGAAAGGTATCGAAGCCCCACGATCCTTGTAGTTTTCCAATCACTCCGTTTTCCGGCAACGCTGCACTTCCCACAGGTCCATCGGTCACATATCCGCCACGCGTTGGGTTTGCATTGGCTGCAACCTCAACCGGCTCACCCGTCTTCGTGGATATTTGCAGCTCCATGTTGTGCGCATAACTGGTGGAAAAAACCAGCGGGGCCCCTTCCACCGGCAACACCAGGGTGGGCGATTCCAGGCAATACGCTTCGTTGGCATTGACCGCGCGTAACGGCGGAAACTGCGCGACCTGCACAGAAGGCATGCCTATCACCAGAACAGATTTGGGCTTACGAAACGATGGAGGTGTATTCAGCTTTAAACTGATCAGATCGTTCTTCACCAGAGACAATGCCGGGATATACACATAATCCGCTGTATGCAGGCTGCCCATCAGATGGACCACATCCACAACAGCACCCACATAAGGGCTGTACAAACCGCCGCCAACAATCGAAGTTGTGCTGAGTTGCGTGAATAGCGCGGAGTTATCAGCAGAGGTCAGCGAAGCCACGACAGACTGCGTATGGCTGTCGTCCATGACCATACCGTTGCTGTCTTTCGTCAGGCAGCTTGGCTGTTGGTTTGCGGGCTTTTCAAAACAATCTTCGTTGATCTTTATTCCCAGACTTCTCGCCAGCAGCTTCGATTGCTTTTCCAGCTTGGGAGGATCCGTATCGCCGATGAGCTTCACGGCACTCAGATACGTATCGACACGCGAACGATCCAGATTCGCCTGATTCAAATCTTCCGTAGCGCGGACAAAAACGCCCGGTTGGCTCTCCAAAGCGGAGCGTACTGTCGTGAATCCGCCTCCGGTATCCGGAGCCATTAATAAAAGAACATGCTCGGCGCCTTGCGGAACGATCACGCGGATGCCGTCTTTGCGGACAGACTTCGTCCAGGTTTCCGCCTTGGTAAACCAGGTCACAGGGGGCGGATTAGTTGAACCACGCAGAAAGGCCACAATCAACACATAGTGAACCGTCTGATCGGGCGGCAGTTCCGGACGCAACCAGATCTGGTCGTCCGGTCGCAGGCTCGGCACCTGCGCGATGGGCAAAGCCGTTGCTCCGCGCGTGACCGTTACATGAATCTGCGGCCCATCGAGATCGAAGGCCGAGTCATCAGGAAAGGCAAACTGTGCCGAAACAAAAACTACACAGAACAAGAGCAACAAGCGACGTTGCAAACTCATGTTTCTATTGTAAAGTTTTTGCGGAACAAAATGTTATTTCTTATCCACTTGCCGTTCGTTACGAACACGATTCGTAACGGTTATAGTTGGCCCAGAGCGCAGAAAGCAGTAGACTTCCGCCATACTCTCAACTACGCCGATGACAACAACAACATCCTCAAAGACCGCTTCAAGACTCACCATCAGCAACATTGCCCCCAACGCCGTGCAATCGGAAATCCGAGCTATGACGGTGGAATGCGATCGCGTTGGCGGCATCAACCTGGCGCAAGGGGTTTGCGATACAGAGATGCCGCAGCCCGTCTCCGACGCAGCCATCCATGCCATCCGCAATGGTCAGAACATCTACACGCGCATGGATGGTATTGCCACGTTGCGCAGTGCCATCGCCGTCAAGCTGGAACGGCACAACGGCCTGCATTGCGATCCTGACTCCGAAGTGCTCGTTACATCCGGCGCGACGGGTGGTTTCCTCGCCGCCTGCATGGCCCTGCTCAATCCCGGCGATGAAGTGATTCTCTTTGAGCCGTTCTACGGTTATCATCGCAACACGCTGCTGGCCCTGCGCGTCCATCCAGTGATTGTTCCGCTGGCAGCTCCGGACTGGCAGCTTGACATGGACCAGCTTGCGGCCTCCATCACTCCACGCACGCGCGCCCTGGTGCTCAACACTCCGGGCAATCCCAGCGGCAAGGTCTTTACTCAAACGGAGATGGAGGCCATTGCCCAGCTTGCAGAGCAGCATGATCTCTTCGTCATTACCGATGAGATCTATGAGTACTTCGTCTACGGCAACGCAAAGCACATCAGCTTTGCTGCCTTGCCCGGCATGGCGGAACGCACCATTACCATCAACGGGTTTTCCAAAACATTCAGTATTACCGGTTGGAGACAGGGCTATCTGGCAGCCAGCAGGCGATGGATACCGGCCATTGGTTATTTCCATGACCTCACATACGTCTGCGCGCCCTCACCGCTGCAACATGGCGCCGTTGCCGGACTCATGGAACTTCCCGAAACCTATTACACCAACCTCGCCATCGAATATAAAGAAAAGCGCGATCTGCTTTGTGCCGCGCTGAATACGGCTGGCCTTACCAACATCGCTCCCGACGGTGCGTACTACATCCTGGCGAATGTAGCATCGATCCCGGGCAAAGATGCAAAGGACAAGGCCCGACAGCTGCTCGCGAGGTGCGGTGTCGCCGGGGTTGCCGGCAGCGCCTTCTTCCAGCATGCGGGAGATCATCTACTTCGTTTCTGCTTCGCCAAAAAGCAGGAGGACCTGCTTGCTGCCTGCGATCGTTTGCGTTCTCTGAACTAACACACATTTCAGTTGGAGGTCTTGTGGCAAATTCAACCCAATCCGCTGCCGCATCTCGCCCGGTTCTACGCTGGACGCGCATTTTTCAGCGCTTTGCACGGATTCAGAGTGCCGGCGGCATCGTGCTGCTGGCTGCTACCATCGCAGCGCTTCTATGGGCCAATTCTTCTTTCTCCCACTCCTATGAATCTCTGCTTGATCTTCCCGTTACTATCGGATTCGGCAAATATATCGTCGCGGACACACTGCACCTGTGGATCAACGATGGGCTGATGTCGCTTTTCTTCCTGCTGGTTGGGTTGGAGATCAAGCGTGAGATGCTGATCGGCGAGCTCTCCTCGTTCAAGAAAGCAGCCTTGCCCATCTGTGGAGCGATGGGAGGCGTAATACTTCCCGCTGCCATCTATTACATATTGAATCGCCATCTGGATACGGCACACGGATGGGGCGTGCCCATGGCAACAGATATCGCCTTCCTGCTTGGAATTCTTGCGGTCCTGGGCAGCAAAGTGCCGATTGGCCTGAAGGTGTTTCTAACGGCGCTATCGATCGTCGACGATATTGCTGCCGTCATTGTCATCGCTTTTTTCTATTCCGCTACCATCCACCTGCATTACCTGTTTGCCGCTCTGTTCTTCTTGGCCCTGGCGATCCTTGCCAACTACACCGGAGTCACAAGCATCAGCATCTACATAGGCATCGGCGTGATTGTCTGGTACTGCATGCTGCAATCCGGCGTCCACGCAACGATCACAGGGTTTTTGATCGCTCTCATCATTCCCGCGCGCCGCTATTTAAGCATCGAAGAATTTACCGAGCGCACCAGGAAAGAACTTGATGTGCTCGAAAGTATCAATGATTCGGAGAACATAACGTCGTCGAAAGTTTCCAAGCATAACGCTCTGGATCATTTGAATGTCACACTGCAGCTGGTGGAGTCTCCCCTGGCTCGTCTCGAACACGGCCTTCAGCCCTGGGTCAGTTTTTGCATCGTGCCTCTATTTGCATTGACCAATGCAGGTGTGCACCTGAAGGGATTTGCGTCATCCGATGTCTTCCATCCGTTAGTCCTGGGGATCGTTCTCGGCTTGTTCATCGGTAAGCCTATTGGCATTACGCTCTTCTCCTGGCTTACCGTAAAGCTCCACATCGGAAGCCTGCCGGAGGACATGACCTGGCGCCATTTGCATGCCGCAAGCTGGCTATGCGGCATCGGCTTCACTATGTCGATTTTTATCGCTGCACAGGCATTCGATACCCCAAGAGAAACCACGCTGGCCAAAATCAGTATCCTGGCCGGCTCCGCCGCTGCGGCATGCGTGGGTGTCCTCTTCATGCAGCAGTCGATTCGTTCGACCAAAACCGAACCATCTACGCAGCCTGACTAGAAGCAAACGTCTCTCGATGCGCGTCATAGATTGATAGCACCTTCCCGGCACGCGCGGGATCCGTCGACCAGCTTTTCGATACTTCCACCACAAACTGCTCGCCGCTGCCAGCATGCAGTGCCGCAGCATAATGGGGAAAGCCGCGGCTTAGCTCTTCCAGGAGCTGCATGCGTGCGGCAAAACACGCGCTCCAGTTGGAAAATTTGGCCCAGTTCGCCAGTACCGTCACCCAGCTCCCATGCAGATACTCCCGCGTTGGCATCGCGAGGACTCCAGTTCCAGCTACAGGTGGATGACTCTGCTTCTGTCCAAATAGATTGTTGGCTTCGAGCGTCAACGCGGAATGTCCCCAGCCCGATTCCAGGGCGGCCTCACATGCAGCAAACTCCGGAAAGATATGTCTGGCTTCGACAGCAGCGTTATAAGCGCGCAACAGAAATTCGCTCTGCATGGACATGCTGGCTCCTTGGATAAAAACCCTGGATTTGGACGGATCGAACAAAATGTAAACGAACAATGTCCATCTCCAGTATCCCGAAGCCGTACAAACAACTACGCCACTCTCTGTTGCAACAAAGAGTGGCGCAAAAAGACGCATCGGATGGATTGCTGTTACACCACAAAATACTTCGCTTGCGGATGGTGCACGATGATGGCATCCGTGCTCTGTTCCGGCTCCAGGTGATAGCCCTCCGTCAGGCGCACACCAATCGTTTCTTCCGGGTGCAGCAACGCAAAGATCTTCGTCTGGTCCTCCAGGTTCGGGCACGCAGGATAGCCAAAAGAATACCGTGAACCCCGATATTTTTGATGGAAGAGGTCGCGCACATCCGAGGAATCCTCCCCAGCAATTCCAAGCTCTTCGCGCATCCGTTTGTGCATCCACTCGGCCAGCGCCTCGGCCGTCTCTACGCTCAAACCGTGCAGATAAAGATACTTCGTGAAGTCGCCGCTATCAAACAATTGCTTCGTAACCTCACTGGCATGTGAGCCAATGGTCACGACAGAAAACCCAATAACATCCAGGCGTCCGGAATCCAACGGAGAAAAAAAGTCTGCAATACTAAGCAACCGGCCTTCCCGCTGCCGCGGAAAGGTGATGCGAATCAGCTCGTGTTTGTTCTTCGCGTCCGCAGCAGCCTCCGGATTGTAGACGACAACATCGTTTCC
This sequence comes from Acidobacteriaceae bacterium, assembly GCA_036267255.1. GTDB lineage: Bacteria > Acidobacteriota > Terriglobia > Terriglobales > Acidobacteriaceae > DATAWK01. Next base: position 179,731 of record DATAWK010000047.1, on the reverse strand, counting down.
ATCGCTGTTGCACGGGAAATATCCGTAAACAACCTTTGGCTCCAGATATCCTTCGCGCTTTGCCTCCGCCATCAGTTCGTGCAAAACAGGCCGGTACTTTTCCTGCACCAATCGCACATAGTCGGTCGCAGATGCAGTCTTCAACTGCCACTGATTTTTGAACAGTGCAGTCTCATTGATGTAGCCGAACAAATGATCCAGGTCGAAGTCCCGCACAACGCGCACGCCATAAAAAGGAGGCTTCGGTATGTCCGGAGCATCCTTCACAATCGCCGATCGCTGCGTACTCACTTTCGCAGGTAACGCCGCGATCGCTGCCTCTGCTTCTTCTTTCTTCTTGAAGACGCGTACCGTACGGCCATCTTCCAGCCGTTGCTCACGGGCTTCCGCATCGTCGGTCGTCAGATCGCTCATTACATGCAAACCCGCAAAAGCATCCTCGGCATAAAAAACCGATGAGGAATATTCTTTGCGAAGATCGTCCTCGACATACTTTCGCGTAAGAGCCGCTCCGCCACAAATGACGGGCGTGTTCATCTCCAGCCGCTGCAAATCCTGAATCACGTACTTCATCTCCAGCGTACTTTTCACCAGCAGTCCGCTCAGTCCAATCGCGTCGGCCTTGTGATCCTGCGCAGCCTGAATAATTACATCCGAGGGCTGTTTAATACCTAGATTGACGACCTTATAACCGTTATTCGAAAGAATGATGTCCACCAGGTTCTTCCCGATATCGTGGACATCGCCCTTGACCGTCGCCAATACGATGGTTCCCTTTTGCGTGCCTTCCATGCGCTCCATCTTTGGTTCCAGATGCGCTACCGCAGCCTTCATCACCCCAGCAGAATCCAGCACCGAAGGCAGCTGCATCTTGCGTGCGCCAAAAAGTTCTCCCACCGTCTTCATGCCGTCCAGCAGCACGGTGTTGATCAGATCGAGTGGCGAATAATCCAGAAGCGCCATCTCCAGAACTTCTATCAGCGTTTGCTTCGACTCGCCAAAGCCAATCGTGCGTTCTCCGCGAATAATTAATTGTTTGAGCTTGTCTTCCGTTGTCAGCGATTCAACTGCAGCCGCATCCTCATCGCTGGCCACGCCTTTTTTTCCACCCGCAAAGTGTGCCATGAACACCTGCAGTGGATCGCCGTTCGTCTCGTCACGAAAGATCAGCTTGCGCGCAAGATCGACTTCCTGGTCTGGAATTTTATAAAGCGGATAAATCTTGGAGTAATTAACAATGGCGATATCGAGTCCGCGATCGACCGCCTCCTTCAAAAACACGCTGTTCAGCACGCGACGCGAGTATGCCGACAAACCAAAAGAAATGTTACTGACACCCAGAATCGTCTTACATTCCGGCAGCTCTTGTTTGATCAGCCGTATGGCTTCCAATGTCTCCATACCTGCCGTACGATAATCCTCCTGGCCCGTAGAAATCGGCAGCGTGAGCGGATCGAAGATCAAATCCTGCCCACGCAAGCCATATTTTTCTGTAGCCAGTTGATAAATCCGTTTTGCGACAGCCAGTTTCTTTGCAGCCGTCAGCGCCATCCCATCTTCATCAATGGTGAGTGCAATCACAGCGGCGCCATACCGGCGCGCCATCGGCAACACACGAGAAGTTCGTTTTTCTCCGTCCTCCAGGTTGATGGAGTTGATCAGCGGCTTGCCCGGAATACGCTTCAGCGCCTCCTCGATCACCTCGGCCTCGGTCGAATCCACCAGAATCGGCGCAGGCACGCGCGTGGCGATCTTCTCCAGAATGGCACACATGTATGCGCTCTCATCCTCGCCTACGATGGCGCAGCACAGATCCAGCATCTGCGACCCTTCGACCGTCAGTCGTTTCGACAGCGCAAGAATGCCGTCGTAGTCACCCCCACGCACCATGTCGCGAAAATGCTCCACGCGCGTAGTGGTATTCATCTCCTCGGCTACGATGACCGGCTGGCCATCGATCTCCAATGGAATGGCCGAGTAGGCGCTGGCCGCAACGCTCTGCGGTTTCACATCTCGCGTTGCCGGCTGCACGTCGCGCAGCATCTCGACAACGGCACGCAAATGCTCCGGTGTCGTGCCGCAGCAACCGCCCACAACACGCACGCCATGCTCCGCCACAAATTCTTTATGGGCGTGCGCCAGCTCCTCCGGCGTCAGAGTGTAATGCGCATGGCCGCCTACATTTTGCGGCAGGCCGGCATTGGGCAAAACGCTGATAGGGCATGTTGCATTGGCGCAAAGGAAACGAACCGCATCGTGCATCTCGCGCGGTCCCGTGGCGCAATTCAGCCCGATTACATCGGGCTGAAAGCATTCCAGCACGGCCAGCGCCGCACCGATTTCGCTGCCCAGCAGCATGGTACCGGTCGCCTCCAGCGTCACCTGCACCTGCACGGGCAGCCGCTTTCCTGTAGCACGCATGGCATCTTCACATGCGGCCAGGGCAATCTTTGCCTGCAATAAATCCTGACTGGTTTCAATCAGCAGAATATCCACGCCACCTTCGATCAGCGCCTCAATCTGCTCTCGGTAAGTGGCGGCCATCGCGTCGTAGGAAATATGCCCCAATGAAGGCAACTTGGTGGTTGGCCCGATCGACCCGGCGACAAAGCGCGGATGGTCCGCCGTGGAAAACTGTGCGGCAACGTCTTTTGCCAGGTGCGCCGCAGCAATGTTCAGCTCACGTACTTTGTCTTCCAGGCCATATTCGGCCAGCACAATGCTGGAGGAGCCAAAGCTGTTGGTCTCCACCACATCGCATCCAACTTCAAAAAAACCTGCATGGATGGCCCGGATAACATCGGGCCGGCTCTGGACCAGCAGCTCGTTACAACCCTCTTTACCCCAGTAATCGTCGACAGAAAGGTTGTACTTCTGAATGTTGGTGCCCATGGCACCGTCGTACACCACAACCCGCTTCTGGATTTGTTCAAGAAATCTGGACATTATCGTTCTCTCATCTGGATTGCGTATAACGATACAGCACTGCTTACGGCAAGCTGTATCGAAGTTTGCCGTTCTCGTTCCGTATGAATAATGCGCTGATTATTTGGGTAGAGTTTGATTGGCCGGGGCGCCCGGCATAGGAACCAGCATGTCTTCTTTGCGCATCACCAAATTGGTTGCGTTCAGCGTCGCCAGCTCAAATCCATGTCCATGCGTGATGGCGTCCGTCGGGCACGCCTCAACGCAGTAACCGCAGAAGATGCAGCGGTTGTAATCAATGTTGTAAACCTTGGCATAGCGCTCGGCGCTGGAAATACGCTGCTCGGCGGTGTTTTCCGCGGCTTCAATATAAATGCAGTTGGAAGGGCACGCCGCCGCACACAGAAAACAGGCAACACACTTTTCCAGGCCGTTTTCATCGCGTTGCAGGATATGCTTGCCGCGAAAACGCTCCTCAAATTGCGCGCCGCGCATGGGGCCGGGACCATCGGGGTAGTTTTCCACCTCCGTAGGCTCGAACATCTCCTTAAAGGTGATACTCATTCCCTTGGCAACGCCAGCGATATCGCGCACAATCGACATACCTGAATTATACCTTTCGGAGAAGGACATGCATGGAATAAGAGTTTTACGTCACGCGGCCTGTTCGATGATGCTTGCTTCCGCTTTTGTCACAGCGCAGGCATTCGCGCAGAGGAGCCAGAACACCCTTCATAATCCGCCCAGAACCGTGCTCTTTATTGCCGGGGATGTCAGCCGTCCCGTCGCTATCGATATCAAGCTCCTCCGAACCATGCCGCGAGTCCAGCTCAACGTAACCAATGGGCATACGCATTCCGCAGAGTCTTATTCCGGTGTTTTATTAACCAGCCTGCTGGCAAGGGCTGGAGTTCCTTCCGGGAAGGATTTGCATGGAAAAGCCCTTTCCTTATACCTCGTTGCCATTGGCAGCGATGGCTACAAAGTTGTTCTTTCTCTTGCGGAAACAGATGCCTTCCTTCACGGCAGCAGCACCGTAATCGTCGCAGACACAATGAATGGCAAGCCTCTCGATGCGACGAGCGGTCCTTTCAAGCTGGTCGTCTCCGGCGACAAGTATCCCGCTCGCTGGGTACGAAATCTGGTACGGATCAACGTGGTTGCAGCGCCATAAATGTCTTCCTCCATCCAGCGCGTCCTCATCTATCGGCTCGGCAGCCTCGGCGACACCGTCGTCGCGCTGCCCTGTTTTCATCAAATCGCGCGAGCCTTCCCGAATGCCCAGCGTTCTCTGCTGACCAATGTCCCGGTGCACAGCAAAGCTCCGGCGGCTTTTTCAGTGCTCGAAGGCTCCGGCCTGGTAGATGGTTATTTGCGCTACCCCATCGGTATGCGTCACCCCTCGGAACTGCTGGCCCTCCGCCGCGAAATACGCCAGTGGCGTCCACAGATACTTATCTATTTGACCGTTCGCAAGCGTTGGCAGGATGTTGCCCGCGACGTCGCCTTCTTTCGTTTTTGCGGCATAGCAAAGATCATCGGCGCGCCCTTCTCGCACGACGCACGCACGCATCGCCTGGATGCTTCCAGCGGATTGTATGAGGCCGAATCGTCCCGTCTGGCACGCAGCATCCACGCACTCGGATCCATCCATCTGCAGGATGCCGCTAATTGGGATCTGCGCTTGACGCCCAAGGAACACACTCGCGCTGCCGAAGCGCTGTTGCCGCTCGGCAATCGGCCACTCCTCGCATGCAGCGTCGGCACCAAGGTGCAGGCAAAGGATTGGGGCGGCGACAATTGGCATGCCGTCCTGCAGGTGCTGGCACAAAAATTACCCAATCATGGATTGGTGCTGTTGGGAGCCCCAGAAGAACGCGCGGTCAGCGATGCTGCCGCCATGGATTGGCAGGGCCGCATGCTGAATCTATGTGGCAGCCTTACGCCGCGCGAATCCGCTGCGGTACTGGCGCGCGCGCAGCTCTTTCTTGGCCATGACAGCGGCCCTATGCATCTGGCGGCAGCGGTACAAACCCGTTGTATCGCTGTCTTTGCCGCACGCAATCGCCCCGTCGTCTGGTTCCCTTGCGGAACCAGCCACGAAATCCTCTACCACCGCACCGATTGCTGGGGTTGCGGCTTGGAAACCTGTATCGAACAGCGCAAAAAATGCCTGACCGCCATTACGCCCGCGGCCGTCCTGGCCGTAACACAGCGGGTACTGGGCTGGTAACCGACACAATCCCATCGACGGACCACCGCTCGGCGTAAGATACTGTCCATAATCCCATGATTCGCAATCTGCATCGGGCACTCGAACTCGTCGAGACAGGATTTACGCGATACAGCGTGTTGTCTATCGGCGACATCATGCTCGATTGCTACATCATGGGTGATGTCAATCGCATCTCTCCGGAAGCGCCCGTTCCCGTGCTCCGCTCCGTTCGCCGCACCCATGTACCCGGCGGAGCTGCGAACGTAGCCATGAATCTAGCTGGCCTGGGCATCCATACAATCCTGGCTGGGTTTGTTGGCAAGGATGAAGAAGCCGACACACTCCGCGCCTTGCTTCAGGAAGCAAAGATCGACTGCGCCGCACTCTGCGCCTGGCAGCGTCCAACCATATCCAAAACACGCGTGATGAGCGGCCGCCAGCAATTGCTGCGTCTCGATGTCGAGAGCTCGGACGCTCCCGCATCTGCTGAAATTGATCGCCTGCTGGCCAGCCTCGATACTCCGCTCGCCAGCGTGGACGCCATCATTCTTTCCGACTACGCCAAAGGTGCTCTGCCGGAACGCGTCTGCCAATACGTTCTGCAGAAAGCACGCGCACGCAACATCCCCGTACTAGTCGATCCCAAGGAACGCGACTTCCGCAAATATCGCGGCGCCACCACCATCTGTCCGAACCTTCAGGAATTGTCCGTCTGTACCGGCGTTTCCCCCACGGAGCTTGATCCCCTCATGGATGCCGGCCGCGCGCTTATCGCGTCGCTTGGTCTGGATTATCTGACGGTAACTCTGAGCGAACGCGGCATTCGCCTCCTCCATCGCGACGCAGAACAAAGCTTCCACGCTCCGGCGCGCGCACGCGAGGTCTTTGACGTCTCCGGTGCCGGCGATACGGTCATTGCTACCCTTGCCGCCAGCGCTGCCGCCGGGCTTGATCTCGAAAGCTCGGTGCAGTTGGCGAACATTGCCGCTGGCATCATTGTCGCCAAAATCGGCACCGTGCCCATTGATCGCGCCAGCCTCTTGGGCCATCTCTCCGGAGACCTCGCACTCAACACGGAAGAAAAAGTTCTCAGTCGCCCGGCGCTGCTGGCTCGCGCGGCGCAATGGCGTTCGCGAGGCCAGCGCGTCGTCTTCACCAACGGCTGTTTTGATCTGCTGCACATCGGCCACATCACGTTGCTGCAGGATGCGCACCGCATGGGCGACCGTCTGGTCATCGGCGTGAACAGCGATGCATCCGTTAGTCGCCTTAAAGGCCCTTCGCGTCCCATCGTTCGCGAAAATGAACGTGCGCGGATTCTGGCAGCTCTCGCTTCCACCGATGCCATTGTCGTCTTCGAGGAAGACACGCCTGTCGAGTTGATCCGCCTGTTGCAACCCGATGTGCTTGTGAAAGGCGGCGACTACACCGAGGCAACCGTCGTAGGTGCAGCCGACGTACGCAGCTGGGGCGGGCGCGTGGAGATTGTTCCCACTGTTGCAGGCTTCAGCACAACGAATCTGGTACAAAAGATGTCTGCCTCCAGCAGCAAGCCTAGAGAGAACCGACGCAAATCCGAGGAACAGGCATGATCGTTGTCACTGGCGGAGCCGGATTCATCGGCAGCAACCTGATCCATGAATTGAATCGAACCGGCGAGACCGACATTCTCTGTGTAGACAATCTCACCACGGGTCAGAAAATTCTGAATCTCGATGGCAGCGCCTTCACCGACTACATGGACAAGCACGAATTTCGCGAAGCTTTAGCTTCTGGCAAGTTCCGCGCGAAAGGCGTCCGTGCCATTCTCCATCAGGGTGCGTGCTCCAACACGTTGGTCGATGACGGCGCCTATATGATGGACAACAACTTTACCTACTCCAAGGAGTTGTTGCACTTCGCTCTGGAAAATCGCATCCCGTTTGTCTATGCATCCACCGCCGCCGTCTACGGTCTCAGCCAGAAATTTCAGGAAACACCCGGCAACGAACATCCTCTCAATATCTATGGCTTTTCCAAGCTGGCGCTTGATAATTACATACGCCGCCTGCTGCCCAATATCGCCAGCACCGTCGTTGGTCTGCGCTACTTCAATGTGTATGGCCCACGCGAACAGCACAAGGGACGTATGGCTTCCGTCATCCATCATTTTTCCAAACAGATGCAGGAGACAGGCAAGATCAAAATGTTTGAAGGTTCCGGTGGCTACGGCAACGGGGAGCAGCGCCGCGATTTCGTTTACGTGCGCGATCTCTGCCGCTTGAACATGCATTTTGCCGGCATCGGAGAACCCGCAGCCGTGCATAAAGGAATCTTCAACGCAGGCACCGGGGCCAGTCGCACTTTTAACGACGTGGCGCGCGCATTGATGCAGGTGCACGGCAAAGCCGAGATCGAATACATTCCCTTCCCGGCTGACCTGACAGCCCGCTACCAGCATTTCACCGAAGCAGACACATGGGCGCTGCGGAATTTCGGCTATGAAGAGTCCTTCACTTCTCTCGAAACAGGTGTCGCAGAAACCTTCGCGACCACAACGCAATCGGCATAGCTTCTCAGTCCCGCATCAGCCTGCCATCGGCGGCGCAACAAAACCAAAATCCTGTTCGATGGCAGCCGCGATACCCAGAACAATTTCATCCGCATAGGCGCGCCCGGCAATCTGTACACCGATCGGCAATCCCTCCTGCGAGCGGCCCACTGGAACCACCGCAGCCGGCATCGCCAGAAGATTGAACCACTGTGTGTACCGCATCACATCAAAATATTCGACCCGTTGCCCTTCTACCGTCCACGCACGCTCTCCATGACGAAATGCAGGAATCGAGCAGGCAGGAGAAAGAAGAATTGGAAATTTTTTCATCTCCCCCTCAACCCTGTGCCGTAATAGATCCGTTTCGGCCCACGCTTCCAGCAGTTCCTGTGCAAAGAGCCGAGGTCTGCTGTGTGCAATCGCAAGATAATCCAGAAAGGTCGCACTTAACTTTTCTTCGTGCCCTGCAATAGTGGAGGCATAAAACATTTCTCCGCATTGAACAAAAAACTTCCACCATAGATTTCGCGCCTCTTCCAGGCCCTGCGGACGAAATGGCTGCACGCGAAAGCCCTGGCGCTGCAGCGCAGTAACAGCCGATTGCAAAGCTTGCCGCGTTTCCGTTGTTGCAGGAACAATTCCGTCATCTTCGAAATAGCCAATGGAAATTTTCTTCAACTCTTCGCGTGACAGCGCGCGTCGAGAAACAGGCGCACCCAAAATATCCGCTTCACCGGATTCGGACAATACTTGAAACAAGAGAGCAACGTCCGCAATCGTACGGGCCATGGGGCCGATGGAACCCAACGAAGAAAATGGCCCAACGCAGGGAGGCAAATGTCCCCAGCTCGATAATCTTCCCGGGGTCGGCTTCAGAGAACAGATTCCTGTGAAATGTGCCGGCACGCGCACCGATCCTCCGCTGTCGCTTCCAATGCCCGCAGCCGATAAGCCCGCAGCAATGGCCGCCGATTCCCCGCCGCTGGAGCCGCCTGCCGTGCGATGCAAATCCCAGGGATTGGCCGTTCGTCCATAAAGCTGATTGTCTGTCTCGTAGGCCATCAGAAGTTCAGGGCAATTTGTCGTGCCTAAAATCAACGCGCCTGCCTGCCGCAGTTGCGCAACAGCCACCGCATCCTCACTCGCAACATTCCCCTGATGGATCAGGCTTCCGATTTCGCATCGATGGCCTGCCGTCGAAATAGAGGACTTGATCGTCATCGGCAAGCCAAATAATGGCCCACGCATGGTTACTTTTTCTGCAGCCTTCGCTTGTTCCCGAACACGCTCTGCGTCAAAATCTGCGAACACATTTAGACTGGAATTCATCCGCTCAATCTGCCGGATATGTTCTTCTGCCAGCTCCCGGGGAGAGATTGTGCCAGCACGCAACAGGCCCAGCTGATCGACGGCTGACAGCAAAGTTATTGGCTTCATGGCTGCTGTGATTGTAGCTGTACGCGGCATTCTCAAATCTGCGTAGTTATTTCTCGACGGAGGGTTGTGTCATCGCAGATGTTTGCTCTTTTCATCAACAATTCTCGATATGGCCTTCTGCAGTGCGCTACAGACCTGACGGATTTGCTCTGTCGTAATGCGGTTAAAAAACGGCAGCGCAAGCGTGCGCGCTCCTGCTGCTTCCGTTACTTCCAGACCACTAAGCCCATTCCACTCCGCGTAGCTGGGCTGTAAATGGATCGGCGCAAAGTATCGTCCACATCCAATGCCCTGTTGCGTTAGCTCTGCCAAAACCGCATCTCGATCCTGTTGTGTAAATCGGTCGCATAAGCGCACCACGTAGACAAACCAGCTCAAGCGTCGCGAAGGTAGCTCGATGGGAGGCAAAACCAAATCCCTGTTGTCTAGCAAAAATTGGTTATATTCCCGCGCAATTTCCTCCCGCCGCTGCAGAATGGAATCGATTCGCTTGAATTGTTCGATTCCCAATGCACAATTGATTTCGGAGATACGGTAGTTGTAGCCCACCTCAGCATGTTGCAGCCAATCATCGAAGTCGTATCGACCCTGGTTGCGCAAGGCCTTCATCCGCGCTGCCAGCGACGCATCGCCGGTCACAATCATTCCGCCTTCGCCGGTCGTGATCTGTTTGTTCGGATAAAAAGCAAAAACTCCCACCGTGCCGAACGATCCTGCTTTTTTTTCTTCGTACTCCGCACCGATGGCCTCGCATGCATCCTCAATCACTAGCAAATTGTGCCGATGCGCCAATGCAAGAAGCTCTGCCATCTCCGCCGGACAACCAAATGTATGCACCACAAGAATGGCGCGCGTTCTCTTTGAAATCGCAGAGGCAACTTTTTCCGGATCAAGACTCAACGTCACAGGATCGATGTCCACAAAAACCGGAGTCGCTCCCTGATACCGAATCGCGTTCGCGGCAGCGACAAACGTGAACGAAGGCACAATCACTTCATCGCCGGGTCCAAGCTCCAGCGCACGCATGCATAGATGCAGTCCGCTCGTTCCGGAGCTCACAGCTACACCATGCGGCACACCCGTATATTCCGCAACTCGCTGTTCAAATTCTTCCATCTTTGGGCCAAGGCTCAATCGTTGCCCCCGTAAAACGGAGACAACGGCTTCGATTTCGGCCTCACCGATATCTGGCGCAGAAAGCGGAATATTGAGGGCTTTAAAAGTCATGGATCATTATTGCGGAAGAGTATCCAGGCTGCGTGCTCGCTTGATGAGCAATTTTTCACCGAGTGGAACGGTTGTCAACACATCAACAATTTTCTCCGAAGCATGACCATCGCCATAAGGGTTCGTCATTCCTTTGATCCCGCGCCGAAATGCCTCACTTCTTGCTTCTTCCATCTTCTTCAGAATCGTGTTTGTGTCCGCATCCGCATCGAGAACATTTTGTGGACGTTCTCGGCCTTGTTGTCTCAATCCCACGTTCACCGTAGGCAGGGCGAACGATGCTGTCTCCATAATCCCGCTGCTGGAGTTGCCAAGGAACATATCCACTTCACGCAGCAGACTCCAGTACGTCTTCGCATCCAGGTTGACGAACAGCCGCCCGTTCCCACGCAGCCGCAGAAATTCCTCTGTGCGGCGAATCAACTCCCGGCTTCCGGCATCGGCATTGGGATAACAAAAAAGAATCTGATCGTCGACCTGCGACAATGCGCCAAACAATGCGTCAGCCTCCTGCGTCGTATCCTGCACGATGGTCACTGGATGATAGGCCACTACCGTTGTACGCCGCGCGGAAGCTCTCTTCGCCAAATCAATGCCAAGACGTCTTTCTAATTCCTCCCGGGAAAGCAACTTGCTATGGCGCAGATGATCCATCGACGGCGCTCCGGCACGATGCACCCGCCACGCTTCCTCTCCCATCGAAATAACGCGCCTACGGCTCTCTTCCGTTGACGTAAAGTGGATATGGCTCATCATGGTCAGTGCGTTTCTTACTGCATTGTCAATCGCGCCTTCGCTGATTTCTCCGCCTTCAATATGCGCTATTGGTATGCGCAGTGCGAGTGCGACAGACGCAGGCGCCAGCATTTCATAGCGGTCCGCGATAAGCAACATCATGGATGGCCGAAGATTTCCCAGCACATCCGCCAGCCCTAACGCTGCCACGCCGATGGTCTTGGCCATGCCAATGTCCGTGTCCGACGACAGTAGGCACTCGATTCGAGAAAAAATTGGGATGCCATCCTGCTCGATTTCTTTAACAGTCGAACCAAACTCTGGCGAGAGATGCGAGCCGAGCACGATGACTCGCAGATCGACCTCCGGATGGTTGGCAAGTGTTTTGAGAGGCCAATAAAGATGGCTGTAATCGGCGCGCGATGTGGTGATGGCCGCAATGGTTCGCTTCATCGCTGCGATCCTGCGGCCACAGCAGCGATGCGCGACTCCCCTAACCCTGAGTCAGACAAATATTCCGGCACAAGATGACGGACTTCTCGAAGCAAATCCTCCAAACGATGGCTTTGTACAGCGGATGCCAACGTCTGCATCGTTCCACTCAGTTTCTCAGCCTCCATGCTGGGACTATTGATCTGAATTAAGGCCCCATCGTTCAAGGATGCATCATCGAATACTTTCTGCGCCCACGATTCTTGAATGGATTCCTGTGCTGAAAGAAGCGTTTCTGTCAGCTTGTCTCCAGGTCGAAGTCCGGAAATAACAATTTCAATATTCTTCGCGGGTATGGATGGATTGCCTGCGATCAAATGTCTGGCAATATCCATAATCTTTACCGGCGCCGCTACCTTCGGCACATAGAGTCCCTTTTCAATTTCCGGAGACGCGACCAGCAGAAGTAAATGAACAGCATCCGGAAGCGTTACAAAATAACGTTGTGCTTCCGGATGCGTAACCGTGACTGGACCACCGGCTGCAATCTGCTGCTGAAAGCGCGGAACCACGCTGCCTTGCGCGCCAATTACATTGACCAGACGCATCACTTTCGCCTGTGCCCCTGACCGGTTCCAGGAAAGCACTGCAAGTTCGGCAATCCGCTTGGATGCTCCCATAATGCTTCGCGGATCCGCAGCTTTGTCCGTCGAGATCAAGACGAACTGCTCCACGCCATATCGCATCGCAGCCGACACAAGCATATGCGTTCCGATGGCGTTATGCAGCACCGCAGCAAAGGGGTTGGACTCCATAAGCGGAACATGTTTGCAGGCCGCAGCATGAAAAATAATTTGTGGCCGATAGCGTTCGAAAAGCTCGTGTAGCAGCGCCTCGTCCGTCACGCTTCCCAATATGGAAGCATGGGAGACATCGTGATTCCCTTCGTTGATGAAAGAATCGATCTCGTAGAGATTTCGCTCGGCAGAGTCAAGCAGCAGGATATGTTCAGGAATCCTGCTGAGCAGCGCTTTTGTTAACGCCGAGCCAATATACCCTCCGGCTCCGGTAACAAGTACGCGTTTGTTTTTGATGACGTTTTCTGAAATGAAAGCTCCCATCAGCTACAACCCCAGCTTTTTCCAAATCCCATCCACACGCGCCTTCGTCGCCGCATCCATCGTGATCATCTCCGGCCAGACGCGATTGAATCCTTCCGCAGCCCATTTCCGCGTTGCGTCGATCCCCATCTTGCTGCCGTAATTCGGCAGGCGCGCCGCATGGTCCAGGGAATCCACGGGCCCCATCGTGAACTGAATATCGCGCTCCGGATCAATGTTGTTGGCCACGCGCAACGTCACTTCACGCAGATCTTGCACGTCGCAATCTTCATCCACAACGACAACGCATTTGGTGAACATGGCCTGCCCCAGCGACCAGATGCCGTGCATTACCTTGCGCGCCTGTCCCGCGTAGCTCTTGCGAATGGAGACGATCATCAGATTATGAAACACGGCCTCCACCGGCAGGTTGATGTCCACAATCTCCGGCATCGTCAGCTTCATCAGCGGCAGAAAAATACGCTCCACGGCCTTGCCCATCCATGCATCTTCCATCGGCGGTTTGCCGACAATGGTCGAAGCGTAGATTGGATCGCGGCGATGCGTGATGCACGTAATGTGAAAGACGGGATAATCGTCCGGCATCGTGTAAAAACCCGTGTGGTCACCAAAGGGTCCTTCAGAGCGCATCTCGTCGGTGCGCACATAGCCTTCAAGGACGATTTCCGCAGAGGCCGGCACTTCCAGATCTACCGTTTCGCACTTGACCAGTTCGACCGGCTGCTGGCGCAGAAAGCCTGCGATGATGAACTCCTCCACTTCTGGCGGCGCGGGAACGATGGCGGAAAATGTCGTAGCCGGATCGGTACCGATTGCGACCGCAACCTCCAGCCTGCCCGCTTTCAAATTGCCCCATGCGGTCGTGCCTCTGGATGTTGCAAACCCTGCATTCTGGAATGGCAGTGTCGCCCCGCCTGCAGTATCCGCCATCAATGCAACGCGCGCTGCTGCGGCATTCGCTGGCGCGTGGGCTTCGGCAGTCTGGCGCATCCGCTCACGGTAGTGCTCCGCAGCTACCTTCTGCCGCTGCCAATGCATGCCTGTGGTTTGGCCGTCGTACACCTGCATGCGATACATCCCCACGTTACGTTTTCCGCCGCGCCCATCGCTGCCGCGTGGATCGCGCGTAATCACGCACGGCAGCGTAATGAATCGGCCACCATCCAGTGGCCAGCACTGCAACACGGGAAAATCCAGCACGCTGAAATTCTCTTTGCGGATAACTTCCTTACAAGGCGCATCTTTACTGCTCACAACTTTAGGGAAAAAATTTCCCATCTCGGCCAGCACAGGCAGCATGCGAATCTTGTCCAGAAAGCCTTCCGGCGAGCGAAGGTTCATCAGTTCCTGAATCCTGCCGGAAACTTCATCGAGAGAATCGACACCCAGGGCCAACCGCATGCGCCGTTCACTGCCGAACTGATTCATCAAGACCTTGGCGCCGGGATACCCTTTGATCCGTTCAAATAAAAGTGCCGGACCACCAGCAGCATGTTCTGAACGGCCACTGGACAAACTTGCCTTGGAAACGCGGTCCGTAATCTCGGCAATTTCCAGGATCGGATCCACTTCCTCTTGAATCTTCTTCAGCTCCCCGGCTTTGTCCAGCTTCTGGATCCACTCTCTCAGGTCGTAGTAGGCCAACGTTTCAGTCCTCCGAAGTTCGCGGTCAAGGCCGCACCTCGTATCGTAAACGTCTGTAGGCGAAAGCGCAGCACACAGAAGAGTTGAACCCGGGATATTTATTTTGGGGAGTCTTCATTACAGACGGGTGGCCCGCCGATCGATTGCAGGTTGCCCATCCAGCGATCCAGAAACTTATGCATGCACGCAGCTCCACACAGGTGCTTTGTTTCTGCACTGTGAGCTACCAGATTGTTCCATGGCTGCAACTTCAGCACCGGCTGGGATGGCGTACCGTCCTGAGCACTATGACAATCGATAAGTGCCAGCCACCAGTCCTCTGACTCGGTCTTCTTCTTTCCGCAAACATCGCACACATAACGCTCGGTCCAGGCCATATCTTGATTCACCTAAACGGATGACTTATTTTGTACTGCTCCATAGGTGCGTGGAATCCCATCTATGACTTAGCCATTGTCGCACTGCAACCACTCCCCGCGCCCGTTACATTTTGCGCCAACGCTGCCAGAACCTTCCGCACAAACATACTGGGGTTGGAAAGCAATCATTGCCTTCTTGTTAAACCAAAGTTTTATATTGCCTGCTTATCGAAGGCAGGCTTAGTATCCGTATACACGCTTGGGCACCCACCCAGGATCAAAATCGCAATATAGGAGCGAATCTAAATGTTCATCATCTGGTGGATTATCGTCGGTCTTATTGCTGGATTTATTACTGGAAAAATCATGAAGGGTACCGGTTACGGTGCACTTATGGATATTGTGATCGGTATTGTTGGTGCCATCATTGGCGGGTTTATTATGCGGTCACTTGGTTTCGTAGGCCATGGTGGAATGATTTACACGATTCTCGTGGCAATCGGCGGAGCCGTCATCCTGACCTTCCTGCTCCGGCTGATTACTAAAAAGGCCTGATTCAAAAACACTGCCCAGCGATCGCAGTGGCGATTGCGTATCAATCTACAGGCCATCTTCTTAGCATTTGCAAATGCTAAGAAGATGGCCTGTAGGTGCATCGGGAAGGTGTATTTCCCTGACATCGCAGACAGGAAGCATTCCGCGACGGAACAACCTTAGAACGATCCTATTCTTGGTTCCCTACTTTCAACTGCGTGAGAAGATTCTCTTAAAAATGCTGGATTGCGTCGTAGAGATAGAAACTGACAATTACGACCGTAACCAGCCCTGTAATACCTCCGAAGATACGAATCACAGGCTCGATTTTTTTAACTTTACGTAAAATCTCATTCTGTTCTCGATGCTCCATTTCATTCGAGTCATCCAGAAACAATTGATCTTCTTCATAGCGAGTAAGGCTTCCACGATACATCAACAGGCCTAAGAGAATTACAGCCAACCCGCCCCAAACGATCCACATCCCTATGACGTAGCTCATGATTCACCTCGCATTTCACTGCAATTGGTGTGCCTTGAAGCTACTAAATTCATAAGAAAGATAGTGCCTCAAGGAGCTTCGCACAAAATAGTACACCCATTTTGATTTGATCGACAAAAATAGCGGTTTTTCGCCTTTCTTCCTTTCTTCTCCGTGGCGCTACCTCGCATGGAGAAAGCATGGCGGATCTTTCTGTTGCGGGAGATATTGAATCCCAACATGGTCCTAAGGAATCGAACGTAAGTTGAGAAAGATTTTGGGCTGTGCCTTGGGCGGCTATTCCAGACTCCTGGACACTGCCTCAGGAAACAGGCAAACTGCTTGTTTCCTGCTATCAACCGCCGTAGAATATATACAGGCAGCAATTTTGCCCCGGAGACGAATCAATCATGGCGACCACGACAACTGCTCCAGCACCTGAAACCACGATTTCCTTACCCGTCATCCTTACGCCCCAGGCAACTGCCAAGGTGCGCGACATCATGGCAACGCAGGACCCGGTTCCCGCTGGATTGCGCATCGGTGTTGTCGGCGGCGGCTGCTCCGGTTTTCAATATTCCATGTCGTTTGAGAACCAGGCAGGCATGATGGATAAGGTCTTCCAGTTCGACGGTATCAAAGTCTTCGTCGATGCAACCTCCGTGATGTACCTGAACGGCTGCGTTGTCGACTATGTCGAAACCCTGGAAGCTGCCGGATTTAAGTTTGAAAATCCGAATGTTAAGAGCACCTGCGGCTGCGGATCATCGTTCAACGTATAGGCTCTCGCCGCAACACCGGCATCGGCAGTTCCGTTGTCTCGGGAAAACAAATTTCAAGGAACTCAAAAGGCCTCGCATGCAGCGAGGCCTTTTTATGGCTACGAAATCAGCTTGAATAAATTGGCCTTACTGTGGCCCGCTGCTATTGCTGCTTGGCGACGAACTCGTCGGAGATGACTCCCCCGTGCCGCCAAATAGGCTTCCGGAACCGCTTTGCCCGGACTGATTGGACTGTCCGGACTGTCCGCCAAAACCGGACGAGCTACCGAAGCCCGATTGCTGGGAACCAAACCCAGACTGCTGCGTGCCGAATCCCGACTGTGTGCCTCCAGCTGGAACCGCGCTCCCGCCAACGCCACCACCACTCGAACCTGCCGTCATGCTCTTATCTTCTGCCGGGTTGTAGACAAACTGCCATTTGTCAAATTCCTTCTGCTTCCGAAACGTAATGATCGACTTTTTCTTGCTCGGAATGGTCACGCCGATAATCGGCCCTCCACCGCCGGCAGAGTCACCGAATATGCCTCCGGCGCTGCTGCTTGTTCCTGCAATTCCGTTGGCGCCGCTTGTAGCTCCCGGCGTGCTGCCGAATCCGCCTGTAGTGTTGGTTCCGCCAGGAGTGCTACTGCCAAAGGCGCTACCGCTGGAGTTTCCTCCGAAAGCACTGCCGCTTGACCCGCTGCCAAAGGCGGAACTATTGCTGTTGGAATCGCCGAAGGCATCGGTGGAGCTGTCAGAATTGTTATCGCTCGTGGCATTGCTTGCCGACGTCGAGGAACCAGCCACGCCAGTTGCGCCTGCGCTGGAACCTCCAAAAGCAGAGCCTCCAAAAGCAGAGCCTCCAAAAGCGCTCCCATTCGACCCGCCCTGTATGCTGCCGGCAGGCGTGGCGCCGGCAGGAGTTCCGGCAGCTCCAGTCATCTGTCCAAACAACCCCATGGTCTGCATCGGCACTTCGCCGAAGTGCAGCAGCTTCCAATCTTTTTTCCCCGTGATGGGATCCACGTATTCCTGGCGCAGAAAGCGAATTTCGTTCGTATTCTTCAACTGGGCAATCGATGTTGGATACGATCCCATTTTGCGGTAATAGAGTTGGATCGCGCGCTTGTATTGATTGCCGCGGTGGATTGCTTCGATTTCTTTTTCGCGCTGAATTTGCCTGCCAATCCTGGGTGCGGCAATCGCCAGAGAAATTATGAGAAGGGCCGCCAAAAACAGCAGGCCGATTAGCAGGTAGCCCTGCTCCTGCGCGCGAATGCTCCGTTGGGGAAGACTATTTTTGGACACAAAAATGGCGCTGTAAACCAGCCTCTACTATGAAAATACGCTGCAGAAGGGAAAAAGTCGTGTGAACAGACCCCTAATTATCCTTCAGCGGCAGCGTTTGCGTGTCGTTATACGAAAGATCCTGGATCACGACCGACCTCGGTAAAATCTGCAGCACGCGATACCGCCGGTTGACGATATCTCCCACTCCTGCAATAAAAATGTCCTCTCCGTGCAACAGAAAGACTCTCTTTTGACCATTCTGCTCTGTGGCGAAACCATAAAACTTCAGATCAATTGGAGGGGGTGGAGGCGGTCCCGCTGGAACCGCTGGTCCGGTACGCGCGGATGCGATGGGTTTTTCAATGTTTACTTGAGATACCGGCGGTAAAGAATTCTTAGAGAAGATGTTGCGGCCATTTCCTGCGTACAGAGTTGTCTCTGCAAAACGCATCTTCTCCGGGTGCAGCGTTGGATCCAGCGATGTTGCGCTTTCCAGTTTCTGTGCCTCCCCGGGTTGTGCATTGGCGCGATAGACATTGGGCGTCGGATTCTCTGCGATCACCGGAGCGGGTGGTGCGGATGGCCCGCCGAAAAGGACCAGCGCTGTGCGGATGATCAGAAAAATAGCCAGAATGCCCAGCACCGAGGCAATCGCCAGTTTCTTTTTGTCTTCTGCTCCGATGCGGATCGCCATGGCTAACGGGTCCCCCGGGTCATGGAAGTCGCACGCCTGTTCGACGGCGTCGCATTCGGAACGGTGGGCTGTTGTATCATCGCCGGCATATCGGGCAAGCGTTCATAGGTATTCAACTGCATGCGCAGATTGACTGCGCCGCTTTGCTGGCCGGAGAGGGCAATGCTGGTAATGACAAAGAAAATCTTGTCCCGCTCCAGGTCATTGATGAATCGAACGATCGGAGCATAATCTCCGCTCAGGCTGGCATCCATGCGCACTTCATACAGACCTTCTTCCGGCTTGCCGTGCGCATATCGCACACCGGAGAGCAGCACTTTGTTTTTCGCAGCCAGTGCGCCCAGCTCCGCGGCAACCGTGGAGTCGTTTTCAGGAAAACGATCCTGATAAAACCTAGCCTGATCCGTCTTGGCGATATCGATTTTCTTGTCCAGGCCGCGCAGTGGCCGGGTCTTCAACAGAATTGCCTTGTAGTCCACTTCACGTTGCTGCAACTGCTCCGCATCCCCGGCCCGAACCCGGTTCCACGCCAGCACCACGCGCGTCAGCAATACGACATTCAACACACACAACAGAACAATGCCGGCGTAATGCCAGTGCAGCGCGGTGACGCGCATCTCTTTCCACGCTGTGCGCTCAAATTTCATTGCGCACCTCGTTTGCTGCGGTGGCGCGTTGCGTTGCCGCTGTTTCCTTCTGGTGTCTGGGATTCGCCCTTCTCTTTTTTGTCGATAGAAGGCATATCTTCCATGCGCTGCGGGTTGTATTCGGCCAGAATGTCAAAATTTACATCCGTGGCGATGGATGGCTGCGGTACAAATCCCGGTCTGCCGCTGGATTCCGGCTGCTCCGCCGTTTCACCCACCAGCCGGGGATGCAGGAAGTGTTGCGATCTTTCCAGATTTTTTACCAGGTCGACTGCTTTGTCGCGCTCACCGCTCACATGCAGGTGCACCAGCACGCGGCCGTCTTTGGTCATCTGCGGCGCCAGGCTAATCACCTGTACGCCCGCGGGCAACACATTCTCCAGATCCATCAATGCAGCCGTCCAGGAGAATGCCTTGCTTGTGAACAGATTATTCAGATAGTCCGATCTCTCCAACGTAGCCGCATTCTGCGGTTGCTGCATCATGTCTCTGTCCTGCTGCCATTCGCGTTGCAGCCCATCGGTTAGATTTGTCCAATGGCTCACATTGGCGTCGGCCACCGCTGCCTTGCGTTCCAGGGTGCGCAGAGATAACCACAACACCAGCGCCAGCAGGCACAAGATACCCCCAATCAAACGGAGGCGCGCAAACACAGGACGCAATTCAACGTACGGTCGCGAAGCGAGATTGAGTGTAATGCGCATCAGCCGTGCAGCGCCCCCACCACGCCTGCAAACCTGCATGCCGGAATCCCGGCCGTCCTTGCCTCCGCCAGAAAGTGTTCTGTCTGCACCAGGCTGCGCATGGGAATCTGCCAAACGCCGTCCACGCTCATGCGTGCCTGCAGATCCTCTGGCGTGTCGTGACCCGCCACCCAGATCTGCTCCGGCACGGAGCCAAGGGAGTCCTCATAGAAAGCTGTGGCCACCAGAATTGCCTGCACCAGATCGTCTTCGAATCCGTCCGTGTTGTCTCCACCGGCCGGTTGCGCAGCTCGCTCCACCGTGCGATACAGCAACAAATCTCCACTCTGGGATATGGCCGTCGTAACGGAACGCTGGCCTGTATGCACCACAAGGTGCGCGCCTGTTTCCGGAACCGCCGCCAGAGCGGCAAGGGTTGATGGCAACAGCACTCCGGGCTCAAATCCTGCCTCGCGAATCAATACTTCAAACTCCGCTCGCACCTCCGCCGAAGTTGCAGCCACCATCACGCGTAAGGAACCGACTTTTTCCACCTCGCGATTGGTCTTCAGCACCTGGTAGGAAACCGCTGCCGTCTCCGCATCGAAGGGCAGCATCTTGCGCAGACGGAAGCGTATCAACGGCTGCGCCTCCTGCGGCTTGTTGGGCAGTGCGTCAAAATCCAGCACCAGCACGCGGACACACGCATCCGGAACAATCAACGTCAACTGCTTGCTACGGCCAACAATCCCTTCCAGTGCACGCTCCAGCGCCGCTCGGATCGCATCCCGCGCGCTCAGCACAGGGCTTTTCCAGCCTGGCGCCAGGGCATCTTGCTGCAGGGGCACACAGAAAGCAGCCTGCAAGGGGCTTTCCTGGCCATCCGATTGCGCGGCAAAGACCGCTTCCGGGGCAATTTCACACGCCAGCCTGGGGCGCACCGCAATTTGCAGTGAAGTAGGAATTAGACGCATCTTTGCTTTAGCTTATCGTGTTGCTTCAATGAAGGTAACCTTGTTAATTTCTCGCAGCGTCGTCAGGCCCTGACGAACACGCTGCAATGCGGACTCGCGCAGAAAGCTCATGCCTTCATCGCGTGCCGTCTTGCGGATCTCTGAACTCGGTTTTTTGGCCAGAATCATCTCCCGAATCGTATCGTTTAGCTCCAGCAGCTCATGGATGGCGGTACGGCCACGATATCCGGTTCCACCGCAGTCAATACAGCCGGCGCCATCGTAAAACGTGGAATCGGCCCACTCTTTGGGGTCCATGCCGCTGGCCCGCAGCGTCTCATCGTCATAGTGCACCACATGTTTGCATTGCTCGCAGATGGTGCGCACCAGCCGCTGCGCCAGAATGCAATTCAACGCGGAAACAAAGTTGTAGGCCTCGACACCCATGTTCAAAAAGCGCCCGATCACATCCACCACGTTGTTGGCGTGGACCGTGGTAAACACCAGGTGACCGGTCAGTGCGGAGTTGATGGCGATCTGCGCCGTCTCCTGGTCGCGGATTTCGCCCACCAGAATCTTGTCCGGATCGTGACGCAAAATGGAGCGTAATCCACGGGCAAAGGTCAGGCCTTTTTTCTCATTCACCGGAATCTGCGTGATGCCGCGAATCTGGTACTCCACCGGGTCTTCAATCGTGATGATCTTGTCTTCGTCGCTCTTGATCTCATTCAGCGCCGCATAGAGCGTCGTCGTCTTACCGGAGCCGGTTGGCCCCGTCACCAGCACCATGCCGTACGGCTCGCGGATGTAACTGCGAAAACGCCGCAGGTCTTCCTCCGCAAAGCCCACAACATCCAGCGTCAGGTTGGTAAACTTCTCGCTCATCGACTCTTTATCCAGCACGCGGAGCACGGCATTTTCGCCATGCACGGTCGGCATGATGGAGACGCGGAAGTCGATCAGTCGCGTCTTGTAGCGCACGCGGAAGCGGCCATCCTGCGGCACGCGCCGCTCGGCAATGTCCAGTTCGCTCATCACCTTGATGCGCGACAGAATGGTCTGATGATGTTCGCGCGCAATCGGCGCCATCGCCGGTTGCAGCACGCCGTCGATGCGGTACTTTACCTGTACGCTGTCATCGTAGGTTTCAATGTGAATGTCGCTGGCCCGCCGCTCCAGCGCGGTAAAGATCGTCGTATCCACCAGCCGGATGATCGGACTGATGTCCTCTTCGGAGGTCAGCTTTTCAATGGAAATATTTTCGTCCGGATTGTCCTCGGCGGAAATCACGTCGAAGGTCAGGCCCTCGCTGGCCTCGTCCAGCACGCGCTGCGACTGCTCCATCTTTTTCAACAGGTCGGTAATCTGGCTCAGCGTCGCCACGCGCACGGTCAACCGTTGTCCCAGCAGACCGGAGATTTCATCCAGCAACATCAAACGGCTGGGATCGCTGACAGCAATCACCAACCGGTCCTCGTGCTGTTCCAGCGGGACAAAGTTGTAACGGAACATGATGTCCACCGGCACGGTACGAAACAGCTCATGCTGAATGCGAAAATTCCGCAGATCGACGTATTCGCTGCGATAGCGTTGCGCCATCATTTTCGCTTGCGCGACTTCATCGAGCGGGATTGTCCTGGAACTTCCCGGACTCGGTAAAACAATTGGATCTGCCATACTTCCCTCCTGCTGCTGCACGGGTGCGCTCCCTGCGACCCTCCACCTGCGCACTTGCTGCTGGTACGTCCGGGCCGCCGTGCCCGGATTCGATCAATGTTGAAAACTTCCTGCCGCTCCAAGGCTGAAAATCGGCAGATAGAGCGCGATCAGAATCGTCACCACCACCGCGCCCATCACAATCAAAATAGCCGGTTCAATTAAAGAAAGCGCGGCTGTCAACGCCGTCTGCACATCTTCTTCGTAAAACTCCGCGACCGAGTTGAGCATCCCCGGCAACGCGCCCGTCGATTCCCCCACTTCAATCATCTCAATCGAAAGCTCCGGGAAAATTCCCGTCGTCTGCAAGCTCCGCGCCAGCCCCTTGCCTTCGCGCACGCCAATCACAGATTTCAGTACTGCCTGCGCCACCCTGCGGCTGCCAATCGAGCGTGCCGCCGTCTCCAGCGATGGCACCGGCGGCAATCCACCGGTCAGCAGTGTGGAGAGCGTCCGCGAAAACAGCGCCACCTGATACTTCAGCCAGATGCTGCCAAAGATGGGCATCCGCACGCGAAACGTATCGACAGCATTCGCGCCACTCTCCGTGCGGCTCCAGCGGTACAAGCCAAAGGCAATCGCCGCCATACCTACAAGCAGATACGGCATGTACTCCTGCGAATTTTTGCCCAGCGCCACCATGAACACGGTAACGGTCGGCAGCTTGGTTCCAATCTGGTCGTACAACGCGGCAAACCGCGGCACCACAAAGCTGATGAGAAAGATAAAAAGCGACGTCACCATCACCACCAGCACGACCGGATAGAAAAGGGATGCCCTCAGCTTTTTGCGAAATGTAAGAGCGATGCGCTGGAAGGCCAGATAGCGCCCCAGCACCTCTTCCAGGTTGCCGGAGCGTTCTCCAGCCAGCAGTGTTGTCGTGTAGATAGCGGGAAACCCGCCTTGCGCCTCAAAAGCGCCGGAGAGGGACTGCCCCGTGCGCACGCGCACCGCTACATCTTCCAGCTGGGCTCGAAAATTAGGGATTTTCTGCCGCTTGGCCAGCAGCTCCAGCGAGGAAAGAATCGGCAAACCGGCGCGAATCAGCGTCAGGAACTGCTGATTGAAAACCAGAAACGGCTCCAGTTTGACGCGTTTGCGGCTGCCTCCAATCGCGTGCTTGGGCCGTACGGAATAGACAAGAAAGCCTCCCTGCGAAAAACGGTGCCGCAGCTCTTCCGCGGAGTTGGCCACATGCACCTGTTCCTGCACATGCCCGCGTTCATCGGCGAGTTTGATTACAAATTCCGCCATTCCTGCCTTTTCGGCGGCAACTTCGCCGCCCCCGCTCATCTTCAGGCTCTTGCTGCCTGCTTTTCGCCTATTTTCTTAACGATATCAGCTTCCCAATGCGCCCACCGGGACCCACGATAAAAGGCAGACCCAGCGCGTTCCAGCTTCCATTATCCAATGGCTGCCACGTCTTGCCATCGTCATAGGAAGCATCGCTGCCGTTGATGCCTGCGGCGATCCAGGCTTTCTGTTTTGCATCCCACGCAACCGCCGATCGGTAACCATCCGGCGGAACCTTGGCTGCCTTCCACTTTAAGCCCCCATCGGAGCTGTACGCCGCCGTGCCCGCAGTGTTCTCCGGTTTTTCATAATTGCCTCCAACGATGACGCCGTGGCGTTCATCGCGAAACGCAACCGAGAAAATGCCCGCTCCGGAATCTCCGCCGGCAATCGGCGTTTTTGCTTTCGTCCAATCAAATCCGCCCGGCATCGGCGTACGTCCGTACGACACGATTCCCACAAAACGATTCTTCCCTGAATAGAGATACGCTCCTCCAACACCGCCCACGCCAAACCACACGCGCGGATAGTCTGCGAACAGCGAAGAATTACTGGCTGCAAATGCGCCCGCATCCTTGGGATCGGCCTTCAGCGTGGGATAGATCTGCTCCTGCCAGTTGGCCCCACCGTTGTCTGTGCTCAATATCTGAAAAACTCCGCCCACCGGATCGCCCAGAATCAACCCATGCTGGGTGTCCCAGAAGGCCACGGCATCCCAAAAGCCGTCTTTATGCGGATTGGTATACAACAGCTGCCAGCTCTGGCACGCGTCCGTCGTCTTGTACAGGCGCGACTGATCGCCCGGTCCGCTGGACAGCGCTACAGCCGTCTTCGCATCCCAGGCCCAGATGCCGCGAAAATCCAGCGTTGCCGCGTCTGGTGGTGTCGTGCAATGCTGCCAGTTCGTGCCACCATCCACCGTGCGCAGAATCGTACCCTGGCTGCCGCTGGCCCACGCCACCTGCGCAGTGACGGCATGAATACCGCGCAGGCTGGCTTTGGTTCCGCTCACCTGCATCTGCCAGGACGTAGACTGCGCTGGAGCAGGCAGGCCGGCCAGCAACCAGAGCAGGCTTATAACCCCTGCCAGGGCAACAACGGCGCGCACGGCGCAGAGATGCACGGCTTTCGGCGCCTTGGGTTGCATTGGGAATCCTCTGATGAGTACGACTGGAGGAGAACTTCTTTGGGTAGCGAAGCCTGGCCGGCAGACCCTACATTGGGGCAAGGCCGTCGACAACCTTTACGCCTGCCGGTGGCACAAAGTCAAAATCGGAGTTGGAGAGATCCACCTTGTCATTTTCGCCATAGAACTGGAAGCGCGTCTCGGCTCCGCCGACTTCCTTCATGAGCATCGCGAGAATGGTTCCGTCCGGCCCCACCGTCAACTCCAGGGAGGTCACACGCTTCTCCAGACCCACCGGAACACCCCGCAGTACGAACATGTCGCCATCCGCTCTGACCGTCAGGTTCGACAATTCTTTGTCCAGTTCCGTCTTTCCCAACAGGAATCGCAGGGGAGAACGCAAATCGTCCAGACGCTCCACAGGAAATTGTTGTGCCTGCGCATCGCCCGGGGTGTAGGCATACGCATCGTGTTTGCTAACGATGAACAGCTTGCCCCTTGGATGGGTGTAGTTCCAGCGCATAAAACCGGGCTTCTTCAGCAGCAGGGTTCCCTCTTCTGTGCGCTGGATGCCCATTCCGGTGTACTGTTCCACAAAGTTCAGCTGCAGGTCGTGGATGTGGTTGTAGTGCTTGTCTACACGTGCAGCCACGTCTGTCGCCGGTATCGGTGTCAGCGTAAAGGGATCGGTCTTGGGGTCAGGTCCGGCGGGTACCGTTGGTACGCTCTGCGCCGATGGCGTCGCTGTTGCCTGCGCGCACGCAAGCTTCGGCCCAAAGACGACACAAGCAGTCAGCATCGCAGCCATCGTCAGGCCGAAATACCGCGTCAAAAGGAGTTGCCTTACTGAATAGGTTGCGTGCAATTCGTACCGCCCGCTGGATCGGCCTTAATTTCGCCGGTTTGATCCATACAGAAACCCCGATGTCCTGTACGGCCCACTGCCTGTGGAACTGCGACTGCCTCAAACGAAGTATATACGTCCTGGTTATTTACGCTTACTTTTGTGCAATTGACAAGCTTGAAGTTATATCCGCTCTTATAACCGCTGGCCAGGTCGCTGGGTAGCATTTGCGACGCCTGCGGGCTTGGCGGCCCGGCTTTTGGATCTCCACCCAACTGGCTGAGCGTGCAGGTAAATCCATTGGCCGGAAAATCTGTCGTGTACTGAATCTCCGCGCTGTTAATGGCGCGCAAGGATTGCATAGCCGAGGTCTCATTTCCCTGGCTGCGCATATTCATGTAATTCGGGATCGCAATGGCCGTCAAAATTAAAATGATCGACATCACGATCAACAGTTCCATCAAAGTGAAACCACGCTGCGACCGCTTACGGCGACGTTCTACGACTGTGAGCATTGTTATCAACCTGAACCTACGACGATGTCTCTCAACCAATGTATCAGCAAGAAAGATGCTTGCGCGTGATTTTCAGTCCGTTCAGGTTTCCCAACAACGCTACCGCGACCTCGTCGGACTGGAACACTTCCTGTGCCATCTTCATAATATCGGCGCTGGTCACCCATTCCACTCTCTCGAGAATCTCCGGAACGCTAAAGAAGCGATCAAAATACATCTCCTGCCTTGCCAGGTTGGACATCCGGGATCCCGAGCTTTCCAGCCCCAGCAGGATGTTGCCTTTCAGTTGATCCTTGGCGCGCTGCAACTCATCATCGGCAACCGGCTCATGTTTCAGACGATGGAACTCCTCCATCGTTAGCTGGATCACCTGTTCGGCATTCTGCGCCGAGGTGCCTGCGTAGACGCAGAAGGAGCCGGTATCGCGAAACGAACTGGGTTCGCTGTAGATGGAATAGGCCAGGCCACGCTGTTCGCGCACCGTTTGGAAAAGGCGCGAACTCATGCCGCCACCCAGAATCGTGTTCAGCAGAAATGCGGTGTAGCGGCGCTCGTCATTGGTGCGCGGACCGGGCACGCCCAGGCAGAGCTGCACCTGTTCCAGCGATTTTTTCTGACGCAGGGTAATGCGGGCATGCGTCTTGGGCGGATCGACAATGTTCGTCGCCTGCCCGGCTGCCAGGCTGCTCAGCTTCTCCGTCACCATCGCGATGAACGGTTCATGTTCCAGATTTCCGGCGGCGGAAAAAACTATGTTGCCGCCCAGAAAGCTGCCACCGTAATAATCAAAGAGTGTTCGCTGATCCAACCGGCCTACGGTGTCCTTGGTGCCGAGGATCGGCTTGCCCAGAGGATGGTTCTTCCACAGATTCTGCACGAAGGTTTCATGCACCAGCGTGTCCGGGTTGTCCTCATCCATCTTGATCTCTTCCAGAATCACGCCGCGTTCCCGCTGAATGTCCTCCGGCGCAAAGACCGGATTCAGAATCAGGTCGGTCAGCACATCGAGTGCCTTGTCCACATGTTCATCCAGCACCTTGACGTTGAAGCAGACCGTCTCCTTGCTGGTAAAGGCATCGAGATTGCCGCCAATCGCGTCTACCTCCCGCGCAATGCGCTGGGCGGTGCGGGATTTCGTTCCTTTGAAGACCATGTGCTCGACGAAATGAGAAATCCCATTCACATCGGACTGTTCATCGCGCGAACCGGTCTTGACCCAGGCGCCCATCGAGACCGACCGCATGTGCTCCATGCGCTCGGTGAGGAGAACCAGGCCGTTGGGTAGAACCGTGCGGCGAATATTGCGTTGCTGTAGGACTTCCATCATGTCTGGTGCTATTGTTTCACAGACTGGCATGGTCAGTAGGTTGCCCAACGGACACAACTCTGGCAGGCTTTGACCAGGTTAAATCGAATCTTTCATGACACTTCCGGCCCAATTCGCAATCCTTACAAAAGAAACGCCGAAGCCTCTATTTGGTCTTTCTTATCAATCGATTACAGAAATTATTGAAAGTTTTACTCAACCATCCTACCGAGCCAAACAGCTCTGGCAGGCACTCTACCGGCAACGCGTCACCCAACTGGACGAAATCGCAACCCTGCCCGCCGAATTGCGCCGAGAAATGACGGCTGCCGGATACCGCGTCGGACTGCCGGAGATTGCTCAGGTCTTCACTTCCACGGATGGGACCGAGCGGTATTTGATCGCCTGCGCGGATGGCGAAAGCGTCGAAACGGTGGAGACGGTCTGGATGCCCAATGGCGATGGCGGCGAGCGCGGCGATGGGTCGGAATCGGGGAGCGAGGAGTTGGAGGAAGAGGAAGCCGTTGAGGAAACTTTGTCCGACAACTACAAGCGCGCAACGATCTGTGTCTCCAGCCAGGTGGGCTGCGCCGTCAACTGCCAGTTCTGCCTGACGGCGAAGCTTGGCGTAAAGCGCAATCTGACCGCGGGAGAAATCGCCGGGCAGGTGGTTGCCGTGCTTCATCGTCATCAGGTACGCATCGGGCGCGATCGCATCAACCTTGTTTTTATGGGCATGGGCGAGCCGTTCCTGAACTACGACGCCTTCATGGATGCGGTGCGCCTGCTGGTGGAAGGCGTTGGCATTCCGGAGTCGCGCATGACCGTTTCCACCTCCGGCATTCTGCCCGGTATCGAGCGCTTTGCTACGGAGCTGGTGCGGCCCAAGCTGGCGCTGAGCCTGAATGCGCCCAACGATGCGATTCGCGAATCCATTATGCCGATCACGCGCAAGTGGAACATCGATGCCCTGCTGACCGCGTTGCGCGCTGTTCCCATGCGTCCGCGCGAGCGCATGACGTTTGAGTATGTATTGCTGGGCGGCGTCAACGATCGACTGCAGGATGCGCGCGAGCTGGCGCAACGGGTGCGCAATTCCAATTTGAACGCAAAAGTGAACCTGATTGTCTGGAATCCGGGCCCGGATGTTCCCTACCAAATGCCGCTGGATGCCGATGTTACGGCCTTCCAGCAGCAGCTGATTGCGGCCGGCGTTTCGGCGTATATTCGCCGCCCCCGCGGACGCGATATTTATGCCGCTTGCGGGCAGTTAAAACGCACTACGTCATAGGTAAATCCGATCAATCTTTGAAGAATGATCGGAAAAACCTATCAATCGAAATATTTTCATGATTTTTTCATTTTTTGTGGCGCAAATGACTCCGTCTTTATGCGTGGGAATGGCATCCAAGAATCATGCTCACGAAGAAAGCCAAACGCAGCGAACCAGAGGCTGCTCCGCAACCGAATATCCAGCAGCGGCTGGAGCGGCCCACAGCGGATGATATTTACGAGCAGGTGGCGCGCAATGCACGCCGCGAACTGAAGCGCGGCAATCTGGCGCTGGCGCTCTCCGGCCTGATGGGCGGAATCACGATGGGCCTGACGCCGCTGGCTACCTCCATTACACGCGCCCAGTTGGGCACCGCGGGAGCGGCGCTGTTCCTCATGCACGCTCTGTACCCGGTCGGCTTTATCGCGGTCATCATCGGGCGAGCGCAGTTGTTTACAGAAAATACGCTTTACCCGGTTGCCCTGGTGCTGGCGGAACGGCGCCACGTGTGGAACACGCTGCGCTTATGGGCGATCGTGCTGCCATCGAATGTGCTGGGAGCATTCCTGTTCGCCTTGCTTGCCGTTCGCACCGGCGCGCTGAAGCCGGAGTATGTTTCGGCCATGACGCAGATGGGAGTGGAGGCCGCGAGTGTCACGTCCAACCATGTGTTCTGGAGCGGCGTGATCGGCGGCTGGATCATTGCGATGGTCGCGTGGCTGGTGAGCGGCAGCCATTCGATTACCGGTTCCGTGATGTTGATCTGGCTGCTGGTGTTCGTCGTCGGGCTGGGTGGCTTTGCCCACTGCATCGCCGCCAGCGGAGAGATTCTGGGCGCCGTTCTTACGGGCCAGGTCGCCCTGCTTCGTTATGGAACGTGGTTGCTGCACGCGGTGCTGGGAAATCTTGCGGGCGGCATTCTGATGGTTACGTGTCTTGAATATGGCCAGGTGAAGGCGCACGATCTAGAATAGCGACCCTGCTTGATGGAAGGCAGAGCCATGCTCCAGGACGTGCAGAAAATTTCTGTACTTTCTATAGCTAAGGCGTAGCATCACTGGTATTTAAACGTGCCTATGCTACGCCTTCGGTTCTCTCTTTTCCTTTTCCCCTTTCTTGCGTTGTCCGTCGCAGCGCAGAGTACGCCCGCGTTTTCTTCTGCGACTCCCGCTACGCAGATCACGCTGGGGCAGCCAGCGGTCGCACTGAACGGTCCGTGGAAGTTTCACATTGGCGACAACATGGCGTGGGCTGACCCGAACTTCGACGACTCGGCGTGGAGCACGATGGACCTGACGCCGCCGCCGGGATCGTATGATCCGACCATCGGCAGAAGCGGCTATGTGCCGGGATGGACAGCGCGCGGCTACAAAGACTACTCCGGCTATGCCTGGTACCGGCTGCGCGTCCACATCCAGGATGGACAAACAGCGCTGGCGCTGAAGATGCCGGACGACATCGATGACGCCTATCAGGTATATGTGAACGGCCAACTTGTCGGAGAATTTGGCCGGTTTACGGCGCATGGTGTCACGGTCTACCTCGCCCTGCCACGGGCCTTCGCGCTGCCCGCGAACCTGCGCGGCGGTGCTGTGACCATCGCGATCCGCATGTGGATGACTGTCTCCACGCCATTGGTCGATCCGGATGCCGGCGGGTTGCATGGTCCACCGGTGCTGGGCCACTCCTCCGCCATCGCCGGCCTGCTCCAACTGGACTGGGACACCACTGATCGGTCGAACTACATCGAATTTTTTGAAATGGCGATTCTGCTGTTGGCCCTGGGGGTGGCCTGCGGTCTGTACTGGCTGGACCGCAGCGAGCCGGCCTATCTCTGGCTGGGCCTGACCTGCGCGGTCCTCCTGGCGAACGTGGCCAGCACTCTGGTGGGCAGCTACACCACCTGGATCGATGGAACTCTCCTGTTTTTGCTGCAGGATGCGGTTTGGACCCCGGCCAGCATCGGGCTGTGGGTGATTTTCTGGGCGTACTGGTTCCGGCTGGGAGGCATGGCGCGGGTGCACCGTATAGTGTGGAGCGTGGTCGTGCCGCTCGGCCTATGCACGGCCATGCTGCGGGCGCCGCTCTACGGCAGCGTGGTTCCCGTCCATGCCATCGTGTGGCTCTCGCCGCTCACGTTGGCGCTCAAGTTGCTGCTGGGCGCGCTGCTGGTCTGGGTCACGGTTCGGGGCATTCGCAAAGACAGGACGGAGGGCTGGCTGGCGCTGCCCGCGGTGGTGCTGGTAGCCCTCTCGGTGTATACGGTAGAGCTGCTCGTGCTGCATGTGCCGACGCAATTCTTTCCCTTCGGAGTTTCGATCAGCATGAGGCAGATCGCGACCATCCTGTCGCTGGTCATCATTACGGTGCTGCTGCTGCGGCGGTTCCTGCATGCGCAGCGGGAACGCGAGCAATGGAAGCAGGAGATCGAGCAGGCGCGGCAGGTACAACAGATGCTGATCCCGGAGGCCCTGCCGGTCGTCCCCGGCTTCACCCTCGAAAGCGAGTATCGTCCAGCGCAGCAAGTGGGCGGGGATTTCTTTCAGATTATTCCCAACCCAAGCGACGGCAACGTGCTGATTGTCGTCGGCGATGTGGCCGGCCACGGCTTGCAGGCGGGCATGTTGGTGGCGCTGATTGTGGGTGTGATTCGCAATGAGACTGCGCACACGTTCGACCCGCTGACGATACTGAATGCGCTGAATCGGACCCTCTGCGGACGCGGCCATGCGCATGCGACCTGCCTGGCGCTGCGCATTGAGGCAGACGGTGCGGCGACGCTGGCGAATGCCGGACATCTGCCGCCGTATCTGAATGGCAAAGAACTACCGATGGAAGGCGCGATGCTGCTGGGGATGATCGAAGACGCGGAGTTTTCTGTGATGAACTTCCAATTGCAGCCGGGCGACCGGCTGATGCTGATGTCCGATGGCATCGCCGAAGCGCAGGATGCGAACGGCACGCTGTTTGGATTCGAGCGCATCGGAGACATGCTGCGCGGAGGGGTCACTGCGGCGGAGGTTGCGACGGCGGCGCAGAAATTTGGTCAGGAAGATGACATCAGCGTGTTGTCGGTGACGCGACTGATGGTCGGGAAAGAGGTACTCGCATGAAAAAGACAATGTTGTTGACGGTGTTGCTGCTGCTCTCCACATTTTCCCTGCGTGCGCAGAGCGTCGCTTCTTCTCAGGATTCGAACGCGGTGCCGGTCGTGCTGGGACATTCCCTGGTTGCGCTCGCCGGGCCGTGGAAGTTCCACATTGGCGATAATCCTGCGTGGGCCGATCCGAACTTCGACGACTCTGCCTGGGAAAGCATGAACCTGGGATCGAAGGAAGACTCCTTTGACCCCAACCAGGGGACCGAGGGATTTGTGCCCGGCTGGACCGGCAAGGGACATCCGGGATACTCCGGCTACGCGTGGTATCGCATCCGAATCCGGCTGAGCGGCGCTGACGGTGCGCTGGCGCTGCTGGGCTCTAACGACGTGGACGACAGCTATCAGCTCTTCGTCAACGGCCAACTCATCGGCTCGTTTGGAGACTTCAGCAGCTCCGACCCGACGGTCTACATCACGCAGCCACGCATGTTCGCGCTGCCTGCCAGTGTGCGGCAGCCCGGCGCCGATAGCACCATGACGATCGCCTTTCGCTTCTACATGGCGCCGCGCGAGCTGCAGCAGATTGACCCGGGAGGCATGCATAACCCACCATCCATCGGCTTTCGCGACGCGATTACCGCGGCCTACCACATGGGCTGGGAGGGCGCGTATCGAAGTTCGTCCTCCATCCTGTTGTCCGCCCTCATCTATATTTTGTTCACGCTTCTCATCCTGATGCTCTACGTCTTTGACCGGACAGAGACGGACCTGCTGTGGCCGCTGGCCGCCTGCGCCCTCAGCGCGATCTTCCTGCTGCTGGTATTCTTCACGAACACGACACTGCTGTTCACTGCAACCGAGCAGACACTTGCGGGCGCTGTGATGATCGCGACCTTTGTTGCTCTCTGGGCCATCACCTGGTGGATTTACTTCGGCCTGGCAAAGAAAAAATGGATCCGCAACGCAATCCTCGTGGTTGCCCTTTGCGGCATGGTGATGGATATTCTCTACACGGTCCTCACGTTCAGCGGAACGAGCGTCCCGCATTCCGTGTTTGCCGCTTACCAAATTAGCCGCACCATTACGAGCGCTGCGATGGTGATCCTGCTGATCCTGATTGCGTACTTCGGCATCCGCCAGGCGCAGCGGACGGACTGGATGCTGCTGCTGGCCCTTATCTTTTACGGTTCGCCCAACCTTACACCCGTCTATATAGCGCTGCACATCCGCACTGCGTGGTTTCCATTCGGCATTAACCTGCGACTGGTGATCCTGACCTCGCTCGCGTCCCTCTTCTGTTTTTCTGTCGTTCTCATGCGTCAATTCCGCAGCTCGCAGCGGCGGCAACAGGCCATGGAAGAAGACGTGAAGCAGGCGCAGGAGGTGCAACAGGTTCTGATTCCGGAAGAACTGCCACGAGTGCCGGGCCTGACCATTAAGAGCGAGTATCGTCCGGCGCGCGAAGTGGGCGGTGACTTCTTCCAGATACTTCCGCATGCGAGCGACGGCAGCGTGCTGATTGTGGTGGGCGACGTGACGGGCAAGGGGTTGCAGGCGGGCATGCTGGTGGCGCTGATCGTGGGCGCGATCCGCAACCAGTCGGATACGAATTTCGATCCAGCTAGCATGTTGCAATCGCTGAACCGAAGATTATGCGGGCGCGGCCACGCGCATGCGACGTGCCTGGCGCTGCGGATTGACGCGGATGGCGCGGCGACGCTGGCCAATGCCGGACACTTGCCGCCGTATCTGAATGGAAAAGAATTGCCGATGGAAGGCGCGTTGCCGCTGGGCATGGAGGAGCGCACGGAATTTCCTGTGATGCGCTTTCAGCTTGCGGAAGGCGATACGCTGATGCTGATGTCGGACGGCATCGTTGAAGCGCAGGATGAGCAGGGCCAGCTCTTTGGATTTGAGCGCATTCATGAACTGCTGAGCAAGGCCACGCCGCAGAAACCCATCACAGCAGTGGAGGTGGCAAACGCCGCGCAGAACTTCGGCCAGAAAGACGACATCAGCGTGCTGTCGGTGACGCGAACCGAAGTCAGAGAAGCTGTATTCGCATGAGGAAGGCAGCTTTATTTGTCGTGCTGCTGCTCGGCGCATACGGCGGACTGACGGCGCAGGATGCCATTCCGTATTACGGTGTTCCGTTGGTATGCGGATTTAATATTGCGCGTGTTTGCCGGCAGCGTGTTCCACCGCCAACTGCAACACGGCATCGGTAACCTGATCGTAATTGTGACGCAGCACATCGCCTTCAAAAACAAAGTTGCCGGCGATGCACTGGAGACCGAGCGACTCCATGCGCGCGATATCCGGTTCGATCGGCATGGCTCCTTCGGCGGCATAACGGTCGCGCAGTGTGGGAGAAATCGGCGCCATGTTCACCAGCGCGTAATCAAAAATCTGCGCGCGTGCATGATTGTAGATGCGTTCAATGTGCTGCGAAGCGCTGAGGCCGAGGCTTTCGTTGGCCTGCGTCATAAGATTGCAGACATAGACGCGCACGCCGCGCGCCGATGCCAGTGCCTCGGGAATGCCCGCCACCAGCATGTTGGTGATGAGACTGGTGTAGAGCGAGCCGGGGCCGACGGTGATCAGGTCCGCGCGCTCAATGGCCTCGACTGCTTCGGGCAGAGCGCGTGGAGCTTCCGGTTCAATCATGAGACGAACGATGCGGCGATGGCTGGCCGTGATGTCGGTTTCTCCATAGACGATGGAGCCGTCATCCATCTGCGCGGACAACGTTACGTCGACCGTGGTGGCCGGATAGAGATGGCCGCGCGTGGCGAGAATCTGCGAAGACATTTTGACGGCCAGAGCAAAATCTCCGGTGATGTCGGCCAGCCCGGCGAGGAAAAGATTGCCGAAGCTGTGACCTTCCAGGCCCTGACCCGCCTCAAAACGATATTGAAACAGGCGAGAAAGCAGGTGCTCATCTTCCGAAAGCGCGACCAGGCAGTTGCGCAGATCGCCGGGCGGCAGCATGTTGAGGTCTTTGCGTAAGCGGCCGCTGGAACCGCCGTCGTCACTGACGGTAACGATGCCGGCCAGATCGGAGATGGTGCAGGGAAAACGCTCCCAGCCGAGGGACGTGGGTGTGGAAGACGGCGGCGGCTGCACATGACGCTTGAGGCCACGCAGCAAGGTCGAAAGCCCGGTTCCACCGCCGATAGCGGCAACGCGCAAGCCGGATACTTCCTGGTCGTGCGGACGTTTGGGCGCGTCGACCGCTACCCGATGTAAAGTCTGCTTCGCCACTCTGCAACTGCTTTCCAGCCGACGTGCTTGTCTCCGTCGATTCCAGCACCGGTGTGCTGAAAGGCGCCTACAACATCTCCGGATAGAGCAGTTCCGTAAAACGCGGGTCGTCGGCCATATCTTGAAAGTCCGAATCGCTTCGGGCTTGAATCCTGTTGTGCGGGTTCAGGCGAATCGCTTCCGCCAGATGCTGCATGCAGGCCTCGGCGCGGCCTGTGAGGCTTTCGAGCACGGCGAGGCCATAGTAAGCAAAATCCGCAGAGGAGTTTGCTTTCAGGATTGCCTCCAGATGCTCGCGAGCGTCGTCGTAATAGCCGGTATTCACCAGAGAAACAGCGTAGTCGTACCGCTCTTCGTGGTTGCTGAAGCTGACGCTCTTCTGGTTGATGTGCCGAGTGCAGGCAGAAAGGTGCACGCGCACGCGCTCGGTGAGATCGGCGGCACCGTTCTTCAACATGGCCTCAAAGGCAACTCTGGCCTTCTCGACCTTGCCCTCCTGAAGCAGCTTCATTGCGACTTCATAATGATGCAGCAGTTGCGCTCGCGCTGGATCGACGCTGGGCTTGACGTGGCCCGCCAGCGTCTTGACTTTACTTGTCGCTTTTTTTTCTCGCACTTCTTTCATCTACTAAGGCTCTCTACGGTCAAAATCCGGTGGCGAAACCACCTTAAAAATTACTAATCCTAGTCCCCGTAAACCTAACAGGAATAGACGCAATCTGCAATTCGTTCAAAGTGCACGATCGGTAGAGAATGTTATCCGCAAGTAAAAAACGTTTCAAGGCCCTGAGTGCTCCTGTTGCTTTTTATGCATTCCGCTACGTTGGATGCCGGCTTTGCGCAAGGCGCAGCCTGACGGGCTATTTTGCCCCATACGGGGTGCTAAACTATAGAAGATATTTGTATGCCAAACATCCTGCGTAGAACAACCGTAACGACACTGGTGGGCAAGGTTCGCGTCGGCTCCGACGCGCCTGTCGTTGTGCAATCCATGACGAACACCGACACCGCGGACATTCCGGGAACGATTCAGCAGGTAGCTGCGTTGCAGCGGGCCGGTTCCGAGATTGTACGTGTCACGGTCAACAACGACGACGCAGCCAAGGCCGTTCCCTATATTGTCGACGGGCTGGCGAAGATGGGCATCGACGTGCCGATCGTTGGCGACTTTCATTACAACGGCCATCTGTTGCTGAAGAAATATCCGGAGTGCGCGCGCGGGCTGGCGAAGTATCGCATCAATCCGGGCAACGTTTCGATTGGACGCAAGAACGACGACAACTTCCGCACCATGATCGAGTGCGCGGTGGAGAACCAGAAGCCGGTGCGGATCGGCGTGAACTGGGGGTCGCTGGACCAGTCGCTGCTGACGCGGATGATGGATGAAAACTCCAAGCTGGCCGAGCCGCTGGATGCGCGCGACGTGACGATGGAAGCGATGATTGCGAGCGCGCTGCTTTCGGCCAAGATTGCCGAAGAGAGCGGATTGCGCCACGACCAGATTATTCTGAGCGCCAAGGTGAGCGGGGTGCGCGACCTGCTGGATGTATACACGATGCTGGCGGCGCGGTGCGATTATCCGCTGCACCTGGGATTGACGGAAGCGGGCCTGGGGATGAAAGGCATTGTTGCTTCGACGGCGGGACTGGCTCCGCTGCTGCTGGCGGGCATTGGCGACACGATTCGCGTGAGCCTGACGCCGAAGCCGGGCGGCGATCGCACGGAAGAAGTTCTGGTGGCGCAGCAGATTCTGCAATCGCTGGGCATTCGCAGCTTTACGCCGCAGGTGACGGCGTGCCCCGGATGCGGACGCACGACGAGCACGTACTTTCAGGAGCTGGCGCAACAGATCCAGGGTTATCTGCGCGAATCCATGCCGACGTGGCGGGAAAAATATCCGGGCGTGGAAGAGCTGAAGCTGGCCGTGATGGGCTGCGTGGTGAATGGACCGGGCGAATCGAAGCATGCCAACATCGGCATCTCGCTGCCGGGAACGTTTGAAGCGCCGACAGCGCCGGTATATGTGGATGGCCGCCTGATGACGACGCTGCGCGGCGATCATATTGTTGCGGAGTTCACGAAGATTCTGGATGCGTATGTGGAATCGCATTACAGCGAAGGCAGGACACCGGAGAAGGTGTCGGAGCTGGTGACGATTAAGTAGAGGCGAATTTGGTTGAAGAAGAGGAAGTCCAGAACCTGGAGAAAATGTATGACGAGTTCAACAAGCTCCAATCCGAAGGAAAGATTCCAGCAGCAATTGCAAAGGCAGCCACAGCCGACGAAACAGCCGGAAAGCTTCAAGCAACTGGCCGCTCAGATCGGGGAAGAAATGGCGGCGTATATACGCAAGCAACCGGACAATCCCCAGGTCGATTACTAGAAGAGAGTGGGTCTCGCAGGAAACGTTTGACGACAAAGGTGCTGCGCGATGCGGCACCTTTTTCTTTTGTCTTCGACCCAGCTTCGCGCATAATGGCAAGATAGTTCTCCAGACGAGGTCCTCCCCCTGTGCGCTGGCTGTTGGTTCTTACTTCCCTGCTGTTGCCGGCGCTGCCCGGTGCGGCGAAGAGCATGCATTGCATTGCGCCGAATGAAACGCTGCGGCATCTGAACAAAAATGTCTGCGTGACGGCGCACGTGTATACGGTGGTGCATGCCGCCGAGGACACGCGGTTTCTGGATGTGTGCAGCCCGCAGACATCGGATGCGGATTGCCACTTCACCATCGTCAGCTTTCATGGGGACCAGAACACGGTGGGGGACCTGTCGTCGCTCCAGAACAAAAACATTGAGATTCGCGGCACGGTGCGCGCCTTTGAAGGGCGCGCCGAGATTGTGCTGAACACGCCAAAACAACTGCGTGGCGGGAATGAGAGATTTATTGCGAACCCGCAACTGCTGGAGAGCTTTTCCGCAGAGCATGGCGGCAAGGCATTCAGCGCCAGAAATGGCGTGGGAGGCCAGCGCGGCGTGCACTTCCATCACAAAGGAAAATGACGGCGTGGCGGCTTCGCCTCCAGCGACAAATGCGTCAGGCGGAGGGGCGATCCGCCAGAACCAGCGGAGAGGGACCCGGCGCATCGAGTTGCCGCACATTTTCAAAACCCACTTCGTGAAGCCATGCGCGAATTTCCTGAAAGGAATAGGTGTCGCCGGCAGCGGTGTTCACGAGCATGTTCATCGAGAAGATGAGGCCGCTTATCGGGCCGGTGCGATCTTCGTTGACGAGAAATTCGGCAATTGCGATGGTGCCGCCGGGCGCCAGCGCCGCGAATGTCTTCCTGAGCAGCTGCCGGCTGCGCTCTTCCCCTTCGGAGTGAAGGATGTGGCCCAACGTTGCGACCTGATGCCCGGCGCCGAAATCGGCTTCCAATAAATCTCCCGGCGCAAAGGTGAAGCGGTCGGACAGTCCAAGTTTTTCTGCAACGCGACGTGTTGTGGGCAGCACACCTTCCCAGTCCACGGCGCGGACCCGGACTTTGGGAGATGCCTGCGCCAGAGCGATGCCCCATACGCCCGATCCCGCGGCCAAATCGAGCACCGAAACGGCCTGATCGGCTTTTGCAATTCCCAGGCCATCGGCCAGCACACACGCGGACGGGTAGCTTAACGGGAAAATGTCTTCGACAAATTGTTCGAAGAATGCCGTGCCATCGGCCTCCGCGCTGACGTTTCCGGCAGGCTTGCCGGTGCGCACGACCTCGGTGAGGTTGAGCCAATTCGGCACCAGTTGACGACTCATATGATGAAACATGCCACCCTGAAATCCGGGCCTGGTGCTTACAAGGAATGCTGCGCTTTCCGGAGTCAGAGCATAGGTGTGGTTGGCGGATTTTTCGACAAGACCGAGTCCCCCGAGCAGGTTGAGCAGCGAAGAGAGTCCGCGCGGAGAACAATCGGTGGCGGAAGCGATCTGATCGAGCGTCTTCGAGCCGCCGTCGAGCGCATCGAAAACTCCCAGCCGCACGCCCGCTTCAATTGCCAAGGGTGGAGCATAGGCCCAGGCAAACTGCATCAAGCGTTCGGGTGTAACGTGTGTGCGAGGCGCGACTGCAGCGTTCATTTGGATTCCTTCAAAAAATGTTTTCGGGGAGCGGGTGGAGTATAGCAGTTAGAGAAGCATGCCGATGTAAAGACATTTTCGACGCGCCGGACGCTACGGTCTGCTTACTCTTACTCCAAGCGCCCGGCGTGACGGCGCAATTCGGCCAGCGGGTAAAGAGTTCCACGCCAGATAACGCCGCCGCGCCACAGGGTCAACGTCATGGAGCGCAGCATGGCGTAGAGAAACAGCAGCGTACCCACGGGAAAGAAGACCAGATACCAGGGTGAGATGCGGGTATGCGGCCAGTAGCGCAGGTTGAGCAGCAGCAGCGCGATAAACGTTGCGACTCCGGCCCAACAGGCGGCAAACGGAAAGGCGTGGCCGGGAACGAAGAGAGCGACGAAGGGCGTGAGACATAAAAGCACGACGCCGACGCAGACGGCCAGCAGGAAAGAGATGCGAAAACGAAAGGCGGCGAACATGTTCTTGGTGAGATTTTCGACGATGCCCATGGCGCTTTCCGCCCAGCGAACACGCACCATATCTCGACCGAAGGCGACGCGCTGCCGATAGCCGGACTGTTTGATGCGCTGGCCCATGCACATGTCTTCAAGCACCTCCATGCGGAACGATTCGTAGCCGCCGAGCGCGTCGTAGACGCTGCGCCGCATCAGGTTGAAGGCACCGACGCCGATGAAGTCGCGTTTGGCGCGCGGATCGGGAATCTTCCACGCACGGCCTGCCCAGACGGAGAAGCTTTGGAAAAAAGCGAGGAAGAGATGCTCGCCGATGCCTTTCAGGATCAGCGTGGGATAGACGACGAGATGATCGGCGCGGCTTTTTTCCGCAAAGGCAATGGCGCGGCGGAAGACATTCGGCGTGAAGAGGACATCGGCATCGGTAAAGAGCAGCCAGTCGGCCTGCGTTGCCTGGACGGCCAGAGCCATCGCGTGCGGTTTGCCCAGCCAGCCTTCGGGAAGTTCCGACACATGGAGGACGCGCAGCTTGCCGTCTTTTGCATTGGGTTGCGCGGCGACGGATTCCATCAGCGTGCCGGTTGCGTCGGTCGAGCGATCGTCGACGGCGATAATCTGCAGATGGGGATAATCGCCTGCGAGCAGATTTTGCAGGGTTGCCGTGATGGCCTTCGCTTCATTTCTGGCGGGGACAACGACGGCCAGCGACGGCCACGGCGTTGGTTCGGAGGCTGCGGCGTATTCCGGGCGCAATAAATCCGGGACGCGCGGCAACATGACCAGAGCCTGGACGATGCGGCTGAGCCACGCGATGGCAATGAGCCAGGCCAATGCTGCAAAGAGATGCGGAGCTGTCAGGAGAAATTTCCATGCATGCATGCTGATTTCAGTATGCCGGTTTTTGTGCGATGCATGCAGAACTACGGGAGCGGTATGCCATCTCAGGTGGCCGCACCGAGGTTACCGGTTTCGACCAGTGCCGGATCGACAGGCGGCGCGTAGCGCGCACCGAGAAGGAGCAGGCCGCCGGAGAGCAGCATGGTGACCAGCGTCAGAGCCAGGCCCATGGGCAAGGAGCTATGGTCGGAGATCCAGCCGATGATGCGTGGGGAAGGCGCATCGCCGATGGCATGAATGACGAACAGCTCAATGGCGATGGCGGTGGAACGAACCGGCGCCGATACGGCGTTCACGATGGCGGCGTTCAGCGGGCCGGTGTTGAGGAACAGCATGAATTCCGCGACAGCCAGCGAGGGCACCATGACACTGCGCGGGCCGAAAAATGTGAAGACTGCGGCGGGGATCGCCAGCAAAACGCTCCAGGCAGAGATGAGATAGAGAGCGGAGTGATTGGTGCGCAGCCAGCGTTGCGCCAGCCATCCTCCGAACCAGGTTCCGGCGATGCCATCGACCACGGTGATGACGCCCAGTAACTGATTGGCCGCCGGGAGCGAGTAATGCGCATTGCGATAGAGAAAGGTCGGCATCCAGACGGAGATGCCGCCGAGAGAAAAGACCATCATGGCCATGCCGAGCGTGGCAGTCCAGTAGGCGCGGTTGCGGAAGAGACCGGCGTAGGTAGCGCGGTCTTTTGTTGGCGCCAGATGTTCGGACGCGCCGCGCTTTGGTTCCCGCATGAAGAAAAAGATTAACCCGGCAAGCAAAATGCCGGGCACGGCGGAAACATAGAAAGGAGCGCGCCAGCCGTAGGCATTGCCCAGGGTGCCACCGACGATGTAGCCGAGCGCGGCACCGACGGGAAGCGAGAGATAAAAAATTGTGAGGATGCGATTGCGCTGCTCTTCCGGCCAGAAATCGGAGAGCAGGGCGGGTGCGAAGATGCTGAAGCTGGCCTCGCCGATGCCGACGATCGCGTGACGGAAATAGAGTTCGTCATAGCTGTGCACAAAGGCGGTGAAGAGCGTGGAGACGCTCCAGATTAGGGCACCGGCAATGATGAGCGGCTTGCGCGGGAAATGATCTCCGAGCCAGCCGGTGAGCGGAGCAGCGATCATATAGGTGATGAAAAAGGCAAAGGTGAGCGCGCCCATGCGCTCATCGCTGACATGAAATTCGCGCTGCACCAGCGGCTGTACGCCGGGCAGGATGTAGCGATCGAGAAAATTGAAGAGATTGAGGAGCGTGAGCAGCGCCAGCGCAACCCAGGCCGCACGCATTCCGGGGACAGGTTTGGTCATGCGCGGTCAGCATAGCAGGCAGACGCATAGAAGTTGGATTAATTTTTTCTGACGCAGATTTTCGTGACGCCGCCTGACCCGATTTCCTAAACCTGCGGGCGGGGCCAGCGCGCTTCGATGACGGTGGAGATGCCGCCGCGGGGACGGAAATCGCCGCGGACGACGGCCCAGATGGGATGGCAGGCCTTGACCACATCTTCGAGAACCTGATTGGCGATGTTTTCCTGAAAGATGCCCAGGTTGCGATAGCTGAAGAGATATTCCTTCCACGACTTCAGTTCCAGACAACGGTCGCGCGGCATGTAGCGGAGCGTGATGACGCCAAAATCCGGCAGCCCGGTCTTGGGACAGACGGAGGTGAACTCGGGATCGTCGATGACGATTTCATAGGCGGGAAACTGGTTCGGCCAGGTCTCAATGTCAGGGAATGCAAAATCGAGGCCGGCTTTCGCATGATCCTCGGTATAGCGGGGTGCTTTGGCGGTCATACCAATATTGTACCGAGGAGAAATTCGATGGCGATGCGCGCGAAGATTCCGGCGGTGGGCGAAGGCTTGCTGCATGCGAGGAAGTATCTTCGACGGAACACAGGTAACCAGTTGAAAA
Organism: Acidobacteriaceae bacterium; assembly: GCA_036267255.1. GTDB lineage: Bacteria > Acidobacteriota > Terriglobia > Terriglobales > Acidobacteriaceae > DATAWK01. Next base: position 137,295 of record DATAWK010000047.1, on the reverse strand, counting down.
TTGAATCCGTTACGGCAGCGTTACGTCTTATATACTGACCCTTTGTAATCATGGCCGCGAACACATCTACGGGAAATCGAAAATCGAGTGGGACACGCTGGATTGCCATCGCAGCAGTCGTGGTGCTGCTGGTATTGGTGGTGCGTCACTTTACGTCGAGCGTAGTCCTGATCCGAACGGCGACGGTGCAGCGGCAGGATCTGATCAACACGCTGCCCACCAACGGGATTGTTGAGCCGCAACAGAATTTTGAAGCGCACAGTCCGATGGCGGGCACGGTGAAGGCAGTCTACGTTCACCCGGGCGAGATGGTTGCAAAAGGAAAACTGCTGCTTGCCATGGATGACAGCGCGGCCCAGGCGCAAGTGGCTGCCGCACTGGCGGCGCTGCGCACCGCACAGGCACAGACGAATGCCTTTCAGCAAGGCGGCACGCGCCTGGAGCAACTGCAGTTGGCTGCCAATACTGCGAAGGCGCGCACCAATCGAGATCAGCTGGCCGCGACACTGGCGACGCTGACCAAGCTGGAACAGAGCGGCTCGGCATCGCCTAACGAAGTTTCCGACGCAAAGAACCAGCTGGCGATGGCCAATATCACGCTGCATGATCTGGAGCTGCAAAAGACGCAGCCGCACGCGAGCGTGGATCAGCAACGCGTGGCCGCGGACCTGGCCAATGCGCAGGCGGCCTATCAGGCGGCGCAGGACACACTGCAACAGGAAATTGTGCGCGCGCCCTTTCAAGGCACGGTCTATTCCATTCCGGTAAAGCCCAGCGAATATGTGCAGGCCGGAGATACCCTGTTGAAACTGGCGGACCTGACGCATATCCAGATACTCGGCTATTTCGATGAGCCGGAGATTGGCCGTCTGTCTGTGGGCCAGAGGGTCAGCATTTTTTGGAATGCGAAGCCCAATCGCACCTGGCATGGCCATGTTGTGCGCACGCCGTCGAACATCATCGGCTATGGAACGCGGCATGTTGGAGAGGCGATCATTGCTGTAGACGATTCCGACGGAGTGCTGATACCCAACACAAATGTGACGCTCAATGTATTGACGATGCGCGAGAACAACGTACTGACGGTTCCACGGGAAGCGCTGCATCCCGACGGCAACAACAATTTTGTATACCAGATTGTTGGCGATCGTCTGCGCAGAGTGCCAATCCAGATTGGCGCCGAGAACCTGACGATGGTTCAGGTGCTGTCCGGGATCGACGAGCATGCCGCCGTGGCGCTGTCTGCGCCGGATGGCACATCTTTGCGCAACGGGATGAAGGTCCGCAACGTCCAATAGACTGTGAGCTATATTTCTCGAAAAACGTGGATCGTTTGCCTCTTTGTGGCTGCATTTTTTTCGCAGGCCCTGCGTGCGTTGCCGAACACTGCCAGGAACAACGGGGACTATGCAGATATTCGCTCCATGCTGAATAGCGGTCAGGCGAATGACGCAATTACCGCGTTGAAAAAAATTCTGGCTGCCAATCCGCAGGATGCGCAAGCCAACAATCTGCTCTGCAGGGTGCACTTTCAGGAGCAGCTGTGGCAGGATGCAGCCCATGCCTGTGAGGCTGCGGTGCAGGCGCAGTTCGACAACAGCGAATTTCACGACTGGCTGGGCCGCGCCTACGGAGAGCAGGCAGAACATGCCTCGATGTTCAACGCTTACGGAATTGCGAAGAAAGTTCATTCGGAATTTGAAACTGCCGTGCAGCTGGATGCGAAGAATACCGCCGCTTTGGCCGACCTGGGTGAATTTACTGTCGAGGCCCCAAGCGTTCTAGGCGGCGGCCTGGACAAAGCACAGGGGCTGGCAGAAAAAATGAAGCCGCTGGATGCAGGGAAATATCACGAGCTGCTGGCGCAGATCGCAATCAAGAGCAAGGACAATGCAGCGGCGGAACGGGAACTGAAGCTGGCCACGGTGGAATCGAACGATCCTGCGCAGGCATGGATGAACCTGGCGTCGTTCTACGGCAAGGAAAATAACTTTCCGGTGATGGAGCAGGCGGTACAGCATGGCATAGCCGTGGATACAAAGCACAGCAGCGCGCTGGTGGATGGGGCTTCGACACTGATGAAGTACAAACATAACCTGCCACTGGCAGAAACGATGCTCCGGCAATATCTGACATCGAGCAACCAGACGGAAGATGCGCCGGTATTCCGGGTGTATGTACAGTTGGGCGAGCTGCTGAACATGCAGGGGCAGGAACAAGCGGCGCAGCAGCAATATGCCATTGCAAAAGCGCTGGCCAGCGGTTACGCAGCCGCCAATTGGCATTCCGACTAACATCGAAGAGAGTGGCCCAAGGTGTTACCCCGGAACATTGAGCTGCCAGAGAGACGGCTGGGCCATATAGAATCAGCCTTTGCAGTGCGACCGATAGCGGAACGAGGTAAGTGTATTTTGAGAAGTGTGCTCGCAGGCATTGCGATCTGGGTTTTGCTGGGCGCGGCGGCCTGCGCACAAGTGTCTCTGTATACCGCGGTGGACCTGGCCTTGAGCAACAGCAACAAAGTCCGCATTGCTGAGGCCGATCAGTCGCGAGCACGCGGCGCGCTGATGGAGACGCACGATGCCTACATTCCAAACTTCTCCATTGGCGCAGGATTGGGCTACTCTTACGGCTTTCCGCTGGGCAACCCAACGCTGTTCAATGTTCAATCGCAGTCGCTCCTGTTCAGTTCTGCGCAGAAGGACTACGTTCGCTCTGCCCGCGCGGCCCTGAAGGCTACAACATTTTCCTTGAAAGACGCGCGGCAACAGGTGATTTTCGATACTTCCTCAACCTACCTGGAGCTGGACAAGACGAATCGCCAGATTGCTGCGTTGAAAGAAGCGATGAACGATGCGGATCAACTGATCTCCATCGTGGAAAATCGCGTGGCCGCAGGAATGGACAGCAGAGTGGCGATGACACGCGCCCGGCTGACACGCGCGCAAATGCATCTGCAACAAATGCAGTTGGAAGATCATGCGGAGGAGCTACGGCAGCATCTCGCGAACCTGACGGGATTGCCGGCAGATTCCATTACCGCGGATGCGCGCAGTGTTCCCGCGCTGCCCGATCTGGACATCGACACGATGAGCAAACCGGCACCGCAGAATCCCGCAGTGCAGGCGGCATTTGCGACGGCGGAATCGAGCATGTATACGGCATTTGGCGATGAGCACCAGAAATACCGGCCCACGGTGGAGTCGTACATGCAGTACAGCCGCTTCTCCAACTTCAACAATTACAACCAGTACTACCTGAACTTTCAGCAGAACAATTTTGGCATCGGCTTTCAAGCCACGTTTCCGATTTTCGATCCGACGCGCAAGGCAAAGGCGATCGAGTCGAGCGCCGCAGCCGCACACACGCGTCACCAGGCAGAACAGGCCAGGATCGAGATCAACGAACAAGACGCTGCGCTGTGGCACAGTCTGAAAGAGTTGCAAGCCGAGGAGGACGTGGCCAAGCTGAAACAGGAACTGGCCAAGGACACGCTCGACAGCGTGCTGACGCAAATGCAGAATGGCTCCGGCGCAGCCAACACTCCGGCGGTGACACCGAAGCAGGCGGAGCAATCCCGCATCGATGAGCGCCTCAGCTATATCGACATGCTGAGTGCGGACTTTGCGGTGGAGCGTGCCCAGTTAGGACTGTTGCGCGTGACGGGCGGACTGGAAAACTGGGCCAAAGGGCAACCGTAAATTGGTGCGTCGCTCTTAGTGAGGCTTCTCCAGTTCCTCTTTCGACACGTCTTTGATGTGGGTTGCGATATACCACTGATAGCCGAAGGGGTCTTTCACGCCGGCCATGCGATCTCCGTAGAACTGATCCGCAGGCTCGCGCTGACTGGCGGCTCCGGCTGCGAGCGCCTGACGGTACATGGCATCACAATCCTTCGCGTAGATCATGATGCTGACCGGCGAACCACCGTAGTGCGTTGGGCTGAATGCTCCTATTTGCGGATGCTCATCCGCCATCATGATGCAGGAATCGCCGATCTCAATTTCCGCGTGGCCAACGCGGCCGTCCGGCCCCTTCATGCATAGACGTTCGGTCGCGCCAAAAGCCTTTTTGTAGAACTCGATCGCTTCCGCAGCACCGTTGAAGATCAGATAGGGCTGCACGCTGTGATACCCGTCTGGAATCGCCTTTACGGACATGGTTCCCTCCTTGACGTATCCATTTTCTCTCTTACACGCAACGGTTGGATTGTAAAAATTTTACCTATTGCACAATGGGCGTCTACTGCACAATGGGCACGTGGTTGAGATGGTCCGTCTTCTGACTGTGATATTGGCTGGGGGTAAGGCCGGAGAAGGCGCGAAAATCATGGATGCAATGGGCCTGATCATAATAACCGCAATCGAGGGCGACCTGGGCCCAATCGACATGACCCACCCTGTGCACGGATTGCAGAACACGCTGAAAACGGCGCACGCGACAGAAGGCTTTGGGCGTGAGGCCCACCTGTTGATGAAACACCTGAATAAACCTGCGCGAGCTGAGGCCGATGCGATCGGTGATGGCAGCGATTTTTCCGATGGTGGCGGAGCCGCCAATGTGCCGGAGAGCGAACGTCACGGCGTCATGCAGTTCGGGTGGTCGCACAAACCGCTGCAGCAGGCAGCGCTCCAGCGTGTATAGCATGGTATCGACATCGGGCGCAGCCAATAGCTGCTCGCGTATTTCGGCAGCCTGCCGGGGCCAAAGATCGTCGAGAGAAACCGAAGCGCCTTCCATCTCCGAAACAGGCATGCGGAAAAATGGAAACGCTCCGCCGGGGAGAAATTGAATGCCAATCACGCGCTCCTGCTGATTGGCGTCGATGACAAAGCAATCGGAGCGAGCGCCGGAGAAGACGGCATTGCCGTAATCGGCATAGCGGGCGATGTCCTGTGCGTTGTAAATGCGGATGGGTTCGTCGAGAAGATTGAAGATTACGGCTGCTTCGCCGTTGGGCAGCAGGCGTTCCCTGGTATGAGGGCCGGGCGCACCTTCCCAATACCACAGGCAGCCGATGAAGTCGGACAGCGGAGGCCCCGGAATGTACCTGCGCGACAGCATAGGACAATTCCCTGACGAGATTGTAGTTGCAGGCAGCTACACAGGAAAAGGTACGCGATGTGCACCCTTCGCGTCTTTATGACAAAACTCTTACGCACAGCGGAGTCAAATATGCCAGGCAGTGTTGCCTTTGCAATGTTTCCGAGACTGGATCTCAGCCAACACTGCCTGGAGAGCGAATCTTTTTACCTTTTATCGCATGGCACCGACGGCAAAGTCGGCGCGGCAGCCGCGATCGACCCAGATGCCACGACGGTCAAAGCCCCAGGTTTGCCCTTGAATGCAGGCGGAGCCGCTGCGCTGATTGACCAGTCGCACGCCACGGCTGGTGTCTATCGGACAGTAATTGCGCTGGCCATTATTCGATGAGCACGTGATATTGGCGACGGGTCTACGGCGCTGGACGCCAAGGACAAAGTCGGCACGGCAGCCACGATCGACCCAGATACCGCGACGGTCGAAGCCCCAGGTTTGCCCCTGAATGCAAGCCGAGCCGCTACGCTGATTCGTCATCCGCACGCCATACCGCGTGTCGGCAGAGCAATAATGACGCCGGCCATCGTCGGAGGCGCAGGTGAGGTGTCGTCCGTATGCGGCCGTGGTACCACTCTGCGCCCAGGAGCGGGAACAGCCCAAGGCGAGGAAGATCGCGATATAAAAAAGTATCTTGAATCGGCTCATTGAATCCCTCCAAGTTGCGTGCAAAGAATACCCCAGCTTTGGAGCAGGAACAAGGAAAACAACAAGGAAAATATGGATAAGAAAACGCGAATCCAGATCGCAAACCAAGGGGCACGCATTTTGATCGACGGCAAACGAGCCAACGCTGCGAAGCATCGCGGTAAAAGAGCCTGAGGGAGGGATTCATTTCATGCACCAATTCTGGTGCAACCCCTTGAAGTTGCTCAAAACACAGCGCTGCCGGAACGTATCGATTCCGCCATAGCAAAAACCCTGCCGACGGCCACCAAGAGTGCTAAAATCATAGACATACGCTATGCCCCTGAAGACGCTATTCCTAAACCCGCCCTCCTTTGAAAACTTTGATGGTGGCGCCAGTTCGCGCTGGCCAGCCACACGCGAAATCGAGTCCTATTGGTACCCGGTCTGGCTAGCATATCCGGCTGGACTGCTGGAAGGTTCGCGCCTGCTGGATGCTCCGCCGCACCATGTTTCCGCGGATGAAACCATCGAGATCAGCAAGCAATACGAATTTCTGGTGCTGTTTACCAGTACGCCGGGCTGGCAGGGCGATCAGAAGCTGGCGGAGGCGATCAAGCAAGCCAATCCGGCCATCAAGATTGCGTTTGTCGGGCCGCCGGTGACCACCTCCCCGGACCGCGCGTTGAATGAGTGCCCGGTGATTGACTTTGTGTGCCGCCGCGAATTTGATTTCTCCGTGGTGGAGTACGCCCAGGGCAAGCCGCTGGATGAAATTCTCGGCATCAGCTATCGCAAGAATGGACAGATCGCGCACAATCCCGATCGCCCGCAGATTGAAAATCTGGATCGTCCGAACCTGCCGTGGGTGACGGACATCTACGCGCGCGACATGGACGTGACGCGTTACAACGTTCCCTTCCTGCTGCATCCGTATGTCTCGCTTTACTCCACACGCGGCTGCCCGGCGCAGTGCACTTTCTGCCTGTGGCCGCAGACGTTGAGCGGACACGCGTGGCGCAAACGATCCACCGATGACGTGGCTGCGGAGATGGCGCATGCCAAGGAACTGTTTCCGCATGTGAAGGAATTTTTCTTCGATGACGATACGTTCAATATTCAGAAGGCGCGGACGATTGAGTTGTGCGCAAAATTGAAGCCGTTGAATCTGACGTGGTCCTGCACGTCGCGCGTGACGACCGACCGCGACACGCTAAAAGCGATGCGCGAAGCCGGTTGCCGCTTGTTGATCGTGGGCTTTGAGTCGGGCGATCCGCAGATTCTGAAAAACATCAAGAAGGGCGCCACGGTGGAACGCGCACGCGACTTTACGCGCGACTGCCACGACCTGGGCCTGACGATTCACGGAGACTTTATTCTTGGCCTGCCGGGCGAGACGAAAGAATCCATCCGCAACACGATCAACTTTGCCAAGTCGCTGGACGTGGAGACGATTCAGGTTTCGATAGCGCATGCGTATCCGGGCACGGAGTTCCACGACTTCGCCAAGGAGAACGGCTTCATCATCAACGACGGCAAGATGGTCGATGAGGGCGGCCACCAGCTGGCGCACATTGAATATCCCGGGCTGCCCACGGAATATGTGCTGGAGATGGTGCACCGTTTTTACGATGAGTACTACTTCCGTCCGAAGGCGGCGTGGCGCGTGGTCAGCAAGGCGATTGTCAATCGCGACCTGGGACGGCTCTACGTAGAAGCGAAGGCGTTTATGAAGCTGCGCGCGCAACGGAATCGCGCAGTAGCGCAGACCAAGCGCGACAAAGCCACGGCTGCAGAAACGGCCCAGGTTGGCGCGTAGGCACGATTTGTTTTGATCCATCCGTCAACGGTCAGCATCATACTTGCTGACCGTTTTCTTCTTTTCAGGAGTTTGTCGTCTGCAAATGCAATCCACCCTGACCTTTCGGCGCTATCTGGTACTGATCGCCGTGATGCTGACCGCACCATTCGGCGATACATTCCTGAGTGTCGGCATGAAGCAGATGGGGCCGGTGTCGCTGCATAATCTTTCCAGCCTGCTGCTGGCGTTGCGTATTCCCTGGGTTCTTGGCGGAATTGCGCTGCTGCTGACTTTTTTTGCGTCGTACCTGACGGCATTGTCGTGGGCCGATCTGACGTTTGTACTGCCGGCGACATCCTTCGGTTCGGTTATCGTTGCGCTGCTGTCGAAGTTCTGGCTGCATGAGCCGATTTCGCTGGCTCGCTGGGCCGGCATTGTCCTGATTACGATTGGCGTCGGGTTTGTCACCCAGGGCCCGTCGTATACGCAACATCCTCCTACGGAGACGCCGACACCGGTGTTGGCGGGTGAAGGCAAAGGAGGCGGAGCATGAAGCATGTTGCCGATCCGGGTGTATGGGGAATGATCGCAACGATTGTTGCGCTGGCAACGGCGGGCGATGTGTCGATTGCCGGCGCGATGCGCAGCATCGGCGACCTGGATGAAATTCGTGCGCGTGCCGGACTGTTGGGTGCGGTGCGTGCCGTGCTCACCAATGCACGATTTGTTTTCGGCGTGCTCTGCATGGCATGCAGCTTTTTTTCTTTGCTCTTCGCGCTGAGCAACGCAGACCTGAGCCTGATTGCGCCGGCATCGGCTGCGCTGACGTTTGTGACCAATGCCTTTGCAGCGAAATGGTTTTTGAAAGAAAATGTCGACCGGCGACGCTGGATTGCCGCCATCTGCGTATGCCTGGGAGTGCTTTTGTTGGCGCGGTAGCAGGACAGAATCACTGCAACGGCACAGGCGCGATATGATTTGTTTCGTGTACGGCTTCCGGATATTTTGTAACACAGCATGCTTACAATGAAACGTACCAGCAAAGGAGCTTTATGATTCACCTTGAAGACGCGCGCAGAATTATCGCAGCAGCAGAGAAAAAGGCCAAGGAAATTGGCCAGCCCATGAATATTGCTGTCGCCGACGGCGGTGGAAACCTGGTTGCCCATGTACGCATGGATGGAGCGTGGCTGGGCAGCATCGACATTTCCATCAAGAAGGCCTATACCTCGCGCGCCTTTGACATTGCGACGAAAGACCTGGCGACGCATTCGCAATCCGGCGGACAATTCTTCGGGATTCATGCTTCGAATGACGGCAAGATCATGATCTTTGCGGGAGGGATTCCGCTGAAGCGCGATGGCAAGGTGGTGGGCGCGATTGGAGTGAGCGGCGGATCCGGTGAGCAGGACCACGCAGTCGCGGAGGCTGGAGCGGCAGCGTTCTAAACGCTGATTGATCGTTAATGCAGCAATTTGTGAAGAATCCAGACGATATGCGCCTTGTCGTCGCCGCTATCGCTCTCTGGATTCTTCGCTGCGCTTAGAATGACTCATTCCCATTCAACTACAGCATCTGTAAATCAGCGATAAACGCTGTGGGACGCGCCGAAGTGTAAGGTATGGCGAGTCAAGCGTGCGTTCTGAAGCTTACTCGGGAGCTTTGGATTTGTTCATGCTGGATGCACCGGCAACGGAATCGGGCGGCGCAATCGAGTCCGCTGTTGCGGAGGAAAAGAGCTTCATCAATCCCTGCATGGGCAGATCTGGGCGGAGAAATTTCTGCTCGTGTCCACTGCTGCGGGTAATTGCCTCTGCTGCAAGATAGCCGCTGCGAACCGCACCTTCCATCGTGGCCGGCCAGCCGGTCGCGGTCCAGTCGCCAGCCAGAAAAAGTCCGGGCCATGCTGAGACCGGCCCGGGACGATAGGCATCCAGGCCGGGCGTGACACAAAATGTGGCGCGCACTTCTTTCACCACGGCGGCTTTCAGCAGCTTTGCATGGCGGACAGTTGGAAAAAACTGCGCCAGCTCGTGCAGTGCGAGGTCGATGATCTCCTGGCGCTGCATGGGTACCAGCGTTTTAGAGGCGCTTACCACCAGCTCGACATAATCTCCGGAAGAGTTGGCGCGCGTCTGCGGCTGCAGCAAAGACTTGTGATACATCCACTGGATGGTGCGATCGAGCAGGACAGCGTGTTCCAGGTCCGTGATCTGCTGATCGAACCAGAGATGGATTCCTGTGATCGGCGAATGCTCAAAGTAAGCCAGGTTATTTTGCAGATCGTTGCTGATTCCCGCGGGCAGCGGCGGCAGTGCAGGTAATAATTTCTGCGCAGCCTCAAAAGAGAGCGCCAGCACGACGGCATCCGCAACGACACTGGTTCCCTGCCCCTGGATGGTCCAGCGCCGCGTATTCGCATCGTATGCAAAACTTTCCGCGCTGGTGCGCAACAAGACTTCTCCACCGCGGGCGCGAATGTAGTCGACGGCATGGCCGTACAGCTCACTGAGTGGAATGGTGGGAATGCCCATGTAACCAGCCGTGGCCGATCCCATGAAGGATTCGCGAATGACTTTGCCGGCGTAGCGAACGGAGATGCGATCCAGATCGTCATTCAACGCGCTGATCAGGATGGGCTTCCAGAAACGCTCGACAGCTCTGCGCGTCTGTCCATGACGCTGGAGCCAGTGAGCGAAATTTTCATCGGTATCTTCCGGAAGGCCGTTCAAAAAAGGCATCATCGCCTGGCTGATGGCAAGCTTGTCTGCGAGCGACAACGCCGATGCCGAGAGAAATGAAAAAGAAGTATGAAACGGAGGAGGCAAAATTCCCGGGTACAGTTCGCTGCGACGGCCGCCGGGCTCCAGAAACGTCATGCGGTCAAACCAGCGAATGCGATCGGCAATATCAAGACGTTTATAAAAATGAATGAGGTTGGTGCAGCAGCCCAACAGAATATGTTGGCAGTTATCGACAATTTCTCCCGTACCAGGATGCTCATAGGAAGAGGCACGGCCTCCGACATAGGGACGTTTCTCCAGCAATTGCACACGGTATCCCGCATCGGCCAAGGCACAGGCCGCAGCAAGACCGGCGAGACCACCGCCGACAATGGCGACACTGGATGCAGTGCGGTCTCGATTCTGATCCGGAGATTCTGTGTGCATGGTTTCCATAGCGGCGGTCAAATAATTCCTATTTGGGCAATTTTCCTTGCGTTGCAAAATGCTAGGCGCCGGGTGACAGGCGCGTGCGTGCAACCATCCACAAACCTCGCATCAGGATGGTAATTTTTTCGAGCGTCGATACTTTAATCTTTGCAGAAAAAACCTGATAGTTGCGCTCCGTGATGCGATCCAGCAATCGTCGGTAGACCGCAACTAAAACCCACAGGGCCGGCCGGCTGTCTTTTGAAATGAACGGGAGGAGCGCATCGGCTGCGGCGTAATACTCGCGCGCGCGATTGGCCTCCATTTCCAAAAGCGAGTGAAGATTGGGTGTTACCGGCTGGTCTCCATGCATCGCGGCCAGTTGATCGATGGTCACACTGTAGCGATGGAGATCATCCAAAGGAAGGTAGATGCGTCCGTGATCCGCATCTTCGCGGACATCGCGGAGAATATTGGTGAGCTGAAACGCAATTCCCGTCTGCTCCGCCAGTTTTTCCGCGCGAGGGTCGCTGTAGCCAAAGATGCGAATGCAAACCAAACCGACGACCGATGCCACGTAATAGCAATAGCGATAGAGATCCTCGAATGTGCGATAGGTCGTAAAAGCATTTTCATCCGGGGGATTCAGCGCAATTTCCGGTCGGGACGCACTCTCGCCAACAATCTGCTCTGCGTGCGGAAACAAATCCATCATGGTGCCATGCACCAGTTGATCGAGCAGTTCCCTGGATATTGCAAAGCGCATTTGTACATCGCGCACTGCGATGAAAACAGGATCGTCTGTTGGAGCACCGGCTGCGGCGCGATGCCAATCGTCTAACCATGTCTGCGTTTTTCGGCGACGCTCGTCGAGGGAAAGCGTTTCATCATCGGCAAGATCGTCGGCATGGCGCATGAAGGCGTACACGGCACACATAGCGGAGCGCTTATGCCGAGGCAAAGCGAGAAAGGAGTAATAAAAATTTTTCGCCTCACGCCGGGCGATCGCTTCGCAAGCGACATAAGCCTGCTCGACAGAGATACTCACGCGGCTTGCCTTTTCGTAAGCTTGGCTGCGAGGGCATGCAGCAGCAGACCCAGTTTGCGCGGCTTGCTGATGACTGGCCGGGCGCGCAGCACATCGAAATTCTGCCGCTCGATGGCACGCAGGATTTCCTGTCCACCGCGGCTGAAGAGTTCGATATCCACGGCGAGTTCGGCGTCTAAACGTTGGATCAACGGCAGACCCTTGCGGAACAGGTCGTATGCATAATCGACTTCAAATTGCATCAAGGCGCGAAATTCCGTGGTGCAGCGCCGGTCGCGAATCTGCTCTTCCGTCACGCCGAAACGATGCATATCCTCCAGTGGAAGATAGATGCGGTTCTTCTGATAGTCCACGCTGACATCCTGCCAGAAATTTGCCAGTTGCAGCGCAGTGCAGGTGAAGTTCGAGAGAGTAAAGAGTTCCGGATCGCGATACCCGGCGGCGTACAACACAAGATGGCCCACAGGATTGGCAGAGTTCTGACAATAGCCGAAAACATCCTGCATGGTCTGGTAGCGGTGTATGGTCTGATCCTGACGAAATGCTTTGAGCAGATTGGCAAAGGGGTCTTTGGGAATATTGCAGGTGCGAATGGTCTCTGCCAGTGCGACGAAGACGGGATGACGCACTTCTCCGCGATAGCATGCGTCGAGTTCCGCATTCCAGAAATCAAGCAGCGCCAACGATTGCTGTGTGTCTCCGACCTCATCGCCAAGATCGTCGGAGATGCGGCAATAGGCATAGATGCTTTGAAAGTGTGGGCGCAATTTTTTGGGTAGAAACCACGTCGCTATATGGAAGTTTTCGTAGTGCGACTCGGCCAGTTGGCGACAGAAAGTCTGGGCTTCCTGCAGTGTGGGTACCTGCTGCGGCATGCGATAGATTGCCGGGAGCTTCTGCCAGCCTGCATTCAGAATTGCTGTATCGAATTGTGTCGTCGGGTTTGTCATTGGCCTAGGGAAGAATCACCGTCTTGATGTCGGCGACATGCGTTGTGCTGTTGCGATCCATCATGCGTTGGAAAACAGAAACGATTGCATCGAGTGGTGCGCGACCGGTGAGAAAGGCCGCCACGTTAAATTTCCCGCCGGCGATCCATTCAAAGGCGCGACGGCAGACCGATGGCGTGTGATGAAAGCTGGCACGCAATGTGAGGTTGTTGTAATGCAATTGGTTGGTGTCGAGTTCCACCTTCGTGCCCGCAGCGCAGCCGCCAAAGAAGTTGACCACGCCACCTTTGCGAACCATATCGACAGCCCATTGCCATGTTTGCGGAGTTGCTACGGCTTCAATGACGACGTCGGCACCACGATGGTCCGGGGTCAACTGTCGCACTGCGGCGATCACATCGTCTGTCTCGGACACGACGACGACCTGCCGCGCGCCCAGAGATTTTGCCGCCTGAGCCTGAGATGCGCGCCGGACGACGGCAATGACATCGACACCCATGAGGTGCGCAAGATGGATGAACATCAGGCCAATGGGGCCGGCACCGATGACTACGATCTGATCGCCGGGCCGGACGCCGGTTTCGTCCATGCCATGCACCACGCAGGCCAGCGGCTCCGTCATGGCGGCGTGCTCGAGAGCGACGGACTCCGGGATATGCAGGGTATTTCTTTCTACGATGCGTGCTGGAATGCGGATGTACTCCGCATACGCGCCGTTGTTGAAGAGAAGATCGTCACAGAGATTTTCCTGGCCGCGGCGGCAAAAATAGCACGCACCGCACGGCGCGGAATTCAACGCAACAACGCGGTCGCCTACTTGAAAATCAGAGACCCCGGAGCCGACCATGGCGACGTGACCGGCCAGCTCATGCCCGAAAGGAATGGGCGGTTGCAGCATTTTTGCATGATAGCCGCGACGATAGACCTTCAGATCCGTTCCGCAGGTGAGCGCGGCCTGCACGCGAACAATCAACTCACCCGCTGCCGGTTCGGGCACGGGGAGCGTGTTCACGCGGAGATCTTCTTTGCCGTAAAGGACGGCGGCTTGCATGGTCTGGGTCATTGTCTCTATTTTCGCAGAGCTAGGCCGGGTTGGGTTGAATGACAATCTTCATCGAGTCCGGTTTGGGTTGCGAAGCGAATTCGATGGCCTCGGCAGCCTGCTCCAACGGGAAGCGATGCGAGATCAACTTCGTTAAATCGAAGCCATTGCGATATCCCTGCAGTACCTGGCGCGCGCCTTCCTCCTGAATTTCAACCGAGGCGCTGTAGGAACCGAGCAGCGACTTCTCATCCATGCAGACCGCTGCCGGATCGATGACGGCTTCACCGTGCTGGGTCTGCGCAAACAGGAGGACGCGTCCGCCGGGACGCGCAGCATCCATCGCAGTGCGAATCAGAGAATTTCCCGCAACGGCGAGAATCACGGCATCGGCGCCACGGCCCTGCGATTGCGCCTTGGTGACCGCAACGACATCCTCTTTGCCAGCGTCGATGGGATGCTGCAGGCCAAAAACGGCGGCTGTCGTGTGACGCGATGGATATAGATCGGAGGTGAGAATTTTTGCGCCTGTCTTTTGCGCCAGCGAGGCGAGAAGGATTCCGATGGGCCCCTGTCCGATGACCAGCACGGTTTCATCCGGCGCGAGATTTAGATTCTGAACTGCCTTGAGGCAGGTGTTCACCGGCTCAATGAAAGCCGCCTGCTCAAACGGAACATCGTCGGGAATGCGAATCATGCCGCGCGCGACGATCCAGTCCATCACGCGGATGTATTCGGCAAAGCCGCCGCCGGCAGGCTCAAAACCTGCGGTGCAGCCGACACGCTTGTACACTTCGCATTGAGCGAAGGTCTTCTTGCGGCAGTAATAGCAATCTCCGCAAGGGATGTGATGGAAGGCCATCACGCGGTCGCCGATGTTCCAACCCTGAACGCGAGAGCCGAGAGCAACGATGGTTCCGGCCATCTCATGACCGAAGATGCGCGGGGCAGAGTGCGAACCGGTGTGAATTTTCTTCAGGTCGGTACCGCAGATGCCGCAGGTGTCGATGCGCACCAGCGCTTCCCCGTCGCCGATTTTTGGGACCGGGACTGTCTCCACACGAACATCGTTTATACCGCGATAGACGGCCGCGCGCATGGTGGAGGGAACGGCGAAGGGTTGCGATCCGGGGCTGGGAGATAGTGCTGTTGCCATTGCGTTACTCACTCCTGTCATCGATTCCGCCAGCTTCGATTCCGCCAGCTTCGTAGGCACGAAGGATGCTGTCCAACTCATAACACAGGTTCTGCGCGGAGGCAGAGGCATTGCGGCCTAACTGCATCGCTGCGGACCACATTCCAGGGCGCAGCGCAACATGCAGAGCAAAGGCCTTCTCGCGAAACCATCCGTCGTCCGTATAAAACGATTGCAAATCCGGAAGCACATCATCGCTTCCATCGGAGATTGCTTTGACGGCAGCAAATGGAATTCCCTGTTCGGCGGCGATGCGGGCCACGGCTGCTGCTTCCATGTCTACGAAATCGGCATCAAAATCCGCAACGAGCGCCTGCTTTTCCTGCGCATTGGCAAACCTTTTTACCGAGACCAGTGTTCCTTTGCCGGCCACGGTTGCGAACTTCTGCTTCGTTGCCGCGTCGATGACCTGCGCTGGATGATGCATGGAGCCGACGGCATAGTCGGCCTTCAAGGCTCCGGCCCAACCCACGGAGAGAAGATGGGAAATGGGGCCATGCTGCAAGGCCTGGCGCACGGCCATCTCCGCACGCGCCGCTCCCATTCCAGCATAGGCCACAATCGCTGTTTCGCTGATGTGCACAAAAACTTTTCGCGCGGGATCGCTTTCGTCGCGCCAGCCCTGAATCAAAGGGGCGACCTCGCGTGGCAATGCGGCGATGATGGCGATTCTGGGTTTCATGCGTTGGGCGCGTATCCATTGGCGCGGAACCAGTCGATGGCCGCGCGTAAGGCGGCATCGACAGGAAGAATTTTGTATCCCAGCTCGCGCTCGGCCCTGGCGGAAGAGGCGAACATTTTTTTCTTACCCATGCGTACGGCCTCGACGGTGGCGCGAGGTTCGCGGCCAAGCATGCGCCCGGTGATCCACTCATCGAAAAAGGCAAAGGTCATGGCAACCGAGTGCGGCACCTGCATGGTGGGCGAAGGCAGGCCGGTGATGGCGGCCATGCGATCGAGAATCTGTTTGAGCGTGAGATTTTCTCCACCGAGAATGTAGCGTTCGCCGGGTCTGCCGTGTTCGAGCGCGGCGGCGTGCGCTTCAGCGACAGCGTTGACATCGACAAGGTTCAGGCCTGTATCCACATAGGCGGGAAACTTGCGATTTAGAAAATCCACGACGATGCGCCCGGTCGGAGTGGGCCGGGCGTCGTCGGAACCAATCGGCGTGGTGGGGTTGAGAATGATTACCGGCTGGCCACTGTGGGCAGCAGCGATCGCTTCCTGCTCGGCAAGAAATTTGGAGCGCTTGTAGTGACCCACCATATCTGCGAGAGAAACGGGAGTGTCTTCATCGACGATAGTGCCGTCTGTGCGAAAGCCCATGGTGGCGACGCTTGAAGTGTAAACAATGCGGCGAATGCCAGCCTGCCGCGCGATCTGCAGTAATTCTCGCGTGCCGGCGACGTTGGCGGCGTACATTTCATCCGGATCGCGAACCCACAGACGATAATCGGCGGCTACGTGGACGAGAGCGTCGCAGTCTGCCATAGCGGATTGCAGAGAGGATGGCTGGCGCAGATCGCCGACAATCATTTCCGCATGCAACGGCGCCAGATGATCGACGCGGCTGGTTTTGCGAACCAGTAAACGAAGCTGTGCACCGTTGGCACTGAGTGTGCGTGCCACATGCGTACCGACAAACCCGGTGGCACCTGTCAGAAAGATTCGCATAGACGTCCGTGCGGATGACGATTGCTGTTAGGCCGGTTCTCCTGTTTTTTAAGGAAAGGCCGTGACCGGTCTAGTCGAGCGACTCGGCCTCAATGCCGATGTTTTTCTCGCCGGCAGATTTCTTTTCCCAATACCTGCGGAGCCACGCTTCCCAGCTTTTACCGGCAGCGGTATCGCGACCCGTGAAGGCAAGAGCAGCGATCTCCGTATAGGGCACAACGAGCTTTTCGTTGGAATCCCTGGGGATGATGCGCACGCTGGATTGATGAATGGTCGGCCCATTGCGGCGATCGAAGACGTAGCCTTCGATTTTGCTGCCAGCTTTGAGGGTGATGGTTACGTCGCCGCGAAAATCGAATGCATTTTCGAGCGCCAAACGCACGTCCTCTTCGCTGGCAAAGGCCGGCACGGAGCCTTCCAACTGGCGATGCTCAAAGCCCGGCGCAACTTCCTGCGCATCGATCGGTTGCTGCTCTTCTATGCCGTGACTCACGCGCGCGTCTCCTCTAACTCCGCAGCCCCGACACCAATCTGCACCAGCGGATTTTGCGCGTGCACGGGCTTTACCGGTTGATTGAGCAGGTCGAGCGCTCCCTTATCTTCATAACGATTGAAGAGGGTCGCCTTCGCCATGGCCAGAAGACCGCTCAAGGAACCAAAACCGGCGTCTACCGTGGAGGGTTCATATCCGCAACTGACCATGCAGTTGGCGCATTTTGGATTGCCGGATTCGGTACCGTAGTTCGACCACTCGGTGGTCTGGAGCAGTTCTTCAAAGGTGTCGGCGTAGCCGTCCTGCAGAAGATAGCAGGGCTTCTGCCATCCAAATACGTTGAAGGCAGGCGAACCCCACGGGGTGCACTGGTAGTCGCGCTTGCCCATGAGAAATTCAAGGAACAGCGGAGACATATTGAACTTCCAATGCTTGCTGCGATTGGACAGGATGGCGCGAAAGAGGCGGCGCGAACGGGCACGCCCCATGAAGTGCTTCTGATCGGGAGCCTTGTCGTAGGTGTAACCGGGCGACAGGACGATGCCTTCGACGCCCATGGACATGACTTCATCAAAGAACGCGCGCACGCTGTTCGGATCGGCGCCGTCAAAGAGGGTGGTGTTGGTGGTTACGCGAAATCCGCGCTTGACGGCTTCCTGAATGCCTTCCACAGCGATGTCGTAACCGCCTTCGCGGCAGACGGAAAAATCATGATGCTCACGCTGGCCGTCCAGATGGACGGAGAAGGTGAGATATTTGCTCGGCTTGAACTGATCAATCTTCTCCTTAAGCAGGAGCGCATTGGTGCAGAGATAGATATATTTTTTGCGAGCCACCAGGCCTTCGACAATCTCGGCAATCTGCGGATGCAGCAAAGGCTCGCCACCGGGGATGGAAACCATGGGCGCGCCGCACTCCTCCACTGCGCGGAAGCATTCTTCCGGCGTCAACTGCTTCTTGAGAATGTGCGCGGGATATTGGATCTTTCCACAGCCGGCACAGGCGAGGTTGCAGCGAAACAACGGCTCCAACATCAGCACCAGCGGATACTGCTTGCGCCCGTTCCAGCGCTGCTTGAGCACGTATGTCGCTACGGTCCACATTTGTGAGATCGGCACGGCCATAATCTTGGTCTCTCCAGTTTCTCGTTGTACTTCTTAATACGCCCGCGGCGACGCAGCATTGGGCGCAGTCGCTTCCTGTTGCATCACCCGCTTGTATGTGCTCAATGCCAACAACGGGAAGTAGTTGCGATACATGTGGTATGCAAGATAAAAAACTCGCGGGAAACCAGTTCCAGTGTAATCTGTCTCGTCCCAGGAACCATCGGGATTTTGATGCTGCAAGAGCCAGCGAATGCCTTTGGCCACGGAGTCGCTCCGCGTGTCTCCCGCAGCCAGCAGGCCGAGGATCGCCCATGCGGTCTGCGATGGCGTGGTGGCACCGACGCCGCGCTGCACGGAATCGTCATAACTGGCGCAGTTTTCACCCCAGCCGCCATCGGCATTCTGAACGCTGCGAATCCATTCCGCAGCCTGTTGAATCTGCGGCTCATGGTTCCAGACACCCATCGCTTCCAGACCACGCAGAACTAAAAACGTGCCATACAGATAATTGACGCCCCAGCGCCCGAACCAGCTGCCATCCGGCTCCTGCTGCTTGAAGACGAACTGGATGGCGCGCTCGACGCGGGAATCCTTGCGGGTGTAGCCGTAGGAAGCCAACATCTCCAGGATGCGCCCGGTAATGTCCACGGTCGGCGGATCGAGCATGGCGTTGTGATCGGCAAACGGGATGTACTGGAAGATCATCTTGGTGTTGTCTTTGTCGAAGCTGGCCCAGCCGCCGTTCCTGCACTGCATGGCGAAGATCCACTGAATGGCGCGCTGCGAGACATCGTACTGATAGCGCTCGCGCGGATTGTCGATTTTATTGAGCGCCAGCAACACCTGGCCGGAGTCGTCCACGTCCGGATAGAACTCATTGTTGAACTCGAAATACCAGCCGCCGGGCTCGACGTTGGGAACCTTGACCGCCCAGTCGCCTTTATGACGGACCTCTTTCGCCAGCATCCAATCGGCAGCCTTGAGCAGGCGCGGATCATCCCTGGAGACACCGGCCTCACCCAGCGCGAAGAGGGCGTAGGCCGTATCCCACACGGGCGACATGCACGGCTGCATGCGAAAGGTTGCGGGGCTTTGACCGGGAATTTCCGGATCCTCAATAACAAGCTTTTCAAATTCGTCCATGGAGCGGATGACCTGCGGGTCATCGAGCGAATAGCCGAGGCAGCGCAGGGCAATGGTGGAGTTCAACATTCCCGGATAAATGGCGCCGAGGCCATCGGACTTTTCAAAGCGCTCCAGCATCCAGCGCTCCGCTTTTTTAAGAGCAATGGCACGCAGCGGGCGCACATGGATGCGTTCAAACCAATGCGTCATGCGATCCGTCAGCAGAAAAAAATTGCGCCAGCTGAAAATATTTGTGTCCCAGCGCAGGTGCAGATCCGCATGCTCGCGACCGCCGAGAAACAATTCGTCGATGCCCTGCTCCGGCTGAATTTTCTTGAACGGTTTTTTTGCGTAGGCGATGGAAAGCGGCACCAGGATGGCGCGCGACCAGGAAGAGATTTCATACAGGTTGAAGTAGAACCAGTTGGGAAACAGGACGATCTCCGGCGGAATGGCCGGGACGGCGTTGTAATCATACTGACCGAAAAAACACAGATAGAGCTTGGTGTAGGTGTTGACCTGCGTTACACCGCCATGCGCCAGAATCCATTCCCGCGCTTTTACCAGCACGGGGTGGTCGGACGGCCACTGCATCAGCTTGAACGCAAAATAGGCCTTGACTGTGACGCTGATGTTGGAGGGTCCATCGGGATAAATACTCCAACCGCCATCCGCGCACTGATGACGCCGAATCTCTTCGAGAGCGCGCTGCAACCGGCCTTCATCGCCGGTGCCGAGCAGCGTATGCATCATGATGTAGTCGGATTCGAGAGTGGCGTCGGCCTCCAGTTCTCCACACCAGTACCCGTCGGGATGCTGGAGCGAAAAGATGAAGTCGCGGGAGTCCGCGATGGACTGCTCGACTTGATCGAGACTGGCGTCCAGCCTGCCATACTTTACAGTTGCGGACTGGTTGCCTTGCTGGGGAAGGTTCATGTTCTGACCCGAAACTCTCCTGGGATTTCTAGCGTTCCGCGTACCAGAAACTACTATTGCGTAACCGGAACCGGCTGCGCCGGTGCAGCCGTAATTGCCTGCACAATCTCCGGTGGCAGGCCGAACCGTACATTTTCCGGCATCACTTCCACTTCTTCCACGGTGCCAAAGCCGTGATTGCTGAGATAGCGGATCACGTCCTGCACGAGGATCTCCGGCGCAGACGCACCGGCGGTAATCGCCACGGTCTGCACATTCTCCAGCCACTCCGGCTTGATGGCGTCGGAGTTGTCGATCAGATAGGCGCGGGTATCCAGGTTGCGAGACACCTCCACCAAGCGGTTGGAGTTGGAGCTGTTGTTGGAGCCAACGACCAGCACCAGATCGGCCTGATGCGCAACATTTTTCACTGCGACCTGCCGGTTCTCCGTTGCGTAGCAGATGTCCTGCGAGTGCGGGCCGACAATGTTCGGATACTTTTCCTTGAGTGCGTGGATGATGTCGCGTGCCTCATCCAGGCTGAGCGTGGTCTGCGTCAGATACGCGACGCGATTCGGGTCCGGCACTTCGAGCGCCGCGACTTCAGCGACGTTCGAGACAACCTGCGTGACATCGGGCGCTTCGCCCAGCGTGCCTTCAATCTCATCGTGGTCGCGATGCCCAATCAGGATGAGCGAATAGCCCTGCTTGGCAAACTTGACGGCCTCAACGTGCACTTTGGTAACCAGCGGACAGGTGGCGTCAATGACTTTCAATCCGCGCAGCTTGCTGTGTTCGCGGACAGCCGGGGAAACGCCGTGGGCGCTATAGATGACGCGCATGCCGGAGGGGACTTCGTCGATATCGTTGACAAAGATGGCGCCCTTATCCGCCAATTCATTGACCACAAAGCGGTTGTGGACGATTTCTTTGCGGACGTAGATGGGCGCGCCGAAGGTTTCCAGCGCGATTTTTACCACGTCGATGGCACGCACTACACCGGCGCAAAAGCCGCGCGGCTTGAGCAGCAAAACGCGCCGCTTGTTTTCCTGGACTCCGCTGTTGCTGGAGGCATCCGATGCATAGGTTCCCGGCTGATTCGTCACCCTTCCAGTATACCGTTCCCTGAGAAAATCTGGTTGCGGAAAATGGCCGGCTATCATCTTTTAATACAACGCCTTGCGACGGCCATGGGAACAACCGCAGCCGCCGGTAGCCGAAGTGCACATTCTGTTGCCGGAAATGGTTCCTGTCGCCCCTAGGGAGTTGGCGGAGTTTTGGGCGTAGCCGGAGTTTTTTCATGCGCCCCGGCTGCAGCCGGAGTCCAATGCACATGAGGCCGCGCCACGGCATACATCTCCGTGGCAATCTGATCGAACAATCCAAGGCGGTCGTCGCCAACACGGTACAGATCGAAATGCGTCCGGTCGGGAATGAACGTGATGTGCGCGTCCGCGTTCAAGCCGGTCAGCACGGCGTCCAGCTTGTGGGCTGCGCCGTCCAGATAGAACGTGTCCGCGGTGCCAACGAATATGTGGATTTTGCCGCGCAAATCCGGCTCCAGTTTCGACCAGTTCTGCTGCACGCGATAGGCGATGTCGTAATGTTCGCGCCAATACGCGACGACCTTCGGGTCCACATCGCCATTGCCGCGATTGAACATCTGCTCCGGACGGCCTCCGGGGCCACGCGGAGAAAAGACCCATTCGAACGAGGCAATCTGGCCGCCGTAGGGTCCAATCACCTGCTCCTGTTTCGCGAATTGCTCGAAGGTTGCCAGCACCTTTCCATGATCGCGGATCAATGGATATGGAGTTCCATCGGTACGGTGGTAGACATTGGCGTGCGGGGCATAGAGATCCACGCCGGTGAAATCATGGAAATCACTGGGGTCGGGTGAGGTGGACCAGGTTCCACCAAAAATCTTCGGATAGGTTACCTGCAGCCATAGCGACGCCCAACCGCCGGAGGAGTGTCCCTGCAGAAAGCGCCCGGAGGAGCGGGCATCCATGCGATAGATATGCTCCAGGTGCGGGATGAGTTCCGTTGTGAGTGCAGCGCCCCACGGACCGTTGTTGACCGAATCGGCGAACTCGTGGGTACCGGTCGGACTTGACTCATCGAGCATGACCCAGATCATGGGCGGCATTTTCTCTTCGGCCATGCGCTGATAGATCATTTCACCGAAGAAGTGCGCGTATCGCAGGTTGCCGCCGAATCCATGCGTCCAGTACACGGTGGGATAACGATCCTTGCGGTGCGATTTGTAGTGCGGCGGCAGTACCACCCAGGCGCGCATGTGGATAGGACGGCCCCAGAATTTCGTCAGATCGGAGCTGAGGAAATCAATGGGCTCGGTTGCAGCTTCGGCTTCGGACTGCAGCGCCGGAGATACTTTCAGCTTGGGTTCGGCCGTGCTCGGCTTGACGGTATTGCTGAGTACCAGCTTGGGTTCCCCGCCCTGACCGGACATCCATTCCACGGGAGCGCTGAAGAGATCGCCCGGCGTGCGGCCACCATAGTTGTAGTCGTGGTTGACGTCGAGCACGGCCTGCACAATGTAATCGCCGGACTTGAGATGGGAAAACCCTTTGGGAAAAGCAATATCGTCGGCATCAATATCGATCGATTGTCCGGGATTCCAGAAAGAAATTTCCTTGGCCGCGACGGAGACCTGGTCGGGATGGAAATCGTTCAGGTTGACGTCTTCCAGTTTGTCGCCCGGCTTGGCAAACACCAGCAGACGTCCGGACACCGGATGCGTATACCCGGGACCAAGAGTCACGTGAAAGAAAAGATGCTGGGGAGTTGCGCTGGACGTGCATTGCGCCGGTGCAAGGATAGCGCCGGAAGAAATCAGCGCGAGAAACAATGCACAAGAGAAGAACAGGCGGGAGCGTCGACAGAGCCTCATGGCCCGTGAGTGTAGCAGAACGGTTTCCATCCGTCCTTCAAAAAAACGCGAGGGAACAATGGACGGCTAGCGGCTGCTTTGCAGCATCTGCTCGGCGTGCTGCAGCGAGGTCTCGGTCAACTTTGCGCCGCTCAACATGCGGGCGATTTCCTGTTTGCGTTCCTGATCCGTAAGTTGACGGACGGAGGTATGCGTGCGGCCGGTGCGTTCCTTTTTTTCAATCAGAAAATGCTGATCGGCAAAGGCCGCAATCTGCGGCAGGTGCGTGATGCAGAGAACCTGCTGCACGCGGGCCAGCGCCTTCAGCTTGCGACCGACGGCCTCGGCTGCGCGGCCACCAATGCCAATATCAATCTCGTCGAAGACCAGGGTTCGCGGCACCTGCAGCTTTTTCCTGCCCTTGACGGCAGCGCCGGCGCTTTCTTCCACGCTGACTTTGAGCGCTAACAGAACACGCGACATTTCTCCACCGGAAGCGATCTGATCGAGGGGACGCAGCGGCTCGCCTGCATTGGTGGCGATGCGGCACTCGACGGTATCCCAGCCGTGCGCGGCCCAGCCGGACTCGTCGGGATTGGGCGTGACGGCAATTTGAAACCGCGCCTTCATCGCCAGATCGTTCATCTCGCCTTCGGCGCGTTTGGCGAGTTGTCTGGCTGCCGCTTCGCGTTGTTTGGTCAACGCCTGCGCCGCGGTGCGATAGGCTTCGGCTGCTTTCGTCAGTTGCTCGCGCAGATCGAGCAGCAACTGGTCGCGATTTTCAATTTCCTCCAGTTTGTTGCTGGCCTCTTCTCCAAAGGCAATGACGGCGTCGAGCGTCGCTCCATACTTGCGTTTCAGCCGGTCGAGCAGCGCCAGGCGATCTTCAATCTCTTCGAGACGTTCCGGCGAAGATTGAATGTGTTCGGCGAAGTCTCGCGCCTGCGTGCCAAGATCGCTGACCGTAGCGCGCGCCGCGGCAAGCTGCTGCGCGGATTCTTCCCATCGAGGATCGTAACGCGCCAGTTCTTCCAGATGCCTGAGGCCGGCACGCAGTGCGACTTCCGCAGAGGAGGCCGATTCATACAGCACATCGTGCGCGCCCATGGCCGCGTTGTAGAGCTTTTCAGCGTTGGCCAGCACCAGCTTTTCAGCGGCCAGCGTTTCGTCCTCGGCAGGCAGCAGGTGTGCCTGTTCAATTTCACGCTTCTGGAAGCTCCACATGTCGGCCATGCGCAGGCGATCCTGTTCATCATGCTCCAGCCGGTGCAGTTTTTCGCGCAGCTGCGTCCACTCGCTGTAGGCCACAGCCGTAGCATCGGTGGAAATTCCTGCGCTGCGATCGAGGAGGGCCCGCTGCTGTGCGTGATCGAAAGCGCCGAGGCTGTCGCTCTGTGCGTGCACAAGGGCCAATTCAGGCGCCAGTGCGCGCAAAACAGCGACGGTTGCCGGTTGATTGTTTACGAAAACGCGGCCCTTGCCGCCAGCGGCAATCTCGCGGCGCAGAATGATTTCCTCTCCGGCAGGATCGATGCCGTTGGCTTCGAGAATGGCCAGCGCGCCCTGGGTGCTTTCAAAAACGCTGGTAACAATGGCTTTGTCCGCACCATGGCGGACGATATCGGCAGAGGCTTTTTCTCCCAAAAGCAAAGCCAGCGCGTCTATCAAAATAGATTTGCCCGCTCCGGTTTCGCCGGTGAGCAAATTGAGGCCTGCACTAAACGTTGCGCCGGCCTGATCGACAACAGCGTAATTTTCGGCTCGCAGTTCGAGCAACATAGCATTCCTGACGATTTACCGCTTGTTTATATTCGGACAGAGACGAGCGCAGCATACCACGAATCGCATATGCAACTTGGTGAGCCGTAAAGCAGTCTGTACACTCTAAGCAGGCACATGAACCTACTTCCTTTTCTCGCCCTCTTCTGGTTGCAGCTGCAAGATGCAACCCAGCAGGCCGCACCGGCAGTCAGCAATGGAGGCTTCGGTAGCGGCAGCGCATTGTGGGAGATGTTACAGAACAGCGGCGCCACAGCCCTGGTGGTCCTCGGGATCCTGCTGCTGGCCAGCCTGCATTCCTGGAGCATCATCCTGGGAAAATGGTCGGGGCTGCGCCGTGCCCGCGTGCAAAGCCAGCGTTTTCTGCGCGCCTTCCGCAAGGCGGAACGGCTGCAGGAGATTGCCGCGGTCAGCGAGCAGTTCAAGCCGAGCCCCCTGGTACAAGTCTTCGACGATACATACGACGAATACAAGCGCCAGGTGGAAGGCACCGGACAAATCCGTAACATGAAGGCGCTGGAGCGCACGGCACAAAATGCCTGCAGCGAAGCATTGACGCGCCTGGAAAACCGCATGACATGGCTGGCGACGATCGGCTCGGTGGCTCCTTTTGTGGGACTGTTCGGCACGATCATGGGCATTGTGGATGCGTTCCACGGACTCGGTCTGTCCGGCGGCGCGACACTGCGCGCGGTCGCACCGGGAATTTCCGAAGCGCTGATTACGACCGCAGCGGGCCTTCTTGTCGCGGTGCCGGCCGTCATCGGTTACAACCAGTTCACTGGCCGCCTGCGAGAGCTGGGAGCGCGGCTGGATGATTTTGCGCGCGAGCTGCTGACGACCATGGAAGACGTGCAGGCTGCGCCGACCAACGACGAAGCCTATGCGCGGCAGCGGGAGGTTCCTCGTGGCCTTCACCGCTAACAGCGGGCGAACGCAGAGCGCGCTCGCCGACATCAACATCACACCGCTGGTGGACGTTGTGCTGGTGCTGCTGGTTATTTTCATGATCACGGCGCCGGTTCTGCAATCGGGCATTGAGGTCGCGGTCCCGAAGACGCGCACCGTCAAGCAGATTACGCAGCAGCGTATGACGGTTACGATCGATCGCCAGCAGCAGGTGTATCTGGATGACAAGCCGGTCAATCTGAACGAGCTGCCGTCGCTGCTGCAGAAGCGCGGTGTCGATCCGGCGCATCAGGTGATTTATCTGCGCGCAGATGAACGCGTGCCCTTTGGTGCTTTTGCTTCTGTGATGGACGCGGTGAAACAGGCCGGCATCACAAACGTCAGCATCGTAACGCAACCGATCACAAGCAACACAACGAACTGATTAGCTCGCAACGAAGACAGCTATGTTGGATGGACGACACGATTGGCCGAATCCTGAACCGGTAGCCGGTTCCTGGTTTGGCTCTGCAATGCTGCACCTGCTGTTTGTGGGCGCCATCGCGGGCTATGCGCTGTTTCTTGCCAATCTGCACGAAAACCGCTGGGGGCAAATCAGCAGCGGCAGCGCCATTCAGGCTTCCCTGGTTTCTTCGGCTCCATCTCTGCCGCTTCCGAATATTCAAAATCCGAATGACAATGTGCTGGCCACGCAGAATCCCAGTCCGGCACCGGCAATTCCGGAAGAAAAGACCGTGACGGCGCCACCGCTGGATGCGATTCCCATTCCGGTAAGGCAGACAAAACCGAAGATCACCAAGGAACGCCACCAGAAAACTTCGCCGCACGTACCACCGCCGCCTCCGCAGCAGCATCGCGCAGCCTATGGCGAGGCGGCACCCTCCAGCATTCCGATGAACGCGCAAAGCGCCAGCACCAACAATGTAACGATACAGAATGGGGACTTCGGTTCGCGCTTTGGCTGGTACGTGGATGTGATCAAGCGCACGGTGGCGCAGAACTGGTACAGCCAACTGGCCGATCCGCAGGCTTCGATGGGACATTCCGTGGTGGTGAGCTTTACCGTGCACCGGGATGGATCGGTGAGCAATCCGCGGATTGTGCAATCGAGCGGCGTTCCATCGCTGGATATGTCGGCCATTCAGGCAGTCCAACGCGTGGATACTTTTGGCCCGTTACCGGGCGGATACTCCGGGAGCTCCGTTTCTGTTGCTTATACATTTACTTACGATCAGGCAACCAAGCATTAAAATAAAAATTTAATTTATTAAAATTTTTATGGCAGTAAAAAAGCATGCAAGATGCATCTAAGCCAACGCAGGAGAAATAATGGAAAGTTCGCAACGTTCCAAGTGGCGTTTTGCGTATCCCCTAACGGTCCTTTTCTTATTCGCGGTAACGATGGTCGCCAGCGCCCAAGACTGGGTGCATACCGGGACAAATCTCGGTGCAGCAAAGATTCGCCTGGCAGCGGCAGATTTCAAACCAGTCGGCACGGATCCCGCGCTTGCCAATGACAAACAAACCTTCGATACGGTGCTGTACTCCGATCTGACCAATGCCGGCATCTTCGACATGGTTTCGAAGAGCATGGCGCCGCCGGTGATGCCGGGTTCCCCGCAGGAAATCAATCTAAGCCAGTGGAACACTCCGCCAGCCAACGCCGCGATGGTCGCCTTCGGCGCCCTGGCCGTGCAGAATGGCCGCGTGATCGTGTACGGCTGGCTGTACGACACCAAGAACCAGCAAGCGCCGCAGGTGCTGGGCCAGCAATACAACGAGGCCGACGGCCCGGACACGGCGCGACACATTGCGCATGAATTTGCCGATGCCATTATCACGCGGCTGGGCGGCATTGCGGGCATTGCGGAAACCAAAATCTACTTCGTGTCCAATCGCACCGGCAACAAAGAAATCTGGATGATGGATTACGACGGAGCCAATCAGAAACAGATCACACATCTGGGCTCCATTTCCCTGTCGCCGCGCATCTCTCCGGATGGCAGCCGGTTGGCATTCTCCGAGATGGGCAGGCGCGGCTGGGCCATTCGCATGTACTCGATGGATCTGCACCGGATGACCAGCTTCCCCGGCGGCAGCGGATCGGATCTGTCTCCGGCGTGGTCTCCCAGCGGCAATGCGCTGGCGTTTTCCTCTTCCCGCAGCGGCGATCCGGAGATCTGGACCTGCTCGGCCAGCGGCTTCAACCTGCACCGGATTACTTCTTATCGCGGGCCGGATGTATCGCCAGTCTGGAATCCAAAAACCGGGACGCAGATTGCCTGGATCAGCGGACGCACCGGGCTGCCGCAGGTGTACATCATGGATTCCGACGGCACGAATGTGCAGCGCATGACCGATGGCGGCTATGCGACGTCACCTTCCTGGTCGCCGAGCGGACAGTACCTGGCCTTCGCCTGGGCCCGTCATTATGGACCGGGCGCACCCGGCGGGCAGGACATTTACGTGATGGATATTGCCAGCCATCGCTGGATTCAACTGACCCATGACATTGGCCGCAATGATTTTCCATCGTGGTCGCCAGACAGTCGCCACATTGTTTTCCAAAATTTTCAGCATGGACGCCGGGAAATCTGGACCATGCTGTCGGACGGCACCGGGCAACATGCGTTGACTACCGCCGGCGGTAACTCGATGCCAAATTGGAGTTGGAAATAGATGCAGCAAATCGATTCTAAACAGAATTTTTATAAACCCAAGCTGTTCAACCTAACGAGGAGGAAGTTCATGAAAGCCCGAAGTAAATCCACTGCACTGATTGCTGCTGCGCTTGCAGCTATTTTGTTACCTGCCGCTGGTTGCCATAAAAAACATGAAGCGGCGGCACCACCGCCACCGCCGGAACAGACCGCATCGACACCCACACCGACGGCAAATTTGACCGCAACACCGGACTCGATCACGCCGGGACAGAGCGTTGTTCTGAACTGGAGCACGACCTACGCCACCGACATCTCCATTGATGGCCTGGGTGCGGTGAATGCCAATGGAACGCAGACCGTAAATCCGACCACGACGACGACCTATCACCTGGTTGCGCGCGGCGAGGGCGGTTCCACGGAAGCGACTGCGACCGTGACGGTGAATCAGGCTGCGCCACCTTCGCAGGGCATGAGCGAGGCGTTGTTCGAGCAGAACGTAAAAGGAATTTTCTTTGACTACGACAGCTACGACCTTCGCAGCGATGCCCAGCAAAGCATCTCCCAGGCAGCAGCTTTCCTGCAGGCGCACCCGGATGTAAAGGTGCTGATTGCCGGATATTGCGACGAGCGTGGATCGGCAGAATATAACCTGGCTCTTGGCCAGAACCGTGCCAATTCGGCGAAGAATGCCCTGGTACAGGCCGGCGTGAGCGCAAGCCGTTTGCGCACCCTCAGCTATGGCAAGGAAAAGCAGTTCTGCACCGAGCACAATGAAGCGTGCTGGCAGCAAAACCGCACAGACCGGTTCAGCATCGACCAGTAGTCTTTTCCTGAAACAACGGCAGCATGGCACGAGCACGCCATGCTGCCGTACACTTTTCTCATAAGAATCCATGACGCAGTCCGGCGACCAGCGCCGCTGCGTTCGAGGTAAATGCCGTATGCGTCCAATCTTCCGCACCCTGTTCCGTCCAACGCTCCGTACCGGCGCCACTCTGGCTTGCCTTCTGATGCTCTCCGGCGTTCCGCGGGTCTTTGCCGCCAATAAGGACATCATCGAGTTGCAGACCCAGGTGCAACAATTGCAGGCCATGCTGTTGACCATGCAGCAGTCTCAGGACGAACGCATGGGCGTGCTGACGAACGTAGTGCAGCAAACTGCTTCCAGCGTGGCGAAGATATCGACGCAGCTCGACGCTGTGCAGAAATCCATGCAGAACGTGCAGGATGCCGACAACGGAAAGCTGGAGCAGGTCTCCGGCCAGATGCAATCGCTGAATGATTCCGTAGATGAATTGCGGGCGCGACTGGACAAGCTGCAAAAGACGCTGGATGGAATGCAGCAGCAACAGCAATCTCTGCAGGCGGGCCAGACACCCAGCGGACTGACGCCCGGCGCTCCGCTTACGACGACCGAGGGGCAACCGGGCCAGACGGATGCACAGGCGCAGCCACCGGCACCGCAGGCTCCGCCGCTCAACCAGCTTTATCAATCGGCACTGAGCGATTACAACGCCGCGAAGTACAACCTGGCCAATCAGGAATTCGGCGACGTCGTTAAATTCTACCCACAGGACAATCTGGCTGGGAATGCACAGTTTTACCAGGCGGAGATCGCCTATCGCCAGGGAGATTACCAGACCGCCATCAAGGGATACTCGGGCATGCTGGCACAGTTTCCGGGCAGCAGCAAAGCTCCGGCAGCACAATTGCGCAAGGCAGAGTCCTTGTTGTCGCTAGGGAAAAAAGAGGACGGCATTCACGAATTGCGCGCGCTCCTTCAACGCTATCCGCAAACGCCGGAAGCCGTACAGGCACGCAGCAAGCTGAACGGCATGGGTGTCCGCATCTATCCCAAACCGGAAGCAGGACACGCTTTCTAGAAGCAGGCCACGCTTTCTAAGCGATACGCTGCCCCAATCGACGCTTACCTTGATGCACGTTGCTACGGCATGCTGCTGGCCTTTCCGTGACTATCGACCAAGACCAGGCGACCGAAGAATTCCGGGACATGAAATGTCTTGCTCATCGTGGGTTGCCAGGCAAACAGTTTTCGATCGCTGAGCGGACCCTGGATGCGAAACATATTGGCACGCAGGGTTGTGCCTACCTGAGGAGCCTGCGGGTCGATCGCTGAGAACGGAATGCGCATGGCGCCATACCAGATCTTTCTCTTGCGATCGATGCGAGTACTCACCTGAAAACCGGAATTCCACTTCCAGCCATTCGTGTCGTGGGGATTGTCCAGATCGATGTCGAGATCCACCCATTCTCCCTGCGGTGACATTTCAAATTCCTTATATCGGCGGATATGCTGAAAGTCCCAGCCGATAAAAATCTCCGCTACATCCCAATTCCAAAGCTGATTGGTTTCCGTCGTGGTGCTGGGATTGGGCTTCAGATGGAGTTCCTGATAGGGACAGACATAGAGCAGATACAGATTATTTGCCGTCCAGCGAGACCGTATTTCCGTGCGGTATCGTGGGGTGGGGTTGCCCATGTTGTCATCCACGATATAAACAGGCATTGCCTTGTGCCAGAAAGCTGCACGCGGATTGGTTTCCAAGTCGACGTCGTGCGTTGCCTGTACACTCTTAAAAATTCCAAAGTTAGGACTTTGTGCGTTGGCCATGCCAGTCAAGCTTAACAAGAGTACGATCACCAGCTTTTTCATCACGCATTCACTCCTGAACTTTCTTTATCTTATCCGGTAAAAGAACAATGGTAGCCTGTTGTAGAGTTGCTGTTATCGGCTATCGACGTGCGGATATTGTAGCGAGACGGGTTCGAGAGAGCAGAGAACAAACGTGCAAGCAACATAAACGGACAGGATTCGCATCTCTTGCTAAGAGACACCTTATGACGAACCAATCGACTCATCCGAACCATCCTGGCCACCCGGACCATCCCGACAGCGACGAACACAAAGGCGCATTTGAAGACGACTCCCCGCACAAGCGCGGGGATGAGCCAGAACCGCACAACTATCTTCGCGGCCAGATCGGCCATCGCAGCAACACCGACATGGGCGATGACATGCTCCGCGACAATGACAGCGATTATCCGGAACCCGGCTCCAACCCGGAGCATAGCGGTCAACACAAATAGACGGCGTTGCCCGCAGCTTCGATCGCGGCTCCAACTTCATCTTTCCGACACGTCCCATAGTCTGCTATAAATGAGGCCACTCTGCGGTGGCCTTATCTTTTATCACACATGGGAGGCGCATTATGTGGCGCAAGATTGTCGAAACTAGCAATGATTCCACCTACACTGTCGTCCGGCTGGTTCTAGGCATTGTGTTTTTCGCGCATGGAGCGCAGAAGCTGCTGGGCTGGTTCGGCGGCTTTGGATACGCTGGAACGATGCAATTCTTTACGCATGGAATGGGAATCCCGGCACCGCTGGCGGTGCTGGCCATCATGGCGGAGTTCCTGGGAGGCATTGGCCTGATCGTGGGGCTGCTGAGCCGCATTGCGGCGATCGGCATCGCCATCGACATGCTGGTCGCCATCTTCATGATCAACATCCATGTTGGCTTTTTTATGAACTGGTATGGCATGCAGAAGGGTGAAGGATTTGAATATCATCTGCTGGCGCTGACGCTGTGCTTTGTGGTCCTGATGAAGGGATCGGGAGCGATTTCCCTGGACCGGTTGCTGCCAGACAAGAAGTAGCTTTTCCCCATGCAACAGGGGCGCTGTGGAAGCGCCCCTGCAGGTGGAACATACGAGCGGCAACGGCTAGCGCAGGGCTTCCATCACTTCTTCGAGCACCTTCTTCGAAGGGCGTGTCTGTTCTTCCGGCAGCGTCGCCAAAGGCTCCGGAACCAGGTTGAGCAGGTCGGTGAAGCTGGGCTTCTTCGTCTCCAGATAAAAGACGCCGGTCAGCACTTCGCCGCGTGCGTTGGCTTCCATCAATGCCTTGACGCCGGCAATGCGGTCGGTCGGGTTGTAGTCTTCATGCAGTTTGCGCAGCCGCAGATGGCTGCCGTCGTGCATTTCGACGTCATAGGTGGTGCCGGGATCGTAATCGACGGAAATATCCTCGAAGTGCGGAACGAATCCAGCTTCTGAAATGGCTTCCTCGTGCGCCTGCATGTATTTGTAGCTCTTGGTGGAACCTTCATGATCGTTGAAGGTGACGCAGGGCGAGATCACGTCCAGCACCACGGTTCCCTTGTGCGCAAGCGCGGCCTTCAGCATGGCCAGCAACTGCTTCTTGTCGCCGGAGAACGAGCGGGCGATGAAGGTGGCGCCCAGCTCCATCGCCATGATGCAGGTGTCGATGGGAGGGAGATCGTTGATGACGCCGGTTTTCAACTTGGAGCCGACATCGGCGGTCGCGGAGAACTGGCCCTTGGTCAATCCATACACACCGTTGTTTTCGATGATGTAGATCAAGGGCAGATTGCGGCGCATCAGGTGAGCGAACTGGCCAAACCCAATCGATGCCGTATCGCCATCGCCGCTGACGCCGATGCCCTGCATGGTGCGGTTCGCCAGCAATGCGCCGGTGGCGACCGACGGCATGCGACCGTGCACGCTGTTGAAGCTGTGCGCGCGGCTCATGAAATAGGCCGGGCTTTTGGACGAACAGCCGATACCGGAGAGCTTCATCACACGCTCCGGCTGCACACCCATTTCGTACATCGCGTCGATGATGCGTTCCGAGATTGCATTGTGGCCGCATCCGGCGCAGAGCGTCGTTTTGCCGCCGCGATAGTCGAGCACCTGCAGGCCAATGCGATTGGTCTTCGGAGCCGGTGGCGGCGCTGGCGTGGAGATTGTCGGAGTAGCCATGGTCAGATTCCTTCCTGCAGAACAAACTCATCGGTAACCGATCGCGCGTCGATCGGCAGGCCGTTGAAGTGGCGAATGCTGCGCAGCTTGACCGTCTCGACTGGAGGCAGGTCGAGTTTCAACAACTGCACCATCTGCGCGTCGCGGTTCTGTTCGACGACATAGACACGCTCATGGCCGGCGATAAAGTCATGCACGGCGCGCGTGAACGGAAATGCGCGCACACGAATGTAGTCTGTTTCGACGCCGTACTCTTTCAGCAATTGATCGCGCGATTCTGCGACGGCAAAATCCGAAGTGCCGTAGGCGAGAATGCCGATCTTCGATTTGCCGGTCTGCACCACAACCGGCGCTGGAACCAGGGTGCGCGCGGTTTCAAACTTGCGCGCCAGCCGCTCCATCAAATTTTGATAATCGTCTGGACGCTCGCTGTACTGGGCCTTGTCATTGTGCCCGCTGCCGCGCGTAAAGTATGCCGCCAGCGGATGATCGGTTCCCGGCAGGGTGCGATACGGAATCGCATCGCCATCAACATCTTTGTAGCGAGCGAAGCCGCCCTGTTCTTTCAACTGCTGCGCGCCGAGAACCTTGCCGCGATCGAGCGGCTTTTCCGGATAGGCGAAGGGTTCGGACATCCAGTTGTTCATGCCGAGATCCAGATCGCTCAAGACAAAGATCGGCGTTTGCAGCCGCTCGGTAAGGTCGAAGGCCTGCGTGGCAAACTCATAGCATTCCTGCACGCTGCCGGGCAGCAGAAACACCTGCCGGGTATCGCCATGCGAGAGATAGGCGACGCTCAACAGATCGCCCTGCGCCGTGCGCGTGGGCATTCCGGTGGATGGGCCGACGCGCTGGATATCGAAGATGACGCCGGGGATTTCCGCGAAATAGCCGAGGCCGGTGAACTCCGCCATGAGCGAAATGCCCGGGCCGGAGGTTGCCGTCATGGAGCGCGCGCCTGCCCAGCCAGCGCCGAAGACCATGCCGATGGCGGCCAGTTCGTCTTCCGCCTGGACGATGGCGAAGGTCGCTTTGCCGTCGGGCCCGATGCGGTACTTCTTCATGTAGTCGATGAGCTGTTCCACCACCGACGACGATGGCGTGATGGGATACCAGGTGACGACCGTGACGCCGGCGAACATTGCGCCCAGCGCGGCGGCGGCATTGCCGTCAATGATGATCTTGCCCTCGGTCGCGTGCATGCGTTCCAGCACGAACGGATCGTGCTTGGTGAGGGATTGCGTGGCGTAGTCGTACCCCGCCTGGATGGCGCCCCAGTTCAGATCCGCGGCCTTCTGCTTTTTGGCGAATTGCTTGCGCAGGGCCTTCTCCACGGCGTCCATGTCGAGAGAAATCAATTGCGCCACCACGCCGACGTAGATCATGTTCTTGACCAGCTTGCGCAGACGCGCCTCCGGGCAGACGGCAGCGGTGAGCTTGTCGAACGGGATGGGGTAACAGATCACATCGTCGCGATACTGTTTCAGATTCAGCGACTCGTCGTAAATTGCGACGGCACCGGCGGGCAAGGAAAGAATGTCTTCGCGCGCGGTTTCCGGATTCATCGCGACCAGGATGTCGATTTCTTTTTTGCGCGCGACATAGCCGTGCTTGCTGGCGCGGATGGTATACCAGGTGGGCAGGCCCGCAATGTTCGACGGAAACAGATTCTTGCCGCTGACAGGAATGCCCATGCGGAAGATGCTGCGCAGCAGAACATTGTTGGCGGATTGAGATCCCGATCCGTTGACGGTGCCTATCTGGATGCTGAAATCATTGACGATCCGCTTGGGGATCAGGACTTGCTGGGTGTCTACACCACTTGCCGGAGTGCCAGACTGCGCACCCACGGCGACATTATCGGTCGCCATTCCGCAAGGTTCCCTTTCTCTACACGTGATGGGGAAAATGAAAGGACTTTCCGCTCTTTCAATTATAGGTTGCAATTCCCTGCACCAATTGCGGGTAATCCTTTGAATGGAAAACATTTGGCTCCCAATTGCGCGAATTGAAAGTTAAATGGGGACACCCGGTAACCTCTTAAGCAACGCGCACAGCATGCTAGATTCAGAATCGTGACCAGAAAAAGCCCGAAAGATCGTAAAACAAGCCGAGCCAACCCAAGCCAGCAAGCCAGACATAGCAAAGGAAACAGCCGCAAACAGAGCTTTACCATTGGAGATCCGACGGACGTTGTCCCGGGCCGCTGGCTGTTGAAAGCCATTCTGATAACGGTGGGGGGGGCCGCGATCTGCGCGTACCTTGCCATCTGCACATTTTTTTATTTTGGCCAGTGGCAATTGGCGTTTCAGCCGCCAAAACCACTACAGAATGCCGCTCTGCCCACGAACGCGGGGATGACGATCGAAGACATCCATTTCGATTACACGGAGACGGGCAAGGCACAACTGGATGGATGGTGGATTCCGGCGGATGCGGGAGCGCAATATGCCCATGCCGTGGTGCTGGTTTGTCACAGCGGCAACACGTCGCTGACAGAAAATCTGCCCTTGCTGGAGAGTCTGCATGCCCTGGGCGTGGGCGTTTTCGCCTTCGATTATCGCGGTTTCGGCCACAGCATGGCGATGCATCCCTCGGAACAGAGCAGCTATGCGGATGGAATGGCGGCGGCGAGTTATTTGACAGGAACGCGCCATGCGGATGCGCATGGCATTGTTGTCTATGGCGATGGAATCGGCGCGGCGGTTGCGGTGCACATTGCGCAGCAGGCGCCGGGGGAATTCGGGGCCATTGCCGGTGTGGTGTTGCGCGACGCGTTGCCTTCGCTGCTGCCGGAGCTGGAGGCGGAGCCGCGCGTGAACTTTTTGCCGGTGCGGTTACTGTTTCACGATCGCTTCGACATCCTAAGCGCGTTGCAGAACCTGCATACGCCGAAGTTATTTCTGCTGGACGATGATGGTTCGGCTGCGCAGGCGGCG
The DNA here is from genome assembly GCA_036267255.1 of Acidobacteriaceae bacterium. Classification (GTDB taxonomy): domain Bacteria; phylum Acidobacteriota; class Terriglobia; order Terriglobales; family Acidobacteriaceae; genus DATAWK01. The sequence continues at coordinate 101,085 of DATAWK010000047.1, read as the reverse complement.
TCGGCGCTGTATCAACAAGCGGTACAACCCAAACAGCTTGCTCGATTGGGCGTTGCCGGAGGTCCAGAGACATCGCAGGCTATCGGCGACTTTCTCCAGCAGGTGCTGCGCTAACTCCGCGCATGCTGCTTATGCAATCAGGTTGAGAAACTGGCGCGATTGCAGCGTGGAACCGGGAAAGACGCGATGCAGATCGCGTGCGCCGACCGTCTTGTAGGCAGCTTCGCTCAGCACCTGACGGAAGTCCGTGGTCAGCGCGAGATCGCGGCCCTGATACAACTGCTCCTGCGCCAGCCCGGGCCACTTGCCGTAGACGTGGCCGCCGCGCACCGGACCGCCCAGCACGAACATGACATTGGCGTGGCCATGATCGGTGCCGCCGGTGCCATTCTGCCGCGCGGTGCGGCCAAACTCCGACATGGTTACCAGCACGGTGTTGCCTGCATCGTCGCCGAGGTCTGTCCAGAAAGCGGAGATCGCCGCAGCGTAATTGCGCAGGCTATTGCCAAGCTGCCCGTTCACGCCGCCTTCATTGTGGTGATGATCCCAGCCGCCAACATCAGCAAAGGCCGCCTCGACACCAAAATTTGACTTCATCAACTGCGCGATCTGTTTCAAACTTTGTCCCAGAGAGCTGCCGGGATAGTTCGCTCCCGGTGCGGGCGTATAGCCAGCCGCGTTGGCGCTGCGCAACATCTGCATGGCGTGGAAGGCCTCCTTGCCGGCGTTGCGCATCGTGACATTGGAGCTGTCGTCGTACATCGCCTGAAATGGATCGTTGGCAAGCTTGTCGTAGGTATCGAGCGCGCGGAAATCTCCCAGATTGCGCAACGCGACCGCAGGCACCAAACCTTTCAGCGTGCGCGGGACGGCATTCGTGACGGCAACGGCGCGGAAAGGCGATGTATCGCGCGTGCGGCGTTGCTCATCTTCGGCCTGCAGAGCGCGATTCAACCAGCCGTCGGGCGTGCTCTTGAGACCCGGAGTGCCGGATTCCATGTAGTCCTGCGCATCGAAGTGCGAGCGCGTGGTGTCGGGTGAGCCGGCGGCATGCACCAGTGCGAGATGTCCCTGCTTCCACAAGGGCTGCAAGGGAGCCAGCGCCGGATGCAGGCCGAAGAAGCCGTCGAGGTCAATCACCTGCTCGCGCGGAATCGCAATGGTTGGGCGCATCTGGTAATAGCCGGGTTCGCCGTGTGGGATCACGATGTTCAGGCCGTCCGCAGCGCCGCGCTGAAAGATGACGACGAGCCTGCGGCCACCGGCGCGCAAATTTGCCGTCTGGGCCAGAACGCTGCGCGTTAGAAAAGAAGGAATGGCCGAAGTACCGACAACAGCCAAAGCTCCGTTTTTGAGAAAAGCTCGCCGAGAAATCGTCATGAAATGGATGCCCTCCACGGAAATTTGCCGCGAGCGTGCTCGGCCAGACCGGCTCTCCTGATGCTATCGATTGCGGAGACCCGATACACAGCGTCAGGAGAACCGGTCTCTATAGAACAGACCCCCGAAAAAAAAGAAAGTTGCTGCAAAAACCAGCGGCCGGCGCTAGCGATACTGAAAATCCGGAGAACCGATCAGCAAGCCTGCCGCCAGCGCGGCTTGTCTGTCGAAAAATGGTTGTTGCTGAAACGGCTGCTGTTCCGATTCATCCACGGCTATGGGAGCAACATAGTTCTGGCTGGCAACGCCGCGTAAAACAAACTGCCTGCCTTGCGATTGCGCGGGCGCATTCTGCACATCGGCCAGCACAGCTTGTTGCGTTCGGAGCGAGAGATGTCCGTGGAAGAAGATTTGATCGAACGCCGTAATTTTTTGCGATGGCTGCATGGAGGCTGCATTCGGGCCCAGTTGCGCATCCCAATGATTCACAATGCCGGGCAAACGATTGTGAGAAAAGGCAACGGCAAAGTTCATCCGTTCCACCAGGGCGCCGGAGCTGATCCAGGCATCCTGATTCATGGAGTAGCCCGTTGGCGGCTGACATCCATAGAGCGGCATGCCGAGTCTGCCAATTGCGGCCACCAGCACGCCGGGGCGATTTACGTCGGCACCGCTGGCGCGTGTCGCAGAGGCCACGAATTCCAACGGAGTTTTGAATTTTGCATTTCCGGCGCCGGCGGCCCAGAACTCCGGCGAGAAAAACATGGTCCGCAATACCTGGCGAATGTCCCCCTGGGTTGCCAAAAATGTGCGCGCCATGCGGTCCACCAAAGATTGCGGCGGATGGTCACTGACAAAACGCATGGCCAACTCGTTGGAGATGTGTTGCGCCGTGGCCGGACTGGTGGCCAGAATATGCAATACCTCCAGCCCTTCGCCTTCTCCATGCTGGTGGATGGTGTGGCCCAGAACATATTTTGTGCCGGGTTCATGACGGCGCGGATCGAAGATGAATCCTCCACCCTGCAGTGGATGGTCGATGGTCCAACCGGTAAAGACCTTGGCAACCTCAATTACATCGCGCTGGGTATAGCCGCCGTTCACGCCGAGCGTCTGCAGCTCCATCAGTTCGCGTCCATAGTTTTCGTTGATACCGCGATCCGCATTTTTGCCTCCTCGCATGGCGGCGCGAGAGGCAGCAAAGGAGTGCGGACCGACACTGGTCGCGTTGTCGAGATAATCCAGCATGGCAGGACTTTGCGCGGTGGCAACCAGCAGATCCTCAAATTTTCCCAGTGCATGCGGGCGAATCACGTCCCGTTCGTAGCCGATCAGGTAATACGGCTCGAACGCGTTCTTGTGGATGTCCACATTGAAGTGGTTCATCCAGAAATCCGTCATCACCTCCAGCAACTGCCGTCGGCTATAGAGCGCGCGCAGCATTTTGGCCTGCATCAATTCCGCAGCCACGGTGCGCGCCGGCGCCATCATTCCATAGATCGTCTGCGCCTGTTGCGGCGTCACGCCGTCGGTCAGCGCCGCTTTTTCTTCTCGCGTCAGATCCCCGTAGAAGCTGATTCTTTCCAGCGGCTGCATAGCCAGGATCTTCGCCATACGTTGCTGCGGCGGTAGATTCACGATTCCTGTTGCCTGCAGATCGGCCAGTATCTGCTGCTCTTTTTCGGCGATTCCGGGATCGGCAGCATTCACTCGCTGGCCATTCTGTTGTGCCAAGGGATTCATGCCGGAGGCCGGGGGCGGTGCCTCGCCGGCTGGTGCAGTCGCTGGAGCATTCTGAGAAACATTGTTCTGCGCCTGTAACTTCGCTTTTCTTGCCTCCTTGAACTGTTGGTACGATGCAAGCTGCGTTAGATAGATGGCACGCACAACAGGATTGTGGTTGTCTGGAATCGAGATGCGCCCGTTGGCCACAGCGCGAATTACGGGTGGAGGCGGAAGCTGGCGCAGCAGATCTTTCACCTTCATCTGCGTGGCAGGATACTTCTTCAACATCTCCTGCACAGCGGCGTCATCGATTTTTCCGGGATACAGTTGTTGATTGATCCAGGCCTCGACACCCATCGCTTTCACCGCAGCAAAATCCTGCGGTTGTACCCCGAAGGTCAGTCGATTCAGTACATGCAGAATGCGGGCATTGCCTGCGATCTGGTCTCTACCGGCTGCTGTGCGGCTTACCGGCGGCGTGGCGAATCCATAGGAAACCGCAGATGGAAGCAATGCGCAGAGAAACGCAATCGAGAAGCAGCTTTGGCGCAAAGAAAAGGGCATGCTTTCGCTCTCCAGAATGGTAGGCGCACTCAAGGGGCGCTGCAAGCAGCGTTCGAGCACCGATACTTATGTGAATGCAGTTTGCGGCTGGAAGTTGCGCGGCAGGCGCCGATCGCGTCTTCTGTCACTTTAAGTTGTCACTTCAAGCTGTTGCTTCAAGCCAACTTAAAAAGCTCTTAAGTCCAGAATGGCCTTCAGGATATCCTCCGGCTGGGGCAAAATCGCATCTTCCAGTAATGGCTGATACGCGACAAAGGTATCTTTTGCCGCAACGCGCCGCACTGGAGCGTCCAGATCATCGAAGAGTTCATCGGCGATGCGCGCGGCAATCTCCGCGCCATAACCCCAGCTCAACATATCTTCATGGGCAAGGATGACGCGGCTGGTTTTGCGGACCGATGTGGCAATTGCTTCCCAGTCGTAGGGACTGAGCGTGCGCAGATCGATGACTTCCACGGAGATGTTATGTTCACGCTCGGCGCGGAGCGCTGCCTGCAGAGCGCGCGGCACCAACGCACCGTAGGTGACGATGGTGAGATTTTCTCCCGCGTGAACGATCTTCGCTTTGCCGAACGGAATGGTGTAGTCCGGCCCGGGGTAGACGGCTCGGCCATACGTCTCACGATAGAGACGTTTATGCTCCAGAAACAGGACGGGATCGTCGCAGCGGATGGCTGTGCGCAGCAGGCCATTGGCATCCAGCGCATTCGACGGGAAAACGACGCGGATGCCCGGCGTATGCGTGAAGATGCTTTCTCCGCACTGCGAATGATAGATGGAACCGCCGGTCAGATATCCGCCAATGGCCACGCGAATGACGGTCGGAGAAGAAAACGTATCGTTGGAGCGCCAACGGATCAACGGCAGCTCGTTGCGCAGTTGATGCATCGCCGGCCAGATGTAATCAAAAAACTGAATCTCCACCACGGGCTTCATGCCGCGGGTCGCCATGCCGACGGCGCGGCCCACGATGTTGGCCTCGGCCAGAGGCGAATTGAAGACGCGCTCAGAACCGAACGTCTTTTGTAAACCGGCGGTCAATTTGAAAACGCCGCCTTTACCCTTTACCTGGACAGCTTTCAAGCTTTCTTCGCGGCTGCAGTCCGCCACATCCTCCCCGAAAATAACGATGCGCTCATCGCGCCGCATTTCGTCGGAAAGGCAAGCGTTGATCAACTCCGCCATGGTGTGTTGGGCAGTGTCGGAGGTTTTCTCAGGCTCCCGCGCGAGAGTTGCGGCCGTCGGGTCCCAATGCTCGGAGTAAACATGCAGAGGAATTGTGTCGACCGTCGGCAAGGGTGCACGCAGAACACGATCGGTTGCCTGACGAATTTCTTCGTCGACTTCATTTTCCAGCCGCGTCAGGCCTTTTTCGTCCAGAATGCCTTCGCGCAATAAGGACATCTGCAGGCGTGGCAGCGGGTCGCGCAAGGCATCCGCTTCGCGTTCTTCCTCAGAGCGGTACAGGCGCTCGTCATCCGATAAAGAATGGGAGTAGGGCCGGATCACATGGCCATGCACCAGCGCAGGCCCCTTGCCTGCACGGCAGTGCGCCACGGCATCGCGAAATGCGGCGTAACTGGCTACCGGGTCGGTTCCGTCCACCTCGGCAAAATAAAAATTCGGAAAGTTTGCGACCAGCGGAGAGATGTTGCCGCCGGGCGTATTCACTTCGACCGGTACCGAGATGGCGTAGCCGTTGTCCTCGATAACAAAGAGCACCGGCAGCTTGCTATTGGAGGCGGCACTCAAAGACTCCCAGAATTCCCCCTGGCTGGTGGAGCCTTCCCCCAGAGAGACGTAGGTGACTTCATCGCCGTGGAACTGCACGTCCTTAAACGCGCGATAATCTCCTTCGTGCTTCCGGGCTGCTTCCGGATGCCGTGAAAAGTACAGGCCAGCCTCGGCGCAGCCCACAGCCTGCAGGCATTGCGAGGTGACGGAGGAGGATTGGGTGACGATGTGATGCTGGGGACTGCTCCAGTGCGACGGCATCTGGCGACCACCGCTGGCAGGGTCGGATGCAGCGCCCACTGCCTGCAGCAGCATCTCCTCCGGCGTGACTCCCAACGTGAGGCAAAGCGCGCGATCGCGATAGTACGGATAGAACCAGTCATAGCCGGACTTGAGAGCCATCCCGGCTGCAATCAACAGAGCTTCATGCCCGGCACCGGAGATCTGGAAAAAGGTTCTCTGCTGCCGCTTCAACGATATCTCGCGATCATCGATCCGGCGGGAGAGGAACATCAAGCGGTATATCTGGATCATCTGCCGGCTGGTTAGACCGGCTGCTGCATAAGGCGAATGTGCTTTTGTTTTCGCCGTAGTGGTTTGCGCCATGCGTGCTCCTGCCCGGTTCGGTATGCATGCTGAACACGGTATTGTAACGGCTAATTCTCTATTCTGTCAGTCTTGTTTCGCTGATGGGTAGCGTGTCCGACATTAGGCGACGGGATTGCAAAAAATCACGGCTTTTCACGAGATCTATTGAATACCGTAAACCGGATGGTTGACACTGCGAAACCCTTATCAGAGTATCCGAGAGACGACAACGGTCACATTCATAGGCTTCCCATTTCTCAGAATGCGCAGTTGTTTGGACTCTCCAACTGTTCCCGACAATGCCTGAGCCGCCTGCACCAATGTGTAAGGCGCTTTGCCAAAGCCACGTATCTCCAGAATGACATCGCCTGGCAAAATATTGCGTTGTGTCGCTGCCGATGCAGTGGAAGACACTGCGCGCACAATGAGTTGACCTGCCGCGTTGGTGCCCAGCACAAGGCCAACGGTATCGAATGCATCGACTTCCCTACTGCCGGACTGCTCCAAGAAGAGAAGCTGATCGGGATAGTCAATCTCGACCCGAAACCGGCTGAGGATGTTGCCTCCCAGCGCTCCAATGATGGGGGCTGGGGTTTCGTAGGAAGTTGCACTGTATGTTTCGTCCGGACGCGACGCGACTGCTACCCGGGTCAGCCGAAACGCCCCAAGTTGCAGGATAGGAATGCGCAGGAGAAAAGCATGGTCGTCCGACGTTCCGCCGTCGTTCGCAGGACCTGCAGCTCCAGTGCTTTTCGACCAATCAGGATGCTCTTTGGACCATTTTCTCAGGATGTCTTCGCGGGCGAGCGTGATCCGAGTTCCAGTATCAAGTAAAAATCCGTAGCTGATTCCGTCGATTCCAACCTCGACTCTCGGATGTCCGCTCGATGCAATATAGCGACACGCAAGTCGTTTCCCCCGATGGGGAAGGCTTCCAGCTTCTCCGACAGAAAATAATTGCCCGGGATAGTCCAGGACAACCTGATAGTGCTCGCAGGCTTTGCCGGGAAGCAGTCCCTCCACTGCAACCCTGTCGGTGAAGCTGGTTGCGCCCAAGTGCACAAACGCATTACTGGTTCCTAAATCGACCGGCATTCCGCCTACAAATGCCGCGGGTACATGGACCCGCCTGTACTGCTGTCCATCTGAAACAATGGTGGCCCCTTCAGGTTTCAGTCCGAGATCCGCCGCAAGTCCCTCATCGAAGATGATGGCTCCGCCTCCGGAGTCAAAGACGAATCGAGCAGTTCGCAGACCACCATCTGCTCTCTTGAAACTGAGCGTGACGACCGGTGTGCTGCCCTCTACGGCCATAGGAACCGTCACGTGCGTTGCCGTTCGCACTGCCTGCGACTGCAAATCGGGCTCGCCGAAATTCAACGTGCAAGCCAGGACAACCAGGAGACAGGCAAAGCGCATAACACTGATCGTACTCGGGGAGTGCTTCGCGTAGAACACATGAAATCGCATAGCCGGTACCCATCAGACTTGCCTGACGGCCATCCAGACCTTCTAATAGAAAAGAGAAACTGTAGAAATCGAATACTGGTCCGCTGAGGCCGACGAAACATGACTACCTGTTCCGCTGGTCGAAGTATGCTGTGTTTTGGGCCTGTTTTGCTGCTGGGTTGACCCTTGTTTTTGCTACATGCTCTAATAACGCGTTTTGAGGCATTTTGCCGCTTTTGTGGATTCCGGCAAATGGAAGCACCGGCATCCACTCCCTGGCAGAGGTCTGTTTCGCGTTCTTTACCGGTATATTTTTCAGAAATCACCTGGAGGCAGTCTTGGAAGCTTTTCTCTCGAATGCGGCTGTATTTTTATGGCAAACCCCCACCAACGCCGCATCAACACAGGATCAGAAATATCTTTGGATTGCGCTGGCCGTCGCCGTCGTGGCGTTGTTTGTCGCGCTTCTTTTTGCGCGTTCCGTACTTTCAAAAGACACCGGCACACCGGAGATGCAGGCCATCTCCAACGCCATCCGTGAAGGCGCTGAGGCGTTTATGCGGCGGCAATATAGCACCATCGCCGTGCTGGCCCTGGTGATTGCCGTACTCCTGTACGGCGGCTATCACCTGTACTCGCGCACAGCACCCTACGCAGGCATGACGGTCATCAGCTTTCTGATTGGCGCGCTTTGCTCTGCGATTGCCGGATACACCGGCATGTACGTCTCGATTCGCGCCAACATTCGTACTGCAAGCGCCGTCCGCACCAGCCTGAACCGGGCACTGCAACTGGCGCTGCGCGGTGGAGCCGTGACAGGCCTGGTAGTCGTGGCCCTCTCCCTGATCGGCGTTGGCATGCTGTTCTTTCTGTTTGGCGGATTGCAACATCCGCAGGAGATTCCCTATCGCCTTGTCGGATTCGGTTTTGGGGCTTCTCTGGTGGCACTGTTTGCCCAACTGGGCGGTGGCATCTACACCAAGGCAGCCGACGTGGGCGCGGACCTTGTCGGCAAAGTAGAAGCTGGAATTCCAGAGGATGACCCGCGCAATCCCGCGGTGATTGCCGATCTGGTCGGGGACAACGTGGGCGACTGCGCCGGACGCGGTGCGGACATTTTTGAATCGACCGCTGCGGAAAATGTCGGCGCGATGATTCTGGGCGCTGTGCTGTATCCGGTCTTTGGCCTGAAGGGAATTCTGTTTCCGCTGATCATCCTGGCCATCAACCTGATTGCCAGCGCGATTGGCATCAGCATGGTGCGCTGCGGAGAAGAAGAAGACCCCATGCACGCGCTGAATCGCGGCTATTACGTAACAACCGTGCTGGCACTGGCGGGACTGGCGGCGGCGGTTTATTTTATGCTCGATGCGCGCTGGTGGCTTTTTGCCAGCGGTGCAGTCGGCATTGTCACAGCGTTCCTGTTTGTCCGCATCACGGAGTACTACACCGAGTCCCGCTATCGCCCTGTCCGGTCCATTGCAACGGCATCGCTGACGGGTCCGGCAACCAACATCATCAGCGGTCTGGCAGTGGGCATGGAGACGCCTGCCATGCCAGCTGTTGTCATCGGCGCGGCACTGTTGCTGAGTTACTATTTCGGAGTTCGCGCGCTGGCGGATGTGCCTACGCTTAGCAACTATGCCAAGGGCATTTACGGTACTGCGATTGCCACGATGGGCATGCTCTCTTCGGCTGCCTACATTCTGGCCATGGATACCTTCGGACCGATCACGGACAATGCCGGCGGCATTATCGAAATGTCGAACCAGCCGGAGAACATCCGCAGAAAGACGGACAAACTGGATGCAGCCGGAAACACCACCAAGGCGCTGACCAAAGGCTATGCCATCGGCTCGGCAGCCCTGGCCGCGTTTCTGCTGTTCTCGGCGTACATGGAAGAGATTCGCAGCATCGTTGCCGACAAGGTGGCGCTGGCCGGTGGCTACATGCCCCACAACTGGAGCTTCACCAATGTGAATCTGGCCAGTGTCCCGGTGTTTGTGGGAGCACTGCTCGGAGCCATGCTGGTCTTCCTGTTCTCGTCGCTGGCGATCCAGGCCGTGGGACGCGCGGCGCAATACGTGATCAAGGACGTGCGAGCCCAGTTCAAGGAAAATCCCGGCATCATGGCGGGCACATCCAAACCGGATTACGGACGCTGCGTCTCCATTGTGACCGCTGCCGCACTGCGCGAAATGGTTTTGCCGGGGTTGCTGGTGGTATGCATGCCGTTGGCGGTGGGTCTGATCTTCCGCCACTTTGGGGATGCATTTCATGTCTCTTCGCTGGCGGATGTGCCAACGATCAACGGAATTGCAGTCAATTTGACAGGGCCGGAGTCCGTAGCGGCGCTGCTGATGGTGGGCACCATCACCGGCATTCTGATGGCGATGCTGATGAACAACGGCGGTGGCGCGTGGGACAACGCCAAGAAACACATCGAGACGGGACAGCATGGCGGCAAGGGATCCGATGCGCATAAAGCTGCCGTGGTAGGCGACACGGTCGGGGATCCATTCAAGGACACGGCGGGACCATCGCTGCATGTACTGATCAAACTGCTGGCAACCATCACACTGGTGCTGGCGCCACTCTTCCTGTAGACCTCCAACGCGTCAGGAAAGTTCTAACAGCAAGAGGCCGTTCCTGGTGGAGCGGCCTCTTGCTGTTTCTGCGGGACAAAGATTGCGCTATTCGGCTTTCATCTCGTCCTGAATCTGCTTTGCCAGCTTCTCAATCTTTTCGGCGCGGTGGATGACATCGATGGACAAAATATTTTTGTTGCTCCTGTTCACAGCGGTCTGGAGTTGATCGGCTAACTGCACCAGCTTCTTCGTATTCTCTTCCAGCCTTTTCTGCCGCTGTGTGTTGCGCCCCTCCGCCATCTTCTCCTGCATCTCTGGACTTATGCTGCCGTCATCCGAGCCCGGTGAATGCGGGACATGCGTGTTATTCGACAGGGGTGGTGGTAGAGGTTCCTGAACTTGTGCCATGCATTGGGCCGTATACGTATATTGGGCCGTGCCGGCCATTGCAGCCAGCAGCAATGCCGACAGCAAACTCTGCGATGCGCATTTTGTAATTCCCTTGATGTTCATGGCAAACGGCCCCCGTTGCCGCTATCCGTGTCCTATCCTGACATATTTCACGGCCACTGAACTCGGGGAGTGCGCGGATATTAGAGGGCCTTGCTTAACAACTCGACCAACGCGTCGGCGCTGTGCACGGGCGGTTGACAGCTTGTACCGGTGCAGACGACGGCAAAGCTTGCGCTGCCAGCCAGTTCCGGTAAGTGCGGCAGAGTCTCGGCCAACACCGGCGGCAAGGCACGTTGCCGGATGATTGCGCGGGAAATCCGCAGAACGGTTTTGTTGACGGCATAGCGCGCGGTAGCTGCTGCGGTCAGCTCGTCGGCGATTGCGTCGTCGCCGATAACGCAGACCTGCACGGGGGGCAGCAGGAAACGCTGCAGCGCGAGTCCATACGCTCCCGCATAGAGGCCAAAGTGTTCGACGACACCGGCGAAGGTTTCCAGCGTGTCCTGCGCTTTTTCGCGCCAGTCATTGCGCCCGTTGCAGGCTTCCAATCGCAGCAGCAAGGCAGCGGCAACGGGGTTCCCTGCCGGTGTCGGCGCGTCCTGCAAAGGCTTGCGGCGCGCGCTGAGCACGCCCAGCGCCACAGCGCCGTCGGCGGGTGTCGCGGTATCGAAGAAGCCTCCACCGGTTGCGTCATAGAAACGCGCTACCATCGCTTCGGCAATGGCTTCGGCGTGCTGGAAGTAGCGCAGCTCCGCCGTGCTCTCCCAGGCATCCACGCAGGCGTGGCCCAGCATCGCGTAATCGTCCAGCATGCCGGCAATTGCATTGGCAGGCGGCTTGCCATCGGCAAAGGCAACCACGCGCCGCAGAGAACCATCCGCTTGCCACGCCTCGCGAAGAATGCGATCCAGGGATTGCAGAGCGAATTGCCGCGTTTCCTTTAGCCCCAGAACGCGCGCCGCTTCCAGGTACGCGGAGATGCAGAGGCCGTTCCAGTTCACGTAGATGGTGGTATCGACATAGGGCGTGGGGCGCTGCAACCGCGCTGCGTAGAGCTTCTGCCGGGCGGATTCCAGCAGCTTCTGCGCCTCTTCTACAGGAACCGATGTGCGACGCGCGACTTCGCTGAGAGCATGATCGACGTGCAGTACATTCTTTGCCGGATCGTGGTGCATGTCGCCGAGTTCGCCAATGTCGTAATAGAGGCCGGCGACTTCCATTTCGCGCGTCGTCAAGACTGCCGCGGCTTCCTGCTGCGTCCAGGTAAAGTAGTCGCCGTCGTCGTCAAGCGAAAAATCCGCATCCTGCGATGCATAAAATCCGCCACGCTCGCGGTCGCTGAGGCAGGCATCCATCCAGCGCAAAATATCTTTTGCCACGCGGGCATACCCTGAATCGACAAAGCTCTGGAAGCTGTGGACATAATTTTTCAGCAGCTCGGAGTTGTCGTAGGCCATTTTTTCAAAGTGCGGCACCACCCATCGCTCGTCGACAGAATAGCGATGGAAGCCTCCGGCAAGATGGTCATAGATGCCGCCGCGCGCCATCTTGTCGAGCGTGACCAGCGCTGCATTGCGCGTGGCCTCATCGCCGGTCCGCGCTGCAGCATCCAGCAGAAGATCCAACGCCGCCGGGTGCGGAAACTTTGGCTGCGAACCAAAACCGCCGTTGTGACGGTCAAATTGCTGCAGCGCAGACTGGATCATCTTCTCTACCAGCGCTGCATGTAAATCTCCGGACCGGCCTGAAAAGGTCTCGTTGTATTGAATTGCGCTCAGCACGCTTTCGGAAGATTCCAAAACCTCGTCATGCTTGTTGCGAAACACATCCGCCATGGTCAGCAGGACACGCGCAAATCCGGGGCGTCCGTAGCGTTCTTCTTTGGGGAAATAGGTGCCACCAAAAAACGGCTTGCCATCCGGCGTCAAGATGACCGTCAAGGGCCATCCGCCGGTTCCGCTCATGGCAGAAACAGCGGCCTGATAGCGGCTGTCGACATCGGGGCGCTCGTCGCGATCCACCTTGATGGCGATGAAGTATTCGTTGACGATGGCGGCGATCTCCGCATCCTCGTAGCTTTCGCGATCCATGACGTGACACCAGTGACACCAGACGGCGCCGATATCGAGCAGGATGGGTTTGTTTTCGTGCTGCGCCAGAGCGAAAGCTTCCTCGCCCCACTCGTTCCACGCAATCGGCTGATGCATGGCAGAGCGCAGATACGAAGACGACGCCTGGGCGAGTGCGTTCGTATCGTGACTGTGGGAATGCGTGCCGTGCCGGTTGTCTGTCTGGGATTCCATAACTTCCTTAGATGACGGAACAAGCAGTCTGGATGAATCAATCCTTTAGCGAAGCAGGCGAAAGGCGATCTCCGTGTATAAGTCAATTGCCTCGAAGAGTTCTTTCTTGGACAGTCGCTCGTGCAGCGTATGCGCCACGTGAATCGAGCCCGGCCCCAACAGCAGAGGTTCTCCCCAGGCAGTCAGCGCGGGGACGTCGGTGGTAAAGGCGGCGACCATGGTCGGCAGCCCTTCGATCTTGCGAAAGCGCTGGAAAGGAATTTCCAGAGCGAATTTCACGTCTACGGCGGAGCCAGCAGCATTGGTTATGATGTCGCGTATTGGCTGCGATGGACCCACAAGACGCACAAACACCACCGCCGAGGCCTGATCGGAAACCACGTTGGGAGCGCGGCCACCGTCGATTAAACCGATGTTCAGCGTCGTTGGCCCTATTTCGTTATCCACGGGAAGTTCGGCACGCAATATGCGATCCAGCACCGGAACGAGCTTATGGATGGCCGAGTCGCCCAGTTCGGGATAGGCCGAGTGCGCCATTTTTCCCGTTGCGCGAAGCTCCGCGCGGAGCGCACCTTTCGAGGCGAGCGCCAACCGATTGTCGGTTGGTTCTCCATTGATGTTGAAGCGGCTGCCTTTGGGCTGCGTGTTGGCGAGGCGCGCACCGGCGCTGTCGCGCTCCTCGCTGACGAGGAACAGAAGCCCAACGCGTATCCCGGCATCGCGCAGGCGCTCGGCAGCGACAACCTGCCCGGCAATGATGCCTTTGGCGTCGCAGGCTCCGCGACCGTAGATGAATTCGTCATCTTCGCTGCTGGGAAAAAACGGCGGCACCGTGTCCATGTGCGTGGACAAAACGATGTCCGGCGTTTCGCCTTCGGCACCGGCGTAGACATTGAAGCGTTCGCCGTTGGCATGGTTCTCAACATGCATCCGCTCGACATAAAAATTCTGCGCTGCAAGATATTCCAGCAGGAAGTTTCCAACGGCAGTTTCATTAAAGGTGATCGATTCGATGTCGATCAATTGGCGCGCGAGTTGAATCGGGTTGGTTGGCATTCATTTCCAGCATATCGTGAGGCGCTTACAATGGAGCTTTCCGGGCCATATTGGCACATATTTTTGCTATGACACAAAGCACCCCCACCGTTTCCACGGTTCGCTCTCTCGATCTGACTGGCCCGGCCGGCCGCCTGGAAGCATTGCTGAACACCGGCCAGCCGGACGCGTCCTACGCTGCGCTGGTGTGCCATCCGCATCCGCTGGGTGGCGGCACGATGCACAACAAGGTCGTCTATCACGCGATGAAAGCGCTCCACGGCCTGGGCCTGCCGGTGCTTCGTTTTAATTTTCGCGGTACCGGCCGCAGTGAAGGGGTGCATGATGAGGGCCGCGGCGAGCAGGAGGATGTCCGCAGCGCATTGGATTGGCTGGAGAAGGAGTTCCATCTGCCCATTTTGTTTACCGGGTTTTCCTTCGGCGCCAATGTGGGCATGCGTGCCTGCTGCGGCGATGCGCGCGTGCGCGGCCTGATTGCGCTGGGATTGCCTGTGCAGTCGGATAACCGCAGCTACACCTACGAATATCTGCCGAGGTGTACGCAGCCAAAACTTTTTATCAGTGGAGATCATGACCCGTTCGGTCCGGTGCATGCCGTGGAATCCGTCGTCGCAACAGCGCCGGAGCCGAAGCAGCTGGTCTGGATCGAAAATGCCGATCATTTTTTCGTAGGCAAACTGGATGCGATGCAATCGGCGCTACGGGACTGGGTTGTACGGAATTTTTTGAACAGTCCTTCGATGGAGCGACTTCCTCCCCATGTCTGAGACATCGGATCCAGGCACCCCCACGCTGCAGGCATTTCTTACGCAGACCGCGCGCGATATCTTTGCCCATACGCTGGCGGAGTGCAGCGTGGAACGAGCCTTTGCACGCAAGGTGACGGTCGAAGGCTCCGAACTTCGCTTTGACGAAACAGTCTACGACATGGAGCAATACGATCGCGTTCGCGTCGTTGCCGTCGGCAAGGCCGCAACGCCCATGCTGACGGCATTGCTGGACCGCCTGCCGGTGCGAAAAGGCTGCGACCTCGCGGGGCTGCTTGCTTCTCCCGAACCACCGGCGGCGTTGCCACCGGGCTTCGTCTATTTTGCCAGCGGCCATCCGGTGCCGAACCAGGATTCTCTGGAAACAGCGCGCGCGGCCCGCGAACTGCTTGCAACCCTGCCGCGCGAGCTGGAAAATGCGGACCGGACACTGTGCATCTTTCTCATCAGCGGTGGCGCATCCGCCATGATGGAAGAGCCTCTGGATGCAACGATTCCCTTCGAAGATGTCATCGCGTTGTATCGCGCACTGGTGCACTGCGGCGCTTCGATTGCGGAGATCAACTGCGTGCGCAAACACTTTTCCGCGGTGAAAGGCGGACGGTTGGCGCTGGCCGCTCCTCGTGGAACTGCCCTGCTGGCGTTTTTTGTTTCGGATGTACCCCGCCTGCAGCTTACCGAGCTTGGCTCCGGGCCGGTGTTGCCGGACCCGACGACCGTAGAGCAATGCCGCGCAGTGCTGGAACATTACGAACTGCTCGAACAGATTCCTGCTTCCGTGCAGCGTTATTTTGCGCAGCGTTCTTTGCCGGAGACGCCCAAACCCGGCTCGTTTCCCCTGGGCTTTTGTACCCTGCTGGATTCGAACGACCTGATCGTTGCCGCGCAGGCACGCGCAGAACAGTTGGGGTTCCGTGTTGGCATCGACAATACCTGTGACGATTGGGAATATCTGCCAGCCGCACGCTACCTGCTGGAACGTTTGCAGGCGCTGCGCCTGTACACAGAGCCGACTGAAGAGGACGATACGGCGAAAAAATCCGATCCATTGCCGCCGAAACCCGTCTGCCTGCTCTCTGCAGGAGAAGTGACGGTGCGCGTCCAGGAGCCTGCGGGCGTCGGAGGGCGCAATCAGCAGTTTGCCCTCTATGCGGCAACGCAAATCAAGCCGGGCATGGCTCCACTGGCGGTACTTTCCGCGGGATCGGACGGCGTGGATGGCAACAGCGCGGCTGCCGGGGCGATCATCGATGCAGAAACACTCGAACGCGCTGCCGCGATGGGCCTGGATGCAGAAGCGGCGCTCGACCGTTTCGATACCAACCCGCTGCTTACAGCCCTGGACGCCACCCTCGTAACGGGGCCGACCGGCAATAATCTGCGCGATCTGCGGATTCTGCTGACCACGGCACAGATCGTTGCTGCGCCCAAACCGAAAGCGAAGCTGGAACCCGCGAGACGCGGACGAAAAGCGCGAAAATCTATCTAATCCTGACGAACGTAGGTCGGAGCGGTGTGCACGGATTCCTGACCGCGCGCCGATGCCTTCTCTCCATCGGCCGGCACGGCCAGCAGCTCGCGCAATGTTGCGATGGCCTGATCGACGTGAGCCGGCTGCAACAGATACGACGGCAAGAAGCGCAGCACGTTGCCCTGCGTCACGTTCAGCAACAGACCACGATCCAGCGCTGCCTCGGCAACGGGCCGACCTGGCCGGTTCAACGCCAATCCCTGCAGCAACCCGCGACCGCGGACTTCTGCCGCTGCCGGCAGCTCTTCGGAAAGACTCAGCAATTGCTGGCGCAGATAGATTCCTGTCTGGCGAATGTGGGGGAGCATTGCTTCCTCCTCCAGAATGGAAAGGAATTCCAGACCGAGACGACATGCCAGCGGACTGCCCCCGAGAGTGCTGCCATGGTGCCCGAGGCGAAGGGCATGAAATAAATCCTGGGTGACCAGAAACGCACTGAGCGGAAGACCCGCGCCGAGCGGTTTGCCAATGATCAGGACGTCGGGGCGGACTCCGGAATTTTCATAGGCGAACCAGTTTCCTGTCCGGCCGAGGCCGCACTGGATTTCGTCATAGAGCAACAGAGCATGGTGCGCGTTGGCCAGACGACGCGCTTCGGCCAGATATTCCGGTGTGCACTCCCATACGCCGCCTTCGCCCTGGATGGGCTCGATCAGAATGGCGCATACCTCGTCATCCATTGCGGCGCGCAGCTCAGCTACGTCGTTCCGTTCCACGAAGCGGACATTGGGCAAGGCCGGTTCAAAACCATCCCGATACCGGGCTTGTCCGGTTACGGAGAGCGAACCAAAGGTGCGGCCATGATATCCGCCGCGCAGCGCCACAAAGGCATGCTTGCGGCTGCCAAATCCGTCCCGGGCCACGACGCGGGCCAGCTTCATGGCTCCTTCAACGGCCTCGGTGCCGCCGGTAGAAAAGAAGATGCCGGCCATGTCCGTCAACTCGCAGAGGCGTTGCGCCAATTCTTCCGTGTAGCGATTGCCATAATGGTTCGATAGATGGACCAAGCGTGCTGCCTGTTCCCGGTAGACGGCAGTGATCCTGGGGTGGGCGTGGCCCAGGGCGTTGACTCCAAGCCCGGAAACCAGGTCGAGATAGGCGCGCCCCCGATCGTCGTATAAAAACACTCCCGCGCCCGTCTCAAACGATACAGAATAACGGGGATAAACCGGGAGAAGATGCTCGCCGTTGCGAACAGAAGTTGGATCCACAGTAAGCTTCTGCGGGATATCAGTCATGATTACAGTATCGACGGCACGCAGCGTGCGCCGTCAAGCGAAAACAGGGTATCAACCAGGACACCGGTCCGATTTTGCGCAATTTGCGACGAAATTCCCGGCATCCTGCTGAAAATACGCCGATTTAGGAATCTGAGCGGATTGCTCCTAAAAACCAACAGTCACATCTATGATTTTTCATATCAATGCGCGACAATAGGATAGAGAATTTTCTGCACAGCTTGCTGGCAAGGTGTATACAGCTGATTGTTGGGGCGTTATGGTTGGTGAGCCAGGGCACGCTGGATCGCAGCTTGTATGGCATGTAAGTTGCTCTACCATCTTGTGCTCCATTTGTTGCATGCGTCTTTTTCGTCCAGCGCCGGCTAGGCTGGCAAAAAGAATTTGAGACCGATGCTAAGGAACTTTCAAGTTCGTGTCGCAGTAATCATGCTGGCGTTGCTGACGCTGGCGGCTATCGTTCTGGCAGCGGTCAACTTCAATCACGAAAATGAATTTCAGGTTCCCACGGACGGTGTCTATTGGGCGGAAGCGCCCGGCGGCCTGATTGCAAAACAAGTATTGTCGGGTGGACCTGGAGATCGCGCCGGCATTGCAGTAGGCGACCTGCTGACTGCCGTGGATGGACAGGCGGTGACCAACGGCGCTTCGCTGCAGCGAGAGCTCTATCGCACTGGAATCTACAGCCGTGTGACGTATGCGTTGATCCGGTCCGGCATTCCTCTGGATGCACCGGTCATTCTGGTTCCGGCAGACCGCAGCAATAACCCGGGACTTCGGTTGATTGCCCTGGTCTATCTGCTGATTGGGCTTTACGTTTTGTTTCGCCGCTGGACTGCGCCACGCGCCACGCATTTTTATATTTTCTGCCTGGCATCGTTCATCTTCTACTCGTTCATCTACACGGGCAGGCTGAACCTGTTCGACTGGACGATCTACTGGGGTTATGTTGTCGCGGGAGCGTTGCAGCCCGCGCTGCTGCTGCATTTTGCGCTGACGTTTCCAGAAGAAAAGGCAGCGCGCCGCTGGCAGCGCGTGCTGGTTGGGCTGACCTACCTGCCGGGCATTGCGCTGATCGTGCTGAACATTGTGGCCATCCAGATGTGGACTGCCACGGAGCTGCTGTATCACAGGATGAATCAGATCAGCCTGGCGTATCTGGCATGCTTCTACGTACTGGCAGCGGCAGTCTTTTTCGTCAACTATCGCCGCACCAACAATCCATTGATGCGGCAGCAGCTCAAGTGGCTGACGCGCGGCACCCTTCTGGCCGTTACGCCGTTCACTGTGTTCTACGTGCTGCCCTATCTGGCGGGCATCTCCACCAAGGGACTTCTGAACCACATCTCCGTGATGTGCCTGGTGCTGTTGCCGCTGACGTTCAGCTATGCCATCGTGCGCTATCGCCTGATGGATGTGGACCTGATCTTCAAGCGCGGCGTCACCTACACGCTGGCGACGGCGGCGTTGGTGGGCATGTACTTTGGCGCGGTTGCAGTTGCCGGAGTCGTGGTCGGCAAACGCCTGCCCACAGCGGGCGGATGGGGCCTGGCGGTGACGATCATCATCTTTGTCCTGCTGTTCGATCCATTGAAGCGAGCGATTCAGGACCGCGTGGATCGTGTCTTTGACCGCAAGCGCTACGACTATCGTGAAACGCTGATTGAGTTTGCCCGCGACTTGAATTCGCAGACCGATCTCGACACGCTGCTAGGAGCCATTGTCGATCGCCTGCCACGCACGCTGCTGGTGGCCCGCGTGGCTGTCTTTCTGGCCGAGGAAAAATCGCCGAACAGATATTCGTTTGCCGCTGCGCAGGGAGTGCCTGCCTCGCTGCAAACAGGATTCTCCACGCTGGACATGAGCTTTTTGAACTTCGATCTCTTTGGCGGCGCCCATCATATTTTTCTGGAGAGCACCCAAAGCGCACCGCATCTTACGCCTGCGCAACAACGCACGGTCCGTCAACTGGACTTGAATTATTATCTGCCCTGCTATGTGCAGAAGCGCCCGATCGCCGTGATCGGCCTGGGCCGTACCACCGGCGGAGATTTTCTTTCCAGTGAAGACATCGAGTTGCTGGAAACGCTGGCCAGCTACATCGGCATCGCGATTCAAAATGCACGGCTCTATGCCAGCCTGGAAGAAAAAGTTTCGGAATATGAACGGTTGAAAGAATTCAACGAAAACATTGTCGAGTCGATCAACATCGGCATCCTTGCAGCGGACCTGGAAGATCGTGTGGATAGCTGGAATGCGCAGATGGAGGCGATGTACGCCGTATCGCGTTCCGAGGCTCTGCGTCAGCCGCTGGCTGCGCTTTTTCCACCGGACTTTATCTCGGAATACGAGCGAGTCAAAAATGATCCCGGCGTTCACACGTTGTACAAATTCCGTCTGCATACCCGGTCTGGCGAAGTCCGCACGGCTAACATCGCGCTTGCACCGCTTCTCGATAAGGACTTCCGGACGGTGGGCCGCATCATTCTGGTAGATGACATCACGGAACGCGTGCAACTGGAAACACAGTTGATGCAGGCGGACAAGTTGTCTTCCATTGGCCTGCTGGCTGCCGGCGTTGCGCATGAGGTGAACACACCGCTCGCCGTCATCTCTTCGTACACCCAGATGCTGGCCAAGCAGGTACACGACGATGAACGCCTGAGCCAATTGTTGAACAAGATCACACAACAGACCTTCCGTGCCTCAGAGATTGTGAATGGTCTGCTGAACTTCTCCCGCACCAGCGGGACCGAGTTCAAGCCGCTGAACATGAACCAGGTGCTGCGAGAAACACTCACCCTGTTGGAGCATCAGTTCCGCACGGCAGGCGTCAGCCTGCAACTTGATCTGGATACAGCGTTGCCGGATGTTCTTGGCCACGTGGGCAAACTGCAGCAGGTGTATCTGAATCTCTTTCTCAATGCAAAGGATGCTATGAGCAGCGGCGGCGTTCTGCGCGTGGCGACTTCAGCCAACGGTCATGTTGCTGTCGATATCTCCGATAGCGGCTCCGGGATTGCACAGGAGCATTTGCGGCGCATTTATGATCCTTTCTTCACCACAAAATCAACTCCCCGCGAAGGTCAACGCCGGGGCACGGGTCTCGGTCTGGCTGTCAGCTACGGCATCATCCAGGAACATGCCGGCAAGATCCACGTGGAAAGCGAAGTTGGCCACGGAACCACGTTTCATTTGGAATTTCCCATGTTAAGGAAGGCTGTACATGCCTGAAGCGGTTGTACCTGCTCCAACAAAAACACCAGCATCGGAGTTCAGATCGACGGAATCTTGTGTCCTGATCATCGACGACGAATCCATGATTCGCGAATCGCTGGAGACGCTTCTGGACCTGGAGGGCTTTTCTGCCACCAGTGCTGCCGATGGAGAGCAGGGCCTGCGAAAACTGGAAGAAGGCGTTTACGACCTGGTTCTACTGGATCTGGCATTGCCCGGACAAAATGGCATTGATGTTCTGCGCACGATTCGTGAGCGGCAGCCGCAGTTGCCTGTCATCATGATTACCGCGTATGGCACTGTGCAGAACGTGGTGGATGCGATCCGCGCCGGCGCCAACAACTTTACCCAGAAGCCCTGGGATAACGAGAAACTGCTTGCCGACATTCGTTCGGCCGTCGCGCGCTATCACACGGAGCAGGAAAATATTCATCTGAAGCGCGCCCTGAAGCAGCGCTATAACTTTGAAAACATCATCGGCAAAAGCGAAGTGATGCTTTCGGTGCTGGACCTGGTGGGACAGGTTGCACCGAGCCGCTCCACGGTGCTCATCCAGGGCGAAAGCGGCACAGGCAAGGAACTGATCGCCAAGGCCGTGCATGCGCATTCTCCTCGCCGCGACAAGCCTTTTGTGCCGGTCAACACTGGCGCCATGCCATCGGAGCTTTTGGAATCCACGCTCTTTGGCCATGTCAAAGGCGCATTTACTTCTGCCATTGCCACAAAAAAAGGACTCTTTGAAGTCGCCAACAACGGTACCTTGTTTCTGGACGAAATCGGCACCATGAGCCTGGACATGCAGGCCAAGATGCTGCGCGTGCTGCAGGACCGGCGCTTTATGCAGGTGGGCGGAACGCAGGAGATTCAGGTGGATGTCCGCATCATCGCGGCCACGAATGTCGATCTGCGCGTGGCTGTGCGCGATGGCCGCTTCCGCGACGATCTGTTTTATCGCCTGAACGTCATCACGCTCGATCTGCCTTCGCTGCGTAACCGCAGAGAGGACATTCCGCAGCTTGTAGCCTTCTTTCTGAAACGATATTGCGATGAAAACAGCCTGCCCCTGTGCACCATAACGCCGGACGCCATGCGCATTCTGATGGATTATGACTGGCCGGGCAATGTACGGGAGCTGGAAAACGTCATCGAGCGTTGTGTGGTTCTCTCCACCGGGCCCATCATTGGCGCGGACCTGCTACCGGGCCACGTTACCGGACAAAGCTATTCCGCCAGCCTGCTGGAACATAATCCAAATGCCTCTCTCTTTGACATTCTGGAAGAAATTGAGCGACGCATCATTACCGACCGTCTGGAACGCTGTAACTGGAACCAGACCGAAGCTGCGGAACATTTTCGCATTCCGCTCTCGACGCTCAACCAGAAGATCAAACGGCTGAATATCGAAATCCGCAAAAAGGGCCGCGAATAGATCGCAGCGGCTGCGGCGCGGATAGAAGGCTCTAAGTTTTGAGGACTTACCGGCTTGTCTTCAGCCAGTCGCCGGAATGCTTTTCCAGCACGATGCGTACCAGCTGGCTTCTGGTTCTTACGCCGGTCTTGTCAAATAACTGTTGCAGCGTGGCCTTCACGGAACTCTCAGACACACTGAGACGGCTGGCAATCTCTTTGTTGCTCAACCCGTCCAGCACTCCTTGCAGCACCTCACGCTCGCGTACAGTCGGAGAACGGAGCGCGCGTTCTTCCTCCTTACTTTCGCTGGCGCCGGCGAGAGCCGACTGCATGGCGCGCTTGTCGAGCCAGGTCTCGCCTTCCACCACCTGATGAATGGCAGCAATGAGCCGGGAGGGCGGACTGTGCTTCAGAAATATTCCCGATGCACCCTCCTGCAGTACGCGTAAGGTTGCAGCATTGTCGATACCGGCGGTTACCATCAGGACTGCGCCTTGAAATTTTTTTGCCTTCGCTTTGGCCAGCAAAGACAATCCATGATCTTCTCCCAGGTCATAGTCCAGAAGCACAACGTCGGGCTTTTCAAGGTCGATCAGGCGAAGTCCCTCGGCCACGCCGGCACTGGTGCCAACAATCTCCAGGTCAGGCTCAGCCTGAAGCAAGCGGCTCAGGCTCTCGCGAAACAAAATGTGATCGTCAATCAGCAATATTTTTATAAGCCGGCTCATCGTTGCTTTCGTCTTCCGCGGAATGAGCGGGCGTCAGTTCCACCACGAAGCTCGCTCCTTTGATCTCTGGTTCGTAGCGTAAATCACCGCGAAAGGAACGCATAAAAGCACGCGAGAGATACAATCCCAGCCCGGTGTTCTCGGCTTCCGGTTGAAACGGCTGAAACAAACGCTCCGGCCTGGCTACGCCGCAGCCCGTATCCGTAACACGCACGGTAATCTTGTCGCTCTCCGTGTGGGTTGCAATTCTAAGATGCCGTTCCTGTTCTGTATCCATAGCGCGCGCGCTGTTTTTCACCAGGTTTAGAAAAACCTGTATCAAGCTTTGACGATCGGCCCACACCATAGGCAGATCCTGCTGGATAGCCCATTCGACTGCGATCGATCGCTCCTGCAGCGAAGGCTCGATGATGATTCGTAATTCATGAAGCAAGGAAGCAAGATCGGTAGCCGTTGAATGCACTCCGGATTGGCTGAAATCCAGAGAGGCGATTCTCTCCAGGGTAAGGATCAATGTGCCGAGCGCCTCAAAATCCTGATTCTTTGCCAATATTCCAGTGCGGGCGAGATTCTGATGTACGACAGCGATGGCGCCGCAAACGTTGCGTACTTCATGCGAGACGGCTCCCACAAGAATACGCGAGCTTGATAAGACCTGTTGCAGGCTCAACTCTTCATGGTTGCGAAGATTGTCCGAAACGTCGATCACCATTGCAGCCAGTCGCGGTCCTACAGAAGTTCGATAGGTAGAGAACCAAACGTCGGCAAGAAATACTTCGCCATCTGCCCGCCAGCCTCGACACTCCATCACCGTGCGCAATGACTGCCGATCGCTTGCCTTTACATCCACATTTGCCAACGAGGGCAAATATGTCGCGACCAGTTGTCCTGTCAGCTCCGTCGGTTTCAATCCAAAGAGCCGATGTGCGGCATCGTTGGCCAGCAGGATGGTCCCTTCGGCATTCGCTGTAAAAACCGCTGCAGGGCTACTTTCGATCAGGATATTCAACTGTTCTTCGGCAGCCTGCTTGGCCTGACTCTCTTCTTCAATGCGCTGAAGATGCTCCAGCGCAGCCTGACGGCTGCGGATGAACTCATGCACAAACAGGCCGACGCCATAGAAGGCTGCAAAGTAGAGAATGTCTCTTGTGATCCCGGTCCGCGGGTTCCACTCAAATTCATCAAATATTTCAGCAAGAAATGTACAGATAGCTGCGATGACTCCAATTTGAAAACGATTCAAAACACTGCCGACAAAAATTATTGGGAACAGATAGAGAAATCCCAACGGGAGATCCACTGCAGCGTACCAATCGATCACGGCAATCGCAGTAATCATGACCGCGGCGGTAAATAAAACCACCTTGCGGTTCCCGCGATATAGAAAAAAGAGCATAGATGTGACTGGGCCGTGACGCATTGGAATACTTTGCTGCTGTGGATGTATCTTAGGCATCGTTTGTCTGCAATTCGAGAACACTCTCCGAAAGATAGCCAGCTATGGCCAAAAGATAGGCTTAGCAGCATAATTCGCTTCGCTACCCTAAAAACTGGAACGATCTCTCATAGCTGCTTCTTACTGCTTTCTCATAAGAATTTTATGCGTTCTATGAGAAGTTAAAAAATAAGCATCGATGTCGGTGAAAATAAGCCGTCACTTTTAACTCCCCAGGAGTTCCATTGCTTCGCTCTTTTTGTCGGTCCTGTTTGATCGTTTGCGTAGTAGTTGCAGCGCCGCTGTCGGTATTTGCGCAGCAAAATCCTACCCCTGCAACGACGTCAGCAGCAGCGTCTGCGCAATCGCCCTACACGTGGCAGCAGATCGTTGACAAGTTTCAGGCAACCAATCCAACCTTGAGCGCCGGACAAATCGGGATTGGTGAATCGCGGGCACAGGAAATTACAGCGCACCTCCGTCCAAATCCGGAGCTGGGGCTGGCAACGGATGGAACTCAAATCGCCCCTGATAACGGGGTCTGGCAACCATTACTAGGCACGCAGTATCAAGCCAGCTTTAGTTATCTGCATGAACGCGATCACAAACGGGAGCTCCGGTTGGAGAGCGCGAAACAGGCAACCGACATCACCATCTCCGCGCAGGCCGACCTGGAACGCAACCTGCTTTTCGATCTGCGCATTGCCTTTGTGCAGACACTTCAGGCAAAGGCTGTTTTGCAACTGACGAAGGACAATTTGGATTATTACAATCACGAACTCAGCATAAGCCGGGATCGCTACAAGGCCGGCGATATTGCCCAGGTGGACCTGGATCGGCTGGAGCTGGGCAGAGTGCAGTACGAATCTGATTTGGAAGCTGCCGAAGTCAATCTGCGTACCGCAAAAATTCAACTTCTGCAGTTGCTGAACGATCGCACGCCCGTCGATCAGTTCGACGTTACGGGGCGATTTGACTATACCGATGCGCTGCTGCCACTGGATCAATATCGCCAGATGGCACTGGATGCGCGGCCCGATCTTCGCGCGGCCTATCAGGCGGTCGAGAAAGCAAAAACAGATCACAAGCTCGCAGTCTCCAATGGATCCACCGATCCGACATTCGGCGCGTCGTATACATATAACCCATCATTTAACAATCCAAATGACAACCAAGCGCTTGGCCTTGGCGTGAATATTCCACTGCGCATCTTCGACCGCAATCAGGGCGAAAAGCAACGCACGTTGCTGGACATCGACCATCAGCAAAAGCTGGCGGACGCAGCGCAAGCGCAGGTCTTCAGCGACGTGGATTCCGCCTATGTAACGCTGGACAGCCAGTTGAAATTGTTACGCCCTTACAAAGCAACGTATCTCAATCAGGCACTCCGCGTTCGAGAGACAATTTCCTTTTCCTATCAGCATGGCGGTGCCTCTCTGCTGGACTTTCTCGATGCCCAGCAGGAATACCGCGGAGTGCAACTGGGATATCTGAATCTGGTCGGTGCGTATCTCACGGCTGCCAGTCAACTGAATCTTGCTGTGGGTCACGAGGTAATCCAATGAGAACCAAAACGCTTACAACCATTGTGTTGCTTCTTGGTATCGCGGGGCTCGT
Source organism: Acidobacteriaceae bacterium (assembly GCA_036267255.1). Classification (GTDB taxonomy): domain Bacteria; phylum Acidobacteriota; class Terriglobia; order Terriglobales; family Acidobacteriaceae; genus DATAWK01. The sequence goes on along the minus strand of DATAWK010000047.1, from coordinate 75,282 downwards.
TGGCTGCAATGAAAAGCCGAACCCAAAAAGCGAAGCTCCACCACCCACGAAGGTCGAACAAGTACCCACCGATGGAACAGTCCAGGTGGCCCATCCGGAGCAATTTCCACTGGTAACGGCAACATCCCGAGCAGGAACATCCTCGCTGAATGTGACCGGCGTGGTGGCGCCGGATGTTGCGCGCATGGTTCCGGTAATTTCGCTTGCCTCCGGACGCGTCGTGGCGATCGATGCACGACTGGGAGACTCCGTAAAAAAAGGTCAGCTGCTTTTCAGCGTTCGCAGTGACGATATCTCGCAGGCATTCTCCGACTATAGAAAAGCTGTTGCCGATGAAACCTTGGCGCACGCGCAACTGGATCGCTCGCAATTGCTTTACAGCAAGGGAGCAATTTCGCAAAACGCGCTGGAGATCGCACAGGACACCGAAAATAAAGCGGTCGTGGATGTTCAGACCGCGGCACAGCACCTGAAGCTGCTGGGATCCAATACCAGCCAGCCTTCCGGCGTGGTGAATGTTTATGCGCCGATCTCCGGCGTCATCGTCGAACAAAACATTACCGACGCAGCCGGTGTGAAGACGCTGGATAATTCGCCGAATCTCTTTACCATCGCGAACCTGTCGGATGTGTGGATTGTTTGCGACGTTTATGAAAATGATTTGCCGCAGATCGGCGTTGGGCAGCATGCCGATATTCGTCTGGATGCCTACCCCGGAAAAGTGCTCACCGGGCAGGTCAGCGAGATTGACCCGATCCTCGATCCCAATCTACGCACCGCGAAAGTGCGCGTACAGGTCAACAATCCTGGATTTCTGAAGGTCGGAATGTTTGTGACGGCCACGTTCCACGGCAAAACACAAGAGACGTATGCCGTGGTGCCGGCGTCTGCCATTCTCCATCTGCATGATCAGGAGTGGGTGTATGTGCCGGCGCCCGAATCAAGATTTCGCCGGGTAGCCGTTAGCAGCGGAGAGATGCTTCCCGGCAACATGCAGGAGATCGTGTCTGGCATTCAACCGGGACAGCAGGTTGTTTCCAATGTATTGGAGCTGGAAAGTACGGTGGCTCCGTAATGATCGGCTCCATCGTTGATTATGCGCTGAAGAATCGCTTCCTGATCCTTGCTCTTGCGATTCTATTGTTCGGATGGGGGGTCGTCTCCTTCCACAATCTGCCGGTAGAAGCGTACCCGGACGTAGCCAACAATTACGTCCAGATCATTACGCAATGGCCCGGGCATGCAGCCGAAGAAGTAGAGCAGCAAGTCACGGTACCGATAGAAATCCAGATGAATGGCATCCCGCATCTGGAACATCTTCGCTCCGTTTCGCTGGCAGGATTGTCCAGCGTCACACTCATTTTTGACGACAAGTCGACCGATGACTGGAACCGGGAAAAAGTTCTGGAGCGCATCTCGCAGGTCACGCTGCCGGATAATCTGCAGCCCCAGATGGGAACCGACTGGAGTCCTGTAGGCCAGATATTCTGGTATACGCTGACCAGCACCAATCCGCAGTACGACAACATGGCACTCAAGTCGATCGAAGACTGGGTGCTGGAGAAGCAGTTTAAATCGATTCCGGGAGTCGTAGATGTTTCCAGCTTTGGCGGCATCACACGCGAGTATCAAGTGCGCGTCGATCCGGACAAGCTGATCGCTTATGGACTGACCATCGGGCAGGTCGAACAGCAGCTCGCCAACAACAATGCGAACGCCGGCGGCAGTTTTATTGAAGAAGGTCAACAGCAGGTCAACGTCCGCGCAGTCGGCCTTTATACCAGTACACAGGACATTGAGAATACTGTTTTAAAAACGCAGAATGGCACCGCTGTACGCGTAAAAGACATCGGTACCGTCGTCCAGGGAGCCAAGATTCGCCTGGGGCAAATCGGCAAGGCTATCCATCGCAGCGATGGCGTTGTGGTCAACGATCCGGACACGGTTGAAGGCGTCGTTCTGTTGCAGAAAGGCATGGACTCGGACAGCGTTCTCAATGGAATCCATGCCAAGGTAAAGGAGCTGAACAACGGCATCCTGCCGCCGGGCGTGAAAGTTGTACCGTTTCTGGATCGCTCGGACCTGATTCACTATACGACGCATACGGTCCTGCACAATCTGGCCGAGGGAATCATCCTGGTGGTGATCATCCTCTTTCTTTTTCTGGGCAATGCGCGCGGCGCACTGATTGTTGCCCTGACAATTCCCTTCTCGCTGCTTTTTGCTTCTATTTGTCTGGACCTGCGCCACATTCCGGCGAACCTGCTGTCTCTCGGTGCGCTGGATTTTGGCATGGTTGTCGATGGCGCCGTCGTGATGGTTGAAAATATCGTGCGCCATTTGAATCGCAAGGACAATGGGTTTCGCACACCGGCGGAACGCATTCGCGAAGCAGCCCATGAAGTGCAACGTCCGGTTTTCTACGCAATTGCCATCATCATCACCGCGTACCTGCCAATTTTCACGCTGCAGCAGGTGGAGGGGCGATTGTTCCGGCCAATGGCCTGGACGGTCAGCTTCGCGTTGCTGGGAGCATTGTTGTTCTCCATGGTGCTGGCTCCCGTACTGGCCAGCTTTATGTTTCCCAAAGGCGCGAAGGAGTGGAGAAATCCAGTTCTGGTATGGCTGACGGCCCACTATCGTTCCGCGGTAACTTCCTCGATTCGCAGACGCTGGCTTACGTTGGGTATTGCAATCGGTGGGGTGGCGTTGGCGGCGTTTCTCACACTCGGAGGAGTGATCGGCTCAGAATTTTTACCGCACCTGGATGAAGGCTCCATATGGGTGCGGGGCACGCTGGCGCCCAGCACAGGCCCGACGGAAGGCGTGCGCCTGATGGATGCCACCCAGATCAAGCTGGCCTCCTTTCCGGAGGTCACGCAGGTCATTAGCCAGGTGGGGCGTCCCGACGATGGCACCGACACAACGGGATTCTTCAACACGGAATATTTTGTCGACTTGAAACCCAAGGACCAGTGGCGTCCTGTTTTTCATGAAAATAAGAACGAGTTGATTGCTGCCATGAATCGCGAATTGCAGAAGACGCCGGGTGTCATCTGGAACTTTTCGCAGCCCATCTCCGACAATGTGGAGGAGGCGGTCAGCGGCGTGAAGGGTGAATTGGCGGTCAAAATTTATGGCGACAATCTAAAACAACTGGAAGCAATCGGCAATCAGATCGTTGGTGTGATGGGCCACGTGAAAGGCGTAAAAGATCTTGGCCTGTTCCGCGTTATCGGCCAGCCGAACCTCAACTTTGTTGTGGATCGCGCGGCTGCCGCGCGCTACGGCATCAACGTTACCGATGTGCAGGATGCCATCCAAACGGCTGTCGGCGGCAATGCCGTCACCCAGTTGCTCCAGGGCGAGGCACGATACGACGTTGTTGTGCGTTATCAGAAACAATACCGGGACACGCAGGACGCAATTGAACATATTCTGCTGGCTTCGCCCACGGGAGAACGTGTCCCACTCTCGCAATTGACAAAGATCGATACGACGGATGGAGCTTCCGAAATTTATCGCGAAGCAAATTCGCGTTATGTGGCCATCAAGTACAGTGTGCGGGGACGCGACCTGGGCGGGGCTGTCCAGGAGGCCATGTCCAGGGTCCAGTCTCAGGTAAAGCTGCCGCCCGGATATACGATCGACTGGGCTGGAGAATACGCGAGCGAAGTGCGCTCGAAAAAGCGCCTGTCGATCGTGGTGCCTGTGACGGTGTTGGCTATTTTCATCATCCTCTATCTCATGTTTGGATCGTTGAAGTGGGCGCTGCTCATTATGTGCAACATCGCCATTGCACCTATTGGAGGCACTCTCGCGCTGCTCGTCACGCACACCAACTTCAGTGTCTCGTCCGGCGTCGGATTTCTCGCGCTCTTTGGTGTCTCCGTACAAACGGGTGTCATTATGCTGGAGTACATCAACCAATTGCGCGCTCTGGGCCACTCCATTGAGGAGTCTGCCATTCAGGGCGCAGTTCTACGGTTGCGGCCCATTATGATGACCATGCTGGTGGCGACCCTCGGATTGCTTCCTGCAGCAACCTCCCACGGCATCGGGTCCGATTCGCAACGGCCTTTTGCCATTGTTATTGTGGGCGGCCTGCTTGTTGGACTGGTCCTGGGTATTTTTCTGTTGCCCACCCTCTATGTGTGGATGGCAGCGGACGGCGATGTACTTCCTCAACCTGAAACGGAATTTGAGAACTAAAGGTCGCCTACGACGAATCATTTCGATGGGGACTTAGCCCGAAATCCGACAAAACTGTATCTTTTGCAACACTTATTCGGACATTCTCTCTCCCAAATGCCATAATGCGGATATGGAGTTTGGCGAGTTTCTGCGAGAAAAGATCCTGTTTGTCCAGGACTATGCCGTCCTGTCGGGACAGGCAGTGGCCAACGTCTTCCGTCGGCCTCTGTACCTGGTCGATATTTACACACAGGCAGACCTTATTGGTGTTGGCTCGCTGCCGATCGTCATCCTTACCGGATTCTTTACCGGTGGCGTGCTGGCATTGAATTCCGCCACGACGCTGGCACAGTTTGGGGCAAAGGCCGTTACCGGCGAGCTCGTCAGTCTCTCCATGATCAAAGAGCTCGGCCCCGTACTCACCAGTCTGATGGTCTCCGGACGCAATGCTTCCGGCATGGCCAGCGAACTGGGGTCGATGCAGGTGACGGAACAAATTGACGCGATGCGTGCCCTCGGCACGGACCCCATGAAAAAGCTTGTCACGCCGCGATTGATCGCTACCGTGGTGATGATGGTTTTCCTGACTATTATTTCCGATGGGCTGGGAATTCTGGGAGGGGGCATTGTCGGCACGCTGATGATGGGGCTGAACGCTTCTCAATACTTTCACATGGCCTACCAGTCTCTGATGTATCCGGACATTCTCGAAGGACTGGTCAAGCCGCTGATCTTCGGCTTCATCATCGCAACGGTAGGCTGCTATTTTGGCATGTCGACGCGCGGGGGCACGCAGGGCGTGGGTCGCTCGACCACCCAGGCAGTCGTCGTCAGTTCGGTACTGATCATTGCAAGCGACTTTTTCATTCTTCGCTTTATGATCGGAATTTTCGGACGTTGAGGACACCATGACTGCCAGCAAATTGCTTCCGGATATCGGCACATCGCCCGATGCTAGCGGCGGTCCTGTCGTAGATTTTCGTCGCGTATCGATCGGCTTTGATGGAAAACCGGTTCTGACCGACATCAGCTTTACCGCAGGCGTCGGCGAAACGCGCATTATCCTTGGCCCTGCCGGATGCGGCAAAAGCGTTCTATTGAAGCTGGCCAATGGTCTCGTCAAGCCGGATTCCGGAAATATTCATGTGTTTGGCGAAGAGATCGATACACTGCCGCAGACTGAATTGTTTCATCTGCGCCGTAACATCGGCATGGTCTTTCAGGAGAGCGCGCTGTTTGACTCCATGACCGTCCGCGAAAATGTCGCCTACCAGCTGCAGGAAGAACATGTGGATGACGCAACCATTGAAGCCAAAGTGCTGGAAGTGTTGCGATTTGTCGAGCTGGAGCACACGATCGACAAATTTCCATCGCAATTGTCCGGCGGTATGCGGCGCCGCGTCGCCATCGCACGCGCCATTATCACCCAGCCCAAGCTGCTGCTCTACGACTCGCCAACGGGCGGCCTGGACCCAATTACTTCCACCACGATCATTGAGCTGGTAGTGAAGCAGCGCGATGTCTATGAAGGAACTGCTCTTCTGGTGACGCATCGCCTGCAGGATGCCTATACGATGGCCACCCATTGCTTTAATCGTAAAACCAATCGAATGCAGCGCATTCCGAACAACGGCCTGGACCAGAAAACAACCTTCCTGGTGTTGAACAACACGCGCGTCGTTTTCGATGGCATGCTGCCGGAACTCGTACATTCCGACAACCCCTTTCTCAAGGAATTTCTCTCCTGAACAAAGGAGAATCCTTCCCTCCTTATATTTTTCTTTGACCGTGCTTCGGGCCGTGTTTCATTCTGTGTTTCGCTCTGGGGGTTCTCTGCGGTCGATATCTCTGCTAGGCTGGTAAGTTTGCTACAGAAGGAAACGGAGAAGAACGGAATGGGCTTTAAATTCAAGGGCGTCGACTTTATCGGCTTCGACGCAATGCTGAACGAAGACGAACTGCTGGTACGGGATAACGCGCGCAAATTCATTGAAGAGAACCTGGTTCCCATCATCGAAGAATGCAACCGCGATGGACGCTTTCCTAAAGAACTGATCCAACCCATGGGGGAGTTGGGCTTCTACGGCGCCAACATCGAAGGCTACGGTTGCGCCGGCATGTCCAACGTGGAATATGGACTGGTGATGCAGGAGATGGAGCGAGGAGATTCCGGTGTGCGCAGCTTTGTCAGCGTGCAGTCGGCGCTGGTCATGTATCCCATTCACGCTTTTGGCAGCGACGAACAGAAAAACGAATGGCTGCCCCAGCTGGCCACGGGAGACAAACTTGGCTGCTTTGGCCTGACAGAGCCGGATTTCGGTTCCAACCCCGGCGGCATGCGTACACGCGCGAAGAAAGATGGCAAGGACTACATCCTGAACGGCGAGAAGATGTGGATCACCTCCGGCACGCTGGCCGATGTGGCCATTATCTGGGCCAAGGTGGACGATGAGGACGGGAATGTCCGCGGTTTTCTGGTCGACACGAAACTACCCGGCTTTACGGCTTATGATGTTCACGGCAAATGGTCGCTGCGCGCCTCCGTCACCTCCGGCCTGTCGATGCAGGACGTGCGGGTTCCGGCTTCTGCGCTGTTGCCCAAGTCGGGCGGACTGAAATCTCCCTTGATGTGCCTGAACCAGGCACGGTATGGGATTAGCTGGGGCGCTCTCGGCGCTGCCATGTCGTGCTATGACACGGCGCTGCAATACACTCTGTTGCGCAAACAGTTTCGCGACGAACCGATCGCCAGCCATCAGTTGATCCAGGACAAGCTGACCTGGATGATCAGCGAGATCACCAAGGGCCAGCTCCTGTCGCTGCAGGTGGGACGCATGAAAGACGCAGGCACGGTGCAACACCAGCATATTTCCATGGCCAAGCGAAACAATGTCTGGATGGCGCTGGAATGTGCGCGCCTGTCGCGTGACATGCTGGGCGGCAACGGCATTACAGATGACTATCCGATCATGCGCCACATGATGAATCTGGAGTCGGTGAAGACCTACGAAGGCACACATGATATTCACTCACTCATCATTGGTCATAGTGTGACCGGCATCCCCGCATACTAAGGCAGCACACAGAAAGAAAGGGACCGCTTTTGCGGTCCCTTTCTTTTGCACTCGTGGAAGCTATGACCGGCGCTGTTGAATCTGCAGCTCTTTCAATTGTGCTTCGCTCACCGGCGTCGGAGCATCCACCATCAGGTCCACTGCTTTTGCCGTCTTTGGAAATGCAATCACCTCGCGCAGGCTGGGGGCTCCGGCCAAAATCATTACAATCCGATCGAGGCCCAGCGCGATACCGCCATGCGGCGGCGTGCCGTACTCCAGCGCCTCCAGAAAAAATCCGAAGCGCTCTTTGGCTTCCGCTTCCGACATGCCCAGCGACTGAAAGATTTTCGCCTGCACATCCTTGCGATGGATACGAATGGAGCCAGACCCGAGTTCCAATCCATTCATCGCCAGATCGTAGTAGCGGGCGCGCACGGACGCAGGATCCGATACAAGCCGGTCCATGTCCTCTTCATGCGGGGAGGTGAAGGGATGATGCGATGGCATCCAGCTTTTAGTTTCCAGGTCGTATTCGAACATGGGGAAATCCGTCACCCAGATAGGGAAAAATGCTTCTCCCCCAGGGATGGAAGCCGGATCCTTGATGGCTTTTTCTGTTGCCGCAAAGGCATTGTGCCGAGCTGCGTACTTCTTTGCCAAATCCATGCGCAACGAACCAGCAGCGGAGTAGATGGCGATCTCGCGCTCCGAGAGCCGCCCCGCAGTCTTGGTATCGCTGGCGTGAATGCGCGTCGTCGCGTCCCCCGCAACAACCACGAGCAAATCTTCCGCTTCCGCCTGCGTACTTGCTCGAATTTTGGCTACCGCATCGGGAAAGCTCTTCTCCAGACGCTTCAGATCGTCGATCAGCTTGGCGCCTTTGCGGGCGTCAAACAGGGGCCGATTGTCATCGCGCTCTTTGCGCGAAAGCTCACCAACTTTTGGAATGCGAATCGCTACCACAGGCAATAACGGGTCGATGGCCAGCGTCTGCAGGTCGGCTTCGGTAAACGCACTGCGCGCGTCCACAAGACGAGGCAGGCGCATGTCCGGCTTGTCGCTGCCAAACTGTCGCATGGATTCGTCATACGTAATCTGCGGGAACGGCGTGGGCAGCGTGATGCCTGCGGCGGCAAAGGCCGCGGCCAGAAATCCCTCCACCACGCGAAAAATTGTTGCCTGCTGCGGAAAAGTCATTTCCAGATCGATCTGCGTGAACTCCGGCTGCCGGTCGGCACGCAGATCTTCGTCACGGAAGCAACGCACAATCTGAAAATACCGGTCGAAGCCGGAGACCATCAAAATCTGCTTGAAAATCTGCGGCGACTGCGGCAATGCATAAAAATGACCCGGATAGACACGGCTCGGCACCAGATAATCGCGCGCGCCTTCGGGTGTAGAACGCGTCATAAAAGGCGTCTCAATCTCGTAAAAGCCCTCTGCGGCAAGATGCTGCCGCACGGCCAGCGCAATCTTGTGACGCAGTTCAAAGTTGCGCTGCATCTCCGGCCTGCGCAGGTCAATGTAGCGATATTTCAGGCGCAGTTCTTCGTTGCTAATTGCCTCTTCCGCGGGGGAAAAGGGCGGCGTTTTGGCATCGTTCAACACCAGCAATTGCCCGGCGTCGATCTCGATCTCGCCCGTCGACATGTTTGGATTGACCGCAGCAGCATCGCGGCGGCGTACCTTGCCGGTGACAGCCACCACGTATTCCGGGCGCACCTGTTCGGCTTTTGCATGCGCGGGCGGACACAGCTCCTTGTCGAGCACAATCTGCACAATGCCCGAACGATCCCGCAAGTCCAGAAAAATCAAATTCCCATGATCGCGGCGGCGGTTGACCCAACCCATGACCACGACGGTTGTTTCCGCGTCCGACGCACGCAGCACACCGCATCGATGCGTCCGCTCCAGATTTCCTAAAAGATCCAGCACAGTTGCTTCCTGTCTATTTTGAGAATGTCATTTCTGTTGCAGTACCGTGGCCAGCTCTGCGCGCGGAACTTTCGTCTGCACGCCAGTGGCAAAGTCTTTTACTGTCACGATACCGGATTGCGCCTCATCTTCTCCGAAGAGAACGATCCGGCGCGCCAGTCTGTTCCCGGTTTCGAACGATTTTTTCATGCGGAAGGTTCCGTCGCCCAACTCCACGCGGAGACCGGCACGACGCAGTTCCCGCGCCAGAACAAGGGCCTGTGCTTCCTGGGCTTCTCCCAGCGGCGCAATATAGACATCGGCGAACGCTGCTGTGGCGGCTGTTCCCTGTTGCTCCTGCTGCGCCTGCATCGTCAACACTAACCGGTCCGCGCCGATCGCAAAGCCTATTCCGGGGGCCTTCGGACCGCCGATCGCTTCGCTTAGACCGTCGTAGCGTCCGCCACCCAGCAGTGCATTCTGCGCGCCCAGGCCACCGTGCGTGAACTCGAATGTGGTGCGCGTGTAGTAATCCAGCCCACGCACCAGACGCGGGTTGATGGTGTAGACCACGCCACAAGCATCGAGCGCCGCGCATACCTGCGCGAAGTGCGCCCTGGATGATTCATCGAGATAATCGGCAATTTTGGGCAGCGTCTCGATCCACGGCTGGTCTTCGGGCACTTTGCAATCCAGCACGCGCAAGGGATTCGTTTCGGCGCGGCGCTGACAATCTTCGCAGAGTTTCGGAGTAATTTCCTTCAGCGCCTCGCGCAACGCCTGCACGTAGCGCGGGCGATCCTGAGATGATCCGACGGAGTTCAAGTAGAGCTTCCATTCCTGTATGCCAAGTTCTTCTAAAAGCGTGGTTAACATCTCCAAAACTTCAGCATCGCGAAGAGGAGATTCGCTGCCGGCACTGGGCGGTCCGATGACTTCCGCGCCGATCTGGAAAAATTGGCGATAGCGCCCCTTCTGAGGGCGTTCGCGACGGAATTGCGGACCAATGTAGTAGAGCTTCTGCAGCAATCCGGTCTCGCCCAGATTGTGCTCAATGTACGCACGCACCACGCCTGCGGTATTTTCGGGGCGAAGCGTCAATGACTGCGCTTTTTCCGATTGCGCGCGCGCACGGTCTTCCCACGTATACATTTCCTTGGAGACGATGTCGGTCTCTTCGCCCACGCCGCGAGCAAACAATTGTGTGTCTTCAAAAACGGGCGTGCGAATCTCGCCAAACGAATACCGTGCAAAGACGCGGCGCACCGTCGCTTCGATGAAATTCCACAGTTCCGTCTCGGGCGGCAGCAGATCGCGCGTGCCGCGTACAGCCTTGATTGCTTTCATAGTCTTCTATTTAAGATAAATGGTTCCAGACCCCAGATGCAGCTCTCCGGCAGATTTGCGGCCCATTCATTGATCGCGGGTGCTGCGCAGAGAGCGCTGCGGCTGGCCTTCTAGCGAATTCGCTTGCACCATGGAAATTCCGGCATCCATTGGCTGGCAGGCGGCGCACCAGAACGTCGTGCGTGCCTGCATACCTTGTTTTCGGCTATGAATCGGGCCTCCGCAGCGACGGCAGGGTTGCCCCGGACGACCATAGACCCAGAGACGTGCCGCCGGGTCGGTACTGCGCGTGGTTCGCCGCAGACCATTGTAGGTAACGATCTGACTGCCGGAGCCATCGACAACATTGGCCTTCAGAAATTTCCGCGCTGTCTGCACGATCTGTGTCAGCTCTGCCTGCGTTAACGTACTCACCCGGCGAAACGGGTGCACGCAACTGGCAAAACAAATCTCCGACTTGTACACATTGCCAATGCCAGCCAGGACTTTTTGCTGCAGAAGCACAACGCCAATCTCCTCGCCGGCATGTTCGCGGATGCGTGCGATGGCCGCCGTGGCATCGAACTCTTCTGCCAGCAAATCCGGTCCCAACTGCTGCACTGCCATGTGGCGTCCCAGCGAATCGGCAGTGTGGAACTCCGCCACCGGCACGTTGAACGCAATCGCCTGCCAGTCAGCCGTCTCCAGATGAATGCGCATGTCGGAGCCGCGGCGTTGCCAGCGTTCTGCAATGCGATAGATGTGCCAGCTGCCCTGCATCCGCATATGCGTCAACAAAATCAAGTCCCCGGAGAAGACCATCCACAGCCATTTGCCCCGCGCCTCTACACGCTCCACCGTTCGACCGACGAGCGGCGTGTTGTCGGCGACCGAAGCCAGATGCGCATAGACCGTCTCAAATCGCGTCAGCACAGAACCGGCGAGTGCGCGATGGAGCGTCCGTGCCGAACGAAAGATGGTGTCGCCTTCCGGCATGGCTACTGGACTCCTGCTGAAAAGGGCGGTTCCATGTTGGCCTTAGCATCGGAACTCTCCAGCGGCATGAGCGCTCGGCGCAGATTAAAACCAAGTGGCGCCGGTTGAAAACCCGCATCCAGCAAAAAGCGAGCGAGAAAATGCGCAGCCACGGGGACATCGTTCACTGTAGTAATCAAAACTCCATTGGGACGGCTCGCACCATCTTTTCGTAAATCCAGCTGACCCATTCCAACGAGAAAATTCGCGAGATCCCGGGCAACGTGGGATCGAGCAGGTTCCTCCTGCGGCAGCAGCACCAGGATGTTCGGGTTGTTGCGCCGCAGGTAAGCAACCAGCTCTCCATTGCGCAGAACAACACGCGCGCCAACGCTACGAGAGAAAATGCGCGTGGTCGATTCCGCTGGAACTTCTGTCTGCTGTACAACCGGCGCCGATGGCCAGCGCAGTACCGATCCATAAAGGTTTGCCGAATCGGTTGCAGCCAGGACGACCATTTCCTGTTTCTCCGGCTCCGGATCGTTGCGGAGAGAGCGTAACGAATCGACTGCGGACGGCAAGGCAAACTGCGCTCCGCCCAGGCCAGCCACAAAATAGCCGCGACGCACGCGCCCGGATTCCTCCAACGCCTTCAGCACGTCATACACGGCACTGAATCCGCCGGAAATATTTTCTGTCTGCATGGATTCGCGCGTCACAATTCCATGCCGGTTCAAAAGCTGCAACGCGATGGCATGGCTCCATTCGGTTGCAGAGTGCAGTTTGGCCTCCGGCAGCTGCACCAGAGACCAACGCCCCTGAGCGCTTGGTGGCATGGTTCTGCGTGAGCGAAAATTTGCCTGGCTATGCTGGCGGCGTACAGGCCGCGATCCTGTACCGCGGTTCATGTAGGCGCGCAGCGCGTGAAAGGTATCATTTGTCACCAGACCACGCCACACCAGATTCCATAGGGCGTCCAGCGTTTCGCCCGGATATCCTCCGCCTAAAGCTTCATGCAATGCACCAAAAAATGCGGCACCCTTGCTCCGCAATAATTCCAGCAATTGCCGCTCTTTCTCCGGCATCTCCGTCTCGCCGGTTGTCGACAGCTTCCTGTCCATCCATAGCGGATGCAGTTCCGATAAATGATCTGCGAGATACAGCGCAACGCGACCATCGACGGGGCCGATCGGCTCTATGCCGCACCAGATGACCTCTCCGGAAGCGATCAACGTATCGAGATCGCTTGCTGTGTACGTCAGCACGCGTGCGGGAAGAATCTCGCGCTCCAGCACGGATGCCGGCAATGGCGCTCCCTGCAACTGCTCGATCGCATCGAGCACGGCATCCAATCCGCGTCGCCGCTGCAAGGTGCCGTGCCAGTGGGTTGCCATGCGCGCCAGCGTTCGCTGCTCCACCGGTTCTACTTCTTTTCGCAGCCGCGCCAGTGACTTTCTCCGAATAACGCGCAGAACTTCTACATCGCACCATTCGCGATGTACGCCACCCGGACGAAACTCCCCTTCCACCAGACGGCCTGCATGCACCAGGGCACGCAGCCGGTTCTGCGTAGGTTCCACGCTCCATCCAAAACGGGTCGCAGCTTCCTGCGCCGTGAACGGTCCGTGTGTGCGTGCATAGCGCTTTAATAATTCCAATGGCGCATCCACTCCTTTTTCAAGAAACGGCTTGGGTACGCCCGGCGGTAACGGAATTCCCATGGCATCGCGATACTTTGCCGCGTCTTCGATCGCAATCAGGCGTTTTTCGCCGAGCATCTGCAATTCCAGTACGCGGCGCATGCGTATCAAACGTTCCACAACGCTCGCACCATCCAGTCCGATGCATCGGCGTGCCAGTTCTGCGCGCGTCAGATCGCCAATATTGAGCAGCAGATCGTGTACCCCATCCAGATTTTTCGCCTGGCGCGGGCCTTGCAACGCCTGCAATTGCTCCTCTGTCTCTTCGATCGCGGCAGCATCCAGCAACTCACGCAGATCGGCATCGCCCATCAGATCGCGTAGCTGCTCCTGATCGATCGTCAACGCCTGTGCGCGGCGCTCGGCAAGGGGCGCATCTCCGTCGTAGATGTAGTTGGCGACATAGCTGAACAGCAGCGATGCGGCAAAGGGAGATGGCGTGGATGTGTCCACGACATGCACGCGCAGGTTGCGGGTTGCGATGCCGTGCAGAATCTCCAGAAACGCAGGCATGTCGAAGACGTCGCGCAGGCATTCACGATAGGACTCCAGCACCATGGGGAACGATGCGTAGCGCGAGGCGACAGACAATAGATCATAGGCGCGTTTGCGTTGATGCCACAATGGAGTTCGCCCCTGCAACCGTCGCCGTGGCAACAGCAACGCGCGCGCGGCGCTCTCGCGAAACTTAGCGGCAAATAACGCTGTCGATCCAAGCTGGCGCAGGACCAGGTCTGTCGCTTCCGCAGGCTCCAGCAACAACACTTCTGCGTCGGGGGGTTCGACGGTCTCGGGAAAGCGCAGAACAAATCCATCGTCGGCCCATAGCGTCTCGACGTCTATCGCACCCGCTGCACGCAGACGGCCACTGACAGCCATCGCCCATGGCGCATGCACGCGACTGCCAAACGGAGTGAGTACACAGACGCGCCAATCTCCCAGCTCATCCCGGCAACGTTCGATGACGATGGATCGATCATCCGGAACAATCGTTGTCGCTGCCTTCTGGTCTTCAAGAAAACGCAGCAGATTATCCGCCGCCCTGGGATCGAGATCGTGTTCCCGTATCAGCCTGCTGACGGCGGCATTGCGCGGTGTTGCACCCAGCTCTCGTACCAGTGCGCCAATGCGACGTCCAAATTCCAGCGGTCTGCCAATGCTGTCTCCTTTCCAAAAAGGCATTTTTCCCGGTTCCCCCGGTGCGGGCGATACCAGCACGCGATCATGCGTGATCTCATCGACGCGCCACGTCGTTGCACCCAGAACGAATGCATCGCCGGCGTGGCTTTCAAAAACCATCTCCTCATCCAACTCGCCTACGCGCACCGGTTTGGTTTGGCTTCCCGAAAGAAACACTCCATAGAGGCCGCGATCCGGAATTGTTCCACCATTTAAAATGGCCAGACGTTTGGCGCCCTCGCGCGGCGTCAACGAGTTATGCACGCGGTCCCAGGTAATCCGCGGCCGCAACTCGGCGAATTCATCCGATGGATAGCGACCGGCGAGCATGTCCAGCACGCCGTCAAATGCTCCCCGGCTAAGCAGGGCAAACGGTGCAGAACTGCGGACCAGACGATACAGTGCGTCGCAGTCGATCGGGACAGCAGATGTCTCTTCGCTCTTGACGAGCTGCTTCTCTTCAAGCTGCCTGCGGGGCGGCTCGGCAACGATGGCCACGATTTGCTGCGCCAGAACATCCAGCGGATTGCGCAGATAGCGGGTCGATTCCACCAGGCCTTCGTGCATGGCACGCGTGGCGGCCGCACAGGCCACCAGGTCCGCGCGAAATTTCGGGAAAATGACGCCCGCGCTGGCTGCACCCACCTGATGGCCGGCACGGCCAATGCGCTGCATCCCGCTGGCGATGGAGGGTGGCGATTCAATCTGAATCACCAGATCGACAGCGCCCATATCAATGCCAAGTTCCAGCGAGGATGTCGCCACCAGAGCGCGAATCCTTCCGGCTTTCAGCAACTCTTCAATCTCCGAGCGTTGTTCCGAAGCCAGCGAGCCGTGGTGTGCGCGTGCCATCGGCTCCTCGGCCAATTCGTTGATCGCCCCTGCCAGCCGCTCCGCAATGCGGCGGCTATTGACGAAGATCAATGTCGATTGCCGTTCGCGAATCAGCTCCAGCAGACGCGGATAGATGGCGCTCCAGATCGATGTGCGCCTGGGAGCCTGCGCGGCTGGACCGCTGGAGAGTTCCTCCATCTTGCCGAGACGAGCCATGTCTTCCACCGGAACTTCAATCCGCAAGTCCAGGCGCTTCGGTTCACTGGCATTCACAATGGTGACTGGGCGAAAACGTGGCGCAGCAATGGAGGCATCTGTGATTCCATCGCCCCGGATTGGATCTGCCAGCCATTCGGCTTCCAGCTCTTTCAGGATCGCGCTGTCTGCCGTGTCCTTTGGAACCGTTGCAGCCCCAGCAGTAGCCGCGATCACGGCTGTATCCACACCACCGAGAAATTGCGCGACTTCATCCAGAGGCCGTTGCGTTGCGGAAAGTCCGATGCGCTGCAATCGGCGTCCCGTGAGCGATTCCAGCCGCTCCAGCGAAAGCGCCAGATGCGCGCCACGCTTCGTTGGCACCAGTGCGTGAATCTCGTCAACGATAACAGTATCGATCGAACGCAAGGCAGCCGAAGCTTCGCTCGTCAACAACAAATAGAGCGATTCCGGCGTGGTGACCAACAGTTCGGAAGGGTGACGTCGAAAGCGCGCACGTTCACGCTGGGGCGTGTCTCCGGTACGGATGCTGATTTCCGGCGCATGCACTGGGACATCCATGCGTTGCGCCATCTGCGCAATACCTGCCAATGGCGAGCGCAGATTGCGTTCCACATCGACGGCCAGGGCCTTCAACGGGCTAATGTAGAGCACCTTGCAGCCGCCCGTGTCTGATGCCTTACGATGCAGCATCAACCGGTCAATGCACCATAGGAATGCCGTCAACGTTTTGCCGGAACCCGTAGGCGCCAGAATCAGCGTCGAATCTCCTCGCGCAATCGCAGGCCAGCCAAGCTTTTGCGATGTAGTCGGCTTCTCAAAGACTGTGCGAAACCAGGCTGCCGTGACAGGGTGAAACAGGTTCAACGGATCTTCGATACCGTCGCCGGCGACAACCGGGCTTTTCAGCACGGCACCGCGCACCTCTGCTTCCAACGAGCGAGAGGTTTTTTTGCCGACGCTTTTTGAGCTTTTCCGTGGCATGACCTGCTGTTAGCAGGATAATCCGGACTGGGCCGCTCGTCCGTACATTGCTTTCCGTGCATATCATTCATGGCGCGGACGGTAATAATACGCATTGCCACTGACGTGCAATTGAAAGATGTCCATCTCCGGAAAAAGCTGTTCGGAACACCCCAAAAATAAGAATCCATCCGGAGCTAACATGCGATGGACCGTTCGCAACAATCGTATGCGATCCTCCGCAGAAATATACAACATGACGTTGCGCAGCAGAATGCCGTCAAAAACCGGCATCAGGGGCAACGAAGAACATAGATTCAGACGGGTAAAGTTACACCGGGCCTGCATCTCCGGCAGCATCGTCCATCCGTGGCCGACGTGCATGCAGTAGCGATCGCGCAGAACAGGGGTGAGGCCGCGCGCCACTTCGATATCACTGTAAACTCCGGCGCGCGCGCGCTCGATCATCGATTGAGAAATGTCTGTGCCGAGGATGCGGATGTCCCAGTCTTCCAACTCCGAAAAGTGCCGCGCCAGAAGCATGGCGAGACTGTAGGTCTCCTGCCCGCTGGAACAAGCCGCGCTCCACAAACGGAGGGTGCGCTGGGACCGACGCGCCTGTACCAGACGCGGAATCAAGTCCATTTGCATACGATCGAACGGCACGCCATCGCGAAAAAAGCTTGTTTCATTGATCGTCATCGCCTCAACGACGGTACGATGCAGGCTGCCTTCGGGCCTGTGTCGCAGCATCTTGATCAGCTCTCGCACACCGCCGACGCCAACCTGTCGTGCAACGGATTGCAAACGCGATTCAATAAAATAATCACGCGAAGGGTCCATCACATTCGCGGAATGCGTAAAGACCAACTGCCGCAGGTAGGCACGCTCTTCTTCACTACACTTCATGCTGTCCTCTGCTATTTGTCTCTTGTTCTCCGCTGGTTTGCGCGGTTGCACCCACCCGTCGCAGCAATTCTCCAGCAATCTGATCGAGCGGCAACACCGCGTGGGCCAGCCCCGCCCGCACTACGGAACCGGGCATGCCCCAGATGGTGCTGGTTGCCGCATCCTGCGCCAGCACGGTTCCACCGGCGTTACGAATGGCGCGCGCACCCTCGGTCGCGTCGGTACCCATACCGGTCAGTACAACGCCCAGCGATGCCGCACCATAAATATCTGCCGCCGATTGAAACAGAGCATCCACTGCAGGCCGACAATAATGGATCGGAGCATCCTGCGCGAGGCGCTGCATGAACGGCGCAGTCGTGGAACCAGCCAGATTTCTACCGGGCGCCGCGGCAACGGACGCAATCCGCAGGTGCCAGTCGCCGCGTGCCAGCCAGATGAAGCCGGGCTGCAACGGCATGCCATCTACAGATTCCTGCACCTGCAAGCGGCACCGTTGATGCAGCCGCTCTGCCAGCAAGGGGAGAAACAATGGTGGAATGTGCTGCACGACCAACACTGGAACGGGAAAATCTGCAGGCAGTGCGCAGAGTACCTGCTCCAAAGCCTGAGGACCACCGGTGGAGGCACCCATGACAACCACGCCAACGGGCACCTGGGACGATGTCATGCCGGTCTGGCGCATAGAGAAATTGGCAGGCTCGGAAGCCGGCCCCCAACATACCCGCGACCCAAGAGCACGAATCCGCTCGACCAAAGGCTCACGAAAACCTTCCAAAGCTGCCTGGGGCGTTGTCGAAAAATGCGGCTTGGCGACATAATCCGCCGCGCCGCGAAAGAGCGCCTCCAGCGTGATGGCCGCGCCGCGCTGCGTCAGCGTACTGCACATCACGACCGGAAGGCGTGGCTGCCGTTCGCGCAGGCGAGTCAAAACCGTCAGCCCGTCCATCTGGGGCATGTCGATGTCCAGCACAACCAGATCGGGGTTGAGGTTCTGTACCATCTCGATGCCACTCGGTCCGTCGCCGGCCACACCGATCAGAGCGATGTCAGGACACGTAGCAAGAATCTGCTGGTACATATGCCGCATCGTCGACGAGTCGTCGATGGCCAGGACACGGATCGGCTTGGGGGACGGAGTCTGCATAAGAGCGTAAGAGATTTTTCCAGCTATTGTTTGATGTTTGCTTCCCTGGAGTGTGCCGGCGCGTGCTGCGAGCGCAATGCCGACGGCTCCAGTCGCTTGGCGTCGAGCACCGGCAGCAGTCCATGTTCCAACTTATATGTGCCGGACAGCAATTCCTGGCATCGCGTCTCGACCGTCGCAGGCACTGGCTCATACGAGGAAATTGCCACGGGAAGTACTTCACCAATTTCGTCCACCAGCAACGCAAAAAGACCACGCGAGCCGATCATCACAACACTGCTGGCTGGTCCCGGCCCGCGCTGCATGCCAAGCAAGGTCCGCAGGCAAACCGTAGTCAGCACTTCGCCGCGATATTGCATCAGGCCTGCAATGTGCGGGGGAGATAAAGGGCAGGCGCGCAACTCCACGGAGGCTGTCACTTCAAAAACATCCGTCAAGCGAACGGCAAATCGCTCGTTTCCGACGTGGATGGAACATACATCATCGTGCGTAACACCTTCGCTGACATTGCGTAGCATCGTCATCCCGTTATCTCTCCTACAGATTGCTGCTGACTGTTCCAGTGATTTTGTAAATAGTTATCGAAGACTGTCCATGTCTCTGAATACGTGGCGGGAAGTTGCCAGGTCAAAGGATCGATCACACGCACCAACTGCTCACCCAATCGCAGAATGCTTTGCGCGGATTCTTCGGGATAAGATAGGTTTTGCAGCTTGGCCGGTTCGGCCTGCACCATTCCATGGACTGCGCTGACCATCAACCCCATGCGTCTTTCTGTCTGAGAACAGACCAATACATGCAATGCTTCGGCGCGAGAGACGCCGGAGAAAATGCTGGCCGCAGGAAACGCATCGGCATCACGATTGTGCGAGAGCTGCGCGCCATCCAGCAACGGCAACATTTCGTCGTCCATTGGCAGCACCAACGTACCATCCATCGATTGGATCTCTGCCTTCCGGACGGAGAGTACGTGCTCGACGCACGCAATCGGAATGGCTGCCGAAGTGTCTCCCAGAGAAACGTGCAGAAAGTTTTCGCCCAGCGATACTGCTGTATCGGTCTCCGAGGCCACCGCGGTGCGATCCACCGCAACCCCGGCCAGGTCGGCCAGTGCGGAAACATCCAGAATGAGCGCAAGATCTCCATCGGCCAGTTGCGCCGCACCGGAAAATACCGGCACTTCGGTGACGCGCTCCAGCGGTTTGGCGACCAGTTCCTCGGTTCCCTCAAAGGCATCCACACACAAACCGAAGCGTCGACCTTCTGCACTGAGAACGACAAGATTCCATTCTCCCTGCATGGACGCTTGCTGCGGCCCCTGCGATGGGTTGTCATCGCTGGACAAGCGCAATAGGCCGCGCAGAGTGGCCAACGGCAACAAGCGATTACGCAGCCGGTAAAATCTTGCTGCCCCCAGTACCTCTATGCTCGCCATCTGTTCGGCTGCACGCAGGCAATGCAACTCCACCACTGCCGTCTGCGGCAAGGCAAAACGCTGACCGGCGCAGCAAACAACCAATGCCGGCAAAATGGCCAGCGTCAATGGCAATCGCATGCGTATCGTAGTTCCCTGTCCGGGCACGCTGTGCATCTCCACGCTGCCGCCAGCATGTTCGACATTTTTACGCACCACATCCAGGCCAATGCCTCGACCGGAAACATTGGTGACCTGCGACGCGGTGGAAAATCCCGGGACAAAAACCAGATTGCATGCCTCGCTATCCGACAGCGCCGCTGCCTGCTCGCTGGAAATCAAGCCCCGCTCCACGGCCCGTTGGCGCAAACGCTCCGGAAAAATGCCACCGCCATCGTCGATGATCTCCAAAATTACATGGTCTCCGGCGGAGGCAGCCCGTAGCCGTAGATTTCCCTCAGCAGGCTTGCCGTTCGCGGTGCGCATCTCCGGCGCTTCAATACCGTGGTCAATGGAATTGCGGATCGCGTGCAGCAGCGGATCGCGCATGAGCTCCAATACGCTGCGATCCAACCGTGTCTGCTGGCCTTCCATCTCCAGACGCACCTGCTTACCGCATTGCCGAGCCAGCTCTCGGACGAGTCGGGGAAAGCGCGCAAAAACCTGTTCCACGGGCTGCATGCGCACCCGCATGATGGCATCGCGCATGTCGCCGGTGACGCGATCCAAGCGTTGCGCCAGCATCCCGATACGCTGATCCTCCGTTGCTGCTGCAACAATCTGATTGCGCGTTAATACGAGTTCCCCGGCAAGATTCATCAGCCGCTGCAGCACATCGACATCGACGCGCACGGTGGCATCCACCACCGAGGCCGGTGCCTCTCCTTCCTCGATGCCGGTATGTCCGCCAGAATTTTCTTTGGACTTGGGAATTGCCGCCGGCACAATTCCAGCAGTGGTTGCCATTGCTGCTGCTCCGTCATAGCGGCCCTCTTTGACGAATGCTGCAGCGTTTCCCGATGCGCCATTCTTCTGCGATGCTTCCTCCAGGGATTGCAACGCTTCCAATTGCGCCAGCAAAGGTGCATCTGCGCCCTCTGGTTCCGCGCCCGTCTGTTCGATGCCACGCAGAATGCTGCGCAGCGTGTCCAACAGGAGCAACAGGACATCGATGCATGCAGCATTGACGACAAGATCTCCATCGCGCAAGCCTGCCAGCAGATTTTCTCCGGCATGGGCCACCCGCTCCAGTCGCTGAAATCCCAGAAACCCGGTCGTACCTTTAATGGTGTGTACGGCGCGAAAAATCTCCCGCAGCAGCTCCGGATTGGCAGGCGCTTCCGCCAGTTCGGCGAGACAACGCTCCATGCGGTCCAGACCTTCATGGCTTTCCAGCAGGAACTCGCGGGTAAGGTCTTCCATATTCGGTATATCGGGAGAATGGTCCAGTAACATGAATACGATTGCATCTGGTTTTACACGGGCGTGTAACCAGAGGGACTTAGCTCGAAGAGATGCTGCTGTAAATCCATCGGCTCGACTGCAGAGAAACAGGAGCCACGCGGTTACTGCACCTTGCCTTGCGGACGTAGCCGACCCATTTCTACGGCGCAGGCTACCGCGTTGACGGCTGCCAATCGCAGGTTGTCGGCAGTAATCCACAACCAATATCGCGTCGATGCGCCTTCGTCGGCCGACGCCGAACGCACGAACACGGTAATGCCGGTCCCACCTGTCACCCCGATATTGCCCGGAGCTTCTCCGCTTTCCGTCACCAGTTCCACATGTTCTCCGGTGAGCGCCAAACGCATTTTCTCCAGGTCGGCCGCACTTTCCAATTCCACGGCTACGGAAACCACGTAGCCATGAAAGATCGGCGCCTGCACCACTTGCAGCCCCAGCGTGGCCAACCGGCCGTCCGCAATGGCAGCGTAATGGCGCTGAATAATTTCTTCAATTGCAATGGGACGCACACGGCCCTCTTCGCCGAAGGAAAGCGCCAGGTTAAACGCTGCCTGCGAACCAAATACGTCGGTGGGCAGCGGTTGGAATGAGAGCAGATTCACCGTCTGCTGATGCAGCTCCACTATGGCTGCATTGCCGTATTCTGACGCTGCCTGCAACAGCGTTGCCCACAACGCATGCACAGGAGCCACGCACTGGCAACGCGCCGCGACTAATGCCAGCAACATTGCCGCCGGATGCGCCGGGACAACGGCCGCAGTCTTCAGATCCAGCAGGTTCTTTGGCTGCCTGGGAGCCAATTCTGCCGTAAGCCACGGAGCCAGAACGACCACGCCCGGTTTGTTTTCCAAAACGCCGGTCAGGTCGATGACGCAAGCGCCAACCTTCCGCGCCTGTTGCCAATGTTTCTCTGTAATTTCCGGCTGCGCCGCAAAGAAAACGAAATCGCACCCCTGAAAGGACTCCGGTTCAATCCGCTGCACAAAGGTCACTTCATCTCCTGCAGCTTCAATCTTGCCCAACGCCTCTTCATCGTCCATCAGGATAAATTCCGACGTAACGAAAGCAGACGAAGACAGGACTTCATTCAATTCTTTTCCAAGAAGCGTCGCCGCTCCCACGATTGCGATTTTCTGAGAATGAAATTGCATCAGACACGACCAATGGAGTTGTCCGTCATGGACTCCTCAGGATGGATACGATGACGGTGACGCCGCGTCCAGGAATAGGCTGCACGGGCAACAATCCCGGAGAACATATACCCCAGGGCGATGACAAACAAAAGAAGCTGCGAGAACAGCACGATGATAGAGACAGCCGCTCCAATGAGAACAAGGATCTGGAAGGGGTGGCGGTCGCCGAGATTGATTTCTTTCCCACTCCAGAAGCGCCACGTGCTGACCATCAAAAATCCGACCAAGGCGACGATGAGCATCCAGAGCACCGCGACCCATCCATTGAAGACCGGATTGCCCAGAAAAAAATGCACGATGGCCGCAATCACTCCGGCTGCCGCTGGAATCGGCATGCCTACAAAATATTTGCGATCCGGGCGGCCGGGATTCTTTGGCTTGGCATCAGAACTGATATTGAAGCGGGCCAGCCGGCACGCACCACAGATCAGGTAGAGAAAGCATACCAAGGCGCCTACGCGGATCAGCTTGTCGCGAAGAACCGGGTCCATCGCCATCGGCAGCATGCGAAAGCCCCATGTGAAGGCCAGGATGCTGGGGGCTACGCCAAAGGTAATCACGTCGGCCAGCGAATCCAGTTCACGGCCAAACTCGCTGGCGGTATTGGTCATGCGTGCAATGCGACCATCAATGGCATCGAACGGAATGGCCGCACCAATGGCCAATGCCGCATAGTCAAAGTGGTGGGGTTCGAGTACCGACCCCTGCAGGCTCTGGGTGATCGCATAGTACCCAATCGCAATGTTCCCTGCAGTAAATAAAGAAGGCAGAATGAACATGCCGCGACGGGCAGGCTTACGCACACGTTGGATCTCTGCGTTCGTTCCATCGTTCATTGTGTGCGCTCCGCGGACATGACGGCCAGTTCCTCCACGCGCTCCCCAAATGGCATGATCGCCAGTACCGACGATCCGCCTTGTACATGGTCGCCCAACGCGATCTGCAGTTCGCACGCACCTGGGAACAGCACATCCACGCGAGAGCCAAATTTAATCAGACCGACACGCTCCCCGCGATGAACCCAGTCTCCAACTTCTTTATTGAAAACGATGCGCCGCGCCAGCAATCCGGCAATCTGCGTAAAACGGACCGTACAAAGCTCTCCGGCAACCTCAACGCGGTTCTGCTCGTTCTTCTCCGCGGAATCCGGATTCATGGCGTTCAGATATTCGCCTTTTTTGTAATCCACTCGCTGAATGGTACCGGCGATTGGCGCACGATTCACATGCACGTTAAAGACATTTAAAAAAATGCTGATGTGGTACCGCTCGCCATCGGCACCGGCAACTTTCCGTATCGCGGTCACCTTGCCGTCTGCCGGGGAAACAATCAAGCCGGGAGCCTCGGGAATCTCCCTCTTTGGATCGCGAAAAAACCACAGAAAAAATGCGGCCAGCAGAACCGGGATCACCCCGGGCCAAAAGCGGTGGGTGGTCGCCCAAAGAACGACAGCTACGGCTGCCAAGCCTAATCCGTACCAATATCCGTCGCGTACCATCGGTATGTGCGATTATACGTTCGCAGAGATGAAAATAGGCGAACATACGGCGTTCGGTGACAGACACGATCTTCGCATCCGATTCGTATCGAACGATTTTGCCCTGACGGGCACAGATTGCAGCCACGCGCGCGTCGATAAGCGCGTATCGATCAAGCGCACGGCCAAGCGCGCGTCGATCAAGAATGTCAGGCCGCGTGAATCGGACTCCCGATGTTATGCGTGACTGCCTCAATACGATCTTTCAATCGCAGCTTAAGCTTTTTCAGGCGCACTTCTTCTAATTTGTCTTCTTCTGAGGGGTAAGGTTTCGCGAGAAGGGTTTCCAACTGGAGGGCGTATTTGTGATGTTCCTCGGCCAGGCGACCCAGATCGTCCCCATTGGCCCCGAAGTCCTGTTGCACGGAAACTTCCATAGGCAGGTATCTCCTCCTATTACTTCAGACGCCCACAGTACCACCAAGGAAAGCACTCTGCAACCACAGGTTTTCAACAGCCCGGCATAGCACTCTGCGCAGGTTTCCAGGCCATCTGCATGGCGTCCTCGGACGGCTGCCGATAGTAGCCGAGCCGTCGGCCCACATGCTGAAATCCCATGCCTTCATACAGTTCCATGGCTGCAATATTGGACGCCCGTACTTCAAGTAATACTTGAGAAGTTTTCTGTTCTACGCACCAGTGAATTGCCTTCTCTACCAGCCTGCGGCCCAGTCCGCGACGACGCCATGCCGGGGCTACAGCCATATTTTCCAACTCACATTCGGTGGCTTCCGTAAGCTGCAACGTTCCCACAACCGCGAAGCCAAGGATTGCGGTCGTATGCATAGCGACAAATATCACGCGCCGATAACCAATGCCCGGCGGCATCCGCGCAGTCATCATGTCCGCATACACCGCACGAGACCACTGTGCTGCCTCTGGAGCAGACGCCTGCACGGACACGATGCCATCGACATCCTCCAGTGTCGCAATGCGAATCGAAGTATCGTCAGGAAAGAGAGCGGAAGTCATCGCAGGCGTTTGCATGGAAATCTTAACGCCTCTGCGCCACGGGGGATTTTGGCCTGGCAAAGAGTTCCGCATCGGAACGGCGCAGATAGTTGGCGTCCAATAACGCGATGTCCGCAAAGGACTGTGCCTGCCAGAATCGCCATGCCAACGGCAAGGTTTCGACAGCCGTTGGATTCGCGACGACGATATCCCAATGCTCCGCGAGCGTCGTGGCCGCCGCGGTCTCTGCAACAATACAGATGGCCGGTTTCGCAGCCTGCGCGCTTTGGAGCGCTGCGCGCAGAGTTTCAGCTGTCTCCAGCGACTCTCGCACACATTGCCATCCGGCGTCGCGGTATTCGCCATAATAAAATTCGCCGCGTCCCGCATCCAGAATGGCATGGACTTCGGCATGTTCCGGCTGCATTGCAGCCATCACCGCCAGCCGCGACAGCGCGATTACAGGTTTTCCGGTTCCTTCAGCCAGACCCTTCACGGCGCTCAGGCCCACGCGCAGCCCGGTAAACGATCCGGGCCCACGCACAACAACGAATCCATCGACAGCATCCAGAGTTGCATTCCGGGCCTGCAGCAATTCGGAAAGCGCAGGAATCAATCGCGCCGAAAAGGTGCGTCCCGGAAGATCGACAGCCGCTACCGATGTCAGGCCGCCTGCATCTTCCGTGGCCAGTGTCACGCTGCCCGTCTGGCCTGCCGTATCGATCGCCAGCAATAGCATTAAACGACCGCATCCGCATTCTGGCAGATTTCATTCTGGCAGATTTCGATCAGAACACCCCCTGTGCTCGACGGATGCACAAAGAAATACAGATGACCGCCTGCGCCAATCTTCAGCTCATCGGAAACCAGCCGCATGCCCGCCACCTTCATCTCCGAGAAGACTTCTGCAATGTCATCGACGTGCAATGCCACGTGGTGCATCCCTTCCCCACGACGTTCCAGGAAGCGGCCAATCACCGATTCCTGGGATAGCGGCTCCA
The DNA here is from genome assembly GCA_036267255.1 of Acidobacteriaceae bacterium. Taxonomy (GTDB): domain Bacteria; phylum Acidobacteriota; class Terriglobia; order Terriglobales; family Acidobacteriaceae; genus DATAWK01. The sequence continues at coordinate 49,309 of DATAWK010000047.1, read as the reverse complement.
ACAATTCAATGCGGCTCTCACCTACGGGAATCATGGCGGTTCGCACCTGTTCGTGCTCGACAACCTCTTCCGGCCCGACATTCATTCCCAGCAATTCATAAAACAGGCGCGCCTGCTGCAAGTCCCGCACTGCAATCCCTAAATGATCAATCCGAAACATATTCGTTACCTGCCTTTATGCGTCTCGCTTCTCCGCGTCCGCGCGTTGCGCCAGAAGGTCTCTCAATAAAACTTCTACCAGCCGGTAAGGGTCTTCCCGCCCCTCGGCGATGGCATGGGCATGCTCCTCCAACTGTGCGTGTCCGATGCGATGCTCGACCAGTTCGCGCATCAACTGTTGGCGGATCATATCCAGCAACCGCTCTCGCCAGCCGGCGGTGCGTTTTGCCTCCAGCCGTCCATTCTGCTGCAAAGCCAAATAACACTTCTCAATTGTCTCCGCCAGCTCTTCAATGCCCTGTCCGGTGCTGGCCGTTGTCTTCAGCACAGGCGGTACCCATCCGTTTGGATACGCACCTAAGGACTGCATGGCAAGAATTTCGCTCACGACACGATCCGCACCCTCGCGATCGCTTTTGTTGACGACGAAAATATCGGCAATCTCCTGAATGCCAGCCTTGATACTTTGCACATCGTCCCCCAGCCCGGGCACCAGAACCACCACCGTTACATCGGCCAGCCGCACAATGTCCACTTCATCCTGGCCCACGCCCACTGTCTCAATCAGCAGACGATCTTTCCCGCTGGCTTCTACGACAGAAGCGACGTCCGCGGTCGCCCGCGCCAGGCCCCCCAGGTATCCTCGTGTCGCCATGCTGCGAATGTACAGGCCCGTATCCGCGTGATGGCGCTGCATGCGGATGCGATCGCCCAGAATCGCACCACCGGTATAGGGGCTTGTGGGATCGACAGCAACCACACCCACGGTTTGCTGCTGCGTGCGGTAGTGAAGCGCTAAATAATCAACCAACGTGCTTTTGCCCGCACCGGGAGCGCCTGTCAGGCCAACCCGCAGCGCGTGACCCGCATAAGGGAAACAGGCTGACAGCAGCGCCGGAGCAGCAGCGGTTTCGTTCTCCACTAAAGAAATAGCGCGCGCCAAGGCACGCACATCGCCCGCTCGCATCCGCTCCAGCAGGGCCCCAGCCGTCTCTTCATGCATTGCGTGATTGAGTGTCGTAACAGGCATCACCGTTGCGATGATATCGCGTTCGGCTCTCGACCGGCACCCGGACTTCAAAACACGGAAGAATGCTCCGCCGGTATCTTCAAAGACCGGCTTGCAGCCGATGCAATTGACTGCGCCACGATTCAGAATATTTCATTGCTCGCATACTTCGATTCCCTGCTAACCAGCATTTACACTGCAAGTATCTCGTTACAGAATCAGCCGCTGGAGTCTTGATGTCCGAATCTACCGTGCAGCCCTCTTCTACGTCCAAAGACGTGCAGCACGAGTACGACGAATTTGAAGTCTGGCATCCACGCTTCAATCCGTGGATCATCGCGTTGACCGTAACGCTGGCCACGTTCATGGAGGCGCTGGACACCAGCATTGCCAATGTGGCGTTGCCGCATATCGCAGGCTCGCTGGCGTCCAGCCAGGATGAAAGCACCTGGGTGCTGACCTCGTATCTTGTATCGAATGCCTGTGTGTTGCCGATCAGCGGCTGGATCTCCAACCGCATTGGACGCAAACGTTTTTACATGACGTGTGTGGCACTGTTCACAACCTTCTCTTTGCTTTGCGGACTGGCGCCCACGCTGCATATTCTGATCTTCTTTCGCCTGATTCAAGGCGCTGCCGGCGGTGGTCTGCAACCCAGCGAACGCTCCATCCTGGCCGACACATTTCCGCCTGAGCGACGCAGTGTGGCCTTTTCCTTATACGGTATGGCTGTGGTGCTGGCGCCCGCCATTGGCCCCACCGTCGGCGGCTGGATCACCGACAGCTATACCTGGCGCTGGATCTTTTTCCTGAACATCCCCGTCGGCATTTTGTCTCTCATACTCACCAGCCGCATTGTGGAAGACCCTCCTTACCTGAAGCGGAAACGCAAGACTGTCGGCGGTGTGGATGGCATCGGGCTGGGACTTTTGATTGTGACCATCGGCGCACTGCAGGTGATGCTCGACAAGGGCCAGGAGGACGACTGGTTCGGATCGCACTTCATCATTCTCTGTGCCTTTATCGCCGGCGCTGGCTTTATCGCGTTTCTTTATCGCGAGCTTACCGTCGAGCACCCCATCATCGACCTGTCGCTTTACAAACAGCGCAACTTCGTCATGACACAGATCGTGATGTTGATGATTGGCGCCGCGCTTATCTCCACCACCGTGATGATTCCGCAGTACCTTCAGGAACTGATGGGCTACACCGCGGAGCAGGCTGGCCTTGCGCTTTCCGTTGGTGGGCTTGTCCTGATCGTTCTGTTTCCGATCGTCGGATTTATCGGACAGAAGCTTGATCCGCGTTTGATGATTACCATTGGCTTTATCGTGGTAACCCTGGGCATCCTGCGCCTTGGAGATCTGGACCTAAGCATCAGCTTCTGGGATGCGGCCAGTTGGCGCGTCATCATGGTGCTGGGCATGCCTTTACTCTTTGTCCCCATCAGCGTCATGTCGTTCGTGGGCATCCCGCAGGCAAAAAACAACGAAGTGTCCGGACTGACCGCGCTGTCGCGCAACATTGGCGGCAGTCTGGGAATTTCCTTTATCACCACGCTGATTACACGCCGTTCGCAGACGCACCAGACATATCTGGCGGCGCATGTAAATCCGGCGTCCATGCAATATCAAGGAATGCAGTCCGGACTTACTGGAGCGTTGCATCAGGGTGGTTATTCCCAACCGGACGCCACCGCCCATGCAATGGCGCAGGTCTACCATCTGATGCAGCAGCAGGCGCGTGTATTGGCCTACATCGATACGGCGCACATTTTAGTTCTACTGACGGCGTGTTTGATTCCTATCGGGTATCTGATGCAGAAGCCAAGGTTCCGGCGACCGGCAGAACCTATCGATTAGCGCCTGCAACATTACTTCTTCAGCAGCTCACGCGCGATCACCATGCGCTGAATCTCGCTGGTTCCCTCACCAATAGTGCAGAGCTTCACATCGCGGTAGAACTTCTCCGCCGGGTAGTCCTTGATGAATCCATACCCACCGTGCAACTGCACGCACTCGTCGCAAATCCTGACCGCAACTTCGCTGGAGTATAGCTTCGCCATTGCGGATTCCTGCGTCACCCGCTGCCCGGCATCTTTCATGTGGGCGGCGCGCAGTGTCAGCAAACGCGCAGCGTCCAGTTGTGTGGCCATATCGGCAAGTTTCCACTGGATCCCCTGAAACTCGCAGATGGCTTGACCGAACTGCTTGCGCTCTTTGGTGTACTTCACGCTGGCGTCCAGCGCTCCCTGCGCCATGCCCAGGCCCAAAGCGGCAATCGAGATGCGTCCTCCATCCAGCACCTTCATGGAATCCTTGAAGCCTTCACCCTCTTTGCCCAGCAAATTTTCCGCGGGAATTTCGCAGTCCTCAAAGATCAACTCGGAAGTGTCACTGGCACGCAGGCCCAGCTTATTTTCCTTCTTGCCCGGGCGAAATCCCGGCGTTCCCTTTTCAACGACAAATGCAGATAGACCGCGCGTTCCCTGTATTTTATCGGTGACGGCAATCACCACCGCAACATCGGCATAATGACCGTTGGTGATGAAGGTCTTGTTGCCGTTCAGCACCCAGCGATCGCCTTTCCTGATGGCGGAGGTACGCGCACCACCTGCGTCAGACCCGGAGCCCGGCTCGGTCAGTCCCCACGAACCCAGCCACTCCCCGCTGGCAAGTTTGCTAACGTACTTTTTGCGCTGCTCCTCCGTACCCGCCATAAAAATATGGTTCGTGCAGAGGGAATTGTGCGAGGCCACAATGATGCCGATCGAGCCATCGACGCGGGAGAGTTCTTCAATCGCAATTACGTACTCGACATAGCCCAGGCCGGAACCGCCATATTCCTGCGGAAAAATAATCCCCATTAGACCCATTTGTCCGAGCTGCTTCACCAGGTCCACGGGAAACTCGCTGGCCTCGTCCCAACGCATCACGTTCGGAGCGATCTCTCGCGTGGCAAATTCCCGAATCTCCTTACGGAGCTGCTGCTGCTCCTCCGTAAAGACGTGAAATGGCGTTCCTGTCTGCGTTGCCGTGTCGAGCGTTGGTGTTGCCATGCCTACCTCCATAATGAAAACTTCTTAAGGTATCACATTTTCCTATACATGGGCAGCCGAAATTTTCCCCAAATAGAGAATTTTCCGCTCAATCGCCCAAAACAATGGACTCGTACAAATGCTTTTATCGCCTGGAGAACTGCCCTGGCGGCATGCATCGAACAAAACTGAGTCGTGGTGATGGCTGAGTCGTGGTGGGCAGTGGCGGAAACATCCCTGGACTGGGTGCTGCCGTCGATGCGGCTGCACATGGCTGCATGGAAGCAACTACGCTGGTGGTGCAACTTCTGGCCACGGAGCTACAAAAAGACACGGCCTGCATGCAGAAGCCAGCCGCCAGCTTTCAGACATTGGCGACTGGTTCTATCGATGAAAGATGATGCTCTTTGAAAGATGCTGCTCTTTTCGAGTGTCCGCGGCTCTCTTAACTCTTCGCTTCTGAAAACGTGTGGATGCCACACTCCAGCTTTTTTCCGCCCCAGCGGCCGGCACGTGGATTGTTCGGATCTGTGGATAGCTGCGTGCACGGCTCACAGCCAATGCTGCGATAGCCCTGATCGTAGAGAGACAAGTGAGGAATTTTGTGTTCTGTGATGTAGTCCCAAACCTGCTGCCACGTCCAATCCGCCAGAGGGCTCAACTTCCATAGTTTTTTTGCGGTCGGCAGTTGATGCTCTTCCACCTTTTTCAGGTTGGCGCGCGTTGGCGACTGTTCCCGGCGCAGGCCCGTAAACCAAAGACCGAACGGCTCCAGCGAACGCATCAGCGGTGCGACCTTGCGCGACTGGCAGCACTGGGTGGGTTCAACAAGATATTGTTTCCCAAGCTTGCTTTCGTGCTGCGCCACGGTTGTTTCCGGCAGAACGTTTATCAGATTGATCGACCACTCCTGCACCATGCGGTCGCGATACGCATAGGTTTCCGCAAAGTGATAGCCCGTATCCAGAAAGATGACTGGAATATCTGGAACATGCTGCCGCAACAGATGCAGCACCACCATGTCTTCCACCTGCAGGCTGCTGGTTAAGCAAGCGCGCGCGCCTTGTGATTCGCGCAGCAAGGACGCAACAAATGTCTCCGCGGCCTGCGTCTCCAGCAACTCCCTGCTCTCCGTCGTAATCATTCGTTTTCCTCGCGATCGTTGCTATGCAAAATCCGATGCAGCGTTTGCAGAAATACATCGGTATCGACCTTGCCGTCCGGAAGCTCCATCCATCGAGACCGGGGGAGAAATTGCTCAACCTGTTCCGCAATCTCCTGCGTCATCGCGTCGCCGGAGTACACCGCAGCAAGTCCCGCCAGTTGCGCCACACGCACAGCACTGGCAAAACCTAACGCGGAAATATACGGATCATCCAGAGACACGTACGGAACACTGCGTTCGTGGAGAATTCCTACAATCGTGCGCTGGGCCTCCGCTTGCCCGCGCGTCAGGATCAGCGGATATGCCGGCGCAATGTGGGCAGCATGGGCCTCGGCGGCTTGCGCTCCCAGATCGCGCTCCAACATGACCGCTCCTACTGTCGCATTGGTCACGGGATCGATCAGGATCAGGCTGCCCATGGTTCGATTTACCTGATAGCTATCGAACATAAGCGGCAGGTTGGAAGAAAAGTCGACCGAAGCAATGTCGTTCATTTCCAGCTGCGTGGCAGGCAGCTCCTGCAGCGTATGCATGTCCACGCGGTAATGAATGGCGGTCGCCTGCACACGCAGCACGCGCGAGGTATGCTTCGCAAGATAGGTACGTCCCGGCTGTAGCGGATCAGCGTGTAGCCAGACGACCTTGCCGTTGAAGTTGCGCGACACATTGGGCAGAGCGTTGGGCGACACCAGCATTTCGCCGCGACTCAGGTCGATCTCATCCTGCAACCGAACCGTGATCGGCATGGCAACCAACGCCTCCGTCAGTTCGCCGTCATAGGTGTGGATGGAATCAATGCGCGTGCGCCGCCCCGAAGGCAGCGCCACCACTTCATCACCTGTTCGCAGAACCCCGCTGGCGATCTGACCGGCGAAGCCCCGGAACGTCGCGTCCGGACGGACCACCAACTGCACAGGAAATCGCAGGCTTTCACGATTGCGGCTGCGCTCCCGCAAGGCCTGCTCCAGCGGCACGGTCTCCAGATATTCCAGCAATGTGGGGCCGTCGTACCAGGGCATCTTGCTGCCTGGCGCAACGACGTTGTCGCCTTCAAGGGCGCTCAAGGGAATGATTTGCGGGTTCTGTATTCCCAGACGACGCGCCAACTCAAGGAAATCTGCGCGGATCCTGTTATAAGCGTCCTCGTCATATTTCACGAGATCCATCTTGTTGATGGCGGCAACGACGTGCGGAATCCCCAACAGGGACGCAATGTACGTGTGACGTCTCGATTGCGGCAACAGGCCTTTGCTGCCATCGATCAAAACAATGGCCAGGTCAGCAGTCGAAGCACCGGTCGCCATGTTGCGCGTGTACTGCTCATGGCCCGGCGTGTCTGCAATGATGAACTTGCGCCGGGAGGTTGAGAAGTAGCGATAGGCAACATCGATCGTAATTCCCTGCTCACGTTCCGCACGCAAACCATCCGTCAGCAGCGAGAAGTCGATGGGCCCAGCCGCGCGGTTGATGCGGCTTTGCTTGATCGACGCCAGCTGATCTTCATACACAGCTTTCGTGTCGTGCAGCAGGCGGCCAATCAGTGTCGACTTGCCATCATCCACGCTTCCTGCCGTAGTAAAGCGCAGCAGTTCACGTTCCAGGTGCTCGTCGAGGAAATCCTGAAACTCCAGCGGCGGAGTTGTATCCGTGGCAGGCGTCATTAGAAATATCCCTCGCGCTTCTTCGTCTCCATGGAGCCTTCCTGATCGTGATCGATCACGCGGTTCTCCCGCTCCGACCTGCGAAAGGCAATCAGCTCCTCAATGATCTTGGGCAGCGTGTCTGCTTCCGAACGAATGGCGCCCGTGCACGGCATGCAACCGAGCGAACGCATGCGGCACTGGATGCGCTGCGTCTTTTCTCCCGGCAACATGGGCGTGTTTTCGTACTTCAAAATGATGGAGGATCCGCGAACGACAGCTTCACGCTCCTGGGCGTAGTAGAGGGGAACCAACGGAATCTGTTCCGCATAGATATAGAGCCAGATATCCAGTTCCGTCCAGTTTGAAAGTGGAAAGATGCGAATGCTCTCGCCCTTGTTCAAACGCGAATTGTATAAATTCCACAACTCTGGCCGCTGGTTCTTGGGGTCCCATTGACCGGCTTTGTCGCGGAAGGAATAGATGCGTTCCTTCGCGCGCGATTTTTCCTCATCGCGCCTGGCCCCACCGAAGGCTGCATCAAACCCGCCTGCCTCCAGTGCATCCAACAACGCACGCGTCTTCAAAAATCCGCAGCAATTCTGCGTGCCAAGTGAGAACGGGTTGGCTCCTTCATCCAAAGCCTTGCGATTCTGATGCACGATCAGATCTGCGCCAATTCCACGCGTAAAGGTATCGCGGAACTGGATCATTTCAGGAAATTTGTAGCTTGTATCAATGTGCAGCAATGGAAAAGGGATTTTTCCCGGATAGAACGCCTTCTGCGCCAGGCGCACCAGCACAGAGGAATCCTTACCGATGGAGTACAGCATGACAGGATTCGCAAACTCCGCTACCGCTTCGCGAAAAATAAAAATGCTTTCCGCCTCCAGCGCCTGCAGATGGTTCAGCGTGCGCTGCGAAATTTCGGGCTGGGGGGCTACGGAATCGGGATACGCTGCTATTCCATTCATTGAAATTTTCCTATAAGTAAAAAACCCACAAACTGCTTTGCAGTGTGTGGGCTGGTGTGGATGTCCTGTCTTGCTTAAAACTTAGGAAGGCTTTCCACGACGACCGCAGCCACACATGTCAGGCGACATGCAACACATACAGCTACAGCGCATTTGGGCGGTCTGCGTCATCGGAATAACTCCAATATACGTAGCCCCGGACATCGTGGCAAGCAATTTGTAAACAAAATGTAAACCTTGCGGGAACTATATTCTGAACAGCCTACTTGCGAATCGTCCTTGTGCGGTGTCAGGAATCATGGAATGCAGGTGCTCTTTTTACTGTCTTTTCATCATCTGCTATTTTCTACGATTGACTTTCAACAGCTCTCGATGAATACTTAATGTATGACGTGTCACTCCATGTCCGCAGCTATCTGTTGCATGTGTACCCATACCATGCAGCTGCGCTGGACTTGTGTGTGAGTCACTGATCTAAAGTATCAAGAAGTTCACACAAACCCTCATCGCAGCAGATTCTGCGACGAGGGTTTTCTTTTTACAGCCGAGGATATCGATGAGTGAAGCACCACAGACCGCACCCGTAAAGGAAAGCAAGGCACAAAAAGCTGAGCGTCTGAAGCTCGAAAAGAACCCGTGGAACGCCTTCGACGAAGTGCGCGCCTTTGCGCGCGCCGGTCGTTCGAGCGTTATACCTGAGTGGGCGAGCATGTACTTCAAATGGTGGGGTATCTACACGCAAGGCGATGGTGCGGGCGTTGTAGGCGGCTCCGGCGGCGAAGGCAAAGTGACGGAGTATTTCATGATGCGCGTTGGCATTCCCAACGGCATTCTGAACTCCAACCAACTGCGCGTGATTGCACAACTGACCAAACAGTACGCACGAAACATGGCCGACATTACGGTGCGGCAGAACATTCAACTTCACTGGCTTACGATTGAATCCTTGCCGGAAGTTGTCGATGCGTTGACATCCGTTGGATTGTCACCGAAGGGCGCCTGCGGCGATGTGGTGCGCAACGTTACCGGATGCCCACTGGCTGGAATTGCGGCAGATGAAATTGTCGATGCGTCCCCCTTGGCTCTCGCAGCGGCCCATGCGCTCACAGCCAACCCCGATTTCTATAACCTGCCGCGCAAATTCAAATTGTCGATTACCGGTTGCCCTGTCTGGTGCTCCTACCCGGAGATCAACGACATCGGTTTAACTGCGGTACGTCGCGGAAATGAGATTGGCTACTCCCTGCGTGTTGGTGGAGGTCTTTCTACGGAGCCGCATCTCGCCGTCAAACTGAATGCTTTTGTACGTCCCGATCAAGCGCTTCCGGTCGTGCGCGCCATCACGGAACTATTCCATGACCAGCAAGGCCTGCGCCAGAGCCGCGACCGCGCTCGTATGAAGTATCTATTCCTGAAAGAAGGCTGGACGGCGGATAGTTTTCTCGCAGAACTGGAATCACGCCTGAAATATCGCTTCGATCCTGCGGCTGAGGAGCAGGTTCCGCAAGATATATTTCGCGATCACGTCGGCATCCACGCACAAAAGCAAGCCGACCGCCATTATGTTGGCGCATCCGTGCTGCGAGGACGACTGACCGGCGAACAACTGGAAGCTGCCGCTGAACTGGCCGACCGCTTTGGAACCGGCGATCTGCGCGCCACCATCATGCAGAACCTGGTATTCGTCAATGTTCCTAAAAATCAATCGGCAGAACTGGCTCGTGAATTGCAGGCCATTGATCTGCAGGTGGATGGAACCTCTTTCTGGCGCGGCGCCGTCGCCTGCACCGGAACAGAATTCTGCAAGCTTGCCATCACAGAGACCAAAGGCTTTACCCGTTGGCTGGTGGATGAGTTGGAAACGCGGCTTCCGGAATTCGATCAACAACTGAAGCTGAATGTTACCGGCTGCCCCAACAGTTGCGGACAACATTGGATTGCCGACATCGGTATGGAAGGCAAAAAAATCAAGCACGAAGGAAAACTCACCGATGCTTTCTACTTTTGCCTTGGCGGTGCGGTAGGGGCGTATGCCCGAACTGCGCGGCCAGTAGGCTATCGCTGCGTTGCTACGCAGGTACCGGACGCCATCGAGCGTCTGCTGCGCACGTACCTTCGGACTCGGCAGCCGGAAGAAAATCTCCGCGCGTATTTTTCGCGACATACGGATACAGAGTTGCGTCTGCAATTGGATGGAACTTCCGTGGAAGCTGTTCCGCGCGATGTTCCTACAGGACGTGTGCCCCATCTGGTTGCGGATTGACCAAGCACGTTGCACAGAGGAGTTTTATGAGCAAAGCAAAAAAAGGCGTTGTCTACCTGGTGGGTGCGGGCCCCGGCGATCCGGAACTGTTGACCTTACGTGCCGCTTCCCTGCTGGCCAGCGCCGATGTCATCTTCCACGACGATCTGGTTCCACCGGCGATTCTCGACCACGCGCACCCCGAGGCGATCGTGATCAGCGTTGGTAAGCGTTGCGGCAACAAGCGCATTACGCAGGAAGAGATTCATTCCCTCCTGATTCATGCCGCTCGATCCGGCCAGAGCGTTGTGCGCCTCAAGAGCGGCGACCCGCTTGTCTTCGGTCGGGCTGCCGAGGAAATGGATGCTCTGAGCGCAGCCAATATTCCGTTTGATGTTGTGCCCGGCATCACGGCTGCGTTTGCGGCGGCTGCCTCGCTCCGCACCTCATTCACCGATCGTCGCGTAGCATCGAAAATCATCTTTGCCACGGGACATCAGGCAACGCATCCATCACAATTACAGAACGAGACCACGCAAGAAAATTCTGCAGTCTGGCATGGCATGCTGCCAGAAGATGCAACCCTGGTTGTCTATATGCCCGGGCGAGATTATCGTGCGCTGGCGGAAAATCTGCTGGCACAGGATGTAGCGGCAGACATGCCTTGCGTGGCCGTCTCCTGCGCCGGGCAGCCGGAACAGAGCATCAGCACGACGACTCTGGATCATCTAGCCGGACTGGAAACCGGGCCAGCACCGGTGCTGTTGCTGATCGGTCGTCCGATGGCCGTCGCGTGCCAGCGAAATGCAAACCACACCGCAGTGATCGACGAATCTTTATACGCTCTTGCGCTATAGGGATTTTTGAAATCGCCAGAAAATATGGCTGCCTCAGGCAGCCATATGCACTCATTGCACAGTAGTCACATCGTCCTTCGACGAGACTGCCCCAATCTGTACCCCTTCATTTCCCGGATGAATTCGACGTGACGAGTGAACGCAAAACCGTCTCCAGAGCCGTGCGATCTTTGCGGGAGTTAGCCTCGCCAGATTCAAAGTCGATCCAGCCTTCGTTGAAACCGTCGATCATCTGAATCCTCGGCAAAGGGTTCTTCATGCCTTGCGAACGAAACAGTGTCTCCCATTGGTCATGTGGAACTGCTTCCGCCCGTACCGGACGCTCCAGAACGGTGCTAAAACCCGCAGCAATATCATTCGCGGAGTAGCGCCTCGGACCTTCGAGTTCAACAACGCGGATTCCCGTCCATGTGTCATTAAGGAGTTCTGCCGCGTTGCGCGCGATGTCGCTCGCCGCAATCATCGGAATCCGGTGGTCGAGAGGCTGCAAAAAACTGGGAATCACGCCCTTGCGCGCCCCTTCCACATCCCATGCCGCGTTCTCCATGAACCAGGCGGCACGCAATAAAGCAACTGGGACCGAGGTAGTGCGCAGCATCTCTTCCGTGATTTTGGAGTTGTTCAGAAGGTTGGGTTCCGCAACATGGGCTCCAACTGTGGAGAGAAACACGACCTTCCCCGGCCGGGTAGTTTCGATGGCATGACGAATGGCCGCAGCCGCTTTGTGTGTCTCAGGAAATCCGGGTTCAGGATCGAAGTCTGGAGGCGTCATCAGGAAGACGCCTTCGGTGCCGTCCAATGCTTTGGTGAGACTCGCTGCATCCTCAACGCTGGCGATTCCGATATCACAACCTTGAGCGGACCAGAAACGTCCCTTCTCGGCATTCCGCACCACTGCTCGCACCTTGTGTCCTTGTGCCAGAAGATTGCGTGCCACCGCTCCGCCTACTTTGCCTGTCACTCCAGTAACTGCAAACATAATCAACTCCTTAAAAGGAATTTCGTTGCCCCGGAGATATGATGACGTATTCGATTGCAGTGATTTGAGCATGAGTGGCATATTAGAAATGACGAAATGCATGAATAAGAATTTCAATGAACGGATCACGAACGGGATGAGCATCTTTGCCGCGATTGCGCAGTGCGGCAGTTTTGCCGGTGCAGGCAAAGCGCTGAACATGTCGCAGTCTGGTGTAAGCCGGTCCATTGCCCGGCTGGAAGCTCGCCTCGGAATACGATTGTTCGAGCGAACCACGCGCTCCGTCTCCATGACGGAAGAAGGACGGCGGTTATTCGAGCAAGTCGGCCCGTTACTGAGTGGCCTTGAAGACGCCGTGGCGTCGGCGATGGAAGGACGAGCACTGGTACGGGGCAGGCTGCGCGTGCAAATGCATCGCACGTTCGCACATTTCCTGGAAGGAGTGCGGCTCCGGGCGTTTCTTGAAGCCCACCCGGAACTCGAACTCGAACTGATAACTCGTGATCAACTCGGCGATCTGGTAAGCGAGGGATTCGATGTTGCCATCCATGTCGGAAAACCGCCGGTTTCGAGCCTGGTTGTGAGAAGGCTCTGGGAGACGCGCATCGTGACCGTCGCCGCTCCCCCTTACTTCAAACGACACAAGCATCCAGCCACGCCGCAGGACCTCGTGACGGACAGACATATCCTGATTGATTATCGCGACCCGGAGACTGGGCGTCCGTTCGAATGGGAATTCCATCGCAACCGAAGAATTGTAAAGGTTCCCACAAATGGTCGTATCATCGTCAGCGACATCATCACCATGCACAATCTCTGCCTGGCAGGCTACGGAATCGTGCAGGTGATGGAAAATGCGGTGTCGCGATTGTTAAGGCAAGGGAAGCTGATTGACCTGTTCCCCGACTGGCCGGATGAGCACTTCCCTTTCTATGCCGTCTATCCATCGCGCAAGCATTTGCCAGCAAAGACCCGCGCATTCCTGGATTTCGTTGTCTCACTGCCTTCGTCCGTTACTACCAATACCCAGGACTAGCGGACATTCCGAAAAAGCAACCAATGTTCTCTCTCAACTCCATCGGGAGCCCCCGTTTGAAGATCCGATGGTCTCGCGTAATCACCAGAAGTTCTGTCGAATTGCTATCAGTACCTTCGCGGCGGCCTTATTCCTGTAATCGGAGAGTCGATCTTCCGATGCAGCGAGACCATCTCGATAGCGGCACAGGCGGATTCAAAGCCTTTATTGCCAGCCTTGAGTCCCGCGCGGTCAAGTGCCTGCTCCAGGGTTTCACAGGTGAGCACGCCGAAAGCGTGTGGAACGCCGGTCTCCTGCTGGGACTGTCCAATACCACGCGAGACTTCGTTATAGATCGCTTCATAATGGGCTGTTTCCCCGCGGAGAAGAACGCCCAGCGTAATGATGGCGTCGACGTCCCCGGTTTCAGCGATCCTGCGAGCCGCAGAGGGAATCTCCCACGCGCCGGGAACGCGAAGGATCTCAACGTCTAACTTCTTTGCGCCGCTGCGATAGAGAGCGTCTAGCGCACCCTGCAGCAATCGCTCGGTAATAACTGCGTTCCAGCGCGCAACCACGATCGCAAAACGCATGCCTTCTGCCGAGAGGTCGCCTTCAATCGCGAGTGGCTTTCCTTTGAGCGGGTGGCTCCACTCCCAAAAGGTAACGAAGAAGCCGGGTATCGGCATGGCGCTGAAGCGCCGGAATTCGTCTGCGGTTTCGGTAATTTCGCCAAGCACAGCTAGTCCGCCGCTCGGACTGGCCTGGAACCAGGACTCGATATGGTGATAGATGGAGTCGAGGCTGGAGACCTCGATGTAGATTTCGCCGCTCGTATCAAGCAGCGGGATCTTATCGGCGCCCTCTGTACTTTGCTTTCCGTGAATCAATTCCAGAGCACCCAGCGGAGCGGCAAATGAGTGGCCGGAGCGAGTGGAGCCGTTCCAGGATTTGCCGCATTCAGATTTGCCGCGTTCGAACCCAAGAGCCTCGAGCAAACTGGCAAGTCGCTCAACGTCAGTAGGGGAATCTATGCTTCGCGTGAAGGTAATGCCTTTGATCATGGTCAATACATACCCGTGCAGGTTAATTAGCTACCGCAAGCCAATCCTCTGATTCCTACAGGCATCAGGGGGTTGGCGATCTGTTCAAACACCGGCTCAGGAATCGCGCTCACATGATCGACTGGAATTACCGGGGCGCGGCCGACGCTGTGATATGCGAAGCCCGCAGTTTCCATTTCCTTCGGATGATAGAGATTGCGGCCGTCGATAATAACCGGTCTGCGCATCTGGATGCGCAGCCGCCTAAGATCGAGACTGGCAAATTCTTTGGAGTCAGTAAGGATAAGCATCGCGTCGGCATCGGCGGCGGCCGCATAGAGGTCACTCGCCATCTCAAAGCTTCCCTCCCCGGCTTGTGCCTGAAGTTCGACCCTGGCACGGGCCATCGCAATCGGATCGAATGCGGTGATGAGACATCCCTCACTGAGGAGCGCTTTCAGTACCTCGATAGCGGGAGACTCGCGAAGATCATCTGTGCCTGCTTTGAACGCAAGACCGAGAATCACTATCCGCTTGTCCCGTAGCGTCCCGAGAACGCTGCGTACTTTATGCAAGAAATGATTCCTCTGCTCCTGATTGATTCGCATCACCGAGTCGAGCAGGTCAAAGTGATAACCAGCATCTCGCGCAATACCGCGAAAAGCCAGCACGTCTTTGGGAAAACAGGAGCCGCCATAGCCGATCCCGGCGTTCAAGAAGTCCATTCCAATGCGCCGGTCGCTTCCTACCCCTTCTCTGATCTGATCAATATCCCCGTCGACACGCTCCGCAATGTTGGCAATCGCGTTAATGAAGGAGATCTTCATCGCGAGAAACGCGTTCGACGCATATTTGATAAGCTCCGCGCTCCTGGAGCTGGTGACAACAAGTCGAGGCAAATGCGCTTCGTTGCTGTGAAAGATATTTTCGCGGCGGTAGTAATGTCCTTTCCACAAAGGAGCGTATATCTCCTTCAGAAGTTCTTCACTGAAGGTGTCATCGACCCCGAGAACGATCCGATCTGGGTTGAGAAAGTCCGAGACGGCTGCACCCTCTCTTAAGAATTCCGGATTGGACGCGACGGAAAGGAACTGAGGCGGCGCACCTTTGAGTTCCATCGTCCGGCGAATTGCATCGCACGTGCCGACAGGAACCGTACTCTTCTCGACAATCAGTTTCCGGGATGTGATGTGGGCCGCCATTTCGCTGACAACGGCCTGCACGCAGCAAAGATCCGCATCTCCCGAGATTGATGGCGGAGTACCGACGGCGACAAAGATCACATCTGAAACCCGCACCGCCTGTGCGAGTGAAGCGGTAAATGTGAGTCGCTGACCGAGATGCTTTCGCAACAACTCGGCCAGATGACGCTCGTGTATGGGGGTGTGCCCTCCTTGAATGGCCCGGATCTTGGATAGATCGTTGTCCATGCCAATCACATTGTGGCCCAGTTCCGCAAAGCATACGGCGGATACCAAACCGACATATCCAACCCCGATTACAGCGATGTTCATGCTAAATCTCTCCAACTGCCAGGCGGCGCTTGCATGTCTGAAGCCAGATGGCGCCATGCACTTCTGTATCTACAGAATTGCCGACAGGCCACGCGCGTGCGGCGCCAAGTTCGCTTCAACCAGAACGGCGTCTTCCGACGAAGCGAAGGCGCGGGTTTCGATAACGGAGATTGGTCTATGCTCGACGATCTCAATGCCGTAGGCTTCGAGCGCGGCAATCCTGCGAGGATGATCGGTCAGCAAACGAATGTGGCGAAGATTGAGGTCGAGCAGGATCTGAGCCCCGACTCCAACTTCACGTTGTATGCGCCGGCGGTACTCGGGACTGGCGAGATTCTTCTCTTCACGGTGGAATTGCAGTTTGTCGGCGCCTCGGATGTTTTCAAACGAAAACCCGAGCGAATTTTGATGCAGATAGATCAGGGCTCCACGTCCCTCTTCGGCAATTCGTTGCAAGGAAGCGCGAATATATGAGGCACATTCGCACGATGAAGCGTGAAACACATCTCCAGCAAGACAATGCGTGTGCATTCGCACCAGCACCGGCTCGTCAGAGCTACTTAGGTCGCCATGCACCAGAGCCACATGGGATTCTGCATCGAGATCGGAACCATAAGCGATCATCGAGAACTCGCCAAACTCGGTCGGCAATACGGCGTCGCCCTTGCGATAGATGCAGCGCTCATGAGCCATTCGGTAGCGAATCAATTCCGCTACCGTGATCATCTTCAAGTCATGCTCTTTGCAGAAATCGACAAGATCCGGCACTCGTGCCATGGTTCCGTCGTCATTCATGATTTCGCAAATCACGCCTGCAGGCGTCAACCCGGCCAGCCTGGTTAAGTCGACGGAAGCCTCCGTCTGTCCGGCTCGCACGAGTACCCCGCCGTTTTGCGCTCGTAAAGGAAACACATGACCCGGGCGGCCAAGATCGGAAGGACGCGCCTGGGGATCGATTGCGCACAGGATTGTCTCGGCACGGTCGCGGGCGGAAATGCCCGTAGTGACACCTCGGCATAGGGCATCGATCGATTCTGTAAATGCGGTGCCGAAGCGTGCCGTGTTTTGTATGCTCATGGGCTGCAGCCGAAGGTAATCCAGACGCTCTGGTGTCATGGCAAGGCAAATGAGCCCGCGACCGTATTTGGCCATGAAGTTGATTGCTTCCGGGGTGATCATTTCCGCCGCCATGGTGAGGTCGCCCTCATTCTCGCGATCTTCATCATCGACAACCACAACCATTCGTCCGGCGCGAATCTCGTCGATGGCAGTCTGGACGTCAGTAAACGGAGAGTTTCTGTGCATGAGATGACCTCGTTGTAGACGCAAGCTGACGAAGCGTAAAGAACATTTGCCTCATACTTGCCGCACTCCCGACCGCGTATTGGTAATCAGCGAGCACGTCGAACACCGCATTGGTTTATTCGTCAACTAACGACAATGTAGTGCGGGGCCAACCGGGAGTTGTCAATGTGCTGTCATTGGATTGTCACGAAGTTGAGACGCGGGAGTTGCAGCATTCGGCGACCATTTGCACGGGTGCAGATATGGCAGTTCCGGCTCAAACGTCTGAATGCCGGATGCCGCCAAATGCGGGATCGACAAAGGTATCGACATCAATGAGGGGAATAGGGCGATTCGTCATCCGGGGTATATTCGTGACCGTACATATTGGTGTGAGGTATGGTTCTGGCACCCGCTATCGGCGCTTTGATCGCTCCGAGGTCGACCGCATGGCTAGAAAAATGCACAGGGCGGCTCAGGCCTTCAAGGAAGGATTGGGGCACGCCTTCAATCCAGACATGTAATTTGTAATCGCCGGGTGGAATCCCGCGAAGCAGGACTGAATCTTTTGTGTCGGCCGTCGCATACAGGGGCGTGCTGAGAGCTATGACGACAGCGCTCATTTCCGGATGGATATTGCAGAAGATATAGGAAACCCCCACCCTCGAGAAGGTTACCGACTTACTTGAGCCGGCCTCGTAAAGTCCCAGATCGAATCGTTTGCCTTCAAAGAGCGAGAAGACATTGTGGAAGAAAGGATCTTCATTCGGAAACTCGACGACACTGCCAGCGGGAATTATCTGCAGGTGAGGGATGAACGTGCGGTTTTTCTGAAGCAGAGTGTAATGACCATGAGGCGGGAAAGAAAGAGCCTGTGTGCCTGCCAGCGGCTCCAGCCAGATCACGGCTGGCACAGCGCGATGCTTTCCTGGCAGTGAGGAGACGATGCGAAGACGCAACTCAGCAGGCGAGCTGATTGCAGGGCGATTTTGAGCGCACGTGATCCCCGCCGCCATTGTCGCAGCGCAGAGAATCCACTCTCCGAATCTCCTTTTCCTCGTCAAAATTTATATCCCGCCCCAAGACCGATGATATTGCTGCTCGCCGGCGGGCCAATGACCGGGGTACTTTCGAGATGCCGATACTCCAGCGAGAATTGTAAATAGGCGCTGGGACTATAAATCGCATTGCCGGTATAGGTGCGATTTCTGAAAAGATTCTGATAGGTGGTTCCACCGGGAACAGCATAACGCCGCAGTTCACCGGCGAAAGCATTGTCGATTCCGAAGGCAGCATTCAATTCGAGTCGCTCGGAGAGCCTCTCCTTCAATTGAGCCCAGCCTCCGACATCATCCAGTGGACGGAAGTAGTAGTCGGTCGAATCGGGATCGGCCTTATATGCGAAATCCTTGTAAGCACCCCCTCCAAGTCCCCCCAGCGCCTGTCCACGATAGAAGCTTCCGGCAAACTCCAGACGAGCAGGTAGAAGCAGCCGGGCATCGAGCGTGCCTGCCCAAGAATCAAACCCGTGACCCAACACAGCGGAATAGTGAGGCGCGAAATATCCACCTACACCGAAATGACTGCGGTCTACGTTGTTATTCACTACGGGGCCTCGAAGCTCGACACGTGCTTCGGCACCGGGCCATCGACTCTCCTCAGCACTGCTCGGAGGAGTCGCTGTCGAGCTGCCGGAAGTGGGTACAGGCGGCGATAGCGGTGCGTCACCGACATCGATCAACGCAGCCTGCAACCGGATACCACGGGAATCGGAGGGCCCGAAATCCTGAGTTATACCCACTTGCGGGTTCCACGTCCATAGGTTGCCGGACCATGCCAGAGCCGGTATGGCTACGGCCGTCAGCGAAGTTGGCGCATCGGGACTGAAGAGCGGATGATCAAGCAAGAAATAGGCTTCGGTATGTTTCCATTGCAGGCCTGCGTGGGCGGTACGCAGCCGCAGCAGAGTCGTGTTGGCGTTATAGTATCCGGAATAAGTCGGCGTTGAACTGTCAGACGCCGGACTGCCGTCGAAATCAACCCGGAGATCGGCGTAACTGCGAGCGCCAAACAGATGAGGCCCGCGAGCATCGATCCCGAGCACCGTTTGGCGCACGGTGGCACCAGTGCTGCCGGATCCCGGCAACGCGACTGTTGGCGTCGCCGCCATATCGACTGCACCCGTATTCACGAAACCGTTGAGCAGCAACAGGCCTGTGACCTTGATCGGATACTTGGATTCACTCTCCACCTTTGATTGTTCCTGGGTTGCGATCTGGGACTCCTGCATTGCCTGGTGCTCACGGATGTCCTGGATCGCCGCAGAGGTGGCTTCCGGCTTGGCCTGGGACGCGGAAGAAGCAGCAGAAACTGGGCCGGAAGGCGGTTGCGTCGCAGCATTTGCTCCGCTCTGAGCCATCTGATGCTGCAATTCACTCAATTGCTTACGCATTTCGTCCAACTGACGCTGCGACTGTTCCAGTTGAGCCTGCGTGCGCGCCATGGCATCGGTCAATTTCTGGATCTGCTGTGACAGGTTCACCTGACTGGTGGCCTGTGCACAGACAAAATTCGCCGGAGTTCCGAAAAATATTACGAGGAGAGGCAAGGCTCCCCATCGGCCGCAAGGGCTCAAACCAGAACGCCGAGTTCGACTATGTCCGCACATTTTCATCCGGGGTCACCCGATCATGGCGATCATCCTCTGACATATATGACGGATTCTGCATCGGAAGCTCGCGCACCACCTTCATCTGGAAAATCGTCTCACCGGGACGGCTGCTAAGTAAAACGACCTCCCCTCCGTGCTCAACAGCGATGCAGTGCGCGAGGGTAAGCCCAAGTCCCGTACCTTTCTGTTTGCCCTCGCTCACGAAAGGCTCGAAGAGGCTCTCGCGAATCTTCTCCGGAACGCCCGGACCGTTGTCTATTACATTGACGATCATTTGGCGCTCCTGCGTCTCCAGTGTGACCATAACCCTGGATGACGCTCCCATGGTGCGGACAGACTGGCAGGCGTTGAGCAACAGATTGGAGATGGCCCTCTCAATCTGCTTGCCGTCTACGATGACAGCGGTTTCCATGGGATCGCCATAGTTTGTTGTCAGCGTCACCCCGTCCGCGTCGGGATGGGCCCGGACCAGGGCTGTCGCGCGTTCAAGCAGGGTTGCCATCAGCTCTGGCTGCCGCCTTATGCTGGCGCCAGTCCGGCTGAAGATCAACAGCGATTCGATCATGTCCGTTGTACCGTTCACGGCTGCCCGGATGTCCCCAAAGATATCTGCGCGCTCCTTTGCGGAGAAGCGATTGGAAGCGAGGAACTCCGAATTGGCGAAGATGGCGGCGAGATAATGGCGGAGATCGTGAGAAACGGAACTCGCCATCCGGCCAATAGTCGCCAGCCGCTCAGATTCAAGCACCGTCTGATTCGCCTTCTGGATTTCGCCGCGCATGCTGGCAAAGGCGGTGCTCAACTGCCGCACTTCCCGGGTGCCATAGCGCGGAACACGGTGTTCGACATCCCCTAGACCAAAGGCCCGAACACTCCGGGAGAGTTCTTCGAGCGGACGTGTCACCAACCGCGAAATGACAATCATCAGCAATGTGCCCGAGAGAAGCGCGAGAAGGCCTGCGACAAGCACCATGCGGTCAATGCGGTTAATCGAGCGCTCTGCAGGTTCAAAGGATTTCAGAACAACCAGCTGCAATGGAGATGTAGCTGTTGCCGAGAGATCCTCGGTGGCTGAGAGAAATTGAGCATTTCCCAGCTTCACCACAGCAGGTTTCCAGGACATGCCGGAAAGCGCGCCAGATTGCTTTGCCAAACTTGCCTGCACATCCGGCGCGAGCGTACTGGCTACGATTTGGCCACCGCTCAAAAAAGTCGCTTCGACCCCGGTGGGTTGACTGATTTGTCGTACCGTACGCTCAATGGAAACACCGCTCAAGACGTATCCCAACAGCGTTCCATCCTGATCGCTACCGAAATAGAGCGGACGCAGCGCGCAAGCATAGAGCGATCCGCCATCGATCAGGTAGTGCCTCGTCGAAGAAGCCAGCAGCGCCTTCATTCCCTGGCGAAGAGTATTGTCGGCCGGCGCATTTTTTGCATAAGCGGCCACAACCCGGCCGCTTGGATCGGCAAGCATGAAGAGGTCAGTACCACTGAGCTGCCAGAACTCGGCGGCTCCATCCTGAATCGTGAGGTCGTCCCCGCTGGTCATCAGCGCCTTGAGAGTTGGCAGTTCGGCAAGAAGGTCGTTCTCGCGCTCCAGGGCTTCAAGTCTGTCGGCCTGTAGATTCTGGAAGGCAACGACCGAGTGATTCAGGTCCTGGGAAAAATCGTCGGTCACCTGCTCTCTCAATTGGTGGCGAATCAGCAGGAGACTGGTGCCGGTCACAAGGGCGATCACCAACGCCATGGTGACGGCGAGAAGCACATACGTTCGAAGGCCCTGCTTTTCCCGTATACGTGCTACTCCCCTGATGGTTTCGTCTACGGGACGTTGGACGGGATGAGCATCATGGGACAAATTTGTATCCTGCACCATAAATTGTCAGCAGATGCTTTGGATTTGCAGGATCCGGCTCCAGTTTTTGACGCAATTTGAGGATCTGATTATCCACGGTCCGTGTGGTCGGATAGAAGTTATACCCCCAGACCTCGTTCAGCAGCACATCCCGTGTCAGAACACGCTCCGCATTCTCGGTGAAAAATTTCAGGAGCTTGAACTCGTGAGCAGTGAGGACGACAGGTTTCCCGCTCCGTCGGACTGTCATTTTCTTAAAGTCGACTTCGCAATCGCCGAAGCGATAGATCGTTGGTTGTACCGGCTTGCGCTGTCTGCGGATGGCTGCCTGAACCCGGGCTGTGAGTTCCCTTGGGCTAAACGGCTTGGTGACGTAGTCGTCGGCCCCCAATTCAAGAAGCAACACCTTATCCGCGACTTCCGTGATCGCGCTGAGCACTATGATCGGAGTCTCAGCGGAAAGACCCTTGAAAGTTTGACAAAGTTCTCGCCCGGAAATATTGGGAAGGATCAAATCGAGGATCACCGCGAGCGGCTGCTCGCGACGAAACATATCCAGCCCCGTTTGGCCGTCGCCCGCGACAATGGCAGTGTAGCGCTCGTCAGTAAAGATTCTGCGCAGCACTTTTTGCATACGGGGATCGTCTTCGATGATAAGGATGCTGCCGAGACTCACCGCCGGTAGAATTTCGTTTTGGGCTTCTGTTGGCAATTCCATCTCTTGGACCATGATCTAGACCCTCACCATTCTATTCTTGTCGAAACAACCCTGTTTCCGCTTGAAACTGAGCATGAAATTACAATCGGATGACAATTCCGGGGTCTTGAACGAAATTTAGCGTGCTCAATGCCCTTGTGAATGTCTACGCTCCGGTAGATCCAAGGGCACCGACACCCCGGTACACACCCGCACGAGCGAGAATCATACAAATCGAAGACATTTTCGTAACGCTCTCTCGCCAATACCATTCTGAAACCTATAAGGGGCGTCGTGCGGATTTCGATTATCCCGCCGGCCCTCTGCTGATCATCGAACTGGGCTGCACATCCATGACGAGCGGGAATCGCACAGCATGCAAAACCTCAGTAGATTGGTGCTCGATGGCCTGTGCATCTTCTATCAGAAGGCTAAACATGACAATCGCCCACATTGGCAGAGACAGATCGAACCGCTCAGTGTCTGCGGTTCCGCGCACGAGAATAAAGAGCAGGAAAGAAAAAAAGAACGCCTTCAATGGACCCGCAGCGATCCGTCGGATATGCCGATAGATGCTGATATAGATTCCGAAAAACATGCAGACGCCAACTGCGCCGTATGCGTAGAACTGCTGCAGCAATTCATTGTGCGCGTGTGCAGCCTCGAATTCATCTGGACCAAAGGGGGGAATCACTTTCCATGCAGAATCGAATCCATGTCCGATCCAAGGCTGCTGAACGGCTTCCGACAGAAAATATGCCCAGATGCCCAACCTGCCGCTTAATGTCTCCGACTGATTGCCCGCATTGGTGTAGATGTCATAGTAAGAGGTTAATAGGCCCCAGAATACGGCCACGACTGCTACAGCGGCGAAAGCGATCAGGATTTTGTTTCTACGGCTGATCGATTTGTCTCGTATCAACAGGAAGCCCTCGCCGACCAAAAACGCGACGATCGTTGTCTTGCTGAGAGTTCGAAGCAACGTAACCGCCAGCACGAAGGCCGGCAGAGCTACTTTCCCTCGTTTTTCCCGTATGAGATATTGCGCAAAAAAGAAGGCGGAGGCGCAGACATACCCGATCTGATTCGGTCCCAAGAGTTCCGCATCGCCGAGACGAAGGTCTGATTCTGCGGGCATGAGCCATGCAATGATAGCCACCGTGCATGCGCCCCATATAAAGCCCTTCATCAACGAGTCGCTAACGCCGATCAGTGGCCCGGTGCGAAGCAACATGGCAATGATCGTAAAATCCGCAGCCATGGCACACCAATTCGCCAGAGAATCAGGGAGCGATACCGTACTGCTCCATAGCAGGCTGCAGCAGGAGAAACCGAGAAAAAGCAGCGCCCACCGTACACTTGGAAGCTTTATCATTTCCCGGAACGGATAACGAACTTCTCCGATCGAGCAAAACGCAGTAGCAAGCAGAAGGAAGCAATCGAGCGCAATGTTTATTGCGGTTCCGGTCGACGGGTCTGCCCCAAAGACGCGCACCGATGCGAGCACGGTGATAATCCGGAATGCAAAATAGAAGCCGACGGCAAAAGGGAGGCCGCTCGTCGGCGATTCGCTATGCGGTTCGTTCTCCAGATTATCGATGTTTGGCGACATGCTTCCTCGAGAAGAGAATTGGGTGGAGCACCGGATGAATTTTGCGGAGAGATCAATCCGCAATCACTTTCTCACCGGTGCACCTCGCCTCGTCTAGTGCGTATACATATCTGGCGTTCCCTGGCTGCCTGCAGGCGGAAGATGACGCAGGAATACTATGATCGACCAGAGTTCATCGTCACTCAATGTTCCTTTGGAGCCGGGCATTCCCGAGGGCCGTATACCGTAATCGAGGATCCACTTTAGTTGTCCGTCTGTATAACTCTGCACCCCGGATGAGGCGAGTGATGGAATGGGTGGCGATATATGGTCGACGAATGGGACACCCGTGTTTTGACCATCCATCCCGTGGCAGGCAACGCAATAGTGAGAAAAGGCTTCCTTGCCGTCGGCCCGGGTCTGTGACGTATCGGGCAACGGATTCTTCTGGTTTTTATTGCCTATAAGAAAGTGGTGCTCGGCGTAGGTTATAGTCTTCGTCTCCAGTTTTCCCGGAGGACTCGCTTTGCACCCTGTCAACCCAGCGAGGCAAGTGATGGCGATAGCAACAAAGAGAACGCGCATTTTCACTCCACTACGTGCAGCTTTAAGGTCATGGAGCCGTGACCTGAACCGCAAAACACGGAACAATGACCGACGAAATCTCCGGTCTTGTCCGGTGTAAACTGCACTTCTGCGGTGCCCCCTGCCTTAACCTTGATGTTGACGTTGAAGTCGCGGAAACGGAGTCCATGCGCTACATCCGCACTCTCTAATACGAGCACTACCGGTTGACCCTTTTTGAGAGTGATCTCACCGGGATCATAAGAAAACCGTTTGGCGGCAATGACGATCCGCCGCGGTGCAGCAGCCTGAGCCCGAGCTGTAGGTGCCATAAATAATGTTGTTGCCAGCACTCCGACCAGCAAAGTTAAAAACACGAACTTCCTTTTCATCATTTCTCCTTGAACATTTCGTGGCGCAGGTGTTTCCAGGCGATTGGTTACCCAAGGCTATCTACTTCGACTGTATCTACCGGCCATCCTCTAAACACCGTAACGGCGTGTAGAAGATCAGTTGTCACACAGCCGTTACTTAATTGTCAGAATGCTGTCATTCGAAATCGCGGCGGGGCTTTGCAAGGGCGCACTCTAAGGATTAAGGAACCGCAACAGTGCCTTATAGTCGGCATCGCTAAGGTTGGCGCGGACCCGCATGTGCCTGGCGACTGTACCGGAGACACTCGCTGAGAATCCTTCTGGCGCATTATGGCATCGGGAGCAGTTTTGGTTGAATACCTGCTGTCCCCTGTCCGGATTAACGGTGTGAACTGCCTTCGGAGACGCTTTGCTCTGGGGCTGTTGCGGCGGCGAACTCCTGGCCCGGCCCATGGCTGCGGTTGCAGCGAGCAGTAAAAGGCCCAGCGTTAATCGTCCCAAGTGCTTCATTATTGCTCCTTGTTAAACGTAAGAATGTGACCAAACCAGAAAAACTTTTTGCGGCAACACTGCGTAGAGCGCGGGAGTGACAGGACAACGCGGCGCTCTTCTCGCATGGTTAATCGATGCCGCACGAATACAGCCTAATGCTGCGGCTGAGGCTGCATGTCACGAAACCGTCTGAAGTTTGTCACCAGATTGTTGCCCGAGGAGACGCGGCAGGCAGGGCAGCGACGGGGGATAGGTTCCCTATCGTGAACACGGAATCCCGCCTACCCCGGTTGCGAGCAAACGCCGGCGAGTTGAGGCAAGCGTAGGGGCCCTTCACCTTGAAGGAACTCGGCGCCCTTGCAGCGAGCGTCCGATTCAGCGCATGGCGCTACTTTTTAGCGACTCGATTTCCGCCAGAACCTGCGCACTATGGGACTGTATATTTTTGACGGTCCACGCCTGCACGATCTTGCCATCTGGCGAGACCAGAAAGGTTGTACGTTCGGCGTAATGCATCGCGCCAAAGGAGCGCACGGGAACGCCATAGGCGTCGATGGCTGTGTGATCGGGATCGGCGAGTAGTTTGAACGTCAGAGAATCTTTTGTACAAAAGCTCTTATGGCTCTCGACTGTATCGAGCGACACACCCAGCACCACAGCATTGAGCGCTTCGTACTTCGAGAGGTCATGCTGAAAATTGTGCGCCTCAAGGGTACAGCCCGCCGTCTGATCCTTCGGGTAAAAGTACAACACCACCCATTTGCCCCGGTAGTCGGAAAGAGAGACCGGCTTATTTTCCTGTGAAGGGAGCGTAAAGTTCGGGGCTGCGGAACCCACCGAAGCCAGGGCAGCGAAGGCCACGTTGGGTGTAATGGCCATAATGCCGGCGAGAGCACCGACGCATGTTATTCCAATACCGCGGGAACGAAACATAAACACCTCCAGGCAGCGATGCGTTGGCTTACCTACCGCTCTCCGATCATGATCTTACGTCGCCGGCACGAAGCAATTGTCACCCTAATGTCTTTATCGCGGCGTTTACTCGCCACGTCGACAGCGCCTGTCAGATCACAACATAAGAGACGATACAGACTACGATTGCATTTCGAGTCGAGGTGCGCAGCTAAAAGTGGCTGGTGAAGAATCGCCGGAAACCTTTGCAAGTCGCGGGTGTTCCAGTGACATTTTGCTGACATTTCAACGACCCAAGCCTGACAAGTCCGAACCGTACACGTTGATAGCCTTGCGTTGTGAGGAATCAAGTGACCACGCGTCCCATCCGTGCTGTTGGAGTCGAAGGCTCTTCTCCTGTCGTCGGGAATCTTGGTGTAGCGATGCGGCTTCTGGGAAACCGGCAGCGGATCGCGCTTGTGCTACTGACGGTAGAGAGAATCGCAGTCGGCTTCTGCGATCTCGCCGTTGCCGGAGCGATGTACCTGCTGTTCCTCCTCCTGCAGAATCGCTCGCCTGCGCATCCTTTATGGTGGATGCCAAAAACGACCCTTTCTCTTGCGGTCATCACATCGATCCTGGTTGTTCTTCGTGCTTTGATGGATCTTTTCTCAGCACACTCCGTCATTCATCAGATACAGAAACTCTATACGGATCTGCTTCTTCGATTGACACAGGGCTATAACGAGATGCACTGGAGCAGATTCGTTGAGTCCAATCGCAGTGAACTCTCGAACCATGCTCTTTATACTGCGCGCGAAGCTGCCGAATTTTATCATCGCTGCATTGAGCTAACGGCGGCCGCGGTAATCGTAGCCGCCATGACTGCTGCCCTTGTGTACCAGAGCGCAATCGCAGCGTGTGAGTTTGCTATTGCCCTCGGTGCATTTTATGCATTACATCAATTGTTCATCCGCCGCAGGCTGCAACTGGCGGCGGAGAGCCGTGAGGTATCTCTGCGTATGCTCCAGAGAAACCTCGCAGATATATTTTCCTCGGGAAAGGAGATTCGCACTTACAGGAATCACGGGTTCTTCCATCATCGAATTCAAGAACAGGCTGAACACGTTGCTGCCAGCAATCTCCGCATAAAGTTTTTTTCACAGATTGCGAGCATCGTGGCCGATCAAGGGGCGGTGCTGCTCTTTCTCTGCATTATTGTGGCTGTTCAAATACGTCAGGGAGATGCGCGCCAGATATTGTCTCTTCTGGCATTTTATTTTGTGCTTTCTCGACGCCTGATTCCACTCATTAGCCAGATCTCGGTCACCGCCGGCCAGATGGAAAGCTCTTACGAGAACGTGAGGATCGTAGATGCCGAGTTGCAGGAATGTCGCAAATACCGTGTTTGCGCATTGCCGACACAACTGCCAGACCCAGGTTTCGTCGTGCAACTCAAAGAAGTGAGCTTTTCATTCCGTGAAGATGTGCCGATCCTGCGAAACGTGAGACTCTCTCTGCGTGAGGGTGAGACTGTCGTGCTTCACGGGCCTTCCGGTATTGGCAAAAGCTCCCTACTGAACCTGATTGCCGGCGTATCGCAACCAGCAACGGGTGTGATCCAGGTCGACCGCGCGAGTATCGCATATGTGCCACAGGAGATTGCTCTCCTGGACGATTCGATACGGAGTAATCTGCTCTTTGGGCTACCGGATAAGAGCGACGAGGAATTGATGGCGGCGCTTGCGATCGCACAGTTGGGCGATTTTGTGGCTGCCCAACCATTCGGGCTGGATACTGGCGTCGGCGATAACGGAGCTTTATTTTCTGGTGGACAGCGGCAAAGGTTGGGCCTTGCGCGCGCCATATTGCGCGGGGCGAGGCTACTGCTTCTGGATGAAGCAACCTCGGCACTGGACGAGGAGAACGAACGGCAGATACTGGAAAATCTCAGTGCCTCCGGAAAGGCAGTCCTACTTGTGACACACCGCGTTGTCACGCGGGTATTTGGTCACCGTGTATTCCTCCTTCAGGGAGGGTGTCTGATCGAGGAATTCTCCGGGACGATATCGGGAGATGAGCAGACAATAACCGCCGGCATCGAATGCTAGACCATTGAGTGATATCCCCTGCCGCATCGAAATGCACCACATAATATTCCAAGGTGATTCTCACCCATTCTGTTCTGCTACGGCTTTGTATGAGGAATCTGCCTTGACTATTGCCGATGCCATGAGATCAGCGTGTGGGCTACACATCACACAAGAAAAAAGGAAACGACAGGAGCAACTTTCTGGCTCATTGCGATTTTCCCTTCCAGATTGGAAAGAGAAAGCGATATACGATTCCGGTTTCCCATATGTTGTCATTGCCTGAGGACGAGAACTGCCGCGAGTAGCTCGTAAGGATTCGCGTGTTGTGCGGCAGGTTGTAGTCCAACCCGAAGTCAGCGCGTTGTGTGTTCACGAGAGGCACGCCATCGCTGACGATAGTGTCGCGGCGGAAGGTCTGCTGCATCCGGAATAGGGGTTCGAAACGCCCGACCCAGCTATCAAGGCCTCCGAACGCTTGCGTGCGGTAATCGGCTTCTGCCCAGTAGCCCTGCGCATGATGACCGCGCGCGAATTCGGAGCGCAGACGAAATGCGGTGTTCGCGGGTTCCCACCAGAGATGCGCGCCATAGAAATTTTCTCGTGTTCCCTGCAGCTGACGATCATAAGAAAGACCTACTTCCAAACGCTTTTCGGGGAGATAGAGGCTGGCACGTCCGCCGGAAGCGCGCTCGGAGTCGAACTGCATGTTTCCACTCCGGGTGGAGAACCAGGCGTTATAGCTGATGGAGTACTTGTCACGGGCGATGGCAGACCCGCTCAGCATACCGCCGACTCCTGTGCCCGTCATTACACCGATGCCGGTTATGATCGGGCCGTCCTGGAAGTTGCTGATCCAGATTGGCGACAGACGATCGTTGTAGGTGTTAAAGGGAATTAAGAAACTGCCCGCGACGGCGGTGACATGCGGAGATATGAAGTAGTCTCCCTGAAGATAGGTAAGCGCAATGAAATGGCTATGGCTGTAGCCGTTGCCATTCGGAGAGAGGGTGTCCCCCAGCGCGGCGCGCGATTCAACCAGAAGACGACTACCAATAGGAACGTCGATCAGCGGCTCAATGATCGGCATATAGGTCGTGTCCCCCCCTTTGGTGCTGGTAAAGAACCCGGCGCCACCCGAAATCAGCGGCGTATTCTGTGCGGTACCGTAACGGACCGCGCAGAACATGGTCAGAGCGAAGACGACGACCCTGGTCAATTGGGTCATTTTCGAGAGAGGAAAGCGCAATATCGGACGATGCATACCAGTCACAATAGCGTTCGACGATCTTCAATGTGTCTTTGGATCGTCTGCCCTTTGTCAATTGATTGTCATTTCAGCGACGATGAGAGCGGATGCGGGAGGAGTATGGATCATGCTGACAGCCTCCCGCAACTGGCTTCAATTGAGTTGACTCAGCATCTTGGCATATCGTGCCCGCTTGTCGGGGGAGCCTTCCGTCTTCGAGAGCTGTTCTATCTCGTCCCTGGAGGGCTGGAACTCAAGAGGCAATACTTTCCAGTAATACTTCAGGTCATCGGAACGCCAGTCGGCATATGTCTTTTCCCACGATTTACCTGAGTCCCCTGCAAAAACCAGGTTTGCCGGATTGAAAACTCGTCTGTAATCCTGAAACCTGCAGTCCAGTGAAATGCGGAGCTGGTTTGACAGGTTTGGAGAGGCCGCATGCACGGTCAGACTGTGAAAGATGAGCACATCGCCGGCATTGATTTGGCCGCCGACCCAATCGCCTCCGACATCCGATCTTGCCGGAATTTCCGGGACGTGAAGATTCTCATCCTCGTGATGTACATAGCCGAGACGATGAGAGCCTTCTACAACTCGTAGCGGGCCCACATTAGCGGGGCAATCGTGAAGCGGAATCCACACGGTGAAGCATTCGGAATCTCCGCCCATGAATCGATAATCCTGGTGCGCATGAACGGTGAGGTATTCGCAGTGAGGGAAAATCAACCGGCCAATCGGCTTGGGGTGAATCAAAAGGTAATTCCCCACCAGCATTTTCATGGCCTGCTGCAGGGCCGGATGGTGCGGCAAAGCGTGAAACGATTCCAGGTTGAACACGTTCTGATAGGCATGTTTGAAGGCTGGATCCGGATCGCCGCAGGCGGCGCTGAGATCGGCGATGCGCTCAAGGGGATCATGGCCCGGCAGCAGCCAGCCTCTGGCGGAGAGGACCTGCGTAATCACCCCAAGCAACTGAGTGACGTCCTCCTGCGGCAATAACCCCCGAATGAGCGCGTACCCTCTGGAGTCCATCTCCTCTTGTAGGGTGCTCGAAGTGAGATCCTGCGTCTTGATTTCATGAAAGGGCTTCATTCGTTTATCCTCCGCGGATTTGTAACCTTTGGTTCTCTCCGCCCGGCAGGTCGAGCAACTTGGGGTGCGGATACATCCCGCTCCATGTATCAAGCAATGAAAATCACAGGCTCTGACACTTTGGCGCAAGAAGCAGCGAGCTCCGGGGGCACACAGCTGTCACGATAGCTGCCTGCCTCAGCCGATGTGTCTTTGCATCGTCTTTTTCATGTCAGTTGATTGTCATTTCAGGCTTTCATAATGCGGAGGAGCAGTTGACCCAGTCCCGATACAGCCATTCGACGGCCTGCTGCGAGGAGACGAATCAACAAAAGAGTGACAATCGCTTTACACGAACATGACAAACACTTAAGCGATGCTTCGTTAGGCTTCAAAGTAAGCTCTTCTCTCGAAAACCGGGATGGCGGGGCTGAAAATGAGGTGACGTTGCATTGCCACTGAAATCCGATCGGCAATTGTCAAGCAAGGTTGAGCTTTGCGATCTGCATACACGAACGGTCGGCCACTGGGAAACGGGTCGATCCTGGAGTGTTCAGGCCGTTCCCTCTCCACCTGCACGAACCGTGGACATCTCTTCACGGTCATTCCGTGGCGAATGGCCCCTGCGAGAGGCTGCCCTATTGATCTTCTGCGAGCCCATTCCTCGCCAGTGCTTCCGGTTGCAGGACCTCTCCAGAAGGGAGTGGCGGAGCCTGCTGCACTGGCTGGACATCAGTGGCCTGGCGTTGTACTTTCTCGATCGCATCGTTGAGTTGAAGTTGACCGAGTGGCTGCCGCCTGGCGTATTGGCACGCCTGCAACAAAACCTTGCGGATAACACCCAGCGAACTCGCGGCATGATCGCGGAGTCGATCGCAATCCAGCAGAGGTTTCAAGAGGCTAGTCTTTCCTATGCCAACCTGAAGGGTGTATCACTCTGGCCAAGTTCCGTGCCGAGGGCGGAGCTGAGGTCCCAGTTTGATCTGGATTTTCTCGTAGCAGAAGAAAGCGCTCCCGAGGCAAGGAGAATTCTCGAACAAAGAGGATATCGCCTATACGTTGTAAGCGGCAGAAGCTGGGAGTTCAAGCTTAACGAAAAGCCGGGCGTCTCCTTGAAAGACCTTTACAAGGCCCAGCCATCCCATGCTGTGGAGTTGCATGTCGCGTCCCGTGTCTCAGGCCATTCCTCCCCGCTGAAGCGGGCGGAAAAGCGCCACCTGCATGGATGTATCATGCCGGTGCTCTCGCCGGTGGATCTGTTCTTGGGACAGGGACTCCATGCCTACAAACATGTATGCAGCGAGTTTTCACGTGTGGCCCATCTGTTGGAGTTCCGCCGTCATGTGCTTTCTCGTCGCGATGACCATGCCTTCTGGAGCGAGCTTGAGAAGACAGCCGTGGGAAACCCGAGAGCGTGCATGGGACTTGGAGTGGTCACGCTCCTGATCGCACACGTCATGGGAGATTTCGCTCCAGAAGCGCTAACAGACTGGACCGTCGCGTGCCTTCCCCGGTCCGCGCGGCTGTGGGTGGAAAGATATGGGAGGCGAGCTGTGTTCGGAAGCATTCCTGGCAGCAAACTATACCTGTTGCTGCAGAGGGAACTTGAGAATGCCGGCGTTCCTGCGAAACGGTCGCTTCGGCAGATACTGTTTCCTGTCCGCTTGCCTCCTCCTGTCATACGAGCATTTCCGAATGAGACGTTCTCGGTGCGGCTTGGCCGATATCGTATGCAACTGCACTTTATCCTCCTCCGTCTGCGCTTTCATGTTGTGGAGGGACTTCGCTATGCGTGGGAGTCACGTCGCTGGCGGCAGATCGATCGGTTTGACCCATGATGGCTCCTTTGCGCCCCGCCGCCGTTGCCTTCGACGCAATCGCACCGGCTTTTGATCTGCGCTTCGGTCCGTGGCTTAGCGTAGCTGCCCAGCGGCGTGCCGTGCGCGCAGCGCTGCTGCGAGGATTTCCGGCGGGAGGACACATCCTGGAAGTGGGTGGAGGTACAGGCGAGGACGCAATGTTCCTTGCTGAACGCGGCTTTGATATATTTCTCACCGATCCCTCGCCCACCATGGTATCTCTGGCAAAAGCTAAGCTGTCTCCGTTTGGTGCCCAGGCCGAAGTTGCAGCAGGAGAGGATCTCGAGGGTTTCGCATCGCGCCATCTCTCCGCAGGGGGTGCATTGTTTGACGGAGCCTTCTCCAACTTCGCACCGCTCAATTGTGTTGTCGATCTGGAGCCGGTGGCACACGGACTTGCACGATTGCTCAAGCCAGGGGCCACGGCGATGCTGGTGCTTTTCGGCACTCTCTGTCCGGGCGAGATGGTGACGGAAGTGCTTCGGGGACGACCCCATCTGGCGCTGCGGCGTCTTAAGCGCGGCGAAATTCCCGCGCGCCTCGCGAAGCGCGATTTCCATGTCGTCTATCATCATCGTGGCGCATTGCTTCGGGCGTTCGCGCGGTGGTTTGTCCTGGAGAAGCGCCTTGGCATCGGTGTCACCGTGCCGCCCAGCGCAGCCGAGCCCTGGATATCCAATCATGTTCGGCTTCTTGCTCTCATGGAGAGAATGGATCGCGTCGTTTCTCGCCCGATGGCAATCTTCGGGGATCATGTTCTTTATCAGTTCCGCCGAAACGCAGAGGAATGAGGATTCCCAGCATCCTGTCCGGGTCAGTGCCCGGCATTGATGATCGGATCCTCCCCGACGCAGGTGGGCTTCCTGTTTCCGGCACTGGGCAACCCGGCGAAACCTCTCGCGTCCCTCGCTTCGGACATTTGAATGACGAACTCTAGACATTTTGGCGACACGCACAAAGAGATCGTCGCGATACGCTTCACCTACGGAACGGATGAATCAGGATTCCCCATGAACTATGAATAACAATCGAAGAAATCAAGCCGCGTTGATGACACTGAAGCAAATCGCCGATGTGAGTTTTCCGACACATTGGGCAGACTTCCGTCTGTTGGCCTTTGAGAGTATCCATGCCAGCCACGAAACAGGAGAGGAACGTCTGGAAACTGCCCTGGCATTGCTTCTGGGAGATATCCGCAGTTCTCTTCCCATGGTGCGCATTCATTCTCAATGCACGACGGGGGACGTTTTTCATTCGCTGCGATGCGACTGTCACGACCAACTGCATCTGGCATTGTGCGCAATTGCAAAGGAAGGCACCGGCGTGCTGCTTTACGAGCAGCAGGAGGGCCGAGGCATTGGCCTCATGGAAAAGCTTCGGGCCTACGAACTTCAGGAGCAGGGACTCGACACGATCGAGGCCAATCTCCAGCTGGGACATGCAGTCGATCTACGCGATTATGCACTTCCTGTCGAGATTCTTCGGTTCCTCGGCATTCGCTCGCTCCGGTTGATGACCAACAACCCAGACAAGATCAATGCCGTTCACGCCGCTGGAATTGAGATTGTCGAACGTCTGAGCGCAGATGTCCCAAACAATCCTCATTCCGCTCACTATCTCGCGACGAAACGCGCAAGGCTCGGTCACCTGTGCTCGCCAGAAACCAACTTCAGTTCATCGCAGACTGCATCTCTCCGTCACTAACGAATGACATTGAACTGACAATTCCGCGACAAGCCGCTGCGTTCATAGCGCTACGCTCAATTCCATAAGGCGGAATGTTTCGGTCGCGTCAATCCACCTGCCGCACAGGCAGGGACTGTATGCGCCACATACCGATACACGGGCGTCCGAGGTGAGCTTTGGCACAGATTCTGGTGACACATTCCTATCATCTTCCGTATGACCCGAAGCAATCGCGGAAAATGCAGCCATACATGCCACTCGGTACGTTGTACGCTGCTGCCGCGCTTCGGGAAAATGGGTTCTCTGTTATTGCATTCGATTCGATGCTTGAAGCGCCGTCCGCTGGCTTCGATGAAATGCTGGCGGCCCATCGACCCAGCATCGTCGCTGTCTATGAAGACGACTTCAATTTTCTTTCCAAAATGTGTCTCACGCGCATGAGAGAGGTCGCGAGAGAGATTGCGAAATCGGCGCGTGCAGTTGGCGCTGTCACGATCGTGCATGGTTCCGATTCGACGGACAACCCTGCTCTCTTTCTGCAGAACGGCTTCGACTATGTACTTTGCGGAGAAGCAGAGGATGCCCTTGTACGTCTGTGCACTGCCATCCTGCGCGCCGATGAGGTGCCGGAGATAGATGGCCTCGTAAGGTTTGATCAACATGGCCAAATCGTCCGAAGTTCTCAGAAGCTTTCTAAAAATCCTGCGTGGTCGGAACTCTCCTTTCCCGCACGCGATCTCATCGACATGGAGCCCTATCGTGCAGCATGGCAGAAAGCTCATGGATATTTCTCGACCAACATGGTGTCCAGCCGTGGATGTCCGTATCGATGCAACTGGTGCGCAAAACCAATCTCTGGAAATAAATTTCATTTGCGACCTGCCCTTGCTGTCGCGGAGGAGATGAAACTGCTGAAGGTAGAGGCCAAAGTCGACCATATCTGGTTCGGTGATGATGTATTCGCATTGAATCACCACTGGATAGAGGAGTTTGCCGCAGAAGTTACGAAAAGAAACGCAGCGATTCCATTCAAAATACAGTCCCGTGCCGACTTGATGAACGAGCAGACGGTCCAACATCTCAAGACGGCGGGATGCGCCGAAGTGTGGATGGGAGTTGAATCTGGGTCACAGGTCGTGCTGAACGCGATGGATAAGGGACTGACCCTTCCTTCTGTGATTGCCGCTCGCAGTCTCTTGAGGAAAGCAGGAATTCGTGCCTGTTATTTTTTGCAGTTTGGCTACCCTGGGGAGACCTGGACCGAATTGCAGGAAACCATCGCCTTTGTTCGTGAGACACGACCGGACGACATCGGTATTTCGTTCTCGTACCCGCTGCCCGGCACGGTGTTTTATGAGCGCGTGCAGGCTGAGCTTGGGCAAAAACGCAATTGGACCGACAGCGACGATCTCTGCATCATGTTCAACGCGGCCTACTCGACCGACTTCTATCGTGCTGTGCGGGAGGCTCTTCATGCGGAGGTCGATGCCTGGCAGAATCCGGATGAGTCGAATACGACGCACGCGCAGACCGAGGCGTTGTGGCGCAGAGTCGATGAATTGGAACCGGTGAGTCGCGACGCAGATGCTCTTACGTCTTCAGAAAGAACGGCTGCCCTCGCCTCGACAGCATTTGTACCCGTCGAAGCTTTGGCGTCTGTCAGGGGGACCTAGATGCGTCCATCTTCTGTTGTAGGAAATGCAGCTCTGATCTCGCCGGCAAGTGGCATTGCGGACGATAGTGCGCATCTGGGAATTCGTCTGCAATGTCCCCGTTGCCGGGCAGACCTGACTGGACTTGATTGTCTCTCCTGCGGCTTCCGTCTCCAGAACAACGGCGGCATCATAGATGCGCTGCCATCGGAGCGAGCCACGCATTATGCGCGTTTCATAGAAGAGTATGAACGAATACGAGCAGCCGAGGGCCGCGGCGGCGAAAGCGAATCTTTCTATCTTGGCCTCCCTTACACGGATATATCCGGAAGGAACCGCAAACAGTGGGAGATCAGATCGCGCAGCTATGACTGTTTGATGGCAGAGGTGCTGAGGCCGAACTTCCCGACGGGAAACGGAAGGATTCTGGACCTCGGCGCGGGAAACGGCTGGATGAGTTTTCGCCTGGCGGTTGCCGGTCACCATCCCTTCGCCGTGGATCTGCTTACCAACAATTCCGATGGACTGGGAGCAGCCGAACACTATCGAGGGCATCTGCCTGTACTCTTCCCACGCTTACGGGCGGAGCTTGCGCATCTGCCGTTCCAGAACGCGCAGTTCGACGCCGTTATTTTCAATGCCTCGTTCCATTACGCTGAGAATTATGAAGCTGCCTTGCGCGAAGCCCTTCGATGCGTCAAGGCAGGTGGCATGGTCGTTATCACCGACACGCCCTGGTATGCCCACGAGGAGAGTGGCAGACAAATGGTTGCAGAACGCCAAGCCCTCTTTCTGCATCGCTATGGCACGGCATCGGATTCTATCAGGAGTCTCGAGTACCTGACAGACGAGCGTCTACGAACGCTGGAAGAACAGCTGTCAATCCGCTGGATTACCTATTCTCCCCGCTATGGTTTCAGGTGGGCCTTGCGTCCGCTCATGGCAAAGCTGCGCAACAGACGTGAGCCCTCACGATTTCGCATCTATGTAGCGTGGAAAGACGCGGAATGAGCGATTATGCACAAACATCCGACGAAGACCAAGTTGTAATTCATGGAGCTCGTTATGCCAAGGGGCCTCAAGAAAGCGAGCACGGCTCTATCCAGATCATCGGTGGCCGTATTCATCGCATCGTAAGTCGCGCGCCAAATTTGCCGGTTGCTGCATCGAATCGCACAGAGATTGATCTCAGCGGGTTTCTGATCATGCCGGGCCTGATCAACGCTCACGATCACCTGGAATTTGCTCTTTTCCCGCGACTGGCAGATCCGCCCTATCGCAATTACATCGATTGGGGCGAGGACATACACCACAAGTTCCCGGAAGTCATAGCGAAACATCGTGCAGTTCCGAAAGATCTGCGGGTATGGTGGGGCGGCATACGAAACCTGCTTTGCGGCGTCACGACAGTGAGCCATCACAATCCTCTCTGGCCGGAGTTGCAAAGAAGCGATTTTCCGGTAAGAGTCGTTCAGCAATATGGCTGGGCGCATTCGCTGGCACTTGGCGGCGATCTACGCGCAGCGCGCGCGGCCACGCCCGAAGGACGCCCTTTTATTGTGCATGCCTGTGAAGGAGTGGACGAACTGGCACGGGAGGAGCTTTGGGGCCTTGATCGATCTCGAGTTCTGGATGCCAGTGCCGTGCTCGTCCATGGGCTGGCAATCGATGCTGCCGGCGTCGAACTCATACGGGAGCGCGGCGTCTCGCTCGTAGTCTGCCCCTCCTCAAACAACTTCCTTTTCGGAGAGCTTCCAGACATGGCGATCCTCGGCGGAGTTGAGAATGTCGCGCTCGGTAATGACTCTCCGCTAACGGCGGAAGGGGATCTGTTGGACGAAATTCGATTTGCAATCCGCTCTTGCGGCATTGCGCCGCGCTCGGCGTATCCCATGGTGACAGAAGCTCCGGCTGCGATGCTCCGGCTGAAAGGCGGCGAGGGCGCTATAAAAGTGTCTGGAGTCGGAGATCTGATTGCTGTTCGAGACACAGATCAAGATGCGGCGGACAGGCTGCGAACTCTCTCGATGATAGATGTGGAGTTCGTAATGATTGGAGGCTGCGTACAACTTGCCTCAGAGACGATATTGGACCGGCTCCCACCCGCTGCAACACAAGGACTTGAGCCTTTGTGGATCGACGGCACCATTCGGTGGCTGCGCGCTCCGGTGAAGGAGCTGTTGCGGAAAACCGAAGAGGTGTTGGGCGCGAGCCAGATACAGCTTGGAAGCAGGCGAGTCCGCACTCCGGAATAAATGCAGACGAGTTGCCAGAAATTACCGGTCCCTCCTGTGAATTTGTCTCCCGATTGTCAAAATGCTGCCTCATCAGCGCGCGAATTACATTTTGCAAACAACTGTGTTTCTGCGATGTGAAACGATGGAATTCGCCGAGACGCCCGAAGGCAGCGTCGTGGGTCACGCTGCCTCCTGAGAAATTTCGCGCGCAAAAGGGCTGACCGGCGAGGACCTCTGTTCCTCGCCGAGTAAGGGGACAAGGAGTGTCACACTTCGGGGTACTGTCCTATAAAGGGACCGGCCATTTGAACCCGCTCATTACTCTGTCCCGGCATTTGGTAGCTCGAGGACACCGAGTCACGTTCTTCCACGACGCCGACCTGGAAGCCCGCATACTTCCACATGGACTGGATTTCTTTCCGATCGCCACGTCCAACGACGGTTCAGGAGATAATACGCGGGCCAGTCGTAGGCAAAAACCTTCTTCAGCCATTCCTGTTCTGCTCTACCGCGTACGCCGCACCATCAACGACATGGAAAGATTCCTTCGCGAAACTCCCCAGGCGATCACTCGCGCGGGAGTTGATGCCCTCATCATTGATGAGCTTGCACTCGCTGGACCGACAATCGCTGAGATATTGCGTTTGCCATATTTCGTGATCTCAACTTCTGTGCCTCATAATTTTGGATGGTCTGCACCCCGTCGCATTGCACCGCCTAAATCCATTTTCACTCGGGTGCAAAGTGCGCTGCTTGAGATTTCCGTGCTCCGAATGAGAGGGCCTGTTCGCCGTCGGCTGGATAACTTCAGACGCCAAGTCGGGCTCGGATCCATTCGAGAGATCAGAAACACATTTCCAGAGCTCGCGCATATAACGCAATTACCGCAGTGCCTGGATTTCCCGAGGCCAGGGTTACCCCCTACATTCCACTACACCGGACCATTCGTAGATGAAGCCGCAAGGCTTTCGATGGAGTTCCCGTGGGATCGGCTCGATGGACGGCCGGTCGTTTACGCATCTTTAGGAACAACGTTGAAGGGTGAACCGGCAATATTCCACCTGATTGCCGAAGCCTGCGACGGGCTGGGCGTGCAGTTGGTGATCGCGCTCGGAGGCCGCCGCGATCCTGAGATGTTCCACAACATGCCCGGAAAGCCTCTGATTGTGAGGGATGCCCCCCAACTCGAGCTCTTGAAGAGGGCGGAGATCGTGATTACGCACGCCGGGCCAAACACCGTATTCGAAACACTCATGCAGGGTAAGCCGATGATTGCCATCCCGAAAACCTTTGATCAACCCGCAATCGCTGCGCGGCTCGCGTGGCTGGGGACCGCAATAGTACTGCGACCCGGCAAGCTTTCGGTGCAAGTGATCCGTTCCGCGCTCTCAACACTGCTCAGTGACCCAAGCTGTCGCAATGCAGCGAAAGAAATACAGGCCAAGATTCGCTCGGCACATGGACTGGAGCGGGCCGCCGATTTAATCGAGCAGGCGCTGGGGACTCATGTCAAAGGCTCCGGATGTAGTTCTGAGGCTTAGGCCAGGGTTCACGAGTGCATCGATGTCAAATCTGAAGGACATGTGGCGCGGCCCGTTAGGCCGCTGTATCCTCGCGGCCGACAAGTTTGAGACCGTCAAATGACAAGCGGATGACAATCAATGCTTGAAAGCCCGCCATGCTGAGATGTGGACATTGCGCAGCATCGCCGGATCGCCCGTTGGATAGAACTCGGGGTGCTGTTTCTGTCTCTTTGCTATGTATGTTTCCATGTCATGCCGCGCGCCTGGAGTCGCCTGGTTACTGACTTTCCCAACTATTACATGTCTGCGCGGATGGCTCATGAACACTATGACACCTCACGGATGTACGAATGGACCTGGCTTCAGCGTGAGAAGGACCAGCGCGCTGTCGATATTCGTGTCATCGGACTGGTGCCTATCACCCCATTCTCGACGTTGGCGGTGTGGCCACTCACAGGGTTTGCGCCGCTGACCGCAAAGCACATCTGGATATTGCTGAACCTGGTGCTGCTAGTTCCAATCGGCTGGATGCTGCGCTCGATGACGCGCCTGAGTTATCGGCGAATCGCGCTGGCCTTTTCGCTGAGCGTTCCCCTGTACCGTAATCTCGAGTTCGGTCAGTTTTATGTGTTGCTTCTTCTACTGATCGTCGCGGCCTGCTGGGCGTACCTGCGAGGATATCGCGCGCTGGCAGGTGTGCTGGTGGCGATCGCTGCGGCTTGCAAGATATTTCCAGTCCTCTTCTTCGTCTTCTTCCTGCGACGAAGGGACTGGCGCGCACTGACATGGGGAGCAATTACCGGCGTGGCTGCCGCCTGCATATCGGTGGCTGTTTTTGGCTGGAATGTGCATCGCACCTATCTGCACGAAATTCTGCCATGGGCTCTGCACGGCGAAGCCATGCCGCCGTACGTGCCGGTTGCTTCCTTTTCCGGCATCCTGCATCGCCTGTTTCTCTCTGAGCCGCAATGGAATCCGCATCCCTGGCACTCCTCTCCGCTGTGTTACGCACTGCTGCTGCCCGCGCTTCAGATGCTGGTGCTGGCGCCCGCAATCCTTCTTATTCGCAAGGGAGATAGTACCCGAAGCCGCATATTGCTGGAGTGGTCAGCGCTGCTCACCGCGTCCCTCACCATCTCCACCCTTCCCGCGTCGTATAACTTCGTGCTCATGGCGCTTCCCATGTGCGTGGTAGCAGCGGTGTTGCTCCGGCGCAGACGGTTTGGATGGCTGGCTGCTCTGTGTTTTGCTTATATCTTCATAGGACTTCCGTTACCCTCCCCGCACGGCCCGATTGGGCTTGGAATTCTGCTGTATGAGCCGCGGCTGCCCTGGATGGTCTGCGTGCTTTCGGGCATATACGCTCTGCTATGGCACGATGAACCCCTGAGGAGTTCTGCGCGCGACTGGACTCGCTACGCCTGGGCTGCAGCCATGGCCGTCTCCGTGATCTTCAGCGCACGCTCTACTTTTCATCGGGAACGCGCCGTCCGTCGCGAATACCCATACCGGTTGCCGCTACCGGCACAGGGATTTCTCAACGCGGATCCACGATCCTCCGGAGCGGGCATTCGTTTTATCGCCTTCACGCTGTCTGGCTATCACCTGATGACGACGGACCAGAATGCAGTATCGATCGATCCGCCCGACGGCTCTCCTGAAGACGATCTCTCGTTTGCCAGCGGATTCGGGCATGTATGGGTGGAGCGAGGATTGAGTCGACATTCGCAGGTTGTGGAGATCGGAAGTCCTTCGCGGGTTGTTATCAACGATGCGCGTGAACCGATACTCTCCGCTGACGGACAAGACCTTGCCTTTGTGCGCGATGATCGCGGCCGAGGGCGCTTGATGGTGCGAAGAGCATTTCAATCCGGTTCTGCGAACGAAGTTGCGCTCACGCCTTCTTCGATGAATGTCTACGAGGCAAGCTTTCTGTCTGAAAAGCAGTATGCCTTTTCGGCAGTTGATGGGCGGCATGCCCCGCAGATTTTTCTGACGGATGCATCGCACTTGAATGCTCCGCTTGCTCTCGGTGACTCCCGCTACCCGGCGTTGTCACCCGATGGGCGCTGGATGGCTTACAGTCACTTCAAAGATGGTGTGTGGAACCTCTGGATTCGCGACCAGAAGACGGGCGTGACGCGGCCCATTGCCGATGAGCCCTGCAATCAGATTCAGACTTCCTGGGAAAACGACTCGAAAACACTGCTCTACAGTACCGACTGCGGCCGAAGCCTTTGGTTCACGGCTGTCTCGCGCCGAAGCGTGATCCCGTGAAGACACAAGTGTCTCCGACGAACCTGTTGAAGAAGACAGTGCAGCGGCCACCTC
Source organism: Acidobacteriaceae bacterium (assembly GCA_036267255.1). Classification (GTDB taxonomy): domain Bacteria; phylum Acidobacteriota; class Terriglobia; order Terriglobales; family Acidobacteriaceae; genus DATAWK01. The sequence goes on along the minus strand of DATAWK010000047.1, from coordinate 7,555 downwards.
CGGCGTTGCAGAAATAAAACATTTTGTTGACAAGTTGAGTCTGGCGAGTTGGGTAGGATGCAGGACAGATTGCGTAAGCAGGGAGCGCATGCACAAGGCGAAAATAATGCAGATGGAAAAAGCGACTGTCGCGGCAAAGTTTATGCCCGAGCCAACTATCCGTAGAGGGAAAAATCGCAATCGCTTTGAAAAGATTTTACGGAATTGCGTGCATTCCATGGGACTCGATCTCCTAAGCAATGTTCTGGTTGTGGGCGGCAGCGCCGAGGATGGCAGGACGCTCCGCAGGATTGGCTTTACCAGGATTACACTGTCGAATCTGCTGGATCCGAGGCCTTCCGAACAAGCTGACTTGGATGGCGCTGAGATGCGCACAGTGAGGGTGGATGCAGAAGCGATGGAGTTGGCCGACGGCTCCTACGATCTGGTGCTGGCGCACGAGGTGCTACATCACTGCCGGTCTCCGCACAAAGCTCTTCTCGAGATGCTTCGGGTCAGCCGCAGGTACGTCATTTGCCTCGAGCCGAACAACTCGTTAGCAATGCAGCTACTCCTGAGATTGCGATTTTCCTTTCCCTACGAGCTGCCGGCGGTGATTGCAAGCGGCTTTCAAACTGGCGGAGTGCGTGACAGCTGCATTCCTAACTATATTTATCGGTGGAACGCGATGGATTTGTATCAAACGACCGCCTCTTATCTCGCCGAATCCGACTTCGATCTGTACACGCGGGAGTACTGGGACTTCAATGTCGACGAAGTCGAACTCCGGCGGCGCAGTGAAACAAGAATCGGGAGTGTGACGAAGATACTGACTCCCCGGGCTTTTCTGGCGGGTCTACATTGTTTCCAGGCCATAGCGAACCATATACCGTGGCTGGGCCGGCAAGGCAACAAGTTCTTCGGCTGCATCCGAAAAAGAAGTGAATTGAAGCCGTGGCTAATCCGAAGCGGCGATGAGATAAAGTTCCATGGCGACTATATCAGTCGTCAGGCAGAAAGGGGTTGAATTTCCAGGCTCCATAGCCGCTTTGCCACTCGCCGAGAAGAACCTTCAGCGATCAATTGCGGCGCGGCGCTGGAGTTTCATAGGTCTTGCTCCAGAAGGTCGAGCTTCCGCATCGCATCGTGCAGGGCGCAATAATGCAACTCGAAGGTGGGAACATCCGAGAGAGTCTCCAATATCGTTTTATGCTTCTCGCGAATTTCTCCGGAAGAAAATAGTTCCTGGCGGAGACGCAATGTTGCCGTTCCGGCCGGTAATGTTGCGAGTCTCCCCGTTGCCAAGGAATAACGGTTCAGATAAACGATTGAATGCACTTTGACTTCGGGGGCAGTCCTGATGTGCAGACCGGGAAGCTCAGAAATCCGCACCTCGATCGACGGTTTTCCTTCCATACGCGGTGTAACGTTGTGGTTTTCCAATTCCGGGAAGAGCGTCTTTGCTTCCGGACGGAAGCGAAGTCGATGAGCGTGTCCAATCACGCGCGGTGTCTTCGAATTGTTGATCAGGTAACAGGTATCGTCTGAAGTATAGGTCCATCCGGCGCGTGCACACGCATAAGCAAGCGTTGATTTGCCCGCACCCGAATTACCGCAGAGCAAAATTCCCTTCCCGTTCTTGCTGATGCAGGCGGCGTGGATGTCGGTCAAGGCGGATGCGCCAAGCAATAGATACACAACTTTCTCGAGGAAGTTATAACGGAAATAGAGCCTATTGTTCAGTGCGGCTTTCTTCAGCCAGACAAAGCTCGTGCAAGTTCTCAGATCCAGCAACGCCTGGTTATCCCCATCTGCAACCAGGGAGTACAGGTGGTTGTATTCACGTCGAGTGGGTTCAGGTGGGCATTTTGAGCTGCCTCCCTCGCTGATGCCAATGCGCACCTGCAGGGCGGCGTGTCCCCTGCATAGTCGCCTGTGTCCGAAACTCTCATTCGCGGCGACGAGGACATCTGGATCATTCGTCATGATCTCAACAGCGAATCCGAGCGGATAGAAGGTTTGATGGAGCGGCAAGTCCATATTACTGAGAAGAGTGTCTTGCGGCCTACTCGGCGCGTGAGCTCCATCCTCCTGCGGTGCTCTTTGCCGGATGCGCTCGCCGCTCGCACCGTTATCCTTCCGACTCCTTAGAACTGGAGAAGGCGTCTCTGTCTGAACGAGGGAATCGAGTCGCGGCATAGTCACTCCGAATTAGAAAAGTGCTTCTGAAGTCCCGGTATAAAAAGGGAGAAGCTACAGCCGAGCTTAAAGAGTGAACCGGGCAAAGTTGTCATCGCAGGGTAATGGAATTGTCACGGTCTTGATCGAATGGCTCCCGCCGCGTTCAATGCGCTCAATTGACTCGACTGACCGACCGGCGGTCCGCCACTCCTCGGCAGGCCCGGAACCGAGTTCACTCCGCATACAGACAAAACCCGGTGACTTCTCGCGGTTTGATGTCGGGCAACAAAGGAATGACATTTCATTGACGAACGCATGACACGCCCACAGCCCTCACTCTTCTACGTTCATAGACGAAGAACAAAACGCCTATGCCACAGTCCGCCAGCTTTACCGTTGTAGCAAATATCGATCCGAGTCAGCAGCCGCGCATAAGCCTCGGCTCCGCTCGCCTGTCCCGGATTTTCTGCTTCGCAGCGGCAGGGATACTGGTGCTCTCATCCTCTATCGCCGCTCTCCCCGCATACGGCCAAGAGATGGCCGCCCCGACATCAACGCAGACCACGACACAATCTCAAACGGACGATTCCGGTAGTGGGTCAGCGGCGACGTCTGCCAACAGTGACGACTCCGGTAGCGGGTTAGCGGCGATGTCTGCCAACAGTGACGACTCGGAGAACAGTGATAGCTCCACAGGTTTTGCGGGCATGACGCCCCCAACAGCGCTTTCCGCCGACCAGATCATCAGCATCCTGCAAGAAAGTCCTGACCTTGTCGTCGAGCTGAAGTCGGAACTAGCGGATCGCATGCAGCAGCAAGACGTACAGATCGATCCGAACAATATCTCCGATCAGATGCTTTACAACCAGATCTCCTCGAACGCCAGCCTGCGTGCGAGTATTACAAGCGTTCTGCGTGCCCGTGGGTATGTATCCGACGATGACCTTCAGTCGATGGGATCGAGCGTTCCGGAGGAAGACGCTCCCAATTCCCTGTCCTTTGCGGGGTCTTCACTCGCGAGGAGTGGCGATGCAGCAGCCGAGGCAGGATTCGCCGCAAACGCTGGTATGAGCGGAGGATTGCCACGCGGTGGCGAAAATGGCGCTTCGGTAAACACGGGTCAATTCAGGGGTCCGGATCGCGGCCGGGAGAGTGCTGCGGAAAGCCGTCGGCGCGGGCAGAAGGCGAACGCATCGACCGACCTGCCCAAGGTCCTTCGGCGCCCCGCTCCCTACAACCTGGAATCGATGCGCGATCTCTACACGCAGATTCCGACCGAAACCTCTCGGCTACGGCGCTTTGGATCGGATGTGTTCGTAAATCGCGATGCTTCTGCGGCTGCGATGGGAATCTCGAGCCAGAACACTCCCCTCGATGTGCCGTTGGGGCCGGATTATATCGTTGGGGCCGGAGACACGCTGACAATCAATCTCTGGGGAGGAGTTACTGAAAGTATTACTCGTACCGTCGACCGCGACGGCCGCATCTTTCTTCCTGAAGCGGGATCCATCCAACTTGCGGGGCTGTCTCTCGAGAAGGCCGAGGGTCTGATCGGGAGTGAGCTTAAGCAACAGTTCCGCAATGCGCAGGTTGCGGTTACTGTGTCGGGCCTGCGTTCGGTGCGCGTCTACGTAGTCGGCGATGTTCAGCAGCCTGGCGGCTACGATATCAGCGCACTTGCTACTCCCTTGAGTGCGCTCTACGCCGCCGGCGGTCCTACGTCGGTCGGTTCGCTGCGCACGCTACTCCATTATCGCGGCAAGCAATTGGTTGAAAAGATCGACCTCTATGACTTCCTGCTCCATGGCATTCGCAACGGCAGTGCGCCCTTTGAGAGCGGGGATACCCTGCTTGTGCCGCCCGCCGGTCCTCAGATCGCAATATCCGGCGCAGTCAAACGTCCGGCGATCTATGAGCTCAAAGCGGGGGAAACAACGCTCGCCTCCGTCATCGAGGACGCCGGGGGACTTACCGTCGCAGCTTCGCTCAGCCACATCAGGGTCGAACGCATCGACGCCCACAGTCAGCGTGTGACAGTAACTCTGCCCGATCACGACGCGCAAAACCTGCAAACCGCCCGGAATGCCATTGATGATTTCCATGTCGAGGATGGAGACCGGATTCGTATTGAACCGATCCTGCCGTACAGCCAGCGAGCCATTTATCTCGCAGGTCATGTCGTGCGTCCTGGACGTCTGCCTTATAGCGATGGCATGCGCCTCAGCGATGTGCTCCACAGCTATCGAGACATGTTGCCTGAACCCGCGGCTCGTGGAGAAATTGTCCGGCTCATTCCGCCCGATCTGCACGCGGTGACCATCGACTTCAACGTTCCCGATGTGCTGATCGGGAACGTCAATATCGACCTGCGTCCGTTCGATACCATCCGGATCTTCGGACGCTACGAAATGGATGCTCCGAAGGTGACGATCCGCGGCGAAGTGTTGCGGCCCGGCACGTATCCGATGTCCAAAGGCATGACTGCGGCGGGACTCGTCCGCATGGCGGGCGGATTCAAGCGGGACGCCCTGCAGGAAAGCGCCGATCTCACAAGTTATGACGTGAGCCATGGCAATCGCCTCGTCGAAGATCTCGCAACAGTCCAAATCGGGGCTGCGGTTGCCGGATCCGATCCGCACGCTGACGTTCTGCTCAAGCCGGGAGACATTCTGGCGATCCATCAGATCACCAATTGGAATGACATGGGCGAGTCGGTAACGATCAGGGGCCAGGTCAGATTTCCGGGCAGCTACGGATTTAAAGATGGCGAGCGGCTCAGCTCGGTTCTGCGGAGAGCGGGAGGCCTTTTACCGACTGCCTATCCGATGGGTGCAGTGCTGACCCGAGTACAGGTTCGTGATCTTGAGCAGAAGAGCCGCGAAGAACTGATTCGGCAGATTGAGACAAACTCGGCGGCGGCGCGGCTCTCGCCCAGCCTGGCAGGCGGCAACGCAGGCGGGGAGTTGCAACTCATCAAGGCCCAGCAGAACCAGGTGCTTTCGGATCTGAAGAGTCATCCCCCTACCGGTCGCATGGTGATTCATATCAGCGCCGACATTAACAGTTGGGCGAACACGCCTGCGGACATTGAGCTGCGCCGGGGAGACGCACTGACGATTCCGAAGCGACCGGGCTTTGTGCTCGTGACCGGCCAGGTCTACAATGCGACCGCTCTCACCTATACGCCGAATAAAACTGCCGGTTGGTATCTCAGCCGCGCTGGTGGAACCAACGCAACGGCCAACCGAAAGGAAATATTCATTATCCACGCGAATGGCTCAGTTGTTGGTCGCCGTTCAGGGGGATGGTTCGACGGTAACGTTCTTTCAACCAAACTCAATCCGGGCGATGTCGTTGTCGTGCCACAGAAGATCCTCGGCGGTTCGTTGTTCTGGAAAAACCTGCTGAGCACCGGGCAACTTGCCGGGTCCATTGCGATCACTGCCGCTGTAGCTGCGGCGGCGCTGTAGGCGCGCAGTATCCATGCTAAAGACTTTCTCACTGCTTGCGATGTGTCTCATGATGACTCTTACTCTTCAAGCCGCCGGTTTCTCCGATCCACAGGACGGAACGCAGGCTCGCGCCTCCGACATGGCGTCGACATATGTTCCGATTGAAAGCTGGGTTTACCCTGCATTCGAGCGACTTGCTGCCGAGGGATACCTTCCAACCGCTTTCTTTAGTCTGCGCCCGTGGACCCGCATGGATTGCGCGCGTCTGGTAGACGAAGCTGAAGCGCAGCTAGCCGTAAAACCAATTGTGCCCGATGCTCCTGCCCTCCTCGATAGCTTGAAAGAAGAGTTCGCTGCCGAACTCGAGCGGCGTGCCGGCGGGCATAACGCCGAATTTCGCCTCGAATCGCTGGATCAACGAGTGACCGCGATTGCCGGCCGACCCTTAACTGACGGATTTCATTTTGGCGAAACCCTTGTGAATGACGATGGCCGGCCATTTGCAGAGGGAGTCAACCTCTATTCGGGAGTCTCCTTCCGGGCAACGGCTGGTCCGTTCGCTGCTTATGTCAGAACCGAACTCCAGCGAGTGCCTTCAGCGCCAGTTCCGGATGCGTCAGCGCAACAGCAGATCGCGGCGGCGGACTTCACGTCGACGGCGGCAGCGGGGCCACTCTCCGGCTTCCTTCGCGGGAGAATCCTCGAAGCGAATGTCTCCTTCACGGTCTCCAATAATCAGTTCACGATTGGGCGTCAATCCCTCTGGTGGGGACCAGCGCGAAGCGGCGCGACCCTCTTCAGCAACAACGCCGAGCCGATCGATATGCTTCGCTACGACCGCGTTCGTCCATTCGTGCTGCCGGGCATCTTAAAGCTGCTTGGTCCCATTCGTGCCCAGGTGCTCATAGGCCGTCTCTCTGGTGCGCAGTATGTGCGACCGACAAACACTCTCTTTGGGAGCCCAGGCGTTGCGCTTGGGGATCAACCCTTCATTCATGGCGAGAAGATCTCGTTCAAACCCACACCGAACTTTGAGTTCAGTGTTTCGCGCACCGTCATCTTCGGTGGTACAGGCTCACCTGTGAACAGCTCCACCTTCCTGCGCAGCATATTTTCAACAGGGACGATGAACGGAACAAACGATCCGGGAGATCGACGCGCTGCCCTCGATGCCCAATATCGAATCCCCGGGCTACGGAATTGTCTGACGAGCTATTTCGACGGCTTTTCCGAGGACCAGCCTTTCCCGTTGGCCTACCCGACTGAGAGCGCCTGGCTATCCGGGGTCTTCCTTCGTTGCGTGCCGCAATTGCCGCGTCTGACATTTCGCGCCGAGGGTCTGCTTTCGCCGCACCGTGATCTGGCCTTTCCAGGATTCTTCTACTTCAACGTTCACTACCTGAGCGGCTATACGAACAACCGGCAACTGATTGGCAGTTGGATCGGGCGCGAAGGAGACGGCGAGCAAGCATGGGCGACCTGGCATCTCTCGCCGCGTTCTTCCGTGGAACTGAGTGGGCGCAGCATGACGGTCAATCGGGAGTTTCTGCGCGGCGGATCTTTACGAGACCTGCGTGCCGCGGTCGATATTGCACTTCGTCCTGAATGGCAATTGCGTGTCGAGGAGCAGACGGAGCGGTGGCGCTTTCCGCTGTTATCTGCGACTCCGCAGCACAATGCGGCGTTCACCTTTCAACTTTCCTATCGACCGATTGGGAGGGCAAGACGATGATTCGCAACTCAGTCCTTTCGACCCTGGAACTGGAGGAGACGGTGCCGATTAGCCACGAGCCAACCTGGGCGATCCGCGCCATATTGCTCTGGAAGCATCGCCACAGGCTGGCGCGGGTGACCGGAATCTCTCTGCTGGTAAGTCTCGCCATCGCGTTTGCCATCCCCAAGGAATACAAGTCCACCACGAGCATCATGCCGCCCGATCAGCA
>DATAWK010000046.1:0-1744 GCA_036267255.1 Acidobacteriaceae bacterium | reverse complement strand
ACTGACGCAGCGTTGTCAGCTCAAAACAATCGTCTGGCAAGCCCAGCGAGATGGCGCAGGCTGACGAGAGAAAGCACCGCTTTGGGCGATGCTTGCCACACCCAGCTTTTTTGTGCTCGATGCGGGTCAGGGCAATTTTTTGTGATATCCTGGCGGACGCCTGGGCTCTTGAGGCTTTGTCAAGTTGGCGAAAACCCGTACCCCCGTAGAGCTCAGTGAATTTGAATGTCGCGGCACATTTGGGAGCCGCGAACAAATAAACTGGTCAATGTGTCTTTTTCCGCGGAGCTATGGTATAGTTCCATTCTCCATGAAAATCACATGGTGTTAGACGAAGGGTCGCCATTTCCTCGTCACTTACTTTGATACCTGTTTCATAGACGTTGGTGTCCAATGCGGCCTCAACGAGCAACCCTGTCGTCGTGGTTGTGCTGGCGATGAGATTCACAATCGTTGCCAGACTTACGAGCGGCTGGCCGCGCCAGTTGCTGGTTATGTAACTGAATAGCCGATGTTCAATTTTGTTCCATTTGCTGGTCCCCGGTGGAAAATGACATACCTTCAGCTTGAAGTTCAATTGATCCGCCAGATGTTGCAAGGCCACTTTCCACAAACGGCTACGGTAACTATTGCTGCCGCCGCCATCGGCCGTGATCATCAATTCGCTGGCCCGGGAAAAGCGCTTGTGGCCCATTTTCTCCCACCATTGCCGAATGCTGTTGGCCGCGAAATACGCTGTGTCGTGATTGATGCCGACACTGACCCAACCCTGATTGTTGGTCATGTCATAAACGCCATGCGGAATGGCCTTGCCCAACTCCTTGTCCTTGAAATCATGAACGCGAACTTTCTGGGGATCGTCCTCCGGCCGCCATTCCTGGCCAGGATTCTTGAAATCTCCCACATTTTCCTTCTTTTTCGTGTCGATCGAGACCACCGGCTGACCGCGTTTTTGCACGCGCTGCACCTGTTGGCTTATGTGCTCAAACTGGGCATTACGGTCAGGGTGGCCTTTGCCTTCCCGCGTCTTGCGGTTGGCTTGCAAACTGTAACCGGCGGCATAGAGCAGGCAGGCCACCGTACGATCACTGACAGGATGGCCTTGACGGCCAAGTTCCTCAGCCAATGTCCGCGTGCTCTTGCAAGTCCAACGCAAAGGCGTCTCCGGATGGCCGCGCGTGCCGGGATCGACCAAGGCGTCCAACGCATCCCACAACTCCGGATCCGATTCAACCAAAGGCTTGCGACCCGCGCCCGGACGCCGGATGTTAGCGCTGGGCGACACCGCCGCCGCCTCTTGGCCTTTGAGTTCACGAATGCCCGCCAGGATAGTAGTCCGCGAAAGCCCGGTCGCCCTGGCCACACAGCTGACGCCACCCCAAGCCAACTCCATAGCCTCTGCAGCTGCCCATTGCCGCCGCATACGTTCGTCCATAACAACAGTAAGGGCTTGGAACTTTCTGCGAATCCGTTCGGCAGCAGCTGCATCATGCATGCAGCTGCTGATCCCAAAACCCCTAAATTAAACAAGCCCAATTTGACCAGTTTATTTTTTCGCGGCTCCTAACCGGCGAAGGGACCGCCGATCAGCTTGAACGCAAGGGCTACAAGCCGATCAAGGCACCAGAAAGCCTGATCCGTGCAGCCGAACTGTACGGCGTGCAGACACCGGCCAAGGTGCTTTCGGCTGATGAACTTTCAGGCAGAGACGTTACGGATGCTACCCCTGATGCCCAGGCTGCGG
>DATAWK010000045.1:0-2573 GCA_036267255.1 Acidobacteriaceae bacterium | reverse complement strand
ATTGACGGTTCGGCGCATTGGGTCAAGGCCCCAAAAACGATGATGTTTATTCATTCATGGAGCACTGCCCAGGGACCCGGCGGGCGCCAGCTATACTTTTATCAGGATGATCTCGGGCAGTTGGCGAAGAAAGCGAACCTTTTGCAAAGGGTTCCTTGACGGCGGTGGCAGCGCCACTTGCGAAGTACGCCGTTCCGTGACGGACTTTTGAAGCTTCTTCGTGTCACAGGAAGAGTGAGGATAGGGAGGCACTCCTGAAAGCTTTCGGGACAGTACGTCGGATGGAAGAGGGACTCCGTGTTACGAAAGTTGGTTGGGCGATTCTGGCTGCTGCGGCTGGTCTCCGACACAGCCGCGCTCCGGTAGGGCGGACGTGCCGAGATTGTCTCAAAACTTTGTAACAGTTTTGGGGTTGCTGACGTCGAATAGAACGATGACACAACCGATTGCTCCTGACTACGGCCAACAGTTTCTTTTTCCACCGGCGCTTGAAGACTGGGTGCCGGGGGATCATCCCGCCCGGTTCCTTCGAGAGTTCGTTGAACAACTGGACTTGCCGGCTTTGGGCTTGGCCATGCCCGTGGCGGTCGAAGGTCGACCTCCCTATGCACCGAGTCTACTTTTGAAGATCTGGCTCTACGGCTATTTCCACCGCATTCGTTCGACCCGCAAGTTGGAGGCAGCCTGCACCGAGCAATTGTCGCTGCTGTGGTTGAGCGGTCTGATCGCTCCCGATCATAACAGCCTTTGGCGTTTCTGGCGCAATAACAAGGAAGCACTCCGCGGGATTTTTAAACAAACCGTGCACTTGGCGGTAAAGACCGGCGCGGTTGGCTTTGCCTTGCAAGCATTGGACGGGACAAAAATCCAAGCAGCCTGCAGCGGCCCCAATGGCTGGAGCAAGGAGTACATGGAAAAGCTCCTGGCCCAACTGGATGGGGCCCTGGAGGAGATCGAACTCAAAGTGGTTGAGGAAAATCCGCAAACCCAGGCGCCTGGCTACCGGCTGCCTGCTGGTTTGGCGCAACGCCAGGCTCTGCGAGAGGAAATCAAAAAAGGACTGGCCCAGCTTCAAGCCGATGGTCGCCAGCACTATCATCCGGTCGAACCGGAGGCGCGTCGCATGAAAGTTGGCAATACCAATCGCTACGCCTATAACGCCCAGGCCATCGCCGATGAGAAGGAAAAAATCATCGTCGCCTGCGACGCCAACCGACAGGAAACCGATGAGGGGCAACTCGCCCCCATGATTGAAGAGGCTCGTCAAAATCTTGGTGTGGCCGCGACTGACACCCTGACGGTGGCCGATACTGGTTACGGCAGCGGAGCCGACCTGCAAACCGCAAAGGACAAGGACTTGAAGGTGCTGGCGCCGCCGCGCGAAGGCAAGCCCCCGAAAGACAACCCCTACGCAACGCAACGCTTCAGCATTGATCCGGTTGGCCACACCGTCACCTGTCCGCAAGGCCGGTCATTAGATTACGAAGGTAAAACCACCAAAAATGGTCAAAGAGTGGAACGCTTTCGGTGCCATCATCAGGACTGTCCAGTACGGGAGCACTGTACGCGCGATGCCAAAGGCCGACAGATTGAAGTCTGGCCGCATCAGGCGGTGGTGCAAGCCATGCGCCAACGGCTGCAGCAAGCGATGCCGCTACAGCAATGGCAGCAGCGCAGCCAAATCATCGAACCGCGCTTTGCGCAGATCAAACAACACGATGGGTTCCGACGTTGGACAGTTTGGGGCTTGGAAAGCGTGCGAACGCAATGGGCGCTGCTCTGCACCACATTGAACTTGCGGGTGTTGTACAAAAGATGGCGTTCGGACCTCAGACCCAGCCTGAAAAAGGCCATGGCTTTGGTAGGCAACCTCCAAACGGACATTCAAAACCATTGGGCCAAATACTTGCAGGCCATGCAGCTTCTCCGGTTCCTATATTCAAACCCGTGAAACCTACGACCCTGCACTCTGCCAAAAACCTTTTGAGACAGTCTCGGCAGCGCCGCCCTGCCCATTTAGAGAGGCCCGAGGATGGCCGTGGCATTATTTGTGCTGATTGATCTTTAGATGACCAAAGACGCAAAGTTCACAGCGGTGAGAGCGGCGCAGGCGCTGCTTAGACTACGGCGTGAACTAATGTACTTTGGCCGCATTCCGAACGATGAACAAAGGGAAGCTTCGATTCAAACGATGTGGCAAATGACCGATGCATTGTCGGAGGAATTATATCCCATGTTTAAGAACGTCCAGAAATGGGCCTCGAAAGAAGCAGAACAGCCAAAGGAATAACGGAGTCGAGGAACCGCTAAGGAAGGGGACTTTGGGAAAATAAGGAATTAAATACCCGCGTAGGAGAAAATGCGGTTCTGCCGTCCGCTTCAACGATTTGGGACGGGTTCAACAAAGCCTGGAATTGTTCGCGCTGGCGTGACGAGGCTCGAATATTGATGGTTTCGCCCGTCATCGCATTACGTATTCTGCGCTCACGCGGGCCACGCTGATTAACCGATGAGAATGAAATTGTAAATGGACTGCCGATATGGCCGTGGTTGATAACCCCCTGTCCAAAGGC
>DATAWK010000044.1:0-1989 GCA_036267255.1 Acidobacteriaceae bacterium | reverse complement strand
CTCGTCGCACTGATGTTGCGGCTGCACCGGAAGGTTTGTGGGCGAATTGGGCTGGGTAATTGAAGGATTATGCAGCGTAATTGAAGGATTGTGCAAGCTAATTGAAGGATTGTGCAGCGCTGTTTTTGCGGCAAGCGCTTTGATTGCTGCGCTATGAATTGGAAACCTCAAGTATTTTCGCTTTCGCTGTGACTATTCTGCAAAAAACGAAAATTTGCCGCCGAAAACTCCGTGCGATTGGGGGAAATACGCTGGCTTGAGAAAGGCGCGCGGAGTGCTTACCTCCATTGTATCAATTTCGGAATTGTGGATGCGCCAGCTAGAAGCGTTTTCTAAGGGTGGGCGACCGGCGCGGATACTGTGCGGCGCAGCGCACAGTATCCATCGGAAGCGTGGGCCAGCGCGACAGGTGCGGGTCACCCAGCAATCCATCAACACAAGCCGACTTCCCATTACTAATCCGGCCTCGATGAGTGCATTGGTGATTTACCACCAAGCGACATGGACTCGACAAATCATAACTCTCCGAAGTTCACCGAATGTGTCTCGCGGGAGCTTGCCTCTTCCCAGAGAGGTCAACCATGGGATTTTCGACTGGTGTCACTTGGCCGAGGTTTTCCGAACGGGTGCATTGACCCGAACGAGGAAACGATCACCCCATTTCTGCATCGCTTGAATCAGTTCACGAAGCGATTCCCCGGCAGGTGACAGCGAGTACTCCACCTTCGGTGGAACGACTGGATAGACCTCACGGACTATTACCTCATCTCGCTCCAGTTCTCGAAGCTGGGCGGTGAGGATGCGGGGGCTCAGGTTCGGCTTCAGCTTCTGAAGCTGATTGAAGCGCAGCGTCCCATGTTGCATAAGGTGGTGGAGAATGAGCCCCTTCCACTTTCCCCCGACCACTTCTAAACAGGCCTCGACGCCGCAGCCGGTTTCCAGTTCGTATTCTTTGAAACGACGCTTCGTCACCGGCTGCTCCTCACTACACTATCTTTTTTGATAGTACATCACATATTTGTAAGTACCATTATTTCTGCATCTTAGAAGCTTCAGTCTTCATCTCTTTAGGGAGTCAGGATGTACCACCCAGAGGAAGCCAAATGCAGAAGACTGTTTTGCTGATCCATGCTCACCCAGAGCCTACGTCCCTAACACGCACGCTCGTGGAAGCCGCCAAGACAAGCTTGCTTGCGTCTGGACATCGCGTTCTCGAAAGCGATCTATACGCGATGAACTGGAAAGCGGTCTTCGATGCGGCTGACTTTCCTCAGCGAGTGAACGAGGACCGACTGTGCTTCGTCAGCGAATCCGGGAACGCATATGCGAAGCGCGCGCAAACTCAGGACGTGGAGGACGAACAGGCCAAGCTGCGCCAGGCAGACGCTATCGTCTTTCAATTTCCGATATGGTGGTTCAGCTTTCCGGCGATCCTGAAAGGCTGGGTTGACCGCGTCTTTGCGTACGGGTTGGCCTACGGATACAAGGATGCTGGGAATCAACACCGCTATGGAGAAGGCGGCTTTGCGGGCAAACGGGCACTGCTCTCCGTCACAGTTGGTGGTCCTTTTGACGATTATGGTGCGCGCGGTATCAACGGTTCGCTAGAGCAGATCCTCTTTCCCATCACTCACGGAACCTTGTTCTTCTCCGGCATGGAAGTGCTGCCCACATTTGCCGTCTATGGCACCGGTCGTCTTAGCGAAGCAGAGACCGGGCTCGCTATAGAGGGACTGAACAATCGGCTCGATGGATTGTTCACCGATGCACCGATACCGTTTCGTGCCCAAAACAGCGGGGATTACCAGGATAAACATCAGCTTGCGGCGGAGATAGCTCCCGGACGAACCGGTATTGTTGCCCATCACGCAGAACCTGATCTCTTTGTTTGAGGTTCACACTGCATCTGAATCGGTCATCTTGTTTACTTGAGGCGCAGAGCAGAGCTAACGGGATCACGTGTCGGTTCCACCTCGATAGGTAAGTGAG